>NZ_JAIQDF010000059.1:0-1712 GCF_020037055.1 Myxococcus sp. AS-1-15 | reverse complement strand
GAGTGGGAGACGAGGACGCCTGCGCCGGACTCGCGGAGGACGAAGGAGAGGCGCTCGGAGGGCCAGGCCTTGTCGAGAGGGACGTAGGACGCGCCGGCCTTGAGGATGGCCAGCAGGGAGACGATGAGGTCCGCGGAGCGGTCGAGGCGAACAGCGACGCGAGAGCCGGGGAGGACACCCAGTGCGCGCAGGTGGTGGGCAAGCTGGTTGGAGCGCGTGTCGAGCTGCGAGTAGGTGACAGCCTCATCTCCCGCGACGACGGCGACGGCATCGGGTGAACGGGCCACCTGCTGTTCGAACAGCGCATGCACGCTCGCGCTGCGCGGATACGCCCGGGCTGTCTCGTTCCACGTCGAGAGCACCTGCTGCTTCTCGTGAGAACTCAGTGCCGAGAGCGTGCTCAGAGACTGCTCGGGCCGAGAGACGGCCGTCTCGAGCAGCACGGTGAAGTGGCGAAGCAGGCCCTGCATGGTGGCCGCTTCGAACAGGTCGGTGTTGTAGTTGAGGACGCCCGAGAACCGGTCTCCTTCATCGAACAACAGGCTGAAGTCATACTTCGATGTGCTGATTTCAGCGGGGACCGGCTCGAGCACCAGGCCCGAGAGCGCGAGGGCGGCCTCGGGTGCGTTCTGTAGCGTGAGGGTGACCTGGAAGAGCGGGGAGCGGCTCAGGTCACGCTGGGGCTGGAGTTCCTCGACGAGCTTCTCGAAGGGGACATCCTGATGCTCATAAGCCGCGAGGGTGTTCAGGCGCACCTGTCCCAGCAGCTCGCGGAAGGACTGCCTGCCATCGATCCGGGCGCGGAAGACGAGGGTGTTGACGAAGAAGCCGATGAGGCCCTCCGTCTCGGAGCGGTTCCGGTTGGCGACCGGCGAACCCACGGAGACGTCGTCCTGTCCCGAGTAGCGAGAGAGCAGGAGCTGGAAGGAAGCCAGCAAGACCATGAAGGGCGTGGCGCCCTCGCGCTGGGCCAGGGCCTTGACGGCCAGAGTGAGTTCCCGAGAGAGCTCGATGGGGAGCACGGCGCCGCGGTAGGACTGAACGGCGGGGCGAGGCTTGTCGGTGGGCAGCTCGAGCGCGGAAGCGGCGCCCGAGAGTTGCTGACGCCACCAGCCGAGCTCGGAGGCGAGGACGTCGCCGTGGAGCCACTGGCGCTGCCAGACGGAGAAGTCGGCGTACTGGATGGGCAGGGGGGCGAGCTGCGCGGCCTCTCCCCCGGAGAACTGACGGTAGAGGGCTGCGAGTTCGCGCAGGATGACGGCAATGGACCAGCCGTCGGACGCGATGTGGTGAACGGTGACGAGCAGCAGATGCTGCGATGCGGTCCGGCGGACGAGTGACGCCCTGACCACGGGCCCCTGCGCGAGGTCGAACGGACGCAGTGCCTCCTGCGAGGCCAACCGCTGGGCCTCGGCCTCTCGCTCCTGTTCCGAGCGCGAGGAGAGGTCGGTGACCGGCAGCTCCAGAGAGAAGTCCCGGTCGATGAGCTGGACGGGCTGACCCTCGTGAACGGCGAAGCGAGTACGCAAAGCCTCATGTCGCTGGATGAGCGAGTTGATGGAGAGGCGCAGCGCGTTCTCATCGAGTGCGCCGGAGAGCTTGAGGACCCAGGGGATGTTGTAGGTGGAGGAGCCGGGCTGGAGCTGGTCGAGGAACCAGAGGCGCTGCTGGGCGAAGGAGAGAGGCAGCGGCTGGGAGCGGTCGACAGGGAC
>NZ_JAIQDF010000058.1:0-1796 GCF_020037055.1 Myxococcus sp. AS-1-15 | reverse complement strand
ACCCGCGCATCACCGCGTTCAACGTCTATGGGCCCACCGAGTGCACGGTGGACTCCACGGTGCGTGCCGTGCGTGGAGCAGCGCGGCCTTCGCTTGGAGCCCCGCTGGCGAATGTCCGGGCGTACGTCCTGGACGCGAACCTCCAACCTGTCGCCGTGGGTGTGCCCGGGGAGCTGTTCCTGGCAGGCGAGGGTGTGGGGCGTGGCTATCTGGAACGTCCAGCGCTGACAGCGGAGCGGTTCGTTCCCAATCCCTTCAGCACCGTCCCGGGTGCGCGCATGTACCGCACGGGAGACAAGGCGCGCTGGCTCCCCGACGGTGAGCTCGCGTTCCTCGGCCGCCTCGACTTCCAGGTGAAGCTGCGTGGCTTCCGCATCGAGCTGGGGGAAATCGAGTCCGTGCTGCGCGCGCATCCCGCGGTGGGGGATGCGGTGGCGGTGGTGCGTGACGAGGGCTCCGCGGGCGCGAAGCTGGTGGCGTACGTGGTGCCCTCGCGTGAGCATCCCGAGCGGCCCGACCCTACGGAGCTTCGTGCGCATCTGGTGGGCCGGCTGCCTGAGTACATGGTTCCCTCCGCGCTGACGGTGTTGGAGTCATTGCCACTGACTCCGAGTGGCAAGGTGAATCGCAAGGCGCTGCCCGCGGTGGAGCTGGGGGCGACGGCGGGAGTCGACTTCGTCGCGCCGGGGACCGCGACGGAGCAGTTGCTGGCGGGGATCTTCGCGGAGGTGCTGGGGCTCGACAGGGTGGGGATTCACAGCCACTTCTTCGAGCTGGGCGGACACTCGCTGCTGGCGACGCGAGCCATCTCGCGGATTCGGAGCGCGTTCAACCTGGAGGTCCCGCTGCGGGAGCTGTTCGTGTCGCCCACCGTGGCGTCGCTCGCGGTGCGCGTGGACCGGTTGATTCGAGCGGGGGCGTCGTTGGCGGTGCCGCCGTTGAAGCCTCGTGAGGACAAGGGTCAGCCGGCGCGGCTCTCCTTCGCGCAGCAGCGACTGTGGTTCCTGGACCAACTGGAGCCCGGCAGCGCTTCGTACAACATGCCGGGTGCCGTGCGGATGAGCGGTCCGCTGGACACCGAGGCCTTGGCGAGGACGTTCCAGGAGCTCGTCCGCCGTCATGAGGCCCTGCGCACCACGTTCCGGAGTGAGAACGGCGTGGCCGTGCAGAGTGTTTTGTCCGAAGTCGAGGTGCCCCTGCGCGTGGTCCAGTTGGAGGGACTCCCGGAGTCCGCGCGTGAGGCGGAGGCGCGTCGTCATGTGGAGCAGGAGGTGTTGCTCCCGTTCGATCTGGCGCGAGGGCCGCTGCTGAGGGTGACGTTGCTGAGGCTCTCCGCGGAGGAGCACGTGTTGGTGGTGGTGATGCACCACATCGTGTCGGACGGTTGGTCGACGGGGCTGTTGGTGAGGGAAGTGGCGGCGCTCTATGGGGCGTACGTGGAGGGGAGGCCGTCGCCGTTGGGCGAGTTGCCGGTGCAGTACGGAGACTATGCGGAGTGGCAGCGAGGGTGGTTGCAGGGGGAGGTGTTGGAGCAGCAGGTGGAGTACTGGCGCAAGCAGTTGGAAGGGGCGCCGACAGCACTGGAGCTGGTGACGGACAAGCCGAGGCCCGCGGCGCAGAGCTTCCGTGGGGCGATGTTGGAGCGGCGGTGGGAGAAGGGACTGTGGAGGAAGGTGGAGGAGGTGAGTCGTCGTGAAGGGGTGACACCCTTCATGGTGCTGCTGAGCGCGTACCAGGTGGTGCTGTCGAGGCACGCGGGGCAGCGGGAAGTGGTGGTGGGTTTCCCGATTGCAGGG
>NZ_JAIQDF010000057.1:0-1949 GCF_020037055.1 Myxococcus sp. AS-1-15 | reverse complement strand
CAGATTTCAAAGGTGGCGGCGTCGAAGGAGGCGTTGGAGACCTGGGCGACGCGGTCCTGGGAGGACAGCTGGATGTAGTCGGAGTCGCGGACGAGACGGACGACGCCGAGGTGGGGGACGAGGATGCCCTTGGGCTGGCCCGTCGAGCCCGACGTGTAGATGGCGTACGCCAGATGCGAAGGCTGCGTCGAAGTGGGCGGCGCGCGGGGGGGCTGCCGGGCGAGCACCTCTGCTTGCGTGTCCATCGCCACGACGTGGACCCCACTCTCGGAGGAGAGCTTGCCGGAGAGCGCCTGTGTGGTGACGAGGATGGGGGCTCGCGCGTCCCGGAGCATGAACGAGAGGCGATCCACCGGATACGACGTGTCCAGCGGCAGATACGCCCCACCGGCCTTGAGGCACGCGAGCATCGCGACGATGAGTGACGGCGAGCGCTCCAGGTAGATGCCGACCAGCGTATCGGGGACGACACCGAGGCCCTGGAGGTGCCACGCGAGCTGGTTGGCCTGGGTCTCCAACTGCGCGTAGGTGAGCGACTCGTCTCCGAAGCGGACCGCGAGCGCGTGAGGTGTGGCTCGCGCCTGCACGGAGAACAGCTCATGGATGCAGCCGTGCCGGGGGAACTCGGTGGAGGTCTTGTTCCAGTCGAGGAGGACCTTGTTCCGCTCGGGCTCCGTGAGGAGCGGGAGCCCGGTGATGCGGGTGTCCGGCTGCTCCGCCGCAGCGGTGAGCAGCGTCTGGAAGTGCCCCAGCATCCGGTGGATGGTGTCCGGGGTGAAGAGGTCGGTGTTGTACTCGACCGCGCAGTCCAGCCCCTCGGAGCCCTCCACCGTGGCGACGATGAGGTCGAACTTCGACGTGTGCGTCCGAAGCTCCCTCGACTCCATCGACAAGGCCGATGTGGGCGGCGACTGCTCGACGCCACTCTGGAGCGCGAACATCACCTGGAAGAGCGGTGAGTAGCTCGGGTCCCGCTCGGGCTGCAGGGCTTCGACGACCTGCTCGAAGGGGACGTCCTGGTGCGCATAGGCTCCGAGCGCGACCTCGCGGACGCGACGCAGCAGCTCGCGGAAGGATGGCGCACCGGACACGTCGGTGCGCATCACCAGCGAGTTGACGAAGAAGCCGATGAGCCCCTCGAGCTCCGCGCGGTTGCGGTTCGCGATGGGTGTTCCGACGCTGATGTCCGTCTGTCCGCTGTAGCGGCGCAGGAGCACCTGGAAGCCCGCGAGCAGCGTCATGAAGAGGGTGGTGCCCTCCTTCCGGCTCAGCCGCTTGAGCGAGTCGAGCAACGACAGCGGCAGGGTGCGTCTCGCGACCGCGCCCCGGAACGTCTGGATGGCGGGGCGCGGGAAGTCCGTCGGCAGCGGCAGGAACGGCGGCGCACCCGCGAGCTGCTCCTTCCAGTATGAGAGCTGGGCATCGAGCCGCTCGCCCTGGAGCCACTGACGCTGCCACACCGCGAAGTCCGCGTACTGGATGGGGAGCGCGGACAGGGGCGAGGGCTCGTCACGGGTGAACGCGGTGTAGAGCGCGTTCAGCTCGCGGAAGAGCACATCCATGGACCAGCCATCCGAGACGATGTGGTGCATCGTCAGCAGCAAGATGTGCTTCCTGTCGTCCGCGCGAAGCAGGGCAGCTCGAATCAGCGGTCCCTGGCTCAGGTCGAACGGCAGTCGCGCCGCTTCCTCGGAGAGCTGCGTGAGTCGCTCCTCACGCTCGTCGACGGGAACCTGCCGCAGGTCCACACACGTCAATGGCAGCGGGAGAGACGGCGCGATGAGCTGGAAGGGCTGGCCGTCGTGGAGAGCGAAGGAGGTGCGGAGGGACTCGTGACGCGCCATGAGGGCGTCGAGAGCGCGCTGGAGGGCTGGGAGGGAGAGCTCGCCGGAGAGGTGGATGGCGAGAGGGACGTTGTAGGCGGCGCTGCCAGGCTGGAGCTGGTCGAT
>NZ_JAIQDF010000056.1:0-1994 GCF_020037055.1 Myxococcus sp. AS-1-15 | reverse complement strand
CATTGGTAGATGGGTGGCGCGGTACCGGTCAGCGGCCCGTTTCCACCCGCCTCCTTTCAAACCGTACGTGCGGTTTTCCCGCATACGGCTTAACGAGAGTGTTGTCGTGCAGCATGCACGGTTTCGGGTAACGAATCGTCCCACGCAATCGGTGGAGCCCCTGTCCCCAGAACCATTCCCGATTCCACTCGTGAGCCTGTCCGGCTCGCAGGTTCCTTCCCCTGCGCTTCACCATGAACTGGTGCAGCCGCCTGCACACGTAGGAGTCGAGCTGATTGAACTTCCGGGCTGCATTCCCGCTGCGGAAGTAGTTGCCCCACCCTCGCAGCACCGGATTCAGGTCGGCGATGATGACTCGCACGTCCTTCACCCCGTACCGCTGACGACTCGTCAGCTCCTTCACCCGGGCCCTCACCCGCTTCATGCTCCGCGCTGACGGCCATCTGTGCAGGTAGTAGCGCTTGAGGCCACGCTCCTCCAGCAGCTTGCCCGACATGCGTTGATGCAGGTGACAGCCCAGGAAGTCGAAGCCTTCCTTGCCCTCGGTGAGTTCCACTCGCCGCGTCTTCTCCGGATGCAGTCGTAGCTTCAGCCTCTCGAAGATGATTCGCACTCTTCGTTCAGCCTCCTCGACAGCTTCGCGGCTTTTGCACAGCACCACGAAGTCATCCGCGTAGCGCACCAGCTCGCCTACCCGCGCGCACTGTCGCTGCCACACGCTGTCGAAGAAGTGCAGGTAGATGTTGGAGAGCAACGGAGAAACCACTCCGCCCTGCGGCGTCCCCGAGACCGTCTCGGAGTACCGGCCCTCTTCTACCACTCCCGCACTCAGCCACTGCCTCAGCAGCTTGAGCACCCTGCGGTCCGACACCCGTCGCTCCACCCGCTCCATCAGCAGCTCATGCTCGATGCTGCCGAAGTAATCGCGGATATCCGCGTCGAGCACGTGGCGACATCCGGCATTGACTACCTCCCGGATGCGCTCCAGGGCCTGCAACGCGCTTCGGCGAGGCCGGAAGCCATACGAGGACGGCAGGAAGTCCGCCTCGAATACCGGCTCCAGCACCAACTTCACCGCCATCTGCACGATGCGGTCCTTCACCGTCGGAATGCCCAGCGGCCTTCGCTTCCCGTCCGCCTTGGGGATGTACCGCCTCAGTACCGCGGGCGGCCTGTACGCTCCTGCTCGCAGCACCTCGCCCAGCTCCTCTACCAGCCGCTGCGCGCCGTACCGCTCCACCGCCGCCAGCGTGACTCCATCCACGCCAGCCGCGCCCTTGTTGCGTCGAACCCGCTCCCACGCTTCCCACAGGACGTCACTCCGGTGGACTCGGTCATACAGCGCATGGAAACGGCGCTCCTTGCACCGCTTGGCTGCCACGAAGAGCTTGCGCTGGAGTCGTCGAACTTTGTCGGTGGACTCTGGTCCACCGGGGAGATTGGAGCCGCCGTGGCGGCTCATGCCCTCGCTCTTACCTCCCACCCAAGCACCACTCAAGCAGGGGCCCTTCCCTCCGGGCGCGTTGTCCTGCACGCCCCTCATCGGTACTACGGCCCCCTCGGACTCCCGCTGCACTCCCCTCGCTTTCGCCTTCGGCTTATACGCGGGGCCCTGCCGCGACGACGGCTGCGCAGTCGGGTCTCTCCTGTTCCCCACCACTCCTTGAACACGTGCCGCGCCCCATACCCCGGGGAGTTCCGCTGCTTCACACCCGGACTCGTCCGCAGCGGACCTGGCCTTCACCGTGACATGCTCGGCTCGGCTCTCCCATTGTGTCTCTGTCGAGGCGGCAGGCTTCACTTCATGTTGCGGCCCGTGCTCTTGCTCCCTCCCTGTCGGAGGCTTTTGACGCCCCGCTGTGGCCTGCCGCCTCTCGGCGACCGGCTGGGGCCTGCTACCGGGCACTCCGGTGTCTACCCGGACGGGACTCTCACCCGCAGGTCTGGTGGAGCATGGACGTGCTCCTCTTTCTCGTCCTTCAGGACGCACCATG
>NZ_JAIQDF010000055.1:0-2083 GCF_020037055.1 Myxococcus sp. AS-1-15 | reverse complement strand
GCCACTCCCTCCTCGCCACCCAGGTCGTCTCCCGCATCCGCAAGGCCTTCCAGGTCGAGCTGCCCCTGCGTGCGCTCATCGAAGCGCCGACCATCTGGGAGCTCGCGCAGCGGGTCGAGGCAGCACTGAGTGAGGGCCCGTCCAACACACGGCCTCCGCTGGTGGCGGCGCCTCGTACCGGGCCGCTGCCGCTGTCCTTCGCTCAGCAGCGACTGTGGTTCCTCGACAGGCTGGAACCCAACAACGCCTCCTACAACATCCACTCGGGCAAGGTGCTCGATGGCCACCTGGATACGGCCGCGCTGGAGCGGGCGATCCAGGAGCTGGTGCAGCGACACGAGGCGCTGCGCACCTCGTTCCACGTGCAGAAGGACGGCACCGCGGTCCAGGTCATCCATCCGCACGCCGAGCTGTCGGTCCCCGTCATCGACCTGCGACATTTGACGGGTCCCGCGCTGGACGCGGAGGTGGGGCGGTTGACCTCCGAGGAGTCCGGCAAGCCGTTCAACCTGACGAGCTCGCCCCTGCTGCGTGCGTCCCTGTTGCGCGTGACGGAAGAGACCCACGTACTCCTCGTCACGGTGCACCACATCGTCTCTGATGGCTGGTCCAATGGAATCCTGCTGCGCGAAGTGGGCGCGCTCTACGAGGCGTTCTCGCAGGGACGTCCGTCTCCGCTCGCGCCGCTGGAGTTCCAGTACGCGGACTACGCGCTGTGGCAGCGCGGCTGGCTGAAGGACGAGGCACTGGAACAGCAGCTCTCTTGGTGGAGACAGCAGCTCGCCAGCGCTCCACATGCGCTGGAACTTCCGACCGACCGACCGCGACCGCCCGTGCAGACGCATGTCGGCGCAACGCTGCCCGTTCACCTGAGCACCGAGCTGACCGAGTCACTCCGTGCGCTGTGCAAGCGCGAAGGCGTCACGCCCTTCATGGTGCTGCTCGCCGCGTTCCACATCTTGATGGCGAGGTACTCGGGGCAGGACGATATCGTCGTCGGCTCGCCCATCGCCAACCGGCAGCAGACGGAGCTGGAGGGCATCGTCGGGTTCTTCGCCAACACGCTCGCCCTGCGTGCGCGGCTGACCGGGACGATGTCGTTCCGCGAGCTGCTCGCTCAGCTCAAGGAGACGACGCTCGGCGCCTATGCGCACCAGGACGTGCCGTTCGAGAAGCTCGTCGATGAGCTGAAGCCCGAGCGTGACCTGAGCCGTTCGCCGCTGTTCCAGGTGATGCTCGCGTTGCAGAACACGCCGCGTCAGGCTCGTGGTGAGCCCCGTCGTGAGGAGCCGGCCCCCGCGCCGGGCCCCATGACCGTCACCCACGGCAGCGCCAAGTTCGACCTGTCATTGCTGCTCGCGGACCACGGCGACGACATCAGCGGTCTGCTCGAGTTCAACACCGACCTGTTCACGCCGGCCACGGCCATGCGGATGGGCGCGCACTTGCAGCGACTGTTGCAGTCCGCCGTCCGCGACCCCAGCCAGTCCATCTGGCGACTGCCGATGCTCGATGCACAGGAGCGCCAGCAGATCCTCGTCACCTGGAATGACACGTCGGGCGAGTCGCATGTCGTCACGACGATGCATGGGCCGGTGGAGGCCCAGGTGCGCCGTACGCCTGACGCCATCGCGCTCTCCGACGGTACGCGCTCGCTCTCCTACGCCGCGCTCGACGCTCGCTCCAATCAGCTCGCCCACCACCTGCTCGCCCTCGGGGTCTCTCCGGGCAGTGCCGTCGGCATCTGCCTCGACAAGTCCCTCGACATGGCCGTCGCCGTCCTCGCCACCCTCAAGGCCGGCGCCTTCTACGTCGCCCTCGACCCCAACTACCCCGCTGAGCGTCTGGCCTTCATGCTCGCGGACACCCGCGCGCCCGTCGTCCTCACCCACTCCTCCCTCTCCTCCGTCCTCCCCGCCTCCTCCTCCGCTCGACGCATCCTCGTCGACTCCGAGGCCGACGCGGTGGCTCTGCGCCCCTCGGTGGCGCCCGCCATCCACGTCTCGCCCGAGGACATCGCCTACGTCATCTACACCTCCGGCAGCACCGGCATCCCCAAGGGCATCGTCATGCCCCACAGGGC
>NZ_JAIQDF010000054.1:0-2333 GCF_020037055.1 Myxococcus sp. AS-1-15 | reverse complement strand
GACACGAAGCTGCTGGTGCTGGATGAGAAGGGGAGGCTGTGTCCGGTGGGGGTGGCCGGAGAGCTGCACATTGGAGGAGCGCAGCTGGCGCAGGGGTACCACGAGAGGGCGGAGCTGACGGCGAAGCGCTTCGTGCCGGACGGGTATGCGCGGGAGGTAGGGGCGAGGCTGTACCGGACGGGGGACAGGGCGAGGTGGAGGGGCGACGGGGTGGTGGAGTTCCTGGGGCGGTTGGACGCGCAGGTGAAGGTGCGCGGATACCGGATTGAGTTGGCGGAGGTGGAGGCGGCGCTGCGTGAGTTGGAGGGGGTGAAGGACGCGGCGGTGGGGGTGCACGAGGAGACGCCGGGGGACAGGAGGCTGGTGGGGTATGTGGTGCCGAGGGCGGGGGCGGCGTGGGAGCCGGAGGGGCTGAAGGAGGCACTGGGGCGCAAGCTGCCGGAGTACATGGTGCCGCCGGCGCTGGTGAGGCTGGAGGCGCTGCCGCTGACGCCGAGCGGGAAGGTGGCGAGGGCGAAGCTGCCGGCGCCGGACCTGGCGAGCCTGAGGGGCGTGGCGCCCTTCGTGGCGCCGAGGGACACGCTGGAGACGCAGCTGGCGGAGGCCTTCGCGTCGGTGCTGAAGCTGCCGAGGGTCAGCGTCACCGACAGCTTCTTCAGCCTCGGCGGCCACTCGCTGCTGGCGACACAGGCGATGGCTCGCATCCGTCATCACCTGCGCAGGGAGCTCCCGTTGCGCATGCTCTTCGAGGCGCCGTCCGTGGCCGCGCTGGCCCGACGCATCGAGGCCGAGATGCCTCCGCTGGAGAGCCGCGCACCGACGCCGATGCGGGCGCGGACGAGATTCCGAAACGAGAACGAGCAGGGCGACACGGAGGAAGAGATGCTCTCTTTTGCCCAGCAGCGACTGTGGTTCCTGGACCAGTACAGGCCCGGCAGCCCCCTCTACAACATCCCCGCGGCGCTGCGGCTCAAGGGCGCGCTGGATGTGCCCGCGCTGGAGCAGGCCTTCACGGAGCTGGTGCGGCGTCACCAGTCCCTGCGCACCGTCTTCCAGTCGCGCGAGGGCAGGCCCATGCAGGTCATCTCCCGGAGCGCGCCCCCGCGAATCCTGCTCTCGGTGCAGGACCTGGCCCCGCTCTCCGAGTCGGAGCGAGAGACTGAAGCACACCGCCGGGCGTGGGCCGAGGCCCGTCGCCCCTTCGACCTGACACGCGGGCCGTTGCTGCGCACGGCGCTGCTCCGGTTGGGGGCGCGTGAGCATCTGCTCCTCGTGACGCTGCATCACATCATCGCGGACGCGTGGTCCATCGCCGTGCTCATCCGCGAGGTGGTCACGCTCTACGAGGCCTTCAGTGAAGGCCGGCGGTCCCCCTTGCCCGAGTTGGCGATCCAGTACGCGGACTACGCTGTCCAGCAGCGCGAGTGGCTCCAGGGCGATGTGCTCGAGCGGCAGCTGAACTGGTGGCGCAAACAGCTCGACGGGGTTCCCGCCATGTTGGAGCTGCCGACGGACCGGCCGCGCCCCGTGGAGGCTCGCAACCCGGGCGCGGTGCTCAAGGTGGACCTCTCGCGTGAGCTCACCCGCTCCCTCGTCAGCCTGTGCCAGCGGGAAGGGGCGACGCTGTTCATGGGCCTGCTCGCGGGGTTGCAGGCGCTGCTGGCGCGCTACTCGGGACAGGACGACATCTGCGTGGGGGCTCCCATCGCCGGGCGCCAGCAGATGGAGACAGAGGGGTTGATCGGCTTCTTCGTGAACACGCTGGTGCTGCGCACGAGGCTGGACGGAGACCCGACGTTCCGCGAGCTGCTGGGGCGGGTGCGGGAGACGACGCTGGGCGCGTACTCGCACCAGGACGTGCCCTTCGAGAAGCTGGTCGAGGTGCTCCAGCCGGAGCGACAGCCGGGACACACGCCGTTCTTCCAGGTGGCGATGGTGTTGCTCAACACCCCGCCCATGGAGCTGTCCACGCCGGGGCTCTCCTTCGAGGCGATGGACGTGGACAGCGGCACGTCCAAGTTCGACTTCACGCTGATGCTCCGGGAGACGCCCACGGGCCTGACGGGCACGCTGGAGTACCGCACGGACTTGTACGAGCCCGCGTCGGCCGAGCGATTCGTCGTGCACCTGGAGCGACTGCTCGAGGGCGCTGTCGCCAATCCGCTCCACCGCGTCTCCGAGCTCCCGCTGGTGTCCGACGCGGATCGCCGTCTGGTGCTGGAGGACTGGAACGCGACGAGCACGGGGTCTCGTTGGGAGGTCTGCGCGCACGAGCTGGTGGAGGCGCAGGCGAGGCGGACGCCGGAGGCGGTGGCGGTGGTGTGGGGAGGGGA
>NZ_JAIQDF010000053.1:0-2363 GCF_020037055.1 Myxococcus sp. AS-1-15 | reverse complement strand
GGCTCCTCCCTCTCCTCCATCCCCATCGGCAGGCCCGTCGCCAATACCCGCCTCTACGTCCTCGACTCCCAGGGGCAGCCTTCTCCCGTCGGCGTCCCGGGCGAGCTCTTCATCGGCGGTGTCCAGGTCGGCCTCGGCTACTGGCGCTCTCCTCACCTCACCGCCGAGCGCTTCATCCCCGATGCCTTCAGCGACTCTCCCGGCGCGCGCCTCTACCGCACCGGTGACCTTGCTCGCTGGCTCCCCGACGGCACCCTCGAGTACCTCGGCCGCTCCGACTTCCAGGTCAAGCTGCGCGGCTTCCGCATCGAACTCGGTGAAGTCGAGAACGCGCTGCGTTCGGTTCCGTCCGTCTCCGATGCGGTCGTCACCGTGCGCGACGAGGCGCGTCTCATCGCCTATCTCGTCTCCACGTCACAGGACGCCTCGGCTCTCCGGGATGCGCTCTCCCAGCGCCTGCCCGAGTACATGGTGCCGTCCGCGTTCGTCTTCCTCGACGCGCTCCCGCTGAGCCCCAGCGGCAAGGTGGACCGCAAGGCGCTCCCCGCGCCTGACTTCGTCCCTGTCGCGCGGGAGTTCGTCGCGCCTCGCACGCCGACGGAGCAGTTGCTTGCGTCCCTGTTCGCCTCGGTCCTCCGGGTCGAGCAGGTCGGTGCCACCGACCACTTCTTCGAGCTGGGTGGACACTCGCTGTTGGGAACGCGGTTGGTCGCGCAGCTGCGCTCCGCCACGGGCGTCACGTTGCCGTTGCGGGACCTCTTCGAGGCGCCGACAGTAGAGCTGCTCGCGAAGCGGCTCGGAGCGCTGTCGCAGGGGGAATCCGACGGCGCGGCGAAGCTGGCGCCTGTCTCTCGGGCGGGTGCGATTCCGCTGTCGTTCGCGCAGCAACGCCTGTGGTTCCTGGATCAGCTCCAGCCCGGCACTGCGTCGTACAACCTGCCCGCGGCGCTGCGACTGGAGGGCTCGCTGGATGTGGCGGCCCTGAGGCAGTCGCTGCGCGCGCTCGTTCAGCGCCATGAGGTGCTGCGCACGCACTTCGTCGTTCGTGATTCACAGCCCCTCCAGGTCATCCGGCCCGAAGCCGAGGTCGAGCTGCCCGTGGTGGAGCTCGCTGGGTTGGATGGACAGCCGCGCGAGGAGGAAGCGCGTCGACTGATGCGCGAAGAGGCGCTCCGTCCGTTCGACCTGGCGCGTGGACCGCTGGTCCGAGCCTCTCTGTTGCGGCTGGATGCGCGACAGCATCTGCTTCTCGTCACCGTCCACCACATCATCTCGGATGGATGGTCCACGGAGATCATGGTCCGTGAGCTGGGGGCCTTCTACCGCCAGTTCTCGGGCGGAGAGCCCGCGCAGCTCGCGTCGCTCCCCATCCAGTACGCGGACTTCTCCGTCTGGCAGCGGCAGTGGCTCGACGGCGAGCGGCTCCGGGGCGAGTTGGATTGGTGGCGGGAGCAGCTCACGGGGGCGCCGTCGGCGTTGGAGCTGCCCACGGACAGGCCGCGTCCGGCCGCGCAGACCGAGCGCGGCGCGGTGCTTCCGATCGAACTCTCCGGGAGCCTGAGCAACGCGGTGAAGGCGCTCGCGCAGCGCGAGGGGGCCACGCCATTCATGGTCCTGCTCGCGGCCTGGCAGCTCGTGCTCTCGCGCTACTCGGGCCAGGACGACGTCTCCGTGGGCTCGCCCATCGCGAACCGCAACCGCGCGGAGACCGAGGGCCTGGTCGGATTCTTCGTCAACACGCTCGTCCTGCGCTCGCGCATCGACACGCAGCGCACGTTCCGTGAGCTGCTAGGACAGGTGCGTCTGAGCACCCTCGCCGCCTACGAGCACCAGGACGTCCCGTTCGAGAAGCTCGTCGAGGAACTGCAGCCCCAGCGTGACCTGAGCCGCTCGCCGCTCTTCCAGGTCACCCTCACCCTGCAGAACACGCCAAGCGCCACGCTGACGCTCCCTGGCATCACGCTCACGCAGCTTCCGCCGGAGCTGGAGACCTCGAAGTTCGACATCAGCCTGCTGCTCGAGGAGGGCTCGGGCGGATTCGCGGGTGTCTTCAACTACAACACCGACCTGTTCGACGCGGCGACCATCGAGGGCCTGTCGCGCCACTTCTCCGTGCTGCTCACCGAGGCGGTCTCCACGCCCGACACGCAGCTCGCGCGGCTTCCGTTGCTCACGTCCGCCGAGAAGCAGCAGGTGCTCTCGACGTGGAACGAGACAGCCCGGGCGTATCCGCGCAGCGCGAGCGTGCATTCGCTGTTCGAGCAGCAGGTGGCCCGTTCACCCGATGCCGTCGCCGTTGTCTCCGGGGATGAGGCTGTCACCTACTCGCAGCTCGACGCGCGCTCCAACCAGCTCGCCCACCA
>NZ_JAIQDF010000052.1:0-2851 GCF_020037055.1 Myxococcus sp. AS-1-15 | reverse complement strand
GCGTTCGCGCACCAGGACCTGCCCTTCGAGCAGGTGGTGGACGCGCTGCAGCCGAGCCGGGATTTGAGCCGCTCACCCCTCTTCCAGGTCATGTTCGTCATGCCCGGCGAACTGGCGCCCCTGGCGCTCGAAGGAGTCACGTCGGAGGAACTCGACTTCGAGCCGGGCGTGTCGAAGTTCGACCTCTCGCTGTTCGCGTGGGAGACGCCGCGCGGGCTGGTGACGTTCTGGGAATACAACACGGACCTGTTCGACGAGGAGACGGTGTCGCGGATGGCGGGCCACTACGGACGCTTGCTCGACGCGGTGGTGGAGTCCTCGGAGCAGCCCATCTCCGCGCTCCCGTTGCTCGATGCGACGGAGCGTCGGCACCTGCTGGTGGAGTGGGGCGCGCGCCGCGACGTGACCTATGTGCCGGGCCTGATGCACCAATGGGTGGAGGCCCAGGTGGCGCGGACGCCTCACGCGGAGGCGGTGACGGACGGCACGCGCTCGTTGACGTACGCGGAGCTGGACGCCCGCGCGAACCAGCTCGCGAATCACCTGGTGGCGTTGGGGGTGCCGCCCAACGGCTCGGTGGGGCTGTGCCTGGACCGGAGCAGCCTCGAGATGCCCGTGGCGGTGCTGGCCACCCTCAAGGCCGGAGCGGCCTTCCTTCCCCTGGACCCGACCTGGCCCACCGAGCGACTGCGGCTGATGTTGGAGGACACGGAAGCGCCGGTGGTGGTGGCGCAGGCGCACCTGGTCTCCGCGCTGCCCTCGGGGACGTCGGCGCGGGTGTTGAGCCTGGAGGACGAGGCCGCCGCCATCTCGCGCCGCCCCACGAGCGCGCCTTGCGTGGACCTCTCCGTGGAGACGAACTGCTACTTCGTCTACACGTCCGGGAGCACGGGGCGACCGAAGGGCATCGTCATGTCCCACCGCGCGGTGGGCAACATGCTCTGGTGGTTGCTGAAGCGGACGGTGAAGCCGGACGCGACGACGCTCCAGTTCGCCTCGCTCAACTTCGACGTCTCCTTCCAGGAGATGTTCGGCACCTGGTGTCTGGGTGGCCGCGTCCTGCTCATCACCCCGGCGCTGCGACAGGACCCTGGCGCGATGCTCCGGTACATGGTGCGTCACCAGGTCGAGCGGCTCTACCTCCCCTTCGTCGCGCTTCAGGCGGTCTGCGACGCCGCTGCGTCCGAGGAGGTGCTGCCTCCCTTGACGGAGGTGGTGACGGCGGGAGAGCAGCTCCAGGTGACGCCCGCGCTCGTGGCCTTCTTCGAGCGGCTCCCGGGATGCGTGCTGGAGAACCAGTACGGGCCCTCGGAGGCGCATGTCGTCACCGCGTGGCGGGCCTCGGGACCTCCTTCCTCGTGGCCCGCGCTTCCGCCGGTGGGCGTGCCCATCACCAACGTGCGCCTGTACGTGTTGGACGCGAACGGCGAGCCCTGTCCCATCGGTGTCCCGGGTGAAGTGGGCGTCGCGGGCGCGAGTCTGGCGCACGGCTATCATGGCCGCCCCGATTTGACCGCGGACCGGTTCCTCCCGGACACGCTCGAGGGCACGTCGGGTGAGCGCTACTACCGCACGGGAGACCGGGCGCGGTGGATGGCGGACGGGAACCTGGAGTTCCTCGGGCGCCTGGATGGACAGGTGAAGCTGCGGGGCTTCCGCATCGAGCTGGGCGAGGTGGAGGTGGTGCTGCGAGCGCTGCCCGGTGTGCGGGACGCGGTGGCGGTGGTGCGCGAGGACGTGCCGGGAGACCGGCGCCTGGTGGGCTACGTCGTGTTCCAGGACGGTCACACGCTGACCCCGGCGGAGCTGCGCGCGCACCTGCAGGCGAAGGTGCCCGAGTACATGGTGCCCTCGGCCTTCGTCGCGCTCCCCGCGTTGCCGATTGCCCCGACGGGGAAGGTGGACCGCAAGGCGTTGCCGGTGCCGCGCGTGGAGGAGTCACGCGGTGGCGACGTGGCGCCACGCACGGCGATGGAGCGGGTCGTCGCGGAGGTGTTCGGTCCGCTGCTCGGCTTGGAGCGCGTGGGCGTGGAGGCACACTTCTTCGAGCTGGGGGGGCACTCGCTGCTCGCGACCCAGGCGGTGTCCCGCTTGAAGGACGTGGTGGGGCGAGACCTCCCCGTCCGTGTGCTCTTCGAATCGCCCACGGTGGCGCAGCTCGCCGAGCACCTGGAGGATGTCCTCGAGGAAGCGAGGGGTGCACCTCCGCCCGCGCTGACCTGGAGACCGCACAACGGCGTGGTGGAGCAGTCCTTCGCGCAGCAGCGACTGTGGTTCCTCTCGCAGCTCGATGCGGAGGGCTTCTCGTACAACATGCCCTTCGCGGTGCGGCTCTCGGGTCGGCTGGACGTGGGCGCGCTGGAGGGCGCGTTCCGTGACGTGGTGAGAAGGCACGAGTCCTTGCGGACGACCTTCGGTGAGGTGGACGGGAAACCGGTGCAGCGAATCCACGAGGACGTGGAGCTGTCGCTGAAGGTGGAGCCCGTGGCCGCGGCGGAAGTGCTGGAAAGGGTGGAGGAGGAAGCCCAGCGCCCGTTCGACCTGGAGAGAGGGCCGCTGCTGAGGGCGAAGGTGTTGAAGGTGGGGGATGAAGAACACGTGCTGGTGTGGGTGGTGCATCACATCGTGTTCGACGGGTGGTCGGTGGGGCTGCTGGAGAAGGAGCTGGGAGAGGGGTACGGGGCGAGGGTGCGAGGGGAGTCGGTGGAGCGCACACCGTTGGACGTGCGGTACGCGGACTACGCGAGATGGCAGCGGGAGTGGCTGAAGGGGGCGGTGCTGGAGAAGCAGCTGGGGTGGTGGAAGGAGCAGCTGGCGGGAGCGCCGCCGGTGTTGGAGCTGCCCACCGACA
>NZ_JAIQDF010000051.1:0-3183 GCF_020037055.1 Myxococcus sp. AS-1-15 | reverse complement strand
GGCCCCGTGGATTACCTCACGCAGCGTGGCGCGCCAGAATCCGGCTCGCTGCTGGACTCCGCACGGCCTGCAACATCCCTTCCCGGCGACCAACGCGCTCGTCGCGACCGCGCTCTCCATCAACCACTTCGCTCAGCAACACCGAGGACGAGCTGCCTGAGTTGGTTGGCCCGTATCGAAGCGTGGCGGGGATGAGGATTGACCCCACGAGGGTGGGAAGCGCGAGGGTCTTCCGCACCTGGGGATGGTCAACCGGTCTCATCGTCTCCGAGGCCATCAAGACCGCCCTGGCATTCGCACGCGTCACGGGCGCCGCCTTCGAGGACGTTTAGGCACACCCGCTCGCAGTGATGCCCACGGGCGTTGAGCACAGCGCTGCCTGCTCCTCGAGGTCCTCCTTCGAACCACAGCGGCCCTCATCGCAATCACTGCCGGGAGTGGCAAGGCTTGCCGCCGTCCTCTCGGCAACCCTTGCCGTTCCCCACGGCCGTCCTCTCTGAGTGGCCATTGGCATTCGGGTTGCTCTGCCCGGGCTCACTCCGTGCCGCGGAGCCGCATGGTGCGGTGTCCCGGCTCGGAGCCCCCTCGGCCATGCTCGGCGGACGGTCGCTCCGCTCGCGCATGGCTGTCATTGAAAGGACCGGGTCTCTCCGTGCGCAACCTCCTCCTCGCCCTCCCGCTCGCCACCCTCACCGCCGCCTGTGGCGGTGAGCCCCTCGCACCCGAGACGCCCTCGGTCGCCGATGAGGCCACCGGCCAGGCCGCGCAACAGGTCACCCTCGACGGCACCTATACGTGGCGCGTCAATGAGATCTCCTTCACCTCCTCGGCCATCGGCTCGGCCACCAACCGCACCTGCTTCCTCAGCGCTCTCGGCGGCAGCCTCCAGGAGAACCCCTCCAACGACGGAGTCCGGAGCTTCGCCGGAGTCAACATCTTCGAGGACCAGTGGCTCATCGTCGTGAGGCAGAACGCGGACGCGGCCCTCTCCACCACCGCCAGGTGTGTCAATACCGCCGCCAACCGCACCGCCGAGGTCTCCTGGTCCAACGGCGAGGCCGCCAAGGTCCTGGGCGCCATGACGGCCGACCGCCGCTGCTTCCTCACCCGGGTTGAGGCCTCCGGCGCCTTCAACTCCACCTCCGAATACGTCCGCGTCTGGAACGACGGCCTCAACTGGTACCTCGGGGGTGACCTCGCCGACGCGGGTGGCGCCCGCGCCATCTGCGTCGACATCCCCGAGAGCGTCGGCAATGGGTGGCAGTTGATCTCCGGCTCCGGCGGCCAGAGCACGGACCTCGCCTACAACCCCGGCGGCGTCGCCTGCTTCCTCTCCGGCATCGGCGGCCGTTTCAACCAGGACAGCTACTCGGACGGCGTGAGCGTCGACTACAACTCCGGCACCCGCACCTGGGAGATGGCCCTCTCCCCCTTCAAGCGCGGCTGGGCCCACTGCGTCAAGTAATCCCTCTCACCCCAAGGCCTGGGTCCGTCTACAGCGGGCCCAGGCCCCTCTCCCAGACATCCCTCACCGCGCTCAAGTCATCGAAGCCGCACCCCGTCGCCCCCGCGATGACCGTCTCCACCAACTGAAACCCATACCCGCGATACGCCGCGATGCTCGCTCGGATATCCGCCACCGCCGGGTCTCTGTCCCCATACACATAGAACAGCCGCGTCGACCCCCGCTGCCCCGCGTCCCACTCCAGCGCGCCACTCCACGACGCGGACCCTCCGCACCCCAACGCCACAACGCCTCGGTACCTGTTCCCATACCGAGGCACGAAGCTCCCCGTCAGGAACACCGAGCCCCCCGCGGACCCTCCGAACAGGATGGGCTCGTTCACGATGTCCCACCGCTTGCGAAGCGCGTCGATGACCTCCACCAGCGCCGCCGCGTTCTCTCCCGCCTCGTCCCGGTCCGCCGCCGTCTCCGTCCCCGTACACGTCGTCAGCGACAGCCGCGTCCACCACGCGCATCGGTTGGGGGCCATCGCCGACACGTAGAGCGTCTGTAACCGACCGATGGGAGACGTCCAGTACCCGTCCGGGTTTGGCAGTCCTGAGGAATGACGAGTCCCGCCCCATGCGAGGGTCAGTGGACGGGTAACGCTCTCGGAGGGGCAGCAGGTCAGCCGCGTGCGTCAGGAGGTGTTGGCAGCGAGGCGACGACTCCAGGGACCTGGTAGGAGTTCATCCAGCCGGCTTGCCGGGTGGTACTGCACGCGAAGCAAGACGTCGGAGAGGTACTCGCGCGGATTGATGCCGTTCGCCGAGCAGCTGGCGACGAGCGAGTAGAGACCCGCGAGGTTGCGGCCCGCGCGGTCATGTCCGACAAACAGAAAGTTCTTCCGTCCGAGGGCAATGGGAGTTTCATTGTGCGTCACCTCTTCGGGGCGTTGTCGACCGCTTCACGCGACGGCGGGGCTTGCTCGCGCCGCGAGGGCTCCTACGTCGCTTGTGGACGGCCTCAAGCACGTGTGTCGCTCGCAGGTCCTCCGCTCGAATCTGCCACGGAGCATCCGGCATCACCTGCTTGGCGGGGAGAAGCCCACACTGGATGAGTTTTCGAATGGCTTGGTTCGGCACGCCGAGGGCTGCGGCAGCATCCCGCATGGTGAGCCAGCCGCTGTCCTGCCGGCCAGAGGCGTAGGCTGGAATTCGGGCCGTCCGTCGGTACGCAGCGACGCGCCTATGGGTCCACGCAAGGCCGTGGCCAGTTCGGTGGCCCGCCTGGTTGAGACGTACCGCCATGGCCGCGTCCGACTGCTCGCCAGCCATCGCACGAATCATCGCATCGGCGTCGGCGGAGGCACGCTTGCGGTGCTCTCCCGTGGCGGGCTTGCGTGCTCGCACCTCTGAGTGCTGCCCACCCCGCCAGTGAATGATGAGCACCAGCTCTCGGCGAGCATCGTCGATGTCGACGACTACCTCCTCAATCAGGGTACGCACCAGTCGCTGCTTCAAGGCGGCATCCGCCCCTGAGGCGTCCCATGCTGTGCGCAGGTCGCCTGCCAAACGTAACAGCGCTTCGCGGTCCGGGACGGAGGCAGACGAAGGCTCCCGCTCACTGACGCGCTGCTCGCATGCACGCAGTTGCGTGAGTGCCGCATTCCATCGCGCTTCCAACTCGGCGGCGACGAGTCGATTGTCCGGGTCAACGGCTTCGTAGCGACGCTGTGC
>NZ_JAIQDF010000050.1:0-4033 GCF_020037055.1 Myxococcus sp. AS-1-15 | reverse complement strand
GCTCGGACCGTCGTGGTTCACCGCCGTCCCGCGAATCACCGCCAGCACTTCGTTCCCGTCCGCCACCGCGTCCGACAGCCGCTTCAGCACCAGCACGCCGCAACCCTCGCCGCGCGCATAACCATCGGCCGAGGCGTCGAACGTCTTGCAGCGACCCTCGGGAGACAGTGCGCCGCTGCTCGCCAGGTAGACGCTCACTTCCGGGGAGAGGATGAGGTTCACTCCGCCCGCGAGCGCCACGGGGCACTCGCCCAGGCGCAGGCTCTGGATGGCCAGGTGCATCGCCACCAGTGACGACGAGCACGCCGTGTCCACCGCCATGCTCGGGCCCTGGAAGCCCAGCGCGTACGACAGGCGGCCCGCGCTGAAGCACGCACCCTTCGCCGTGCCGAAGTACGGGTCCAGCTGCGACAGGTCCGCGTTCGCGAGCATGCGCTGGCTGTAGTCCGTGTTCATCACGCCCACGAAGACGCCCACGCGCTGCCGGCCCCGGCGCTCCACCGGATACCCCGCTCGCTCCAGCGCCTCCCAGCCGACCTCCAGCAACAGCCGCTGCTGCGGGTCCATCGCCGCGGCCTCGCGCGGGGAGATGCCGAAGAACTGGGCGTCGAACTGGTCCACGTCCTTCAGGAAGCCACCCCGGCGGGTGTTGATCTTCCCCGGCACCTGCGGCTTCGGGTCATAGAGCGCGTCCACGTCCCAGCGATTCGCCGGCACCTCCATCGTGGCGTCCACGCCGTCTCGCAACAGCTCCCAGTACGCCTCCGGCGTGGTGACGCCACCCGGGAAGCGGCACGCCATTCCGACGATGGCGATGGGCTCCACTCGGGGCGTCGACTCGGCCTTCTCCAGCCGGGCCTCCAGCTTGCGAATCTTCACGAGCTGCTGCTGCACGATCTGCCGGTAGTTGATGTCCTCGGTCGTCATCTCGATATTCCTCAGGAATCCGTTGCCAGGTCCGCGAGCGCCAGACGGGCCAGCTCCGCGTCGGAGAGTGCGTCGAGGCCCACCTCGAGCTCGCCCTCGCCCGGCACCTCACGCGCCGGGGCGGGCTTCCTCTCGTCGTTGAACTTCAAGACAGCCTCGATGAGGTGGTCGGCGAGGAAGTCCACGTTGGGGTGGTTCATCGCGATGGTCGAAGGCAGCGAGTGCCCCAGCCCATCCTGCAGGGCGTTGCGCAGCTCGATGGCCATCAGCGAGTCCATGCCCAGGTCCGTGAAGCCCTGGCCCCAATCGACTCCTCCCGCCACGTCCAGGCGGAGCACTCGCCCCACCGCCTCCTGGAGCCTGCGGACGAGCACCTCTCGCCGCTCGTGCGGCAGCGCGCCCTGCAGCTCCGCCAACCACTGCTTCTTCGCCGTCGCCACGGCCGCGCGAGACTCTTCCTTCCGCGCCGGCGCCACCGCCGCGTAGAAGCCCGAGCGCCCCAGTCGTCCGAGGCCCTCCAGGTACGCCGGCCACCGGATGTGCATGAGCCCGAGCTGCGCCTGCGAGTGCCCCAGCGCCTTGCCCAACAGCTCCAGGCCCTGCGCCGTCGGCAGCGCGCGGATGCCCCGGCGCTCCAACGCCTTGGCCACCTGCGCGTCCGTGGCCATGCCCACCTCGGCCCACGGGCCCCAGTCCAGCGACAGCGCGGGCAACCCGCGGGAACGACGGACGTGCGCCAGCGCATCGAGGAAGGCGTTCGCCGCCGCGTAGCCACTCTGTCCCGGAGAGCCGAGCAGCGCCGCGGCCGACGAGAAGAGGACGAAGTGCTCCAGCGGCCGGGTCTCCGTGAGGCGGTGGAGGTTCCACGCACCCGCCACCTTGGGCGCCATCACCCGCTCGAAGCGCTGGGCGTCCTGCTGCACCAGTGCTCCGTCCTCGACGATGCCCGCCGCGTGGAAGATGCCGAGCAGCGGCACCGCCCCCGCGTCGATGCGCGCCAGCAGCGCCGCGACGTCCGCCTCACGCGCCACATCCGCCGAGGCCACCGTGACGCTCGCCCCCGCCTGCTCCAGCTCCGCGAGCACCGTGCGAGCCTCCGCCGTGGGCTCACGTCGTCCCACGAGGACCAGGTGACGCGCGCCGTGCTCCACCAGCCACCGCGCCATCGACAGGCCGAGCGCCCCCAGACCTCCCGTAATCAGGTACGTGCCGTCCGCGCGGAAGGAGGTGACCTCCGCGCCACCCTTCGCCCGTTGGAGCTGGGGACGCAGGCGCCTCTCCCGACGGAGGGCCACCTCGACTCCCGGCGTGTCGCTGGAGCGCAGCAGCTCGGTGAGCAGCGAGGACACGCTGCCCTTCACGTCTCGAGGGTCCAGGTCGATGCGGCCGCAGCGCAGCTCACCGTGCTCCAGGTCGATGACCCGGCCCAGGCCCCACAGGGACGCCTGCACGGGCGAGGACACCGCCACGCCATCGGCGGGCTGCGCGCCCTGCGTGACGAGCCACAGCGGAGACTGCGTGCCGCTGGCCACGAGTGCCTGCGTCAGGTGCAGCGCTCCCGTCGTGGCCTGGAGCGTCGCCTGATGCAGGGCCTCGGCGGACCGTGTCTCCTCGGAGGAGGTCTGGTCCAGGCCCCACAGGTAGACAGCGCCCGCGCACGGGGCTCCCTGCAGGGCCTCGCGCAGCAGTCGGGTGAAGTCGGCCGGGGTGCTCGCGTCGACCTCGAAGCGCTTCGAGGCCGTGTTCCGGAATCCAGCGCCAGGACGCACGCGGATGACGGAGGCTCCGCGCTCCTCCAGCCGCGTGGCCAGCTGCTCGCCGACGCCTTGTGCGTCCAGCAACAGCAGCCACGGGTGGGACTCGGCCTGGGGCAGCGGCGTGGGCGGCAGGGGCTCGGGGGTCCACGCCACCTCGTAGATGCGCTCCTCGGACTTCTTGTGCGTGCTGGCCTGGAGGACCTCACGGCTGGCGCGACGCGCGTGGAAGCCGAGAATCTCCGCCACCGGGCCGTGCTCGTCGAAGAGCTGCACGTCGCCGCTGAGGATTTCTTCCGTGATGGCCCGCTCGCCCGCGGTGGACTTCGCGTAGCACCACAGCGCGCCCTGCGGACGGCGGAAGAAGTTGAGCCTCGAGACACTGAACGGAATCGCCAGCGCGTCGGCCAGGCTCGTCGCGTCGCTCACCATCCAGTTGGCGAGCATCTGGAAGCACGAGTCGATGAGGCCCGGATACAGCTGGTAGTTGTCCGGGGAGTCCGGCAGCTCCGGCTGCTGCATCTGGCCGAACGCCTCGTCCTGGCTGCGCTGGAAGGGACCAATCCAGCGGAAGCTCGGGCCCAGCGTGTAGCCCATGGCTCGGAAGAACTTGTAGAAGTCGTCTCCCGAGCGCGACTCGGTGCAGCGCGCCAGCACGGCGTCACGCGCGGGCAGCGTCCTCGGCGTGGACACCTGGGACGGGTCCACTCGCAGCTCACCGGTGCCGTGCAGCACCCAGTCACCGGACTCGCCCTGGGTCATCAGCTTGAGGGAGTAGCCCTCCGCGTGCGGCGAGAAGATGAGCTGGAGCGGGCGCAGCTCGTCGTCCGCGAGCACCAGCGCCTGGTGGAAGGTGAGGTTCTCCAGCGTGCAGGCCTGGGGACCGAAGGTCTCCACGACGGCCGAGAGGACCATCGAGAGGTGAGAGGCCGCCGGTGTGACGACCGTGCCGTAGAGACGGTGGTCATCGAGGTACGCCGGACGGAACGCTCCGAGCGTCGTGCTGTAGATGATGTCGTCGAACGCGGGTGAGTACAGCCGGGTCCCGAGGTGCGGCTTGATGGTTCGAGCCTCACGCGGCGCGAGCAGCGCGCTCTGTCCCCGCGGCTCGCGGGTCCACCAGTAGCGCTGACGTTGGAACGGGTAGGTGGGCAGGGACACGGTGCGGCGCGCGTACGGCTTCTCGTACTCGCTCCACGCCACCTCCACTCCCTTCACGTACAGCGCCCCCAGCGCCTCCAGCGCCGTCTCCCACTCCCCCTTCCCCTTCCTCAGACTCGCCACCCACTCCAGCCCCTCCTCCTCCAGCGTCTGCCTCCCCATCCCCACCAACACCGGCGCGGGGCCCACCT
>NZ_JAIQDF010000004.1:0-685320 GCF_020037055.1 Myxococcus sp. AS-1-15 | reverse complement strand
TCGATGCGGAAGCCGCGCAGCTTCACCTGGAAGTCGATGCGGCCGAGGTACTCGAGGTGGCCGTGAGGCAGCCAGCGAGCCTTGTCACCGGTGCGGTAGAGGCGCGAGCCGGGGATGTCCGAGAACGGATTGGGGATGAAGCGCTCAGCGGTGAGGTCCGGCCGGGCGAGGTAGCCACGCGCGACACCGTCACCACCGACGAAGAGCTCTCCAGGCACGCCGATGGGAGCGGGCTGGAGGGAGGCGTCGAGGATGAAGGTGGAGACGTTGGGGAGAGGAGGGCCGAGAGCAGGCCGAGAGGCGGAGGTAATGGGGAGCGCGGTGGCGTCGACGGTGGTTTCGGTGGGGCCGTAGACGTTGAAGGCGCGCAGGGAAGGCGAGGAGGAGAGCGTCGTCCAGAGGGAGTCGTCGATGGCCTCACCGCCGATGAGGACGCGAAGGGGCCGAGAAGAAGAAGCGAGGCCCTCGTCGAGGAGGAGGCGGAGGTGAGAGGGGGCGCAGTCGAGGACGTCGAGCTGGTGACGGGACAGCCACGAGAGAAGCAGGGGGACGTCTTCGCGAGCGGCCTGGGGGACGAAGCAGAGGGCGTGTCCGAGGGCGAGGAAGACGAGCTGCTTGACGGAGGCGTCGAAGGAGAGGGGCGCGTTGAGGGAGATGCGAAGAGGGCGCTGGACGTCGGAGTAGACGGAAGAGGAGAGGGCGTGGAGGAGATTCACCACGGAGGAGTGGTGGATGAGGACGCCCTTGGGCCTGCCGGTGGAGCCGGAGGTGTAGATGACGTAGGCGGCGTGAGAGGGCAGCGAGACGCGGTGCGGATTGGAGTCCGGGAGCGCGGCAAGGGAGTCACGCAGGGCTGAGTCATCGAGGCACAGAGGCGTGGAGACGCCGGTGTCGAGACGAGGCAGGAGGTGGGACTGGGTGAGGACGAAGGGAGCGCCGGAGTCCTGGAGCATGAAGGCGAGGCGCTCGCGGGGGTAGGCGGAGTCGAGGGGGACGTAGGCGGCGCCGGCCTTGAGGATGGCGAGGAGGGCGACGAGGGAGTCGACGGAGCGCTCGAGGCAGAAGGCGACCCGGACTTCGGGCCCGACGCCGCGAGCGCGAAGCAGGTGCGCGAGCCGATTGGCGCGCTGGTTGAGGGCAGAGAAGGAGAGGGAGGCGGAGTCGTCGAGGACGGCGAGCGAGTCAGGCGTGAGAGCGGCCTGGGCCTCGAAGAGCTCGTGGAAGGCACTCTTCCAGGGCATCTCCCGGCGCGTCGAGTTCCAATCGACGAGCACGCGGCGGCGCTCCTCGGCGGACAACATCTCCAGCTCGCTCAGCCGTGAGTCCGGCGAACCGAGCGCGGCCTCGAGCAGCGTTCCGAAGTGCTCCACCATCCGGATGATGGTGGCCTCCTCGAACAGGTCCGTGCGGTAGCCCAGTCCGCCTTCGAGTCCCTCGCCCAGCGTCAGGGTGAGGTCGAACTTCGCGCTCGGGGCGCCCGAGTCGAACGCCTCCAGGCGCAAGGGTGCCTTGACCTCCGTGCTTCCACGCACCTCCATGCTCGTCGTCGGCGCGTTCTGCAGGACGAGCATCACCTGGAACAGCGGCGAGTGGCTGAGCGTGCGGTGGGGGTTGAGCTCCTCGACGAGCTTCTCGAAGGGCACATCCTGGTGCTCATAGGCGGACAGCGTGGTGCGCTTCACCCGCGCGAGCAGCTCACGGAAGCGCAGCGACGCGGGGACCTGCGTGCGCAGGACCAGTGTGTTGACGAAGAAGCCGATGAGTCCCTCGGTCTCCGCGCGCGTGCGGCCCGCGATGGGTGAGCCCACGGCGATGTCGTCCTGCCCCGAGTAGCGGGACAGCACCACCTGCCACACGGCGAGAAGCGCCATGAACGGCGTGATGCCCTCTTGCTGGCAGAAGGCCGCGAGTCGCTCCGCCACGGAGCGAGGCAGACGCACGGGGACCGTGGCCCCCCGGTTCGTCTGCACGGGAGGCCTGGGCTTGTCCGTGGGCAGCTCCAGGAACGGCGGAGCGTCCGCGAGCTGCTGCCTCCAATACGAGAGCTGCCGCTCCAACGCCTCGTCACGCAGCCACGCACGCTGCCACGCGGCGAAGTCCGCGTATTGGATGGGCAGGGGCTCCAACTGCGAAGCCCGTCCGTTGAGCTTCGCGGAGTAGAGCTCCGCCAGCTCACGGAGCAGCACGCCCATGGACCAACCATCCGACGCGATGTGGTGCACCGTCCCCACGAGCACGTGCCGCTCGGCCTCCAGCTTCAGCAGGAGCACGCGCAGCACCGGGCCGCGCTCCAGGTCGAACGGGCGCGAGGCCTCCTCGCTCACCCGTCGGTGAGCCTCGTCGAGCCGAGTCACCTCGGGATGCGACTGGAGATCCACCACGGCCAGGTGGACCGGAGAGGAGGCGTGGATGTGCTGACGCGGAGCGCCCTCGTGCGTCACGAACGTGGTGCGGAGGGCCTCGTGTCGGTCGACGAGCGCCGTGAAGGCACCCTGGAGCGCCACCACGTCGAGCGGCCCCTGAAGGAGCAGCGCGAGCGGGATGTTGTACGTCGAGCTGCCCGGCTCCAACTGGTCGATGAGCCACAGGCGCTGCTGGGCGAAGGACAGCGGCAGCTCTCCCGAGCGTGGCACCGGCACCAGCGCGGGTGTCTTCGTGCCCGCGGACGTGCCGGAGGTCTGCGCGAGTCGAGCGGCGAGCGTGGCGACGGTGGGCGACTCGAAGAGCGCGCGCAGCGGCAGCTCCAGGTCGAGCGTCCTGCGCACGCGGGAGACCACCTGCGTGGCCAGCAGCGAATGTCCGCCCAGGGAGAAGAAGTTGGCGGTGACGCTGACCCGGTCGAGCTGGAGGACCTCGGCCCAGATGCCGGCGAGGGCCGTCTCGAGCGCGTCACGCGGCGCGACGAAGAGCGTGTCCTCGGCGCGCTGCTCCGGAACGGGCAGGGCCTGCCGGTCGACCTTGCCGTTGGGCGTCAGCGGCAGGGCCTCCAGGGGCACGAAGACCGTGGGCAGCATGTACTCGGGCAGGTGCTCGCGCAGCGCGGCCACCAGGGCCACGGTGTCGACCGCCCCGGGCACGAGGTAGGCGACGAGTCGGTGCTGGCCGGGCACGTCCTCACGCACCAGGACGACGGCGTCGCGAATGCCCGGTTGAGTGCGGAGCGCGGTCTCGATCTCCCCCAGTTCGATGCGCAGACCGCGCAGCTTCACCTGGAAGTCGGTGCGGCCGAGGTACTCGAGCTGTCCCTCGGCGAGCCACCTCGCCCGGTCACCCGTGCGATAGAGCCGCGCCCCGGGCGTGGAAGCGAACGGGTCGGGGATGAAGCGCTCCGCGGTGAGCGCGGGCCTGCCGAGGTACCCGAGTGCCACCTGCGCGCCGCCCAGATACAGCTCGCCCGGGACGCCCGCGGGCACGGGGTGCAGCGCGCCGTCCAGGACGTAGGCACGCGTGTTGGCGACCGGGCGGCCGATGGGGATGGAGCCTCCTGCCACGGCCTCGCCCACGACGGTGGACGTCGAATCGATGGTGACTTCCGTGGGGCCGTAGAGGTTGACCAGCCGCGTGCTGGAGAGCTGCTCACGGACCTTCGATGCGAGCGACGTGGACAGCGCCTCGCCTCCGCAGAACAGCCACTTCAGCGACGTGACACGCGACAGCGAGGGCTCATCCAGCGCGAAGCGCAGCAGCGACGGAACCAGTTGGAGCACGGTGATGCCGTGCCGGATGACGGAGTCGAGCAGCAGCGCGGCGTCGCGGTGTGCATCCCGCGGCGCGAGGACCAGCGGCGCGCCGACGAGCAGCGGCGCCCAGCACTCCCAGACGGAGGCGTCGAAGGCCAGCGGCGTCTTGAGGAGCACCTTGTCCTGGGCCGTGAGCGGGAAGGCCTCGAGGAACCACGCCATGTGGTTGGCGAGGGCTCGATGCGGGATGAGCACGCCCTTGGGCTGACCCGTGGAGCCGGACGTGTAGATGACATACGCCGGCGCCTCGGGCTCGTGACGCGCGGAGAGCGGCTCGGTGGATTCGCGCGCGAGGGCCTCCTGGTGCTCCGCGGAGTCCAGCCGCTCGGCCGTGACACCTTCGGGCAGCAGGTCGAGCAGGGACTCCTGGGTGAGCACCAACCGCGCGCCGCTGTCGCGGAGCATGAAGGCCAGGCGCTCGCGCGGATAGTCGGGCGAGAGCGGGATGTACGCGGCGCCCGCCTTGAGGATGGCGAACAGGCAGACGGGGAGCTGGAGCGTGCGGTGCGAGAGGAGGGCGACGAAGTCTCCCGGCTTCACGCCACGGGAGACCAAAAGCCGCGCGAGCTGGTTCGCGCGCGCCTCGAGCTGACGGTACGTGAGCGCTCCGTCATCGGAGAGGACCGCGACGGCCTCGGGCGTGAGCCGCGCCTGCTGTTCCACGAGCCGGTGGACGAAGGGCTCCGTGGGGATGTCCCAACGCGTGTCGTTCCATTCGACCAGGACCTTCCGCTGCTCGTGCGCGGTGAGCAGCGCATGGCCGGCGATGGGCGCGTCGGGGCGCGAGACGAGGGACTCGACCAGCTGGGTGAAGTGGAGCGCGAGCCGCTCGATGGTGGCGTGCTCGAACAGGTCGGAGTTGTAGCCGAGCGAGCCGGCATATCCGTCCGGCAGCTCCACGAGGTTGAGGTTGAGCTCGAACTTGGACGTGGTGTCGTCGATGTCGACGGGGCTGAGCGTCAGCTCCTGCTTCTGGATGGCCGAGGCCGGCGTGTTCTGGAGCGAGAACAGGACCTGGAACAGCGGGCTGCGGCTCAAGTCACGCGCGGGCTGGAGCACCTCCACCAGACGCTCGAACGGCACGTCCTGATGCGCGTAGGCGCCGAGCGCGGACTCCTTCACCTGCTTGAGCAGGTGCTGGAACGACGCCTGCCCATCGATGCGCGCGCGGAAGACGAGCGTGTTGACGAAGAAGCCGATGAGGCCCTCGAGCTCCGCGCGCTGACGGCCCGCGATGGGAGAACCGACGGTGACGTCGTCCTGGCCCGAGTAGCGCGACAGCAGCACCTGCCACGCGGCGAGCAGCACCATGAACGGCGTGGCGCCCTCGCGCTGGCACAGCTCCGCGAGCTTCCTCGCCGTGGTGGCCGGCAGGAAGACGCCGACATTGCCACCGCGCGAGGACATGACCAGCGGCCGCGACTTGTCCGTGGGCAGGTCCAGGGCCGTGACGCCGGCGAGCTGACGGCGCCAGTAGGAGAGCTGTCCCTCCAGCACGTCACCCTGGAGCCAGGCGCGCTGCCAGATGGCGTAGTCGGCGTACTGGAGCGTCAGCGGCGGCAGCGGTGACGGCTTGCCGTGCGCGAAGGCGTCGTAGAGGGCGGCGACCTCCTGGATGAGCACGCCCATGGACCAACCGTCGGAGACGATGTGGTGCATGTTGAGCGCGAGCACGTGCTCGGTGGGTGACAGGGCCAGGAGCTGGGCGCGGATGAGCGGCCCGGTGGACAGGTTGAAGGGGCGGGCGAGCTCCTCGAGGAGCAGGCGCTTCACCTCCGCGTGGGCCTGTGTGGACTCCAGGGACTGGAGGTCCACTCGGGCCAGCGGCAGCTCGCCGTGCGGCGCGATGCGCTGGAAGGGCTGGTCGTCCTGCTGGAAGAACGTGGTGCGCAGCGCCTCATGACGCCGCACCAGCTCGTCGAAGGCGCGCTGGAGCGCCGCCGTGTCGAGCGGTCCCTCCAGCCGGACGAACGACGGCATGTGGTACGCGGCGCCGCCGGGCTGGAACTGGTCGATGAACCAGAGGCGCAGCTGGGCGAAGGACAGCGGCACCGCGCCGTCGCGCGGCACGGCGATGAGGGGAGGCGCGCGGCCGGCTCCAGGTGTCTCGTCCTCGATGCGGGCGGCGAGGGCGGCCACCGTCGGCGCCTCGAAGAGCGCGCGCAACGGCAGCTCCAGCTCGAACGCCGAGCGGACGCGCGAGATGACCTGCGTGGCCAGCAGCGAGTGCCCACCGAGCGCGAAGAAGTTGTCGGTGATGCTCACCTTCGGCACGTGCAGCACGTTGGAGAAGATCTCCGCGAGCTTCTCCTCCCGGGGTGTCCGGGGCGCGATGTAGGGCGCCTCGCGCTCCTGCTCGCTCACCTCCGGCGCGGGCAGCTGGCGGCGCGCCACCTTGCCGCTCGGCGTGAGGGGGAGCGCCTCCAGCGTGACGAACGCGGAGGGCACCATGTACTCGGGCAGGCGCTGGAGGAGCGCGGCCCTCAGGGCTTCGAGGCCCGGCGACGCGGACTCGGCCGTGGGCACCAGATACCCCACGAGGCGCTTGAGGCCGGGGACGTCCTCGCGGACCGTGGCGGCCGCATCGCGGATGCCCGGGAGGGCGCGCAGCGCGGACTCGACCTCGCCCAGCTCCACGCGGAAGCCACGCAGCTTCACCTGACCATCCAGGCGGCCGAGGAACTCGACGGTGCCGTCCGCCTTCCACCGCGCGGAGTCGCCCGTGCGATAGAGCCGCGCGCCCGGCGTGGGACTGAACGGATGGGGGACGAACTTCTCCGCCGTCAGCTCGGGGCGGCCCGCGTACCCCAGCGCGAGGTGGGCGCCGCCGATGAACAGCTCGCCGGGAACGCCCACGGGCGTCGGCTGTCCGAGCGCGTCCAGCACGTAGAGCTGCGTGTGCGGCAACGGGCCGCCGATGGACGGCAGCCGGGGCCAGGACGCGGGAGGGCCCTGGAGTCGGAACGCCGAGACGACGTGCGTCTCCGATGGGCCGTACTGGTTCTCCAGGATGCAGCCCGGGAGCCGCTCGAAGAACGCCACCAGCGCGGGCGTCACCTGGAGCTGCTCACCGGCGGTGACGACTTCGCGCAGCGCGACCGGCAGCGTGGCGCCGTGCGCGACGGCGTCCGCCATGGCCTGGAGCGCGACGAAGGGGAGGAAGAGCCGCGCGACGCCCTGCCGGTGCATGAAGTCGAGCAGCGCGGGGATGTCCTGACGCAGTCCTCCCGTGGGGAGCACCAGCGTGCCGCCGGCCCACCACGTGGAGAACAGCTCCTGGCAGGAGACGTCGAAGCTGAGCGACGCGAACTGGAGCGTGGTCGCCGAGGGCACTGGCGACTGACTCAGCTGCCACGTCAGCAGGTGGCTCAGCGCGCGGTGCGGCAGCGCGACGCCCTTGGGCCTGCCCGTGGAGCCCGACGTGTAGATGACGTAGGCGGGGGACTCCGGCGAGACGAAGACCTCCGGGGCGTGCGTGGACCGGGTGGCCAGGTCCTGTGCCTCCTCATCCAGCAGCACGAGCCTCGCGCGTGACGCGGGCACCGAGGCGCGCAGCGTGGAGTGCGACAGGACGACGGGCGTCGCCGAGTCCTCGAGCATGAAGGCCAGGCGCTCGGCGGGGTAGTTCGGGTCCAACGGGAGGTAGGACGCGCCGGCCTTGAGCGACGCCAGCACGGCGACGGTCATGTCCAACGACTTGTCCAGGCAGATGCCCACGGGCACACCCGCCTCGACGCCGAGCGCGAGCAGCCGATGCGCGAGCTGGTTGGCGCGGCCTTCGAGCTGCGCGTAGGTGAGCGCGCGCGTCCCATCGGTGACCGCGATGACGTCCGGCGTGAGCCTGGCGCGCGCGCTCACGGGCTCGTGGATGGGCGTGGCGGTGTGCGGTCCCTTCGCGGTGCTGTTCCAGTCAACCAGGAGCCTGCCGCGCTCCTCCTCGGCCAACAGCGGGGCGCTCCAGATGGACTGCTCGGGGGCGTCCACGACGGACGTGAGCAGCCGCGTCCAGTGCGACCGCATCCGCTCCGCCGTGCTCCGGTCGAACAGGTCCGTGTTGAACTCGAGCATGCCTCCGATGTCGTTGCCGGAGTCGAACAGGAGCAGGGACACGTCGAACTTGGCGGTGCCGCTGTCCACGTCCAGCGTGTCGGAGTCGCCGCCGTCGCCGCCGGTGCGCTCGTAGGTCTGGAGCGCGAGCAGGGCCTGGAAGAGCGGAGAGCGGCTCAGGTCGCGCTCGGGCCGCAGCTCCTCCACCAGCTTCTCGAAGGGCACGTCCTGATGGGCATAGGCCCCCAGCGTCGTGTCACGCACCTGCTTCAGCAGCTCACGGAAGCTCAGGCCGGGCGTGAGCCGGGCGCGCAGGGCGAGCGTGTTGACGAAGAACCCGACGATTCCCTCCACCTCGGACTGGTGCCGGTTGGCGATGGGCGAGCCGACGACGATGTCGTCCTGACCGGAGTAGCGGGCGAGCAGCACCTGGAAGGAGGCCAGCAGCGCCATGAACGGCGTGACGCCCTCGCGCTTGCACATCGCCTGGAGCCGCGCGGTGAGCTCGCGTCCGAGGCGGATGTTGAGCGTCGAGCCGTTCGCCGTCTGCACGGGCGGCCGGGGCCTGTCCGTGGGCAGCTCCAGCACCCGCGGCGCGCCCTCCAGCTGCGTCCTCCACCACCCGACCTGCCGCGCGAGCACCTCGCCCTGCAGCCAGCCTCGCTGCCACACGGCGTAGTCCGCGTACTGGTACGTCAGCGGCGGCAGCGGAGAGGGCTGCCCGCGCGCGAAGGCGTCGTAGAGCACGCCAATCTCGCGCGAGATGATGCCGTTGGACCACGCGTCGGAGATGATGTGGTGCTGGGTGACGAGCAGCACGTGGCGCTCGTCGGACAGGCGCAGCACGGAGGCGCGGAGGAGGGGCGCCTGTCCCAGGTCGAAGGGCTTCTGGGCCTCGGCCGCGGCCAGCTCGAACGCCCGGGCCTCGCGCTCCGCTTCCGGAAGCGTGCTCAGGTCGACGATGGGGAGGCGGAGCTCCGCGTGCTCGTGGATGCGCTGGAAGGGCACTCCGTCCGGCTGCACGTGGAAGCTGGTGCGCAGGGCCTCGTGTCGTTGCACGAGCGCCTGGATGCCCTTCTCCAGCGCGTGCAGGTCCAACGCTCCGTCGAGGGGGAGCGCGGACGGCACGTTGTAGAACGGGCTGTCGGGCTGGAACCGGTCCAGGAACCACAGGCGCTGCTGCGCGAAGGACAACGGCAGCGGGGCGCCATCGCGCGGCACCAGGAGCAGCGGCGGACGCACCGGCCCCCTGCCCGCGAGCGCCATCGCGTCGAGCCGGGCGGCCAGGGTCTCGATGGTGGGCGCCTCGAACAGCTCCCTCAGCGCGAGCTCCGCCTGGAAGGCCGTGCGGATGCGCGACACGAGCTGCGTGGCCAGCAGGGAGTGTCCTCCCAGCGCGAAGAAGTCGTCGGTGACGCCGATGCGCGGGACGCGGAGGATCTGCATCCAGAGTGTGGCGAGCCGCTCCTCGGTGAGCGTCCGCGGCGGGACGAGCTCGGCGGAGGACGTCGGCGTGAGGACGGCCTCGGGCGGAGGCAGCGCCTTGCGGTCCACCTTCCCGTTCGCGGTGAGCGGGAACGCCTCGAGCCGCAGCAGGGACGACGGCACCATGAACTCGGGCAGTCGCGACTTGAGGAAGGCCCGGAGCGTGACGGCGTCGAGCTCGTCCGAGACGAAGTAGCCGACGAGGCGCTTGTCGCCGGGGACGTCCTCGCGGGCGATGGCCACGGCCTCTCGCACGGAGGGATGGGAGAGCAGCCCCGCCTCGACTTCGGACAGCTCGATGCGGAAGCCGCGGACCTTGACCTGCGCATCCGCGCGGCCGACGAAGTCCAGCGCGCCGTCCTGCCTCCAGCGCACCAGGTCGCCGGAGCGGTAGAGGCGCGCCCCGGGCACGGTGGAGAACGGGTCCGGGACGAAGCGCTCCGCGGTGAAGGTGGGCTGCCCGACGTAGCCTCGCGCGAGGCCGTCACCGCCGATGAACAGCTCCCCCGTCACGCCGACGGGCACGGGCTGCAGCGACGCGTCGAGGACGCGCAGGTGCGTTCCGTTCGTCGGACGGCCGATGGGGACGGAGACGCCGACGTCGTCGGGGCTCGCGACGGTGAAGGTCGTGGCGACGACGGTGATTTCGGTGGGGCCGTAGCAGTTGGTGACCTGGATGCCCCAGTCCGCCACGGCGCGGCGCGCGTTCAGCGCGGAGACGACGTCGCCACCGGTGAGGAGGCGCTGAAGGCAGGCGGGCACGGGGAGGCGGCTCTCGACGAGCTGCGAGAACAGACCGCTGGTGGCCCAGAGCGTGGTGACGCCGTGGCGGGCGACGGTCTGGAACAGCTCCTCGAGCGACGGCGTCCGCGGCGGCAGGAGGGCCAGCCGCGCGCCGTGCAGCAGCGCGCCCCAGACTTCGAACGTGGAGGCGTCGAAGGAGATGGGCGCGAGCATCAGGTGCGTTTGCTCGGGCCCGAAGCGGGTGTAGTCGATGCCGACCAGTGTGTGGATGACGCCTCGATGGGTGCAGGCGACACCCTTGGGCCTGCCCGTGGAGCCGGACGTGAAGTCGATGTAGGCCAGCGAATGCGGGTGCGCGGCGGGCGCGAGCGGCGTGGAGGCGAGGCCGTCCAGCGGGGCCTCCTCGAGCAGCACGCACGTGAGCCCGTCCGCGGGGAGAAGGGAGCGCAGCGCGCCCGTGGTGACGAGCGCGTCGGGGCGCGAGTCCTCGAGCATCAAGACCAGCCGCTCCCGCGGATAGGACGTGTCGAGCGGGACGTAGGCCGCGCCGGCCTTGAGGATGGCGACCAGGGCGACGATGAGCTCGGGCGAGCGCTCCAGCGAGACGGCGACGCGGCAGTCGGTGGTGACGCCGAGCGAGCGCAGGTGCCGGGCGAGCTGGTTCGAGCGCTCATCGAGCTGCCGGTAGGTGACGGTGGTGTCGCCGGAGAGGAGCGCGGCGGCGTCGGGCCGCTCGGCGGCCACGCGGGAGAAGACCTCCGGCAGCGTGACGTCCACCGGGACGCGGGCGGGCGTGGAGGCCCAGTCGACGAGGAGCCGACGGGACTCCTCCTCCGGCAGCATGGAGAGCGTGGCCAGGGGCGCGTCGGGCCGGGTGACGACGGCCTCGACGAGCACCTCGAAGTGCCGCGCCATGCGCGCGATGGTGGCGTGCTCGAACAGGTCCGTGTTGTAGGTCAGCGCGCCGAGGAACCCCTCGGGCCCGTCCACGAAGTTCAGCTCCAGCTCGAACTTGATGACGGTGTCCTTCACCTCCACGGGCTCGAGCGCCGTGTCCTGCTTCTGGGCGGAGGTGCCGGGCGTGTTCTGGAGCGCGAAGAGGACCTGGAACAGCGGGCTGCGGCTCAGGTCCCGGCGGACCTGGAGCTCCTCGACCAGCCGCTCGAAGGGGACGTCCTGGTGCGCGTAGGCGCCGAGCGCGTTCTCCTTCACCTGCCGGAGCAGCGTCAGGAAGGACGCCCGCGCATCCACGCGCGCGCGGAAGACCAGCGTGTTGACGAAGAAGCCGATGAGGCCCTCGAGCTCCGCGCGCTGACGGCCCGCGATGGGAGAGCCGACGGCGATGTCGTCCTGGCCCGTGTGCCGCGAGAGCAGCAGCTGCCACGCGGCGAGCAGCGCCATGAACGGCGTGGTCCCCTCGCGGTTGCACAGCGTCTTCAGCCGCCGGGAGACCTCCGGCTTCAAGGTGATGGGTGCCTGGCTTCCGTTGAACGTCTGCACCGGAGGCCGGGGCTTGTCGATGGGCAGCTCCAGCGGCGGCACTCCGCCCAGCCGTCCCCGCCACCACGCGAGCTGCTGCTCCAGCACCTCGCCCTGGAGCCAGTCGCGCTGCCACACGGCGTAGTCGGCGTACTGGAGGGCCAGCGGGGGCAGCGGCGACGGCAGCCCCATCGCGAACGCGCCGTAGAGCGCGCCGACCTCCTGGACGAGCACGCCCATGGACCAACCGTCGGAGACGATGTGGTGCATGTTGAGCGCGAGGATGCGCTCCGTCGGGGTCAGCTCCAGCACCAGCGCGCGCACCAGCGGCCCGGTGGAGAGGTTGAAGGGGCGCAGGTACTCCTCGTGGAGCAGGCGCTCCACCTCCCGCTGCTTCGCCTCGGCCTCCAGGGCCTTCAGGTCCACGTGCGTCACGGGCAGCTCGCCCTGCGGTGCGATGAGCTGGTAGGGCTCGTCGTTCTGCTGGAGGAACGTGGTGCGCAGCGCCTCGTGACGCCGCACCAGCTCGTCGAAGGCGCGCTGGAGCGCGGCGCGGTCCAGCGGTCCGTCCAGCCGGACGAACGACGGCATGTTGTACGTCGCGGTACCGGGCTGGAGCTGGTCGAGGAACCACAGGCGCTGCTGCGCGAAGGACAGCGGCAGGGGCCCGGAGCGCGGCACGGGGACGAGCGGAGGCGGCTGCCGCTTGCCCGACATCAGCAGCATCGTGTCGATCTGCGCCGCGAGCGCCGCGACGGTGGGCGCGCCGAAGACGGTGCGAAGCGGCAGCTCCACGCCGAGCGCGGAGCGCACGCGCGACACCACCTGCGTGGCGAGCAGGGAGTGCCCCCCGAGCGCGAAGAAGTTGTCGGTGACGCTCACGCGCGGCACGTGCAACACGTCCGCGAAGAGCGTCGCGAGCTTCTCCTCCAGCGGCGTGCGCGGCGGGGCGAAGGCGCCGCCGCGCAGGCTCTCCGCGTCCGGAGCGGGCAGCCGCTTGCGCGCGAGCTTTCCGCTGGGCGTGAGCGGGAGCGCCTCCAGCGCGACGAACGCGTTGGGCACCATGTACTCGGGCAGCCGCTCCTGCAGGAAGACGCGGAGGGCCTCGACGTCCGGCGCCGCGTCCGAGGCGGAGACGACGTAGCCGACGAGCCGCCGGTCCCCCGGGACGTCCTCGCGCACCACCACGGCCGCGTCACGCAGCCCCGGCGCGGAGCGCAGCACCGTCTCCACCTCGCCCAGCTCGATGCGGAAGCCGCGCAGCTTCACCTGCGAGTCCAGGCGGCCCAGGAAGTCGAGCGTCCCGTCCGCGCGCCAGCGAGCGGCGTCACCGGTGCGGTACAGCCGCGCGCCCGGCGTCCGCGAGAACGGGTCCGGCACGAAGCTGCGCGCGGTGACGTCCGCCTTGCGCTGGTAGCCATGCGCCAGGTGCTCACCGCCGACGTACACCTCACCGGCGACGCCCACGGGCACCGGCTGTCCCAGCGCGTCCAACAGGTAGATGCGCGTGTGGCCCACGGCGCTTCCGACGGACGGCAGGGGAGGCCAGGCCGCGGGCTCGCCGCGCAGGCGGAACGCGGTGACGACGTGGGCCTCGGAGGGGCCGTACTGGTTCTCCAGGGAGCAGCCCGGGAGCTTCTCGAAGAAGGCCACGACGCTGGCGCTCACCTGCAGCTGCTCGCCGGCGGTGACCACCTCGCGCAGCGCGGTGGGAAGCGTGGCCCCGTGCGCGACGGCGTCCGCCATGGCCTGCAGCGCGACGAACGGGAGGAAGAGTCGCGCGACGCCCTGCTGGTGCATGAAGTCGAGCAGCGCGGGGATGTCCTGGCGCAGCGCCCCGGTGGGCAGCACGACGGTGCCGCCCGTCCACCAGGTGGAGAAGAGCTCCTGCACGGAGACATCGAAGTTGAGCGAGGCGAACTGGAGCGTCGTGGCCCCGGGCAGCGCGGACTGGCCCACCTGCCACGTCAGCAGCGAGCTCAGCGCGCGGTGGGGCATGACGATGCCCTTGGGCAGGCCCGTGCTGCCGGAGGTGTAGATGACGTAGACGGTGGCATCCACCGGGACGTCGATGCCGGGCGCGTGGCGCGGCTGCCGTCCGAGCGCGTCCGCCTCGTCATCCAGCGTGATGACGCGGGTGGACTCCAGGAAGGGCAGGGCGGACTTCAGGCTCGAGTGCGTGAGGACCACGGGCGCGAGCGTGTCCGCGAGCATGTAGGCCAGCCGCTCGGAGGGGTAGGTCGGGTCCAGCGCCAGGTAGTTGGCCCCGGCCTTGAGCGTGGCCAGGACGGCGATGGCCATGTCGAGCGACTTCTCCAGGCAGATGCCGACGGTGCTCCCGGTCGCGACGCCGCGCGCGCGCAGGTGCCAGGCGAGCTGGTTGGCCCGCGTGTCCAGCTCCGCGTACGTGAGCGCGTGGGTGCCGTCCGTGATGGCGACGGCGTCGGGCGTGCGTCGGGCCTGCGCCTCCACGGGGACGTGGATGGGCGAGGGCGTGAAGTCGCCTTTCGACGTGTCGTTCCAGCCGACGAGCAGCTGGTGGCGCTCGGCGTCCTCGAGCAGGGGCAGCCGGAAGACGGACTGGCCCGGCTCGCGGACGGCGGCCTCCAGCAGGCGCACCAGCCGCGTGGCCATCCGCTGGATGGTGGCCGTGTCGAAGAGGTCCAGGTTGTACTCGAACACCGCGTGGAAGGCGGTGCCGTCATCGGACATCAGCAGCGTCAGGTCGAACTTCGACGTGCCGCTGATGGCGTCCAGCGGGCGGACCTTCAGCGCGGAGCTCCCGTCGTCCTGGCCCACCGCCTTCGGCGTGTTGAGCAGGGCGAGCATCACCTGGAACAGCGGCGTGCGGCTCTGGTCCCGCTCCGGACGCAGCTCGTCCACCAGCTTCTCGAACGGGACGTCCTGGTGCGCGTACGCGCCCAGCGTCGTCTCGCGCACCTGGAGGAGCAGCTCGCGGAACGTCATGCCCGGCTTGAAGCGGGCGCGCAGCGCGAGCGTGTTGGCGAAGAAGCCGATGAGCCCTTCCAGGTCCGCGCGCGTGCGGTTGGCGATGGGCGAGCCGACGATGATGTCGTCCTGGCCGGAGTAGCGCGCCAGCAGCGTCTGGAACGTGGCCAGCAGCACCATGAAGGGCGTGACGCCCTCCTCGCGGCACAGCGCGTAGACGGCCGGCGCCAGCTTCTCCGGGATGTCCACGCGCAGCATGTCGCCGCGCAGGGTCTGGATGGGCGGGCGGGGCCTGTCGGTGGGCAGCTCCAGCGCGTGCGGCGCGTCGGCCAGCTGCGTGCGCCAGTACGCCAGCTGCGACTCGAGCACGTCCCCCGTCAGCCACCCGCGCTGCCACACGGAGAAGTCCGCGTACTGCACGGGCAGCTCGGGCAGCGGCGTTGGCTGTCCCCGCGCGAAGGCCAGGTAGAGCGCGGGGACCTCCTGCGTGAGCACGCCGATGGACCACCCATCCGAGATGATGTGGTGGATGACCATGAGCAGCACGTGCTCGTGTGCGTCCAGCTTCAAGAGCGTCGCGCGCAAGAGCGGTCCCGACGCCAGGTCGAAGGGCGTGCGCGCCGCCTGGTCCGCCAGGCGCTGGGCCTGGGCGTCGCGCTCCTCCGGCGACAGCGCGCGCAGGTCCACCACCGGGATGCTGAACGGCGCGGGCTCGGAGACCGCCTGCACGGGGCCTTCCGGCAACGCACGGAACGTGGTGCGCAGCGTCTGGTGGCGCCGCGTCAGCTCCGTGAAGGCGCGCTCCAGCAGCGCGTGCTCCAGCGGCCCGGTGAAGCGCAGTCCGTAGAACATGTTGTACGCGGGGCTGCCCGGCTGGAGCTGGTCCAGGAACCACAGCCGCTGCTGCGCGTAGGACAGCGGCGCGCCGTCGCCATGCCCCGTGGGGATGGGCCCCTCGCCCGCGCGCGCGGCGTCGAAGAGCCGGGCGGCGAGCGCCTTCGCGTGCGGCTCGCGCAGCAGCGTGTAGCCGTCACCCGGCGTCACCTCGAGCCGTGAGCCCTCCTCCGCCAGCACCGCCCAACCCCGGTCCTGCTCGGTGTCGCTGGCCCCGGTGGCCTCCGCGGCGCGGACCACGAGCGCGGAGCCGGGGAAGGGCTCCGGGACGTAGCGGCGGGCGGCGCGCAGGTGAGCGGAGAAGACCTTGAAGCGCGCGCGCAGGGACTCGATGGGCGTGCCCTCGGGCAGCAGCCCCGCGCCATGCAGGTGCGCGAGCAGGGGCTCCGGGTCCTTTCCCGTGGTGAGCGCCGCGGGCAGCTCCAGCGGAGCCAATCCCCCCTGGAGCGCCAGGTCCCTCGCGAACAGGGCCGCGTGGGCCGCGAGCGCGGTGGCGGACACGCTCCGGTCGGGTGCCGCGGGGGGCGGCTCGAGCAGCGTGAGCCGCGCGGCGTGCCCGTCGCGCTGGAGCAGGCGTGCCATCTCCCACGCGATGACGGCGCCCAGCGCCCAGCCCGCGAGGTGGTAGGGCCCCTCGGGCCGCTCGGCGCGCAGCGCCTCCACGTAGAAGACGGCCATCGCCTCCAGCGACTCCAGCGGGGCGCGGCCGTCGGTGAGGCCTCGCGCCTGGAAGCCCAGCACGGGCTGGGACGCGGGCGCGTGCCCGGCGAGCGCGGCGTAGCAGTCCAGCCGGCCGTCCAGCGGATGCACGAGGTAGAGCGGCGGAGTCTTCTCGTCACCGGCGCGCAGGACCACCAGCGGCGAGCCGGAGGCGGCCACGGGGGCGTCGGATGGGGTGACGGGGCCGACGGACGTCGGAGAGTCGATGCGCGTGCTCACGGATACTCCAGTGGATACATGGGCGCGGACGGCCAGAACCGCGACGTGCTCAAGACGGGGTGTTCCCCGTCGCCGAGAGCCTGTTCTCGGGCACGGCGTTGGCCGCGGGCGGTTCGGAAGGAAGCGTCGAGGCGAGCGGATGGGAGGGAATCACGTCCGGAAGCTCTTCCTGGACGCGCCGCGCGCGAGGGGACGAAAGCAGCAGGCCCACGGCGCACAACACCGTGAGGCCGATGACGACGAAGAGGAGCGCGATGCCGCGGCCGGGGCCGGTGCCCAGAAGGCGCCCCATGCTGTCCGCCAGCGCGCCGCCCGGAGCCATCCACGGCTCGAAGACGCGGTCGGCCAGCGGACCCGCCACCAGCGTGACCAGCAGCACCGCGGACTGGCCCACCGTCTTTCGCAGCGCGGCCACCCGGCCCTGGATCTCCAGCGGCACCTTCGTCTGCCAGAGCACCTGCGAGTTGGCCGCGGTGAGCGGCATGGAGAACAGGAACAGCATCGCCGCCGTGGCGAGCAACGCAACGCTGGGGGGCAGCGCGGCCAGCAGCAACATCGTCGCGGCGATGAGCGGGAAGCCCGCCACGCCCCGCATGCGCTGCTTGGGGCCGCCCCACACGCTGGTGAGCACGCCCCCGGCCAGCATGCCCAGGCCGGACACGGAGCCGATGACGCCCAGGTTCTTCACGTCCGTGAAGCTCAGCACCAGCGGCGTGATGAGCAGCAGCACCAGCGCCATGCTCGCGTTGGTGAACGTGGTGAAACACAGCAGGTACGTCAGCCCCCGCCGCTCGCGCACGAAGCGCCACGCCTCGGCGAGCTCCGCGCGCATCGAGCGCTGGCCCGGAGCCCGCGCCGCGCTCGGCGGTGGTGACGGGAAGCGCACCGCGACGAGCACGCTCGCGGCGAACAGGAAGCTCAGCACGTCCATGAAGAGCACGCCGTGCAGGCCGATGCTGCCCACCAGCACGCCCGCGAACACCGGCGAGGCAATCTGGCTGATGGCCGCGCCCAGCTCCGCCAGTCCGCTGGCGCGCCCCAGGTGCCGCTTGGGGATGAGCAGCGGCGTCGTCGCCTGCCACGCGGGCCACCGGAACGCCGTGCAACAACCGCCCAGCAGGACGATGGGGTACATGTACCAGCTCTGGAACTTCAGCCAGCCGGCGTTGTCCGCCACCAGCAGCGTCCAGATGAGCCCCGTGGTGACGCCCGAGCCCACGTCGCTCCAGAGCATCGCCTTGCGCCGGTCCCACCGGTCCACCAGCACGCCCGCGAACGGCGACAACACCGCCAACGGCAGCGTCGCGCAGAACGAGATGAGCACGAAGCGCGTCGTGGAGCCGGTGAGCTGGTAGACGTACGCGCCCAGCGCGAACGATGTCAGCCCGGAGCCGAACAGGGAGACGAACTGACCCAGCCAGACCAGGGCGAACGTGAGCAGCGGGCGCGACGGTGAAGCAGGCGACGGGGCGGTCATTCGTCGAGGAGGAGCGAGCTGGGTTGCCTGGCCAGCTTCCCACGGGCCAGGGGCACGGCACAGGAACCGGGGTACTCTGGGATCAGCTTCACAGCCCTGACGCATTCTTGCAAACAGACTACCCGGACAGTCGCGCCGGCCCGCGTGGAAACACGGACGGTGCGTGTGGCCCGGGGGAGGTGGCGGGGGAGGGGGCCCTCGTTGCGAGCCGCCGGCCGCGCCTCAACTTCTTGGAACAGCAATCCGTTCACCCTCACCAGGAGGCCGTCGATGGCTCAGGCTGGCAAGGATGTCGAGACGCTCAATTCCTTCTTGCGGGGCGAGATTTCAGCGGTGGAGACCTACCGCCAGGCGATGGGGCACATCGAGCACGACGTGCGGCGGCGCACGCTCGAGGAGTGCCTGAAGGACCACGAGCAGCGCGTGGAGGCGCTCAAGGAGCGCATCCGGCAGCTCGACGGTGAGCCCGCGGAGGGCTCGGGCGTGTGGGGCGTCTTCGCGAAGGTGGTCCAGGGCGGCGCGGACCTCCTGGGCGAGGACAAGGCCATCTCCGCCCTGGAGGAGGGCGAGGACAAGGGTCTTCGCGACTACGAGCAGAACGCGGGCAAGGTCCACGGTGACTTGCGCCGCTTCGTGCGCATGGAGCTGTTGCCCAAGCAGAAGAGCACGCACAAGAAGCTCAGCCACCTGAAGCACACCCTGCACTGAGGCCTGGGGCGCCCTCCTCAACTGGGTCCGGGCCTGCGCGCGTCGCGGGTCCGGGCCCGCTTTTGTTGGGGCTCTCAACTTTCGGGAATGCCTGTGACCTTTTGAATGCCCGAACGGCCACGGGCGTCGACGTCCGGGACGCACGTCGGGTGTCCTTCATGCCGGGTCGCGAGGCTCTTGGAGGTTGCCGACGGGGCGTGCGATAACCGGGGGTCCGCCGACGAGGCCGGAGGAGATGCATGTGGCTGGACGACAGCTCTTCGGAACGCGAACATTCCTCGTCGGAAGGCGCGCGGCGCGAGCACGAAGGAAGTGTTCAGCATGAGCCCCAGGAACCGGAGCCCTTGAAGATGGCCCAGGCCCCCGCGGTGCCGAAGGAGGGCAGCCACGCGGGCGCGCTGAGCGCGAGCTGCGAGGCGCTGTTCCGCTCCACCGAGCAGGCCCTTCCGTGGGCCTGGAAGCTGCTGCAGCTGGCCAAGGGCTCCGGCGCGCTGGCCGTCGAGGCGCGTGGCGCCGCGCTGGAGTTCCTGGACCGCATCCCTCCTCACGTCCGCCGCGGGGTCAGCGAGCTGCTCGCGTACAGCAACCTCTGGCAGGCCGTCTGCACGCGGCTGGGCCGCCCGGTGGCGCGCTCGACGGAGGAGCTGCTGCGCGAGTTGAACGAGGACCTGCAGCTGCTCTTGCGCGGGGCGCAGGCGCGGCTGGGCACCACCGCGGCGCTGGAGCAGGGGCTGCTGTTGCACCTGGGACGGCTGCGCGAGTCGCGCGGCAAGGAGCCCTCGGCGGCGCTGGAGCTGAGGGCGTCGCTGGATGCCTTCACGCACGCGGTGACGCAGGTGATGTCCTCGGCGAGCGCCTACCGCCGGGCGTGGGAGGCCGCGCAGGCGGAGCTGACCGAGTCGGCGGAGTGGCTCGGTGCTGGAGACCCGGGCTTCTGCGCGTGGCTGGCCGAGCACCTGTCGGCGTCGGTGCCCGCGTGGCGGGAGGCGCACGCGTCCAGCCGCCTGTTGCAGGAGCTGGGAGCGCTGTCCGGCCCTCCGTAGCCGAGCCTAGACCTCCACGAGGATGCGGTGCCGGTAGAGCTCCAGCAGCACGTCCTCGGACAGGTCCGCCTGCTTGTGCTCGCGCAGGTGGTGGCGCACGGCCTCCACGCTCTGTCGCCCGGTGAACTCCACGAGCAGTCCGTAGGCCTCGCCGGGCAGGGCCACGGCGTCGAAGTCGCTGTACGCGCCCAGGGCCACGCTGCCGTCGGGCATCCACTGCACGGTGGCGTCCGCGTTGAACTTGAGCGTGCGCGGCAGCTGGGAGGACACGGCGGTGCCCAGGTGCGCCTCCAGCGCCTTGAGCTCGATGAGGCCGTCCAGGCCGAGCAGCTTGTCGAGCCCCGCGGCGTCCAGCCCGCGCACCAGCCGGTGGCACTCGCGGTAGTAGTCCACCTCCAGGCCCACGTAGCCCTTCCACAGGTCCGCGTAGGCGCGCGCGGGAGGTGGCGCGTCGTCCAGGTCCTCGACGGCGAGCGGTGAGGGCTGCAGCTCCGGGCGGTCCTTGCCGGACAGGATGTAGTCGGGCAGCAGCTGGAGCGTCGTCCAGCGCGACAGCTGGATCTCCGTCAGCGTCAGGTACGTCTTGAGGGACATGTAGAACCTGCGGCCGTCCGCGCCCGCCACGTACTTGCAGAAGAACGTGGAGCACACCGCCTCGCGGTAGGGCCAGATGGTGCAGCCGCCGCTGTGTTGCGCGTAGTAGGGGCAGCGCAGCGACGCGGCCCGGCCGAAGAACTGGGTGCCGTTCTTGTAGAGGAAGTTGAACTTGGCCGGGGGCTTCACCCACTGCGGCGTCACGCCGATGCGCGCGGCGATGCGCGCCTCCATGCGCGAGCGGCCCTCGGACAGCTCCGGCCGCTCATCCGACAGGAGCGCGCCCACCAGGTAGTTGGGCAGGCGCGGGAAGTAGGTGCAGCACTTGGTGTCGGGGCGGAACAGGCGGCTGACGCCGTCCACGGCCTCCACGCTGCCCTGGGCGGAGCCCTCGCACATGGCGCAGTTCGAACAGGTGGCCTTGGTCTCCTCGGGGACGTCCTGGCGGAAGAAGCCGGGGAGCAGCTCGCGGTAGAGCTCGGGGAGGGAGTCGAGGAGGCGGGGCATCGAGGGGCTCGGGGAAGGAGGTCAGCGAGCGGAGGGGTCGTACCACTCGAGCCGATAGGTACAGGAGTCCTCGTCGTGACGGGTGCGGGAAATGGTCAGCCCCCGGACACCGATGCGATGCAGCCCCTCCTCCAGCACACCCTCGACGAAGCCCTCGGTGGCCGCGGGCTCGTTGAACCAGAGGTCCGCGGTGGTGGGGTTCACCACCGTGACGCGGGTCTCGGTGAAGTTGTTGCCGCTCCTGAAGTTGTGCGTCATCCGGCCCAGCGAGCGCATGGGGCCCAGCACGCGCGCCAGGGTGAGCACCGCCGCGCCCATGACGGTCTGCGCGTAGCCTTCAATCATGCGCCGCGCGAGCAGCCGGCGCGCCTCCTCGAGCGTCCGGTCCGGATGGAGCGCGCGGGCCACCGTGTCCAGGCAGCGCACCCAGACGGCGTGGGGATAGGCGGCCTGGAGCGGGCCGTCCAGGTCCATGCCCATCTCCCGCAGCTCGTTGCGAAGGTCGTAGGACAAGTCCTTGTCGAGGGTCTTCAGATACAGGCTGTCCACCGTGTTGCCGAAGATGACGCGCTCCTGGCTCATGCGCTTTCCCCCAAGGTCGCCGGCCACCCACCGGCGCGCGCGCATTCTCTCCGGAGCCGACCTCCCAAGGCCAGTCCTGTCGGACGTGCCCCGCACGGTGGAGGCTCAGGGGATGACGGGGCCGGCGTTCGCGAGGGCCAGGAACACGCTGTCGTAGTTCGCGATGAGAGGGAAGGGGACGGAGTTGGGGTTCTGGGGATTGCCCGTCCGGAGCTTGTTGAGGACCTTCCACTGCCAGGATTGGGGCGAGAAGAAGGGATACTGCGCGGGGCTCCAGGGGCCCGCGCACTGCGCGCCCAGGGGCGTGCTGTTCTCCCGCGTGCCGATGAAGAGCGCGATGTCCTTGGTCGCCAGGACCGAGGGTCGGTACTGCGTCAGGTGGTCGACCGCCGCGCAGAGGGCGAGGGCGAGCGGCGTCTGCCCGAAGCCGGCGCGCAGGTGGAAGAGGCTGCTCATGACGAAGTCGATGTTCGGCGTGAAGGCGAGATGCTCGATGTAGCTCGACCCTTCGAAGGACCACACGGCGAAGTGGCGCGTCGCTGTCGAAGGCGCGAGGACCCGTTGCTGGGCGCGACCGATGGCCTTCTGGAAGCGGGTTTGTCCATCCGATTCGAGGACGTTCATGGCGCCGCTTCGGTCGATGAGCAGGATGATGTGTTGCTCTTCGGCGTGGGCGGTCGCCATTCCTCCCCCGGGGCCCGCGAGGAGCAAGAACCCCAGCAGCAGCAACAGGCTCTTCAGCGTCGTGTGCATCATGGCGGTGGCCTTTTCGTGAAGTGAGTCAGGCGTTGGGTGGCTTCACTCTAGATTGTTGTGAATTTACTGAAAGTAAGGATTGTCCACTATTTCTTGATATTGCAATGCGTGGCATAGAAATGATGGCGCCAGATGTCTGGCGTTTCGGGCCCGCTCGTCGACGTCGAGGTCCAGATGGGGCGGGCCTGACCCTGATTCCGTGACGAAAGGATGAACCCGTGAAGTCATACAAGACAGCGGCACATCTGTTCGGGGCACTGGGGTTGATCTTCCTGGCTGTCCCAGAGGAAGCAAGGGCTGGAGAGGAGCACGTTCTCCTGCTCATCGACCGCAGCGGCTCGATGCTCCAGATCCGTTCCGACGGCACGACTCGATATGCCGCCGCCATCGATCGCGCCTTGAAGGAAGTCCGGCTGCCCAGTCCAAACAATACAAGGCACTTCGCGGTCTGGTCGTTCGAGGGCTCGTCATACTTCGAGCATCAGCCCTTCACCCCCAATGCCGACACGGCGATCGCCGCGCTGAACAACCTGGCGGGGCCAGGAGGGGGAACGCCGCTGGCCTATGCCTCCTGCGCGGCGGTCGACAGACTCATGCTCTATCGCCCGCAGGTCTTCGCGCGGAAGAAGCTCCGCCTGAGCTCGGATGGGGAGGAGAACAGCTCGCCTTCCACGTCGGAGTGCGCCGGCAATCCGAGCGCGGGCGTCTATCCGAACCTGACGGCGCAGTCCTGGCAGTGGAAGGTCCTCAACAAGCTCCGGACGGGCAATCCCCAGAATCCCAACGACCCGGGCACCTTCGCCCTCATCGCCGACATCGACTACTTCACGACCCTTATCTCGCCGCTGAATGGTGTGGTGCCGGGGATCCCCGAGTACTCGGAGTCGGGCGAATGGCTGGCGCCGGCCTCGCCGGGCCCGACCGTCAGCGACCCCTTCAAGGAGTTCCTCAAGGGCATCGCGGCCGAGACCGGCGGGCGCTTCATCCAGGCGGCTGACAGCTCGCCGCCGCCTGTCTATGGCGACACCAACCAGAGCGGCTGTGTCGACAACGTCGACTACAATCTGGTGCTCGCGAACTTCGGCTTCTCGGTTCCTCCCGGCGACCCGGCCGCCGACGTGAACAGCGATGGCGTCGTCGACTACAACGACTACGCCGTGGTCATGAGCAACTGGGGCATGGGCGGCAGCTGCGCCGCGCCGTTGAACGGGCGCGAGTAGCGCCGTTCCCCCCGAGACACCCGGTCCGGCGCGAGCGTACCGCGCCGGGCCGCCGTCGCTTCCGTCACTCCTCGCGGACGCCTGGGCGGGGCTGAGCGGGTTGGGGATTCGGGGCGCAGCCTCGACCCAGGTTGCCCCGGACGGTGCTGAAGTCGGTGAAGTCCACCACCTTGTCGCCGTTGAAGTCGGCCTTCGGGTCCGCGGGCGGCACGCTCAGCCCGTAGTTGGCCAGCACGAAGTAGTAGTCCTTCGAGTCGATGCAGCCGTTGCCATCCGTGTCGCCGGGGATGGGCAGGGGCTTGCTGTCCTCGATGGGCGTGTATCGCCCGCCCGAGTCCTGAGACAGCCCCCGGAGCAGCGTGTGGAAGTCTGGCTCCGGAGCGTTCGCCGAGGGCGACAGGGTGAGGTGGTTGTAGAAGACGTCGGCGTCGAACACGAGCTGGAAGGGGTTGGGGCTGTCGCGCAGGGGGTCGCCGGTCTTGAGCATGTTGCGGACCTTCCACTGCCACGAGCCCTCCGCCAGCGTCGGGTAGCGCGTGGTGCTGGGAGGACCCCAGCACAGCGAGTCTTCGGGCGTGCTGTTCTCCTCTCCGTCGGAGATGAGGTGGACCACCTTGCGTGCGTCCACGCCGGGCTCGAACTGGAGCAGCTCGTCCGCGGCATCGCAGACGGTCACCGCCAGCGGCGTGGCCCCCAGGCCCGAGGTCAGGTTGTTCAGCGTCGTCACCGTCGACGCCCCGTCCATGAAGCCCTGCTCACGGCGGTAGGTGGCCCCCTCGAACGTCCACACGGCGAAGCGGCGCGGCAGGACATTGGGCGTCTGCACGAAGTCGCGTCCCCGCGTCACGGCCTCCACGAAGCGCGTCTGGCCCGAGGCGCGCGTCGTGAGCATGGAGCCGCTGCGGTCGATGAGGATGATGACGTGCTCCTCGGTGAAGGCCCGCGCGTCGGCGCCGCCCAGCAACACCAGGGCGAGTCCGCTGGCCGCGAGCGCTCCAGGCGCCCGCCCGTTCAGTCTTCGAGGCAACATGGGTGTCTCCTAGTCGGGTGCTGCGGAAGGGACCCAACGGCCGTCCCGTGAAGCGTGGCGCCTCAGAACATCTCCACCTGCGTGGGAATGAGGCGGTCATCCCGCGTGCCGTCCCCCAACTGGCCCTCGCCGTTGTATCCCCACGCCCACGCCGTCCCGTCCGAGCGCAGCGCCATCGAATGGTGGTCCCCCGCGATGATGGCCACCGCGTTGCTCATCCCCGCCACCATCACCGGCACGTGGCGGTTCTCCAGCAGCCCATCTCCCAGCTGGCCGTCGAAGTTGAACCCCCACGCGCGCACCGTGCCGTCCGAGCGCAGCGCCAGCGAGTGGAAGTTCCCCGCCGCGATGGAGACGACGCCCGTCAGGTTCGACACCGGCCCGGGCGCGTTGAGGTTCAGGGTCGAGCCATTCCCCAGCTGCCCCGAGCCGTTGTAGCCCCAGGACCACACCGTGCCGTCCGAGCGCAGCGCCAGCGAGTGGTAGCCCCCCGCGATGATGCTCGTCACTCCGGTGAGCCCCACCACCTGCACCGGGACGATGTGCCAAGCGTTCGTCCCGCTGCCAATCTGTCCGTCGAAGTTGTAGCCCCACGCCCACACGGTGCCGTCCGAGCGCAGCGCCATGGAGTGGCTGTGGCCCGCGGCGATGGCCGTCACGCCCGTCAGCCCCGTCACCCGTACGGGCACGTTTCGGTCCGCCGTGGAGCCATCCCCCAGCTGTCCGTAGCGGTTGAAGCCCCACGCCCACACCGTGCCGTCGTTGCGCAGCGCCAGCGAGTGCAGGGCCCCGGAGGAGACGGCGGAGATGCCCGTGAGGTTGGAGACCCGCACGGGCTGCGAGCGGTCCACGTTGCTGCCGTCGCCCACCTCGCCCCGGCTGTTGACTCCCCAGGCCCACACGGTGGTGTCTGCCTTGAGCACCACGGTGTGCTTGTCGCCCGCGGCCACGGACACCGCGCCTGACAGCCCCATGAGGGCGGGCGTCAGCCGGTCCGCGCCCGTGCCGTTGCCCAGCTGGCCGCTCTCGTTGTCGCCCCAGCTCCAGACATTCCCGGACGCGTCCAGGTAGACGGAGTGCAGCTGGCCCGACGTGACACCCGGGTTGCCCAGCGTCTGCGTCGTCCCCACGCGCACCGGCGACATGCGCGGCTGGAAGGTGCTGTCACCCAGCTGGCCGAACGCGTTGTCGCCCCAGGCCCACACGGTGCCGTCCGCGCGCAGCGTCAGCGAGTGCTTGAAGCCCGCCACCAGCGTGACGCCGCCCGTGAGCCCCGCGAGGATGGGCACCCGGCTGCTCGTCAGCGTCCCGTTGCCGAGCTGCCGGTAGCGGTTGTCGCCCCAGGCCCACACCGCGCCGTCCGAGCGCACCGCCAGCGAGTGGTAGTTGCCGGCCACCACCGCCATCACCTCCGTCAGCGGCACCTGGACGGGCGCGGTGCGGTTGCTCACCGTGCCGTCTCCCAGCTGCCCGGTGGCGTTGAGTCCCCAGGCCCACGCCGTGCCGTCCGAGCGCAAGGCCACGCAGTGTGACGCGCCCGCGGACACCGTCGCCACGCCCGTCAGGCCGAGCACCTGGGCGGGTTGGCCGCGCGTCGTCACCGTGCCGTCGCCGAGCTGACCGCTGCGGTTGTCGCCCCAGGCCCACACGGTGCCGTCCGCGCGCAGCGCCAGCGAAGTGTTGCCACCGGCCGCTACCGCGATGACCTCGCGCAGGCCGGGGACCTGGATGGGCAGCGAGTTGCTCGTCGCCGAGTGGGGACCGACCTGCTTGTAGCGGTTGTCACCCCAGGCCCAGACGGTGCCGTCCGAGCGCAGCGCCACGGAGTGCGAGAAGCCCGAGCCCACCGAGAGCACACCCGTCAGGGACTGGACCCGCACCGGCTGCACGCTCGCGCTGGTCGTCCCCGTGCCGAGCTGTCCGGAGTAGTTGTCGCCCCAGCCCCAGACGGTGCCGTCCGAGCGCAGCGCCAGCGAGTGGTAGTCCCCCGAGGCCACCGCCACCGCGTCCGTGAGCTGGCTCACCTGCACCGGCGTCGGGCTGTCGGTGAGCTGGCCGTTGCCCAGCTGTCCCTGGCGGTTGTAGCCCCAGGCCCACACGGTGCCGTCCGAGTGCACGCCCACCGAGTGGTATTGGCCCAGCGACAGGCGCGACGCGGAGCTCCGGCCGGCGAGCGGCACGCGCACCTGGCTCAGCGCGGGGGCCGGCGCCATCGCCCACTCGCCGCAGCCCGCGAGGAGCCACAGCGCCAGGACGGCGCACCACCGGACGGAACTGCTCCACGTCGCGTTGCGGAACATGCGCGAACCTCCCCGACAAAGGCCGTCAGCGACGGCACCAGGACCTGCTTGCGGAAACTCCTTCAACCCTCCACCCCCCCACCGAGCGACGAGCGCCCGCAGCTCCGAGGGGCGCGCCATGCGGTGTCGCGGAACCTGCGCGAACGTCCCCCACAAAGGCCGTCAGCGACGGCACCAGGACCTGCCTTCGGTGTCCTTGCAGCCGTCCACCACCCACCGAGCGACGAGCGCCCGCAGCTCTGGCGGCAGCTCCACGCCCGCCATGGGCATGCCGGGCGAGGCGGCCACCAGGCCGTGCTCGGCCTCCAGCGCGCGCGTCTCCAGCCGCCGCCAGAACTCCTCGCCGGACTTCTTCTTCAGATAGGTCTTCAGCCCCTGTGCATCCGCCGTGAAGGCACTGGCGGCGCGAGGGCTCGTCGCGTGGCAGTGCACGCATGTGGCGTCCCGGAAGAACGGGCCCCAGAGGTACGCGAGCATCGTCGGAGGCACCGGGCCCGGCGCGGCGGCCTGCTTCACCGCGAGGCCCGTGACGCGTGCATCCAGCTCGCGCTCCTTCTCGCGCCGCTGCTCGTCGAACAGGCGATGCAGCAGCTTCGCCTCGTCGAGCGTGAGCGGCACCTCCGGCATCTGCCGCCCCTGGCGAGCGTGGGGCGAGGGCTCGCGGCAGTACTCGTACGTCCACTCGGGCGTGTAGAGCCCCAGCGACACGCCGTCGCGTCCGGAGAGCGGACGGGGGCCGGTGTGGCACGCGGCGCAGCGCGCCTTCCACAGCGCGTCGGCGGCGGGGCGCTCGTGCGGCGTCAACCTGGCCAGCGGCGCCTCCTTCGCCGGCAGGCGCACGGCCAGCAGCGCGGCGATGTCCTGGACGTCGCCCGGGCGGAGCGCGGGGTAGGCCATCATCCGGGGGGCGCGGCTGCCCTCCTTCTGCGAGAGCGTGCTCGGCCGCCTGAGGAACGCCGCGAGGCCCCGCGCGGAGATGCGCGGCACCGCGTGTCCGGGCTCCTCGAGCAGCTCCGGCGCGTTCATGTACGACAGCGGCGTGGTGGCCAGGTGGGCGAGCTTCTCCTCGCGCACCGGCACCGCGAAGTAGCGCGGGTCCGGCTCTCGCTTCTGGCGCTTGCGGGCCACGTCGTTGATCTCCGCGTGGCAGCCGTAGCACTGGCTGTCGGTCCACCGGCCCAGGCCGTTGGCGAAGCGCGTCTGGGGCTCGGTGCGCTGGGACGTGTGGCACCCGGTGCACTCCTGGGCCACCCCGCCTCGCGCGGACGCGGACGCCATCCCCGCGAGCAGCACCAGCGCGAGCACGGCCAGCCGCCTCACGGCGCCAGCTCCGCCGGCTGCGTGAGCCTCACGCGCGAGACGTCCTCGGACTCCCATCGCGCGATGTCCTCCACCACCTGGCCGAAGTCCGAGGCCGTGGCGCGCTCCGCGTCCGGCTCACAGGCCCGGTAGGCGCCCACCAAGGCGAAGCCGGACACGGACCACGTGGGCTCCACGGAGCCCGTGGGCCGGGGCAGCCGGGTGACGATGCAGCGCTGGAGCTTCGCGCGGCGTTGCCCCGGCGTCTCGCCCTCGTCGGGGTCGTCCTTGCCCGAGCACGCCATGCCGCCCACGAGTCCCATCAGGACCCAGACCCATCGTGTCTTCATGAAAAGCTCCCGAGCCGGGAGCGTCATGGCAAACGCCATGTCCGCCCCCGGCTGCCGATGTGAGGGTTCGAATGTCCGGGCGCGGCGTCTCAGCCGTGCTCGAGCGCCAGCGGCGCGGGCGTGCAGATGGCCGAGGAGCTCCCGGCCACCGCGGGTGTCATCGTCGCCGTCTGGGCGGCGAGGTCCAGCGTGAAGGCCTTCACATACGTCTCCCAGCCCACCTGCGGGTCCGCGGTGACGAAGAGCGAGGGATTGGTCTGCGCGAGCTTCGCGGACTCGAAGAGCACGTCCCAGCTGTTGCCCGTCACGCCCCCGGTGGGCTGCGACTGGAGCGCGCCGTTGGTCACCAGCACCTGGTTGATGCCCGGCACGTTGAGCAGCGGGCTGGAGGGCGCGCACAGCGGCACGTTGACGCGCAGGGTGATGACGGGGTTGGCGGCGATGTGGGCGCGCACCATGGCCTCGTCCGCCGGCAGGAAGTGGACGCTGATGCCACACACGAGCGGGTAGTTGCCGCCCACGGCCTTCGGCTTGTAGCTGGCGGGGATGCCGGGGAGCAGGTCGATGATGGCCTGCGTCGGCTGGCAACCGGTGGCGGGGAAGGTGGGCAGCAGGCGCGCGTCGGTGATGCCGTGACGGCTGATGAAGCCGTTGTACAGGTTGAGCGTATGGGCGGTGGGGTGCAGGTTCACGAACAGCCGCCGCATGCCGCCCACCGTGGCCACGGAGTCCGTCGCGACCTGGGCGTACTGCGTATAGAAGATGGGACCGCGGTTCATGCCCATGTACGGGATGAACACCATCTCCGACTCGCGAAGGGTGCGCGCGTAGTCGAGCGGGGGCGTGTCCGTCTGGGCCTGGGCGGGGGCTGCCGCCAGACACAGGGCGAGCGTGAGACAGAGCGAGAGCAATCGCATGGGTGCAGGGCCTGGGGTGAGGATGGAAAGGGGGGGCGGAAGCCGCCAGGAAGGTGGCCTCCGCCCCGGAGTCGAATCAGCGCCAGCGACGGATTACGGCTGGCCCAGCAGCGCGCGGCAGCCCGCGTCGTTCATGTTCCAGTTCACGCGGCCCATCTCGAAGCCATCCATGAGGCAGGTGACGTTGAGGTTGGTCTTGACGGTGAAGTCCGTGGGACCCGGGTTGTACTGGATGTAGACGACCTCGTTGCGCTCCAGGATGAGCTTCTCGTAGTTGGCGCGCATGGTGAAGATGGAGTTGGTCTGGTTGGAGACCTGGCCGTTGACCGGCGTGGTGTAGCGGCGCACCTCGTTGAACAGCTCGTCCTGGAGGCGGGCCTGGACGGCGTTCACGACGTTGATGAAGTTGGCGTCATTGGGCGCGGTGGGGCCCCACTGGCCGTTGCTGCCGAGGTACTCGATGCGGATGCCGCAGGCGTTCTCCGCGGAACACGTCACCAGGCGCTCGAAGAAGGCGCGAACCTCGATGTCCACGCAGGAGCTCAGGTGGAAGGCCGCGAACGCGCTGGCCTGCTCGAACAGCGAGCGCCAGTTCACCGTGAAGCGCGCCTGACGGGTGAGGTTGTGCGTCTTGATGTCCCAGTCGATCTGCGCCGTCATGATGTTGTCCCACTGGGCGCCGGTGGCCATCAGCGCGCGCAGCTGCGGCGTCCAGCCGGGCAGGGTGGTCGCCTGGAAGGCGATGTCCTGCGCCACGACGCTGCCGCTGACGGCGGGCAGCGTGTTGAACTTGTACATCACGTTGGTGTTGATGTCGTACGGCTGGGACGGGTCCAGGTGCGTGAAGCACACGGGGACGCGCACCTCACGGCCGTTGACGACGAGGATCTCGAAGTCGCAGTCGACCTCCACGCGACCGTTGACGGGCGCGTAGCCGGACAGCACGAACTGCGTGGTGGAGCGGTTGGCCGGGGCCGGGGCGATCTGGAAGCCCAGCGCGGCGGCCTCCGTGGACAGCCGGTTCAGCGCGCCCAGGTCACTGGTGGTGGAGAACGAGCCACCCAGGTTCGCCAGCTCCAGGCCCGCGAAGTAGCCGAAGATGGGGATGAAGGAGGTGATCTGGAAGCGGGGGATGGGGTTGGTCGTCTGGGGCGACTGCACGGCCACGCCGCCGCGGCGCGGGACGTAGTAGACGAGGTTGTTGTTGTCCGTGTCACCCAGCAGGGTGAACGCGTCCTGGACCGTGGGGGAGAAGTACTGCGCCATGGGCTTGGCGGACGGGGACATGGGCGCCGCGAGCGCCTGCGTCGCGGTGAGCGAGAGCGCCGCGGCCGCGGTGGTAGCGAGAAGCTTCTTCATGGATTGCATTCCTTTTGCGTGGCGTGAGGAATAGAGGGCGCACCCGTCCCGTGCCTGCGTGCCATGGGCGCGCAAGCCGCGTGCTGGCGTCGCGGTCACCCGCCCGTCACCGAGCAGGCACCGAAGCCGGGCCAGGTGCTGTGTGGCTGGATTCCCCCCTCTGTCCAGACGGGGTGCTTCTTCCTGGACAAACCCATCCTACCGATTGCGGGTGTGACTGCCAGTGCGGGTTGGGTTAAAGCGACTTTGTCGTTCAATGTTGTTTTGTCAGTGAAATCTAGTTTGATTTTGTTTGGGTTTCCCGAGGGGTCGGCGCGAGCCTCGGGGGCGACACGTCACACGCGCGTGAAGCCTGTCGTTCTGATGCAAGTGCTTGGATGGGATGTCTGCGTGGAAACCGCACGTCGGTGTGCGTCGTGCACTGGCGCGGCGGGTGACACACCCGTGCGCGGCGCGAAAGACGGACCCGGAGCCTTCCTGGCAGGGACGTGGGAGGGCGTCCGGGTGGACGGTCCACGCGGGCCGCTGGGAGCGGAAGTGTCCCGTCCCGCTGCGCCCGGCTGGAGACCTTGGGGGCGGCCCGCGCTGTGCGTGTGGCGGGCTGGGACTCGGTGAGGTGCTGGTCGCGGTTCCCTGCCGGCGATGAAACGGGGATGAGGGCGTGAGTCCTTCACCACCCGTATGAATGCGGGGTGTGTCTCGACATGAGGACGTGCGACAGAATCCCGTTGGCGGGAAGTGTCCGGTACACTCCACGGCCAATGCAGTGGGTCACCTCGCCGGTGCGCTTGCGCGGGACACGTGCCATGGACGGCTCTGGTTCCTTTCCTTCGTTCGCTGTTCACCGTGCCGGGGACACCCGCTCACGCGTGCGGGAGTCGATGGCGCACAAGTTCCCGCACTTCGTGCCGGTGGCGCGTCAGGCGCTGTCGGTGCTGGTGGGGGCGTGCGACGGCTGGCAGCGGACCTTCCCGGCGAGCCAGGTGTCGGACGTGGTGCCGGAGCTGACGTCGTGGGAGCGCTTCCTGTCCACCGAGCCGCGCTCGCGCCGCGTCATGATGACGGTGCAGCCGCTGGGCATCGACACCCGGGGGGGAGGGTGGGTGTCCGCGCTGCTCGCGCAGGTGGCCCGCTGGCACGTGGGCACGCGGGGACGCCGGCACAACCAGCCCACGGATGTCTGGCTGGCGGGGCTGGGGCGCATGGGCCTGGATGCCCGTCAGCGCGTCGCGGATGACGGGGTGCTCACCGTGGCCGTCACCGTGCCCGGAGGCGGCTTCCGGGTGGCCCGGCTCCCCTTGGTGGGCGCGTCGCTCACCTCCGAGGCGGTGGCGGCGCTCCTCGAGTCCCGCGCCCCCTGCTCGCTCTCCGAGGCGCGCCGCGACGGGCTGCATCCCCAGGTGGTGGTGGACGCCGCGGGCCACGGCGACAGCGCCTGGACGTCCCATCTGCTGACGTCGAGCGCCTGGCTGGGGGCGCGGGTGGAGCGGACCACGGGCTCGCTGGAGCTGGCGTTCGACCACCTGGTGATGGACGGCACGGCGATGATGGAGGTGTCGCGGGCGATTGCCGCGGAGCTGCCTCGCGGGCCCCGGGGCGCCGACGGCGGGGAGTGGTTGACGGGGCCTTCGGACCCTTCTCCGTTGCTGCGCGTGGCGCTGCCCGAGCAGCTCGACTTCCGCAACCTGGCGTGCGCGGTGCTGGGGGCGCTGGGGCGCTCCCACGGGGGGCTGTTGCGCACGGACAACCCGACGATGCTGGTGCCGGTGTTGCCGGACGCGCCCACGTCGGTGCCAAGGCCCTGGCGGCGCATCCGCATCGCGGTGATTCCCTCCCTCACCCGAGACGGCCCGGTGACGCCCGCGCGGGTCTCCCACCTGCTCGAGCACACCCGGACGGAGGGCGGCGTGCTGGAGGACATCTTCTCCACCCTGTACTCGCCGTCGCTGCCCTGGTGGATGCCGTCGCTCACCACGCACGGCTTCGCCTACACGCCGGGGCTGCGGCAGGTGGCCTCCGCGCTGTGCGGCAACGCGCTCCTGTCGAAGATCACCCTGGAGGTGGAGGACGAGGCCGCGCTGGAGCGGCACGCGCCCATCCACTTCAACACCATGCGGCCGCTGCCCGCCGTGGGCGGCGGGGTGGCACTGTGCGTCACGGAGGTGCTCTGCGTGACGCGTAAAGGCGTGCGCAAGCGCTTCTTCGGCGCTATCGCTGGCAGCGGTCCCTTCACCGCCCGGGAGCGGCTCATCGCCTTCCGAACCGAGCTCGAGCGCGAATTCCCCCGAAGGGTGCGTTCCGTCACGCCCCCTTCCTTCTGACCCGCCGTCCCCCTCCGGCGCACGAGAATCCCCCCACTCATGGTCAATCCCCCCGACCCCGGCCGCATCGTCCCCAGACCGCACCTGAAGTTCCACTTCGATGCCACCTTCCCCCGGGTCTGGCACCACAACGGCCTGGGCTCGACGCACCTGTGGAACGGACTCAACCTGCTCTTCCCCCAGGGCGAGCGCTTCTTCGTGCGCAGCGTCAACCACTACCTCCCCGCGCTGGCCGATGTCCCGGAGCTGCGCGCGCAGGTGAAGGCGTTCTTCGCCCAGGAGGGGCAGCACGCTCGCGAGCACCAGGACTACATCGAGCTGCTGGAGTCACAGGGCTACGTCATCACCGGCTTCATGAGGGCGTACCAGCGCATCGTCTGGGGCTTCATCGACAAGTACTTCCCGGCCTCCCTGCGGCTCTCCATCACCGCCGCGCTGGAGCACTACACGGCCATCATGGGGGAGAACACGCTGACGCTCGGCGTGTTCAAGGACGGCCACCCCGCGATGCGCCAGCTCATCGAGTGGCACGCCGCGGAGGAGATTGAGCACAAGGCCGTGGCCTTCGACGTGCTGCGCAAGGTGGCGCCGGGCTACGGCCTGCGCGTGACGGGGATGTTCGCGGGCATCATCGCCCTGTACGGCCTGTGGTTCGCGGCCACCGTCACGCTGCTGAAGCAGGAGCCGGGGCTGGGGTGGGGTGGCATCTGGCGGGAGCTGCGGCGCGCGCACCAGAAGGACCCGGTGCTGGTGCGGGTGCTCTGGCGTGGGCTCAAGGAGTACCTGCGGCCGTCGTTCCACCCGCTGGACAACGACAACCTGCACATCGCGCGCGCCCACCTGGACTCGCTCGACGTGCCCCGGGCGGAGGCCGCCTGAGCGGACGGGTCGTGGCGCCGCGGCTCGCCGTCCTCGCGGCCTTGTTGGCGCCGATGGGGGCGGGGGCCTTCTGGGTGAAGGACCACGAGGCCCTGACGCGGGTCGCCCTCGAGCGGGCGACCCAGGCGTCGCCGGGCCTGGAGAAGCACCGTGACGCGGTCCTGCACGGTGCGACGGCGGAGGACTTGAACCTCCACGTGAAGTGGACCGGGTGGCACCACTACTTCCGGCCGGAGGGGAGGGTGGACTCGGGGCCGCGCGAGGGTTCGGCGGCGCGGGTGCTCAAGTTGTGGGAGGAGGCGCTGGACGCGGCGCGTGGAGGAGACCTGGCGCGCGCGTGGGACAGGGCCGGACACCTGGCGCACCACATCCAGGACGTGGCCTCGCCGCCGCACGTGGTGCCGGTGAGCCATGGCTTCTCGGACGGGTTCGAGGGCTGGGGCCTGCGCGGTGTGCTGGAACAGCTCCCCACGCGCGAGGTGGCGCCGATGTCCGGGCCCGACGCGCAGCTGGCGCTGGCGCGGGAGACCCTGGAGGTGGTGCGCACGCAATCACTGCGCGCCGAGGATGGGACGCTGATGGCCTGGCGTGCGTTCTGGGTGGAGCCGGACGCTGCGCTGCCGGGGGCGTTCGGTGTGTATGGCGCGTCTGGGAAGGTCTTTGGACAGACGGAGGGTGTCTCGCCGGAGGCCTTTGATGTGTTCATGGCGGACCGTGCCGCCGCGGCGATTGCCTATACCCAGTCATTCCTCACCTGGGCGGCTCAGCGCTTCCAGGAGGTCGCCGAGCCCGGCGCCGTCTGGGTTTCGACCGGCGACTACAGCCCCGCGCCGGAGCTGTCCTTCCAGTTGCTGGGCGGCATGACACGCGACACGCGAGGCGGCGCCCCCGTCGCCGGGCTTCGCGCGGGGCTGCCACTTCCGTACGCGTCGCGGTTGTCCTTCGAGTGGATGCGCGGCGTAGGGCTGGGACGTCGTCCCCTGGCGACGGGAGGCTTCAGTCTGTCGTTGTCGTCGCCACCCTTGTGGGCGTGGCGGCCGACGTACGCGGTGGGCGTGGACGTGCGGGCCTCGCTGGGGGCGGGCGTGTTCTCAGGGGAGGGAGGCTCGCGCTTCGGGGTGCCCGTGGGCCTGCGGGCGCAGGCGGCGCTGGGGGCGTTGTTCATCGCGAGCGCGGAGGCGCGCTACCAGGGCCTGCGCCCGCTCACCGACGACTGGACCCATGGGTTCGTGTGGACGCTGGGATGGGGCGTGGCGCTGGGAGACCGCTGACCCGACGCTTGCCCGGGAATGAAACAGGCGGGCTCGCGTTGTCCGGCGCGTCCCCCCGAGCACACCACGGCCCCTGGAGCCGTCGTCATGAAGACCTCGCGTAGGAAGTTCCTGGTGTATTCCGCCACGGGTGCGTCGTTGCTCGCGCTCGGGCCCGAGTCATTGGCCGCGCCGAAGAAGGTGGCGAAGAAGCGCATCCTCATCCTGGGAGGCACGGGCTTCCTCGGGCCCGCCGTGGTGGAGGCCGCGCGGGCGCGAGGCCACTCGCTGACACTCTTCAACCGCGGCAGGACACGCCCGGAGCTCTTCCCCGACGTGGAGAAGCTGCGCGGCGATAGAGACCCCGACAAGGACGAGGGCCTGAAGGCGCTGAAGGGCCGCAAGTGGGACGCGGTGGTGGACACGTCCGGGTACTACCCGCGCATGGTCCGCGCGTCGGCGGCGCTGCTGGCGCCGAACGTGAAACAGTATGTCTTCATCTCCAGCGTCTCCGCGTACGCCAGCGACAAGACGCCGGGCGAGGACGAGCGCGGCCCCACCGCGACGCTCGCGGACCCCAACGTGGAGACGATGGGCAAGGACTACGAGTTCTACGGCGGGCTCAAGCGCGCGTGCGAGGAGGCCGCCGAGGCGGCGCTGCCGGGGCGCGTGGCCAACATCCGCCCGGGCTACATCGTCGGACCGGATGACCGCTCGGACCGCTTCACGTACTGGCCCGTGCGCTTCGACCAGGGCGGGGAGATGCTGGCGCCCGGCTCGCCGAAGGACCCGCTGCAGATCATCGACGTGCGCGACCTGGCCGAGTGGCTGGTGCTGCTCATCGAGGGCCAGGTGAACGGCGTGTTCAACGCCGTGGGGCCCGCGGAGGCGTGGTCGATGGGCGCCATGCTCGACACCTGTCGGAAGGTGACGGGCAAGGACACGAAGGTGACGTGGGTGCCCGCGGAGTTCCTGGAGAAGCAGGGCGAGACGGGCGACGTGAGGCTGCCCATCTACATGCCGCCCACCGGCACCAGCGCGGGCACGCACCTGCGCTCCAACGCGAAGGCGGTGAAGGCCGGGCTCACGTTCCGTCCCGTGGACGTCACCGTCCGCGACACGCTGGCGTACTTCAAGGGCCTGCCACAGGAGCGGCGCGACAAGCCGCGCGCGGGCCTGCCACGGGAGCGTGAAGCGGAGCTGCTCGCGCTGTGGCGCAATGCCCAGGAGGCGCCGAAGCCCGTGCCCGCAGCTTCCGGCAAGGGCGGGTAATTCCGGCTCTCCTACGTGCCGCGCCAGCGCTGACGTGTGAGGGGCACCCACCGTGCCCCCTGTCCGTCCGGGCAGCGAGCGGGCTGGCACGAAGTCTGTGCTCGCCCTCGCGACACACGGTGATAAGGACGCCCCGGCTGTTACCCAGGGCCTACCCTTTCCCATGTCCAGCATGCACTTCCTGCGCGGCGCTCCCGTCCTCTCCGAATTCCGGCTCGCCAAGCTGCTCGCGCAGTGCCGCGAGCAGGTGCCCTCCGTGTCGTCCGTCTACGCGGAGCACGTGCACTTCCTCGACGCCCCGGAGCCCCTGTCCGGTGACGAGCAGGCGATGCTCGGCCAGCTCCTCGAGTATGGCCCCAGGGTCCCCTCGGGCGAGCGCGCGGGCAGCCTGCTGCTCGTCGTGCCGCGTCCTGGCACCATCTCTCCCTGGTCCTCGAAGGCGACGGACATCGTCCACAACTGCGGCCTGGGCGCGAAGGTGCGCCGGCTGGAGCGCGGCCTCGCGTACTTCGTGGCGGGTCCCCAGGGACGTCCGCTGGAGCGCGAGCAGGTGGAGGCGCTCGCGCCGGTGCTGCACGACCGGATGACGCAGGCGGTGCTCACGCGGATGGAGGACGCGGCCGTGCTGTTCTCCACGCACGAGCCCCGGCCGCTCACCACGGTGGACATCCTGGGCGGCGGCAAGGGCGCGTTGGACCGGGCCAACCGCGAGCTGGGGCTGGCGCTCGCGGACGATGAAATCGACTACCTGGTGGCGCGCTTCACGGAGCTCTCGCGCAACCCCACGGACGTCGAGCTGATGATGTTCGCGCAGGCCAACAGCGAGCACTGCCGGCACAAGATCTTCAACGCCAGCTGGACGCTGGACGGCAAGCCGCAGGAGCGCTCGCTCTTCCAGGCCATCAAGAACACCTACGCCCAGCACCAGGAAGGCGTGCTGTCCGCCTACAAGGACAACGCGGCCGTCATCGAGGGCTTCACGGTGGACCGCTTCTTCCCGGACGCGGACACGGGCGAGTGGGGCACGGTGCGCGAGCCGTCCCACATCATGGTGAAGGTGGAGACGCACAATCACCCGACGGCGATTTCGCCGTACCCAGGCGCGGCGACCGGCGCGGGCGGAGAGATTCGCGACGAGGGCGCCACCGGTCGCGGCGCGAAGCCGAAGGCGGGCCTGACGGGCTTCACCGTCAGCCACCTGCGCATCCCCGGCCACGAGCGGCCGTGGGAGCAGCCCTACGGCAAGCCGGACCGCATCGTCTCCGCGCTGGACATCATGATGGATGGCCCCCTGGGCGGGGCCGCGTTCAACAACGAGTTCGGCCGGCCCAACCTCGCGGGCTACTTCCGCAGCTTCGAGGCGCAGGTGTCCACGCCCGAGGGCGTGGAGGTGCGCGGCTACCACAAGCCCATCATGATCGCCGGCGGCCTGGGCAACATCCGCGCCGAGCACGTGAAGAAGGGCCAGCTGCAGCCCGGTGACAAGCTCATCGTGCTGGGCGGCCCGGCGATGCTCATCGGCCTGGGCGGCGGCGCGGCGTCCTCCATGGCGCAGGGCGCGAGCGCGGCGGACCTCGACTTCGCCTCCGTGCAGCGGGACAACGCGGAGATGGAGCGGCGGTGTCAGCAGGTCATCGACCAGTGCTGCGCGCTGGGCGAGAAGAACCCCATCCGCTCCATCCACGACGTGGGCGCGGGCGGCCTGTCCAACGCGCTGCCGGAGCTGGCGCACGACAACGCGCTGGGCGGGAGGCTGGAGCTGCGCGCGGTGCCCAACGCGGAGCCGGGCATGTCGCCGCTCGAAATCTGGTGCAACGAGGCCCAGGAGCGCTACGTGCTGGGCGTGGCGCCGGAGGACCTGGCGCGCTTCACCGCGTTCTGCGAGCGCGAGCGCGCGCCCTTCTCGGTGCTGGGCGAGGCGACCGAGTCCCAGGTGCTGAAGCTGTCCGACGAGCGGCTGGGCACGCCGCCCATCGACCTGCCGATGGACGTGTTGTTCGGCAAGGCGCCGCGCATGCATCGCGACGCGACCACGCGCGCGCTGGAGCACGCCCCGCTGTCGCTGCCCTCGGACTTGAAGTCCATGGCCGAGCGCGTGCTGAGCCACCCGACGGTGGCGGACAAGTCGTTCCTCATCACCATCGGCGACCGCTCGGTGTCGGGGCAGGTGGCCCGGGACCAGATGGTCGGCCCGTGGCAGGTGCCGGTGGCCGACTGCGCGGTGACGCTGTCCACGGTGACGAGCACCACGGGCGAGGCGATGTCCATGGGCGAGCGCACGCCGCTGGCCGTGGTGGACGCGGCGGCCTCCGCGCGCATGGCGGTGGGCGAGGCGCTCACCAACATCGCCGCGGCGCGCATCGGCAAGCTGTCCGACGTGAAGCTGTCCGCCAACTGGATGGCGGCGGCGGGCAGCCCGGGTGAGGACGCGCAGCTCTACGCCGCGGTGAACGCGGTGGGCATGGAGCTGTGTCCGGCGCTGGGGCTCACCATCCCCGTGGGCAAGGACTCGATGTCCATGCGCACCGTGTGGCAGGACGGCGGCGAGAAGAAGACCGTGACGTCCCCGGTGTCGCTCATCATCTCCGCCTTCGCGCCGGTGCTGGACGTGCGCAAGTCGCTCACGCCGCAGCTGGTGGACGTGGAGCTGGACACGCGGCTGGTCTTCGTGGACCTGGCGCGCGGGCAGCAGCGGCTGGGCGGCTCCATCCTCGCGCAGACGCACGCGCAGGTGGGCCCCAAGGTCCCCGACGTGGAGGACCCCGCGCTGCTCGCGGGCTTCTTCTCGGCGGTGCAGGCGCTGAGCTCCGAGGGGCGGCTGCTCGCCTATCACGACCGCTCCGACGGTGGCTTGTGGGCCACGCTGTGCGAGATGGCCTTCGCGGGCCGCTGCGGCGTGGACGTGGACCTCTCGAAGCTGGGGCCCGACGCGGTGGCGGCGCTCTTCAACGAGGAGCTGGGCGCGGTGGTCCAGGTGCGCGCGGGCGACGTGGCGCGCGTGTGCGAGGTGCTGGAGCAGCACGGGCTGGGGGTGCACTGCCACGAGCTGGGGCGGCCCACGCCGAAGCTGGAGGTCCGTGTCCGGCACGGTGAGCGGGTGCTCCTGTCCGAGGGCACCATGGACCTGCGCCGCGTCTGGTCGCGCGTCAGCTACGAGCTGCAGAAGCTGCGCGACAACCCGCTGTGCGCGGAGCAGGAGTACGCGGCCAAGTGCGACGCGTCCAACCCGGGCCTGTCGCCGCTGTTGACGTTCGACGTGTCCAAGGACGTGGCCGCGCCCTTCGTGGGCAAGGGCGCGCGTCCCCGCGTGGCGGTGCTGCGCGAGCAGGGCGTCAACAGCCAGCAGGAGATGGCGGCGGCGTTCACCCGCGCGGGCTTCCTCGCGGTGGACGTGCACATGAGCGACATCCTCGCGGGCCGGGTGTCGCTGAAGGACTTCCACGGCGTGCTGGCGTGCGGCGGCTTCTCCTACGGAGACGTGCTGGGCGCGGGTGGCGGCTGGGCCAAGTCCATCCTGTTCAACCCGCGCGCCCGCGACGAGTTCGCCGGCTTCTTCGCGCGCTCGGACAGCTTCGGGCTGGGCATCTGCAACGGCTGCCAGATGATGTCCGGGCTCAAGGACATCATCCCCGGCGCGGAGCACTTCCCGCGCTTCGTGCGCAACGCCTCGGAGCAGTACGAGGCGCGGCTGGGGCTGGTGGAGATTGCCCGCACGCCGTCGCTCTTCTACCAGGGCATGGAGGGCAGCCGGATGCTCATCGCCGTGGCGCACGGCGAGGGGCGCGCGGAGTTCTCCGACGACGCGGAGGCCTCGCGCGTCAACGGCTCGGGCTTCATCACCACGCGCTGGGTGGACAACCACGGCCAGGTGGCGTCGACGTACCCGGCCAACCCGAACGGCTCGCCGCACGGAATCGCGGGCGTCACCACGAAGGACGGCCGCTTCACCGTGACGATGCCGCACCCCGAGCGCGTCCACCGGCTGGTGCAGCACTCGTGGCGGCCCCGCGAGTGGACGGGCGATGACGGCCCGTGGATGCGCATGTTCCGCAACGCCCGCGCCTGGCTGGGCTGAGGCGCTGTCAGAAGGTCCCGGCTCGATGTCGCGAGCCAGGGCCGAGGTTTCGGCAGGTGTCAGGTCGTCCCCGCTCCTGCTCCGCGCTCGCGACGAACACCCGGCCCGGGCTCGATGAACCGAGCGGGGCCGGGGGGCGGCGCTTACGCCCGGACCAGCTCCAGCGGCTGGCCCTCGGGCACGTGCTTCATCGCCACCGAGTTCATGCAGTAGCGCAGGCCGGTGGGCGGGGGGCCGTCGGGGAAGACGTGCCCCAGGTGGCCGTCGCAGCGGGCACAGCGCACCTCGGTGCGGACCATTCCGTACGAGCGGTCATCGATCTGCGTCACCGCGTCCGGTCCCACCGCCTGGGTGAAGGACGGCCAGCCGGTGCCGGACTCGAACTTGGTGCCCGACTTGAACAGCGGATTGCCACAGCCGGCGCACACATAGGTGCCCGGCGTCTTCGTGCCCAGGAAGCACCCCGAGCCCGGACGCTCCGTGCCGTGCCTGCGCAGGACGTCGTACTCCTCGGGCGTCAGGCGCTCGCGCCACTGCGCATCGCTGAGGGTGAGCTTGTCGACCATGCCGTCACGCTCCTTTGCCCGGGTCCACGCCCGGGAGCTTCAGTCAGATGCGCATCCTGCCCAATCGTCGCGCTCGCTGGCCAACCTGGAATGACGGCGGCCGTGTGCCCGCCCGCTGCTCCGCCGAGCCCGGGTGCCTTCCTGCCGGAGGGCCGCGCCGACCTCATGGTTAAGGACGCAGTCCTACCCTCAACCCGTCAGCGGAGGCGCCATGCGGATTTTCGAACTGATGACGCGGAACGTGGAGACCATCGAGGCGGACGAGCCGCTGCGGGTCGCCGCCCTGCGGATGCGCGAATGCAACATCGGCGCGCTCCCCGTCACCGAGGGCGGACAACTGGTGGGCATGCTGACGGACCGCGACATCACCGTGCGCTCCACCGCCCTGGGCCAGGACCCCAACACCACGCGCGTGCGTGAGGTGATGACGACAGCCCTCATCACCTGCGAGCCGGACGCGGGGCTCGATGTGGCCGAGCAGATGATGGAGGACAAGATGGTGCGCCGGCTCGTCGTGGTGGACGAGGCCCGTCGCCCGCTGGGCATCCTGAGCCTGGATGACCTGGCCACCGTGCCCGCGGAGGTGCTGCGCGCCGGCGTGGTGCTGGAGCACCTGCAACACGCGTAGCCGTCCTCCAGGAACCGAGGGGCGCGAGGAGCAGACCGCCCTCGCGCCCCTCGGGGCTTCATCACGCCGGGACTCCGGGGACACACGCGGACACCAGCTCCGCCAGGCCCGCGTCCCACGACACGTCCCGCTGGGCGCCATCCCGCTGTCGCAGGCGCAGGCCCTTCGCCTGCACCTCGCGCGCGCCCACCACCACGAGCCAGGGGACACCTCCCTGGTGCGAGTCCAGCACCTTGCGCGACAGCGACTCCTGTCGCGCGTCCACGCGGACGCGGCAGCCCGCCCGTCGCAGGCTGAAGGCGACGTCGCGCGCGTACTCCTGCGCGGCGTCACCCACGGGCGCCACCACCACCTGCTCGGGCGCGAGCCACGCGGGCAGGGCGCCCTGGTGGTGCTCGAGCAGCACGCCGATGAACCGCTCCAGGCTGCCCAGGAGCGCGCGGTGAAGCATCACCGGACGGACCCGCAGGCCCTGGGAGTCCTGGTAGCGCAGGTCGAAGCGCTCGGGCAGCACGAGGTCGAGCTGAATCGTCCCGCACTGCCACTCGCGCCCCAGCCTGTCTTTCAAGACGAACTCCAGCTTGGGGCCGTAGAAGGCCCCCTGACCCGGTTGGTACTTGCACTCCAACCCCGCCTGTCTCGCCGCGTCCGAGAGCCAGGCCTCGGCCTGGTCCCAGACGGCGTCGCTCCCCGCGCGGGAGGCGGGACGCCCGGAGAAGGCCACCTGGACGTCGTGGAAGCCCAGGCCCGCGTAGAACTCGCGCAGCGAGCGCGCGAAGTTCACGACCTCTTCCACCACTTGCTCGGGGGCACAGAAGATGTGCCCGTCGTCCTGCGTGAACTGACGCAGCCGGAACAGGCCATGCAACGCGCCGCCCGGCTCGCTGCGGTGGACCAGTCCGAACTCACTCATGCGCAGGGGCAGGTCGCGGTAGCTCAGGGACATGCGCCGCACCAGCTCGATGTGGCCCGGGCAGCTCACCGGCTTGAGCGCGAGCGGCCGCCCGCCGTCCTCCACGAGGTACATGTTCTCGCGGAAGTTCTCCCAGTGGCCGCTGCGCTCCCACAGGGGCTGCGCGTAGAGCTGCGGCGTACGGACCTCGAGGTAGCCCTCGCGCTGCATGCGCTGGCGGATGTGCTCCTCCAGCAGGCGGAACAACAAGAGCCCTCGGGGGTGCCAGAAGACCATTCCCGCTGCCTCCTCCTGCAGGTGGAAGAGGTCCAGGCGTTGGCCGAGGGCTCGGTGGTCGTTTTCGTCGAGCATTGCTTCGTCTCCGTTACGGAAGGTTGGAATTGCCTTGCCGGACGGAGCGCTGAGCGAACACACGGTTGCCCCGGCCGGTGAAGGCGGGGCGAGAAGCCGTGCGGTCGTCAGCTCACTTCACGACGCGCACCGCTCCACACCTCGCCGTAGCGAGTCGTGGTGCGGGTGGTCGTGGTGACGTTGACGATGCTCACGCGGAACAAGATGCAAGCGGGTCTGGAAATTGTCAACCAGACCCGCGGGCAACCCCTCACGGGTCAGGGGACTCAGCAGTCGTAGCGGCCGGCGATGCAGTAACAATAGCCCTCGACATCGCCACGGCAGCACGGCTGCGTGCCGCTCCGGCAGCTCTGTCCATCCATCGCCGAGCACGAGCGATAGTCGCCCGGACACACCGCCGGCGGGCAGTCCTTCCTGACCCCGTCACACGTCACGCTCCTTCCTTCGAAGGTGCTGCAGGTGCTTCCCGTGCAGGAGATGAACGTCCCGTTCGCGCAGGCCGTCGTACAGGTGACGAGCTCCTGGCTGGTTTGCGCCAGCTCGACGTCCGCCGGGCCTTCATCGACTTGCACCTCGAGCGCCTCGCCACCACAGGCCAGCAACGAGACACCAAGAATCGCCACCAGCATCACGAATGCGCGCTTCATGAGAACTCCCGCGGAAGAACGACGTGGAACCACCTGCGACCCATGTGGGTCGGTTCCTCGTTTTTCCATGAGAGCTCGTATTGATGCGAGCGGTGTCCCGCGGTGAAGTGCTCGCGAACGGACGTCTGTCCACAGCCAGCGGCGCCGGGAGCGTCGAGCCCCCAGCGCCCGTGACTTCGACTCACGCCAGCAGCGACGCGAGGCCAATCATTCCGGCGATGAGGAAGAAGAGCGACTCGCCCGCGATGAGGCCTCCGCCCGCCAGGGACATGGTGCTCATGTCCTCGGGGAGCGCCTCGCCCTGTGCGGGGCTGCCCGCGGCCGCCGGCGCGCGCTTCTTCGTGACGGTGTTCCACACGGACGCGATGACACCGCCCGCGCCGAACCACAGCGCCACGGGGAAGGCCACGAAGCCGCCGAAGGAGGACGCGTACGGACTGGCCAGCACCAGCGAGTCCATGGTCCAGCCCACCGCGAAGCCCGCGCGCGAGCCCTTGATGTAGCGCTGGTAGCCCGGGTTGGCGTGCAGCACCTTGCGCAGCGCCTGGATGCCGAAGCCCAGCCCCAGGCCGAGCAGCATCGCCTTCACCTTGGTGTCCGACAGCGAGCCCAGGTCGCGGATGGCGCCCACCAGCTTGTACGTCATCGCCGAGCCCCACTGGCCCACCTCGGCGTTGGGGTTGTCGAGCTGGTTGATGGCGAGCGCGGGGTAGGCGGTCATGAACACGCGCGCCAGGCCCACGCACAGCAGGGCGCCCATGATGACGCCCATCACCTGGTAGCGGAACTGGATGACGCGGTTGGTGCCCAGGCGCCATCCGGTGGAGCGGTCCTGCTGCATGTCGCAGCCCACGGAGGTGGAGATGAGCAGGATGGTCGCGGCCATCAGCGCCACCAGCGGGTTCTTCAGGCCCAGCAGCGACATCATCATGATGGAGATGACGAACGCGCTGGAGATGGGGTTCTGGTCGGTGATGCCGTAGGAGATGCCGTTGATGAGCACGAACAGCAGCGCCAGCGCGAGGCCGAAGAGCAGCCAGCCCAGGGGCTGACCCAGCACCGCGGTGCCCACCACCAACGTCGCCGCGCCCCAGCCGAGGACCCAGGCCAAGAGCCGGGGCAGGTTGACCTTCTTCCACGCGGGCTCGTCGTCCTTCGGCGCGTCGGCCCGGGCCTTCACGCGCGCCACGGCCTGCACCGCGAGCAGCGACAGGTCCACCACCGCGGCGCCGCAGATCATCGCCAGGCCGATGAGGAAGCCAATCTTGCGGAAGGGGTCCTCGGGGCCGAGCCAGCCGATTTCACGCAGGTGCGGCACCTGCCATGCGCCGATGACGGCCATCAACACCGCGGGGATGGTGATGCGGCTGCCGACAATCATGCCCGCGCCCAGCGTGGCGGCGCTGGTGCCGATGGCGGCCACGACGGCGATCTTCTCCGTCATCCACGCGGCGATGGCGCCCAGCAGCGTGCCGCCGCCCAGCTTGGAGATGGAGGCCTTGAGCAGCCGCTTGTCGGTCAGCGCGCGCAGGATGTTGGCCACCGCGAAGCCCGACGGGTAGTCGAGCTGCAGCCGGTCCACGAGCAGCGGCGTGTAGAGCATGCCCACGCCCACGGCGAACATGCCCACGCAGCCGACGAAGAGCATCAGGTGCCACGCGGGCGGCATCTCCATGCCCAGCCACACCATGGCCTGGATGAGCACCGACATGGCGCACAGCGAGGCCACCGACGCGGCCATCGTCTGCATGTAGTTGGCGCCGTGCTTGCCCTCCGCGCCGTAGCCGTACGTGACGGCGCTGCCGAGGATGCCGGCGAGCACCTGGCCTCCGACGAAGAAGCCCACGCTGAAGTTCATGTACGACGCGGCGATGCCACCCAGGGGCCCGAGGATGAACAGGGCCACCGCGCTCAAGAGCAGGTGGTACTTCCAGGTCCCGACGGGAGGCAGCCAGCCGAAGCGCGGCTGGAGGTTGTCGGAGTCGGGGGGCGTCGAGGACGAGGGGGGCTCCGGGTGGGGGAGCGGCTGGACGGGAGATGCCATTGGGCCGGGAGGCTACCGGCGTTCCACGCCGCTGTCACAACCCGGGACGTTTCATCGCCCATTCAAGAAGGGGAGCGCTCGCAGGGCGGCGCGAAGCCGGGCCCGCTCCTTCCAGATTTGGAGGCCGTGGAAGACGGCCAGGGTCACGAGGCAGGCGATGCCGAGCGTGACGTAGCGACGGATGAGGTCACCCTCGGACCAGCCGTGGTCCTCGACCAGTCGGCTCGGGTCGCTCAGGCCCACGCCCTCCATGCGGCCGAAGGGGATCTCCTCGGCGTCGGTCCGCGCTCGCCACCAGGTGTGGAAGCCGTCCCAGAAGGCGAGCGCGCCGATGAAGACGAAGCCCCAGCGCAGGCCTCTCGCGTGGAGGTGGCCGCCGGGCCGGGCGTGGAAGGACGCGACCAGGAGCGTGCCCAGAATCAGCATCCCCGCGTCTCCGCCGAAGACGATGAACACCTCGGTGCGCCACAGGGGGATGACCAGCGTGCAGAAGGCCTGGGCGACGAGCAGCGCCGTGCTCCAGGCCATCCAGTCCCAGCGGCGCAGCTTCCAGCCGCGCCACGCCCAGAAGCCGAGGGCTCCCGCGAGCATCGCCGCCAGCGAGTACCAGCGCTCGGAGCCCGTGGGCGTGACCCACGGGGCCGGGATGGCGGGGATGCCGCACAGCCATGCGGTGACCGCGTGCCCGACCTCGTGGACGTACATGGTGAGCAGCCGCACGATGAAGCGCGCGGAGCCGGTGGCCACCAGATAGCCCACCAGCAATGCCAGGGGCACGACGACGAGGCGCAGGCGCAGCTCGTGGACGGCGTCCTCCTCACCCGCGTCGATTGACGGTGTGCTCGCGGGCAGGACCTCCGAGCGCAGCTCCGGAGGCGCGAGCCACGCGGGGTCGACCTCGAAGGGCGCGGGGGCCTGCTCGGCGGCCTCGCGCTGGGCGCGCTCCTCCTCGGCCTTGCGCGCGGCGCGGGCCTCGGCGCGGGCGTAGATGATACCGCAGCGAGGACACTCGGCCCCCTGCACTCGGGGCGCCTGACAGCCGGGGCAGGTGAGGGCGGACGCGGGGCGCACGGAGGTGGAGCCTAAAGCCTCCGCGCTCCAGACGAAAACCGGGGTGCTTGACGCGATGGGGCCGCCTCATCGAAGACCAGGACATGTCCACGCTCGACGCGAAGACGCGGGGGCGCACCGCACCCGGAAGGCTGCGCGCGCTCGATGCCTTCCTGTGCCGCTTCGAGCCCACTTTGCTGTCACGCGTCGACGGTCCGTGGGCCCATGCCGTCTTCGTGGACGTGGGCTTCGGCGAACATCCGTGGACGACGCTCGAGAGCGCCAGCGCCTTTCGCGCGCTCCACCCCGAGCTCGTCGTCATCGGCGTGGAGCTCGATGACGCGCGGGCCCTCGCGGCCCAGGCCCACGCGGGGCCTCGCACTTACTTCCGTCAAGGCGGCTTCGCGCTGCCGCTGTCCCCGGAGGAGCCCGCCCGCCTCGTGCGGGCCATGAACCTCCTGCGACAGGGACCCGTGGAGCGCGTCGCCGAGGTGCACCACGCGCTCAGCCGCTTCCTGCTCCCCTCGGGGCTGCTCGTGGAGGGCAGCTCGGACCCGGAGGGTTCCGTTCTCACCGCGCACCTGCTGCGTCGCTCCGACAGCGCTCCCGAGTCGCCGCCCGCTCGCGAGGCCCTGCTCTTCCACACCGACTTCCGCCAGGGCTTCGCGCCGCTCTTGTTCCGCGACTGGCTGCCGCGTGACTTGCGCCGCCGCGTGCGTCCCGGTGAGCCCATCCACGCCTTCTTCATGTCCTGGGTCGACGCGTGGAAACAGGCTCGCGACGCCGGCCACTCCGCGCCCGCGGATGCCTTCCGCGAGTCTGTCTCACGTTTGTGTCATCAGGTGGACGGCGTCTCCACGGACTCATGGCTGCTCGACTCCGGTTACCTGCTATGGCGGCCGCCGACAGGTGTGGCGTCCTGACGCATGGGGCCGGGCAACCCCATCCCCATCCACCCCAGATGATTCGCCCTCCAATCAAGCGCCGCGAAGAGGGAGGGGCAAATGGCGGAGGGGGCGGATATGGTGTGGGGCCCTCCAACGGGAGACAGCACAGGTGCAGGCAGAAGACGTGAAGGTGCAGCAGTCGGCGACAGAGCGCGTGGGAGAGCGGCCGGCCGCGCTGCTCTTCTCCGCTGGCTTCTATGGGACGCTCGCCGCCGCGCGGTGCTTCGGGCGCAATGGCATCCGCGTCACCGTGGCGGACCCCGGACGGCTGGGCCCCGCGAGCTGGTCGCGCTTCGTCGGACAGCGCGTGCAGTGCCCTCCCGAGTCCCAGCCCGAGGCGTTCCTCGCGTGGCTCCTCGACTTCGGAGCCCGGGCGCCCATGAGCCACGTGCTGTATCCGACGAGCGACGAGCTGGCGTGGCTGGTGTCCGTGCACGCGAAGGAGCTGTCGCGCTACTTCCACCTCTACGACCCCGGCATCGACGCCGTCTACGGGCTGCTCAACAAGCGCAAGCTCTTCGAGGCGGGCCAGTCGGTGGGGCTGACGCTGCCGCGCACCTGGTTCCCCGAGTCCGAGGCGGACCTGGAGAGCATCTCCCGCGAGGCGCGCTTCCCCGTCCTCATCAAGCCGACGACGCAGATCCTCTACTCCACGCACCGCAAGGGCCTGCCCGTCGCGGAGCCCTCGCAGCTCGTGGAGGAGTACCGCGCCTTCGCGCGCGACGGCTACGCGCCCATGCTGGTGAAGTTCGACCCGGCCGTGGCGCGGCCCATGGTGCAGGAGTTCCACCCCGAGGCGGCCCAGGGCATCTACAGCCTGTCGGGCTTCGTGGACCGCACGGGCGCGCTGTTCGAGGTGCGCGGCGCCATGAAGGTGCTCCAGCGTCCGCGCCGGCTGGGCGTGGGCGTGTGCTTCGAGTCCGCGCCGGTGCGCCAGGACCTGGCCGACGGCCTGCGCAAGCTGTGCGCGAAGCTGGGCTACCACGGCGTCTTCGAGGTGGAGTTCATCCAGACGAAGGACGACTTCCTGCTCATCGACTTCAACCCGCGCTACTACGGGCAGATGGGCTTCGACATCGCGCGCGGGCTGCCGCTGCCGCTCATGGCCTATCACGCGGCGCTGGGTGACTTTGACGCGCTGGCGCGCGTGGGGCAGTCGGCGCGCGCGTGGACCGGACGCGGCGAGGTGTTCTGCAACCGCATCGCCCTGGAGATGCTGCTCAACCTCCAGCGGCTGTCCGGCGCGCTGCCCGCCGACGAGGCGAAGCAGTGGCGACGCTGGCTGCGGACGCACCGTCAGGTGGCGGTGGACCCGCTCATCGACTCGGATGACCCGATGCCGTCCGCGGTGGAGGTGGCGCAGATCCTCTACGGCTCCGCGCGCCACCCGCGCGCCTTCCTGCGGATGATGGTGCTCAACCGCTAGCAGGCCCTCGCCGCCCGTGTGTCAGCGCACGGGCGGCGGACCTCGACGCAGCGCTCAGGCCGCCTCGGGCTTGCCCGGGCTCTTCGCCACCGTGTCGAGCGCCACCTGGTCCTCGAACGTCTCCGCCCGGCGCAACAGCCGCGCCTCGCCGCCGTCCAGCGCGATGATGGCCGGCTGCGGATACGAGAAGGACGTCGCGAACGGCACGAAGTACGCGCCCGCGTCCATGATGGCCAGCGTGTCACCCTCGACCAGCTGGGGCAGCCGCTTGGCGTGGTACAGCGTGTCGCCCGGCGTGCAGATGGGGCCCACCACCGTGTAGACGCGCTCGGCGGGCGCGTCCGGCCGGTCCACGTGGAAGAGCTGGTGGTACTCGTTGCGCACGCACTCGGCATGGTTCACGCCCGCGTCGAGCACCGCCCACGTCCGGTCCTCGCCCGCCTTGAGCGTGTGCACGCTGCCGAGCAAGAGCTGCGTGTCGCCCGTCATGGCGCGGCCCGGCTCCAGGAAGATGCGCGGTCGCGCGCGCCCCTTCCTCGCGTAGTGCGACTCCACCATCTCCACCACGAGCGCCACGTAGCGCGAGATGTCCAGCGATGCCGCCGGGTCCGGCGCCGGCACGTCCCGGAAGAAGGTGAGGTTGAGGCGCCAGTCGCGCTCGGCGATGTGCTCCACCGACGGCGTGCAGAGGCTGCCGCCCAGATCCAGCACCTCCAGGTCCAGCCCCAGCTCCTGGTGCAGCGTGTCCGTGAAGCCGAGCACCGCCTCCACGAAGCCCGTCAGCTCGCCCTCGGTGCGGATGGTGGCGCCCCGGTGCGCGTGCAGGCCCACCACGTCCAGGTGCGACGACGCCCGCGCCTGCGCATACGCCCGGAGCGCCGCGCCGCCCGCGATGGGCGTGCCGAACTGCGCCGCCCAGCCGCTGTCCGTGCTCACCCGCACCGCCACGCGCGGACGCTGGTCCAGCTCCGCCGCGACGCGCGCGAACAGGCCCAGCTCCTCCGCGTGGTTCGCGGCGAGCAGCTGGATGCCCCGGCCGATGGCCTCGCGCACCGAGGCCTCCGACTTCACCGGGCCGTTGTAGACGATGCGCTCGGGCGCGACGCCCAGCCGCAGCGCCAGCCACAGCTCGTAGGCGGAGATGATTTCGGCGCCCACGCCCATCCCGTGCAGCACCTCCAGCACGCCGGGGATCGGGTTCGTCTTGTACGAGTAGAACACCTCGCACCCGCCCGCGCGCCCCGGGGGCACCGCGAGGAAGCGCTCCACGTTGCGCTGGAGCGCCGCCAGGTGCACCACGTGCAGCGGCGAGCCGAAGCGTTGCACCAGCGACTTGAGCGCCACGCCCTCCAGGCTCAGCCCCTGGCCGGGGACGTGCTGCAGCCCCCAGTACGACGCGGGAATCTGCGTGCGCGCGGGCGCCATGGCCCGCTGGAGCACGGGCCTGAGCGTCTGCTTCACCTGACGCTTGGCCGTGCCGACGAACCGACTCTTCAAGCTCATGAGACCCGGCCCTGCTTGGGCAGCCACAAGGGCAGCTTCTTGGCGATGTCGAACGGCAGGGTCCGCATGAGCAGCTGCAGCGCGCGGTACTCCAGCGCGCCGTTCGTCTTGCGGTACTTGCCGTGGATCATCTCGTTGGACTGCATCACCAGCGTGCCGTCCTTGCCCAGGTTGTGCATCAGCGAGGGCCGGCCGGTGCGGTAGTGCAGGATGGGGCGGTCCACGTAGACGTGGCCGAAGGCGCGGATGCCGCGCAGGTAGAAGTCCACGTCCTCGTAGACGGGGATGGACGCGTCGAAGCCGCCCAGCGTCGCGAAGTGCTCGCGGCGCACCATGCACGCGGAGTTCACGTACAGCGTCCCGCGGAACAGGATGTGCGCCACCGTCCACGCGCTGTTGGGCGTGCTGGCGCCCACCTTGGCCGCCCACTGGAAGTACTCGCTCTTGTCCTTGAGCCAGTCCGCGTCGTCACCGAACGGCACCACCCAGCCCACCGCCACGCCCGCGTCGGGCCGCGCGTCCAGCGCGCTCACCATGGCGTGCAGTGCGCCGTCGGCGAGCATGTCGTCGTCGTCCAGGAAGTGCAGGTAGCGGCCCCGGGCGAGCGTCACGCCGTGGTTCCGCACCACAGCGGGGCGCCCCTTGGACGGCGGGTCGTTCACCACGTAGCGCACGCGAGAGTCGCCCAGCCCCTCCACCGACGCCCGGGCGGTGCCCTCCGGCGTGTCATCCAACACGATGACCTCGACGTGGACCCCCTCCTGGCGGAGCACCGAGCGGATGGCCTCCACCACTTCCTTCTCTCGTCGGTGGGTGGGCATCACCACCGAGACATCGATTGCGGACATGTCAGGCTTATATGCGTTCGCGCCGGGGCCTGAGAAGACGCCTCCGGGTTGGCGCCGCCGCCAGGCTTGCGCGCACGCCTGCTCCACGCGCAAGGGTTGCGGGAACGTGCGTTCTCAAAATGGATGAGCTTGAGAAGCGGCGCGGGCGTCAGTAGCTCGCCACCGCGAAATCGAAGTCGTCGGAATCCCACCCGGGGTCCTGCTCGACCTGCCGGGAAATCGCCGTCCGTGGGGCAACGATGTCCTGCTCCGCGAGGCGGGCCTCCACTCGGGGGCGCCGCATCGCCAGGCCCTGGCCATCCCACTCGCGGCCCCCCAGCCGGGCGCGGGGCGAGGTGTCCTGGACCTCCACGTCGACATGGGCCAGCCGGTCCATCCAGGGCTGCAGGCAGTCTCTCGCCATGTGCTTCCGCCTTCGCGTGGGGGTTGACGGGGAGCGGTTGCAGTCGTCATGCCATGGACCTGGTAGGGCGGGGGGCCGTCGGACGCGTGACAGGAGGGCGTGCGGGGCGTGGCCCGCCGGCCACGGTGGGCGTCCTGGAGCCCTCCGGCGACTTGACGCCGGACCGAGGGCCGGACAGGAACATGGACGCAAATGGCCCTCCTGCTGGCACACGACGTCGAGCCCCCGCGCCCCTGCAGCTACCTGCCCGAGCGGCAGGCCTCGCTGGAGAACCTGGTGCTGCGGGACGTGTCGCCGGAGGAGTACGAGCACCTGCTGGTGCGCGGCTGGCGGCGCTTCGGGCCGGTGTACTTCCGGCCCGCCTGCGCGGACTGCCAGGAGTGCGTGTCGCTGCGCGTCCCGGTGGAGGGCTTCCGGCCCAACCGCAGCCAGCGCCGCGCCCGGGCCGCGTGCGCCCACCTGCGGGTGGAGGTGGGCGTCCCCAGGGCCGACGAGGAGCGGCTGGCGCTCTACCGGGCCTGGCACGCGGAGCGCGAGGCCGCACGGGAGTGGGAGCCCTCGCCGCTCACGGTGCGCGAGTACTCGCTCCAGTTCTCCTTCCCGCACCCCTCCGCGCGCGAGGTGGCCTGGTACGACGACGCGGCGGAGGGCGGCCCCCGGCTGGTGGCGCTGGGCATCTGCGACGAGACGCCGCGCGCGTGGAGCGCGGTGTACTTCTTCTACGACCCGGACTACGCGCGGCTGTCCCCGGGCACGGCCAACGTGGTGTTCCAGGTGGAGCTGGCCAAGGCGCGGGGCATCCCCCACGTGTACCTGGGCTTCCGCGTCCAGGCGTGCGCGTCGCTGCGCTACAAGGGCGGCTTCCGTCCGCACGAGCTGCTCGAGGGGCGGCCCGCGCTGGACGCCGAGCCCACCTGGGTGCCCGCGTCGGACGCGCCGGAGCCGGAGTCCGGCGCCGGGCCCTGAGCCGCGTGGGTCAGCCCGCGCCCAACAGCGCCCGGTCGAAGTGCTCGCGGAGCCGGCGCGCGTACTCCTCCGGGGCCACGCGGGCGTACTCGCCATGGCCCGCGCCCTCGACGACCCACAGCGTCTTGGGCTCGCAGGCCGCGCGGAACAGGCTGGCCTGGAGCTTGGCGGGCGCGTCCGGGTCCACGTCGCCGTTGACGAGCAGGAGCGGGCGGCCCTTCAGCTGGCACATGCCGTCGATGGGGCGCACCGCGTCCACGTCCACGCCCGCGCGGCGCAGCGTCCACAGCACCGGCTCCGCGCTCAAGGCGCCCCACCTGCCGTAGCCCGAGTACACGTCCGCCTCCAGGGCGGGGTACGCGCCCGCGGCGGCCACCGCCTTCACGCGCGCGTCGTGCTCGGCCACCAGCAGCGCGGTGGTGCCGCCCATGGAGAAGCCGAAGAGCCCCAGCCTGGCGGGGTCCACGTCCGGCCGCGCCGCCACGAAGTCCAGCGCGGCCGTCACGTCGCGGCGCTCCAGGTCTCCCCACGTCACGCGGTCTCCGCTGCTCTCCCCATGGGCGCGCAGGTCGAACAGCAGCACGCCGTAGCCGGCCCGGGCCAGCGCGCGGGCCTCGAAGAGCAGCTGCGCGCGGTTGTCCGCGAAGCCATGCACCAGCACCACCGCGGCGCGGTTCTGCGAGGGCACGTACCAGCCGCGCAGCGTCAGGCCGTCCGCGTTGGTGAAGGCGACGTCCCGCATCGCGTCCAGCTCCGGCGCGGCGGACGGCCGCGTCACCGGCACGTGGGGCGGGTGCAGCAGGCCCTGGCCGATGCGGTGCCCCTTCACGACGAGCAGCCCCACGGACGCGAGCACGCCGAGGAGCAGGACCAGGGGGACGAGGAGTCGTGGACGGAGCGCGGTCATCACGGAGCGTGACAGGACGGGAGAGCCCGGCGGTCTGCCCGGGCGCCGGCAGAGCGTACGCCGGGATGCGCGCGATGTGTCGCCAGGAGACGTTGCAGCCGTCCGTCTTGTTGGCGGCCGTGACACCCTTGGGTTACGGTGCACCCGCCTTCAGGGAGTGGGGGGCTGGATGCTGGTGCCGGTGCCACGAGACGCCTCGAAAGACCCTGGGAGGAAGCGAGTGCTGTTCACGCTCGTGTTCCTGGGCGGAGGCGGCATCGAGCGCTCGGTGTGCAACGTCCTCGCGGGGCTGGACCCCCGGCGCTTCGCCACCCGGCTGTTCTTCCACCACCGACCTCCACCGGGGCGCGAGGACCGGCTGCCCGCGAACACCGAGGTCTCCTGGGCCACCGACTCCTACGACTACCACCGGCAGAACCTGCCCCTGTACCTGTGGCACCTGTTGCGCCATGCCCGCGAGGCGGACGTCATCGTCGCGGGGCAGGAGGGGCGCGCGGCGCTGTTGGCCTGCCTGGCCGGGAAGCTGCTCGGCAAGCCCGTGGTGGGGATGATCCACTTCGACTGGGGCGCCTTCCACCGCGAGCAGCCGCGCCGCCAGCTCTGGGGCCTGCGGCTGCTCTACCCGCGCATGCAGCGCATCGTCGCGTGTGGCCATGACACGGCGCGCTCCTTCCAGTCCCTGGTCCCCGTGCCCGAGGAGCGGCTGCAGGTCATCCCCAACTTCGTGGACGGGGAGGTGGTGCGCGCCGCCGCGGACGGGCCGGTGCCGGACTGGGCGGGCCCCGTCTTCGAGCGCCCGGTGGTCATCGCCGTGGGCCGGCTGGAGCCCCAGAAGGGCTTCGACGTGCTCATCCGCGCCCATGCCCTGGCGCGCCAGGAGGGCGTGGACCACCACCTGCTCATCCTGGGGGTGGGCTCGCTGGAGGCCGAATTGAAGGCGCTGGCGCGCTCGCTGGGGGTGGAGTCGAGCGTGTTCATGCCGGGCTTCGCGTCCAATCCGCACGCGCTGATGCGCCGCGCGGCGGTGTTCGCGCTGTCCTCCCGGTTCGAGGGGCTGCCCATGGTGCTCCTGGAGGCGCTCGCCCTGGGGTGCCCGGTGGTGAGCACCGACTGCCCGTCCGGCCCCGCGGAGGTGCTGGAGAATGGGCGGCACGGCGTGCTGGTTCCAGTGGAGGACGCCCCGGCGCTGGCCCAGGCGCTGGCCCGAGCCGTCTTGGACGAGGTGCACCGCAAGGACCTGGCCCGGAAGGCCCGGGCCCGCGCGGAGGAGCTGTCCTCGGCCAAGGCGCTGGGGGCCTGGGAGGCGCTCCTGGACTCGCTCTGAAAGGAATCCCTTGCCGGCCCCGGGCGGCTTCACGAGGATTCGCCCCCATCATGACGACGACGAACGAAACGCAGGGCCTGAACTTCCTCCAGGAGATCATCGAGGAAGACCGGCGCACGGGAAAGCACGCAGGACGCGTGCACACCCGCTTCCCGCCCGAGCCCAACGGCTACCTCCATATCGGCCACGCCAAGTCCATCTGCCTCAACTTCGGACTGGCGAAGCAATACGAGGGGCTGTGCAACCTGCGCTTCGACGACACCAACCCCGTCACCGAGGACACCGACTACGTCGAGGCCATCCAGCGCGACGTGAAGTGGCTCGGCTTCGACTGGGCGGACCGCAAGTTCTACGCCTCCGACTACTTCCCGAAGCTCTACGACTTCGCCGTGCAGCTCATCAAGCAGGGCAAGGCGTACGTGTGCAGCCTGTCGCCGGAGGAGATTCGCGAGTACCGCGGCGACTTCACCACGCCGGGTCGTGACAGCCCGTACCGCACCCGCTCCGTGGAGGAGAACCTGGACCTGTTCTCGCGCATGCGCGGCGGGGAGTTCCCCGACGGCAAGCACACGCTGCGCGCCAAAATCGACATGGCGTCGCCCAACCCCGTGCTGCGCGACCCGCCCATCTACCGCATCCGCCACGCGCACCATCACCGCACCGGCGAGGCGTGGCCCATCTACCCGCTCTACGACTTCGCGCACTGCCTGTCGGACGCGATTGAGGGAATCACGCACTCCGTCTGCACGCTGGAGTTCGAGAACCGGCGGGTGCTGTACGACTGGATCGTCGACAGCCTCATCAAAGGGGACCGGCCGTACCAGTACGAGTTCAACCGGCTGAACCTCAACTACACGGTGATGAGCAAGCGCAAGCTGCTCAAGCTCGTCACGGAGAAGTACGTCTCCGGCTGGGACGACCCGCGGATGATGACCATCAGCGGCCTGCGCCGCCGGGGCTTCACGCCCGCGTCCATCCGCGACTTCGCCACGCGCGCGGGCGTCAGCAAGACGCAGCAGCTCATCGACATGGGCGTGCTGGAGCTGTGCATCCGGGAGGACCTGAACGAGACGGCGCCCCGGGCCATGGCGGTGCTGCGGCCGCTCAAGGTGGTGGTGGAGAACTACCCCGAAGGCCAGGTGGAGATGCTGGAGGTGCAGAACCACCCGCAGAAGCCGGAGATGGGCACGCGCCAGGTGCCGTTCATGCGCGAGCTCTACATCGAGGCGGACGACTTCATGGAGGTCCCCGCCAAGGGCTTCTTCCGGCTGGCGCCGGGCAAGGAGGTGCGCCTGCGCTCGGCGTACTTCATCACCTGCAAGGAGGTCATCAAGGACGCGGACGGCAAGGTGGTGGAGCTGCGCTGCACCTATGACCCGGCCACGCGCGGCGGGGACTCGCCGGATGGCCGCAAGGTGAAGGGCACGCTGCACTGGGTGCCGGGCAACGCGCCCACCGCGGAGGTGCGCCTGTACGACCGGCTCTTCTCCGTGGAGAGCCCGGACTCGGACGACGCGACGGACTTCACCACGTTCCTGAACCCGCACAGCCTGGAGGTGCTGCGCTCGGCGCGCGTGGAGCCGCTGCTCGCCAACGCGGCGCCGGAGTCGCGCTTCCAGTTCGAGCGGCTGGGCTACTTCTTCGCGGACCCGAAGGACTCGCAGCCCGGCAAGCCCGTCTTCAACCGCACCGTGTCCTTGAAGGACTCGTGGGTGAAGGAGAAGGGCAAGTAGTCACGGACGGGACGCTCAGGGTGTCGCCGGGCCCTTGCCGGGCGGCACCCTGCACGCGGCGTGACCCAGGATGACGTCCCCGTCGACGGTGCTCGTGGGCGTGGGCGTCCAGCCCGCCTGGAGCCGGGCGTCCAGGAGCTCATCCGCGCTGGGTCGACGGTCCCACACGGAGACCGCATTCACACCGCCCAGTCAGGTGGTGTCGAAGACGAGGTAGCCCCCGTCCTTCCAGGGCAGCACCACGTCGTGGGTGAACTCGTCCTGGACGACGACCTCGGTCACGTCGCGCGGCGGCGTGCTCGCGAAGCCCCACCGCACCACGTCCTGGAGCAGGGTGAGCGGCCCAAGCTCCCGCTCCAGCGCCGAGCGCTCCTCGGGGGACAACCCAGACCTGTCGTTCAGCGGGAGCATGACCCCGGCAGTGTAGCCCCGCTCCGGGCGCGGACACACGTGGGGCCCCGCGCGGCCGTCCCCGCCGCCCGTCGGTCCGGGCGGAGGTGGAGGCCGCGAGGGCGGGTGTCACGTGTCAGGGAGGATAGGACACGAGGATGGCGGTGTTCTGATAGCCGCCCTTCGCGCCGACGACCCAGACATACAGCTTGCCGGAGGTGACCTGGGGGATGACGCACTTCTCGGCGTTGGTCTCCTTCATGCCGCGGCAGTCGTACTCGTAATGGTTGGGGATGGCCCCCATGCGCACGTAGAGGTCCGCGTTGCCCGTGCCGCCCAGCAACTGCACGGTGACGCTGCGCGGCTTCCCGTTCGCGCGCGCCGGCACCTGCACGATGTAGCCATGGCTGCCATTGGCGGGGGCGGACAGTCCGCTCACCACCACGTTGGGCTCGAGCGGGAAGAAGCCGCCGTCGAACTTCATCACCAGCGAGGCGTTGGTGTAGGGCGTATAGGTGTTGACCATCGCGTACCACTTGCCGGCGGTGGGCGTGGGGAAGACGCACTCCTCGTTGGCGCCGGAGCGGTAGGGCCGGCAGTCATAGAGGCCCGTCGTGGGGTAGTTGCCCTGGCGGATGTACAGGTCCGGGTCGCCCGTGGTGCCGGACAGGGTGAAGCGCAGGTTGGTGGCGCCCTCGGGCACCTCGGCCCAGCCGTACTCCTTGGCGCCGCTCGCCGTGCCGGAGAGGACGACGGGCACGTTGCGCTCCAGCTCGAAGGGGTCGGTCGGCTCGAACACCACGCCCACGTTCACGGCCTTCCAGGCCGCGGCGACGGAGGCGACGACGGACGCGTCGTAGCCCAGCTGGACGGCGGCCTGCTCGGTGGCGATCCTCGCGGCGTCGAAGGTGGAGTTGGGCATCAGCAGGTCCCGGTTGGCCTTGTAGAAGATGCGGCCCGCCATCTCGATGCCGATGCCCGTCACGGCCGGGCGCGTGGGGAAGCGCGGGTGCGTGCCGCCCTGGGCCAGCAGGTAGAAGGCCAGGTTGGAGATGCCCGAGCTGTAGTGGACGTCCACGCCGTTGCTGTAGTTGTGGTAGTCGTCCAGCGAGTCCCCATCCTGGGTGGGGTTGTTCATGTAGCGCAGCGCATCGCCGGGGACTTCGGGCGTCCACACGTCCTCGCCCACCAGGTAGGTGCCCTCGTTGATGACCCTGCCCTCGCTGTGCCACTCGCAGACGGCGCCGAAGATGTCGGAGATGGACTCGTTGAGGCCGCCGGACTCACCCGAATAGATGAGGTCCGAGTCGACTTCCGTCACCGCGTGCGTCAGCTCGTGGGCGATGACGTCCAGGCCGTAGGCCAGGTTGATGGCGGTGGTGCCGTCACCGTCGCCGAAGACCATCTGCTCGCCGTCCCAGTACGCGTTCACGTAGTTGACGCGGTGGTGGACGGTGGAGTGGAGCGTCGCGCCGAGGTCGTCGTAGGAGTCCCGGTCGAACAGCTCCTTGTAGCAGCGCCAGACGGCGCCCGTGTTGTCGTACGCCGCGTTGACGACGGGGTCCGCGTGCGGCGCTTCTCCCTCCCGGCGCGCCACCGTCCCCGGCAGGTCGTTGGTGTTCTGGCCGTCGTAGACGATGCGGTCGAGCGCGGAGTGGATGTGGTTGAAGCGCTCGAACACCTCGCCGGAGCGGGCGTTGACGAGCACCGACTCCTTCACGGGCGTGCCGTCCTGCTTCGCGCCCGTCACCAGCACCCGCCAGGAGAGGATGAGCTGGTCCTGGTCCCTCCAGTAGACGAGCGCGGGCGCCTTGCGGACGACGAGGCCCGGCACCGAACCCTTGTCCGCCAGGGCGTTGGCCTTCGCCAGGTCCACGCCGATGGGGTCGCTCTGGAGGGCGGCAAGGCCTCCTCGCGCGTTGCCGTTGACGGCGAAGACCTGGCCGTCGCGCGCGTGCAGCCGCAGCTCCGCGCCCAGCACCTCCACGCCGTGGTAGCGCACGCCGAAGCGGTAGTGCGTGTCCCCGTCGGAGCCGACGTAGGCCTTCTTCAAGAAGAGCTGCTCGGTGTCGAGCTTGAAGAGCGGCGCCACCCGGGCGAGCACCGGCGCGAGGGAGTGGGTCTGAAGTCCCTTGAGGGCGAGCTTGCCGGTGGGGACCTCACCGAACCTGCCTCGGAGGAAGGTGGGGACCTGGTCCGGGTCCGCGGAGAGGACTTCATGGCCCTGGGCGAGGGCCGCTGCTGCCTGGGTGGCGGCGTCGTCGTGTAGGTCCTTCGGTGTGTCGGCATCGGTGCAGGCGCCCAGTGTCAGGCTCAACAGCGTGGCACCCAGGACACCGCGTCCCCGTTTCACAAACATGCACTACCCCCCAGCGAGAGATGAAGTCGCCAGCCTGTGCAATCACAACCCGAAGGAGAATTCGGTACTGGCAACCCCATCGCAATCTATCGCGAGGCCCCGGCAGTGCCCTCTCCCTCCCCGTCGGAGTTTGCTTGTCCTGAACACCTCCCTCCGCGACAGCGTCCGTTGCCTGATGTTGGTCGCTCGCGGTGTCCGGAGGACCTGGGAACGCGTGTTCCATCACCCGCTCGTCTGGGACTCCAGGACAGGGTCCGCCATGTCTGGGATTCTCAGGGAATGAAAGGACGCGAAGCTGCTACGGTGCGCGTCATGCGACGAGGATGTGGGTGGAGGCGGGTGTCATGAGCGCGCGGCGGGAGGTTCGCGCGGACTTCGACCGGGGCTCCATCGTGATGTATCAGGCCTATCCGGACGCCATCGCGGACGTGGCGGTGGCGACGCAGCGCTTCGGGCCGCCGTTCTCCGTGGGGCGGATGACCTGGATCAAGCCCAGCTTCCTGTGGCTGATGCACCGCTCCAACTGGGGGCGCAAGAGCGGGCAGGAGCGGACCCTGGCGGTGCGCATCCACCGCGCGGGGTGGGAGGCGGCGCTGGCGGTGGGCGTGCTCACCGCGTACGAGCCCGGCGCCCACGGCTCACCGGAGGCCTGGAGGAAGGCCTTCGAGGTGGCGCCCGTCCACGTCCAGTGGGACCCGGAGCGCTCGTTGCGTGGCGCGGGGCTGCCGCACGACAGCATCCAGGTGGGGCTGGGGCGCGCCATCATCCAGCGCTACGTGGAGGACTGGGTGGTCTCCATCACCGACGTGACGCCGCTGGTGCACAAGCTGCGCAAGCACCTGGACGAGGGGCGCGCGGAGCAGGCCACCCGGCTGTTGCCCCGCGAGGCCGTCTATCCGGTGCCGCGGGAGCTGGTGCGCCGACTGGGGATGTGAACGGCGGGCAGCGTCCGCTGTACGCTCGGGGCACCTTCCCTGGCTGGGGGAGGGGCCGTTCAACTGGAGCTGGGGGTCTGACGATGGGAATCACGCTGTCCCCGCGGGAGTACGCCACCGCGTTCCGTCTGCTCGCATCCACCGCGCGCCATCCGGAGAACATCGCGCGGCTCGTCGAGGAGCGCTTGTCTGCGCGCATGTCCCAGGCGCCGTCGCTCCTGGACGTGGGCGCGGGCTCCGGCAAGGTGGCCCAGGCGCTGGCGACGCGCTTCGGCTCGCTCACGTTGCTCGAACCCAACCCGGAGCAGGTGGCGCAGCTGCGGCTGGAGAAGGCGAAGGTGCTCATCGAGCCCTTCGAGCGGTTCGATTCGTCCGAGCGCTTCGACCTGGTCCTGTGCTCCCACGTCCTGTACCACGTGCCGCCCTCGGACTGGCCGGGCTTCATCGACCGGCTCCTGTCGTTCGTGCGTCCCGGAGGCCACGCCCTCATCATCATGGCGGCGGGGCGCGGGCCCACGTTCGAGCTGTGCCGCGACTTCGCCGACACGCTGAACTTCGGGCAGCTGCTCCTGGACACCCTGGGGCGCATGTCGCTCTCGCACGAGGTCCTCCCGGCGATGAGCGGCTTCACCGCGCGCACCTTCGAGGAGATGTTCACCCTCTGCCGCTTCTTCGTGCTGGAGGGGTGCTTCACGGCCGAGCAGCTCGCGGCGATGGGGCCGGAGGCGTCGCGGGAGATGGACCGGAAGCTGCGCCTGCACGCGGAGGCCTGCCTGCGTCCGGACGGCACCTACCAGCTGGAGCAGGACGAGGACATGGTGCTCATCCCGAGGCCGTGACTCAGCGGCTGGGGCCCATCGCCTCGCGGTTGAGCGAGCCGCACTCGGCGATGCGCTGGACGCGCAGCTGGGCGAGGCGCGCCAGGGGGGCCGCCGTCTGGGGCCCCTCCAGCAGCTCCACCGCGCGGGCTATCGCGTCCAGGGTGGACATGCCCGCAGGGTGGCTCGGCTCGCGCAGGTGGAGCATTCCCGGGGGCGGCGGTGGCAGCACGAGCCGGGGGAGCAGGCGCAGCGTGGGGAGCCGCTGGCTCATCCGCCGCGCCTGGGACCAGCTGCCATCCAGCACCACCACCTGCCGGGGCGGCGGGGTGTCCTCGGGGAGCTCGGGCCCGTCCGGGAAGAGCAGCCACGTGCCGGGCTCGGCGAACAGGGAGCTGTCCAGGACGTCGGCGGGCGAGCCGTGGGTGAGGAGGGTGGCGTTGGTGAGGGCGAGCGCGGCCACCCGGCCGGTGTTGCTCTTCTTGCGGATCTCCAGCGCGTGCTGCACCAGGAGGAACCGCGTGCGCGTCTGCACGCGGGGAATCTCCGCGCACAGACACAGGTGCGACGGGAGATAGCAGCGGTCACATCGGGGGCGGAGGGCAACGCGCGAAGACATCCTCCGACATCCTGTTCCGTGGCCCCCCGGAAGAGAAGCGTTGTTTCGCCCCGCCGGGAGGTGGGGCCCGGCCCGCTCCCCCGGTGTGATTGATACAGGTCGGAGGGCTCAGCCCAGCAGCCGCTCCCCCAGGAGGAACCCCACCGTCATGGCCACCACGAGCAGGGCGCCCTGGAGCTTCGGGGGGGCGGGCAGGGGGATGTCGAGCAGCCGGCATCCCGCGCCGATGAGCAGCGCCAGGGCGACGCCGAAGAGGGCCAGGGTCATGACCTGCTCTCCTGGGTCTCCCCGGTGGGCCCACCGCAGTGGATGTGATTGCGCGACGGGCGCGAGGCGAGCAGCCGGTCCGTGAGCGTGTAGCCCGTCGTCATGGTGACGACGAGCAGCGCGCCGACGAGCGCCGGCGGCGCGGGCACGGGCACCCCCAGCCAGCGACAGCCGAAGCCGATGCCCAGGCCCAGCAGCAGTCCCACACACAGTTTCCAGTTCACGCGTCGTTCTCCAAGGGGGTGCGGCGGGGGACCATCGGCGCGGCGCCGACGTAGTGATGGACCACGGGGGGATGTGCGCCCTGGTGCAGCGCGCGCAGCTGCTCCTGCAGCGCCTTCTCCTCGCGGGTGACGCGCTCGTGCTGGCGCAGGTGCTCCATCCAGGAGCCGAGCACGAAGTACTCGAGGAACCGCCCGGGCTCCGCCGTGTCCTCCATGACGCCCCACTGCACCGCGCCGTCGCGCCGTCGCGTGTCGCCCAGCTGGTGCACCAGGGGGAGGAACGCCGCGCGACCCGTGGGGGCGACGCGGTACTCCACCGTCACGAGGACCGGGCCCTGGTCCTTCTCGACGTCCTCGGAGACCTGGGGCGTGGGCCAGTGGGCGGACGGCGCGGTGTCGCGAGCCATGGCCTGGCCCAGGCGGAAGCGCAGCGAGAAGAAGCCCGCGAGCACCGCCGCGCCCGCCGCCACCGTCAGCGACACGGGCACGCCGAAGCGCTGGGCCACCGAGCCCCACACCAGGCCGCCGCCGGCCATTCCCGCGGAGAACACCACGATGTAGAGCGACAGCGCGCGGGCGCGAACCCAGGTGGGCACCGACAGGTGCGTGGCTGTCTGGAGCGAGGACAGCACGCTGATCCACGCCAGCCCGTTGGCCACCATGGCCACGCCCAAGACCGGCAGGCTGCGCACGAAGGCCACCGTCACCATGGTGAGCGCGTAGAGCAGCGTCGCTCCCAGCACCCACCGGTCCACGCCCCACCGCGCCCGCATGCGGGGCAGCACGACGGCGCCCGCCACCGCGCCCGCGCCGATGCACGTGAGCAAGAGCCCGTACGTGCCCGCGCCCGCGCCCAGCTCCTTGCGCACGACGATGGCGAGCTGCGCGGGCAGCGCGCTGGCGAAGGCGTAGAAGCAGGCCGACTTGAGCAGCACCGAGCGCAGGTCTCCCGAGCGCGCCGCATACCGCAGCCCTCCGCGCAGCGCGGTGCCGAAGGGCTCCGACGGGAGCGTGGACTCCGCCTTCGCCCGCCGCCAGGACACGAGCGCCAGCAGCACGCCCAGATAGGAGACGGCGTCGATGGAGAAGGCCCACCCCACGCCGAAGCGCGCGACGATGAGCCCACCGAGCGCGGGGCCCACCGAGCGCGCGATGTTCATCCCGATGGAGCTCAGCGCCACGGCGGGCGCGAGCAGGGGCCTGGGGACCAGCTCCGCGGTGGTGGCCGCCTGCGCCGGCATGGCCATGGCCGCGCCCATGCCCAGGGCGAACGTCAGCCCCAGCAGCGTCCACTCCGTCATCTCCCCCACCATGGAGGCCCACGCGAGCAGCGTGGCCATGACCAGCATCCACACCTGGATGGTGATGAGGTAGCGCCGCCGGTCGACGATGTCCGCCAGCGTGCCCGCCACCAGCGCGAACACGACGACGGGCATCGTGGTGGCCGACTGCACCGCGGCCACCATCAGCGGCGAGCCGGTGCGCTCCGACATGAACCACGCCGCGGCCACGTCGTGCACCCAGGTGCCGATGTGGCTGGCCAGCACCGCGAGCCACAGCGTGCGGAACGTGGCGTGACGCAGGGGCGCCAGGGCCCCCACCTCCTGGGCCACGGGGGCGGGGCTCACCGCGACGTTCGCTTCAGAAGGCATAGCAGAGGCACCCCAGCGCTCCCCAGAAGCCCGTCGCGTCGGAGGTGGGCACCTCGTGGCGCGACGCGTGTGTCCTCCCGTGGCCGTGCACGGCGCAGGCGTCGCCGTGGGCGTGTGACGCGTTGGCGAGGGCCTCGCGGGCCTGGGCCAGCGTGCCGCCCTGGTAGCCGCCGAAGCGATTCACCGGGGACCAGTCCGGCATGGGCCGGGGCAGCTCGGGCGCCAGCGGCTCGAAGTCTCCCGTGCCGTGCACCACCCGGCCGCCCACCACCGTCAGCACGCTGGTGATGTGCTGGATGGACTCCTCGGGCACCTGGAAGTAGTCCGAGGACAGCACGGTGAAGTCCGCGAGGTAGCCCCGCTTGAGCAGTCCCTTCTTCTCCTGCTCGTAGGAGAACCACGCGCTGCCGTGCGTCCACAGGCGCAGGGCCTCCTCGCGCTCGAGCAGGTTGTCCTCGCCGTACATGGACAGGCCGCCCAGCGTGCGGCCCGTGACGAGCCAGTACAGCGCCACCCAGGGGTTGTAGCTGGCCACGCGCGTGGCGTCCGTGCCCGCGCCCACCGGCACGCCCGATTCCAGCATCTTCCGGACGGGCGGCGTGCGGCGCAGGGCGTCCTGGCCGTAGCGCTCCTGGAAGTACTCGCCCTGGTAGACCATGCGGTGCTGCACGGCGATGCCGCCGCTGAGCGCGCGCACCCGCTCGAGGTTGCGCTCGGAGATGGTCTCCGCGTGGTCGATGAACCAGTGCAGGCCGTCCAGCGGCACCTCGCGGTTCACCTTCTCGTAGACGTCCAGCACCCGGCTGATGCTCTCGTCGTAGGTGGCGTGGATGCGGAAGGGCCAGCGCTTGCTGGCGAGCAGGTGGACGACGGACTCCAGCTCACCCTCCATGCCCGCGGGCAGCTCCGGGCGGGGCACGCGGAAGTCCTCGAAGTCCGCCGCGGAGAACACCAGCATCTCGCCCGCGCCGTTGTGGCGCATCATGTCGTCGCCCTGCCGGGGCGAGAGCATGCGGGTCCAGCGCTCGAAGTCCGCCTGCTCGGAGCCCTTCTTCTGGGTGAAGAGGTTGTACGCGATGCGCACCGTCAGCTCGCCGTCGGCGTGCAGCTTCTGGATGATGTCGTAGTCCTCCGGGTAGTTCTGGAAGCCGCCGCCCGCGTCGATGACGGAGGTGACGCCCAGCCGGTTGAGCTCGCGCATGAAGTGGCGCGTGGAGTTGAGCTGGTACTCCGGCGGCAGCTTGGGGCCCAGCGCGAGCGTGGCATAGAGGATGAGGGCGTTGGGGCTGGCCAGCAGCAGGCCGGTGGGGTTGCCGCGCGCGTCGCGCTCGATGCGGCCCCCGGGCGGCTCGGGCGTGTCCTTGCCGTAGCCCACCGCGCGCAGGGCGGCGCCGTTGAGCAGGGCCCGGTCATACAGGTGGAGGATGAAGACCGGTGTCTCGGGCGCCGCGGCGTTGAGCTCGGCGAGCGTGGGCAGGCGCTTCTCGACGAACTGGTGCTCGCTGAAGCCGCCCACCACGCGGACCCACTGGGGCGCGGGCGTGCGGGCCGCCTGCTCGCGCAGCATCGCCATGGCGTCCGCCAGCGAGCGCACGCCGTCCCACCGCAGCTCCAGGTTGTAGTTGAGCCCGCCGCGAATCAGGTGGATGTGGCTGTCATTGAGGCCGGGGATGAGCCTGCGCCCGCCCGCGTCGATGACCCGGGTGGAGGCGGTCGCGAGCGCCATGATGTCTCGCTCGTCTCCCACGGCCTCCACGACGCCGTCGGTGACGGCCAGGGCTTGGGCCTGGGGGAGGTCCCGGTCCAGGGTGGTGACGCGGGCGTTGCGGACAATCAGGTCGGCCATGAGGGGAGCTCGTGCTGAGGGGGAGGCGGGACGACGGCCCGGCGGAGCGCTCGAGAGGGGGCTTCGAGTCCGCCGCCGGGGTACGAAGGGGGCACGGCGGACGTCAGTGACCGCCGCCCTCGGAGGCGTTGAACATGCTCTTGGCGTACTGCACGCCCAGGCCGTAGCCGCCGCCGTGGGCGACCGCGACGCCCGTGGTCATGGCGTAGGTGGCGCCGCGCGCCCAGTCGCGCTGGAGCTCCAGCAGGTACTGGAGGCTGGTCATGGGGATGGCGCCGGCCTGCACCATGCGCTGCACGGCGCGCTCGTGGGCCTCCTGGGACACGTCACCGCTGGCGTCGGTGATGACATACACCTGGAAGCCCTGGTCGATGGCGGACAGCACCGGGCCGACGATGCACACGCCCGTCCAGAGGCCGGCGAACACGACGCGCGCCTTGTCGAAGCGGTTGACCTGTTCGGTGACGTTCGGGTCCTCCCAGCAGTTCATCGTGGTGCGGTCGATGACCTTCGCCTCGGGGAAGACCTCCTTGATTTCGGGGAACAGGGGGCCGGAGAAGCTCTTCTCCGCGACGGTGGTGAGCAGCGTGGGGACGCGGAAGCCCGCGGCGGCCTTGCAGACGAGCGCGGTGTTGTTGCGCAGCAGCGGCAGCTCGATGCTGTGGGTGGCGAAGGCCATCTGGGACTGGTGGTCCACCAGGATGAGCGCGTGGTTGTCCGGGGTGAGCAGGCTCTTGCCGGGCGTGGGGGAGGCGTTGGGCATGGGGCGTCTCGCGGGGCTTCGGGGGTGTCAGGGAATTGATTCCAGTCATTGTCATGAAACACGGGGAGGCCCGTGTCGGCATCACCCGAATGGGGGATGCACCGTTTCGATGGGCAGCCTCGCGGATGTGAGTCTTTTCACGGGGCGACGACGGGGGTACCTTGCGACGCATGACTTCGAAGGACGCGAACATCCGCATCCTGGTGGTCGACGACCATCCGATGTTGCGTGAAGGGCTCTGCGGGATGATTGCCGGTCAGCCGGACATGACGCTCGTGGCGGAGGCGGAGACGGGCGAGCAGGCGCTGCGGGCGTACCGGGCGCACACGCCGGACATCACGCTGATGGACGTGCAGATGCCGGGGATGAACGGCATCGATGCCATCACGGCCATCCGCGCGGAGTTCCCCGCGGCGCGCATCATCGTGCTGACGACGTACAAGGGAGATGCGCAGGCGCTGCGCGCCATCAAGGCGGGGGCGTCCGGCTACCTGCTCAAGAGCATGCTGCGCAAGGAGCTGGTGGAGACCATCCGCAGCGTGCATGCCGGCCGTCGCCGCATCGCCGCGGACATCGCGTCGGAGCTGGCGGAGCACGTGGCGGATGACGAGCTGACGGCGCGCGAGCGGGAGGTGCTGATCCGCGTGGCCGCGGGCAACGCGAACAAGGAGGTCGCCGCGCAGATGGGCATCTCCGAGGAGACCGTGAAGACGCACATGAAGAACGTGCTGACGAAGCTCTCCGCGCGGGACCGGACGCACGCCGTGGTGGTGGCGATGCGCCGGGGCATCATCGACCTGTGAGGTGAGCCGGGCTCAGGGCTTGGTGGCCTCGCGGGTCATCTCCACCATGGTGGGGCGCCAGCCCAGGCGGGCGAACATGCGCTGGGCGGCCTCGTTCTTCGCGGCCGTGTGCAGCACGACGCGCGGCACGCCCAGGGCGGTGAGCCGACGCATCAGCTCCTCGGCGAGCTGGGCGCCCACGCCCGCCTTGCGCGCCTTGGCGTCCACCCAGAGGTCATGGAAGCCTCCGGAGCGGTCCAGCAGGGCGTTCCAGTCCACGGGCTCGACGCGGCCGTAGGCGTAGCCCACGACCTCGCCATCCATCTCCGCGACGATGACGACGGCGTCCGGCTTCTTCGCTTCGCGTCCCAGCCACCAGCGGTAACCGGCCTCGACGTCGTCGGGCATCATGAAGCGCTGGTTGTCGAAGTCGTGGTGGAGCTGGGCGAGCGCCGCGCCCATGCGGCCCAGGGCGGGTTCATCCGAGGGCTGTGCGGGACGGAGGGTGATGGTCATGCGGGGCTCCTCTGCGGGCCGCGCGAGAGGCGCGGGGCGGCGAGCCTCACACAGGCCCGAGGCGCGTGCACCCCTCGCGTCATCTCTGTGGGGTGGTGGACGGGGGCGATGTCCACCGCGTCCATTGTCTGGAAGGACAATGACAGATGCTGCCCTGACGCGGTTGGTGCGTCCATTGTCGGAAGGGACAAGGCTGTTGTCTGGTTTGTGGGGTGGGGATTCGTCGGGATTCGCTTGTTCTTGGGAGTTGGTGTTAGTGATTGTTCCGGTGTGGATGCCGCGTCGGCGCTGGGGAGGCCGACGATATTCGACGCCGGAGGTGGGTGACATGCGCGGAATGGCTTCGTGTCTGCTGGGGCTCATGATGCTCCTGGGGAGTCCGTCGTGGGCCGAGCCGCGAGGCGAGGTGGACCGCGCCCAGGAGGAGCTCCTGCCCCTGGCGGTGGTGACCTGTCCCGTGGGGGCCTTTCGGACCACGTTCACGCCGCCGCTGCGGGAGACCCCTCAAGATGTACGCATCCAGGGGGAGGGAGGATTCAGCAACTGTTACACGCTCCTGGGTGAGCGGGTGACATCGTCGGTGAGTGCCACGGACTTCGTCAGGCCGAACTACGACTGTTTTGACCTGCTGGAGATCCTCCCGGTGACGATTCAGCTCACCTGGAACACGGGAGAGGTCTCGACGTTCCGTCTGACGCAGGTGACGGCGCGGGCGGATGGGCCCCTGCTGGTGCTGGTTCAGACGGGGACGGTGCTGTCGGGGAAGTTCGAGGGAGCCACGGTGGTCATGAACGTCACCTTCACCTCCACGGACCTCGATGCGTGCCGCAGTCCCGAGGGGCTCCGTGGCATGAGCGCCACCCAGACGCTCGTGATGACCCGGGTGCTCTGAGTCGCCGGGCGGAGGCAGCACGTCCATCGTTCGAAGGGACGATGCTGTCTGTCGGGATTGCCGCCGGCGATTGCCTGGTGGAGCAATGGCTGTCTGTTCGTAGCGCGGTGAGATGAGTGTGTCTTGTGTCCTGTTGTTAGGCGCTGTTCCTGATTGCGTCGATGCGGATGGAACCGGAGAGCCCTGGGACCTCTGTCATCGGAGGGGTGTGTGACATGCGTGAGATTGCTTCGTGCCTGATGATGTCGCTGTTGCTCGTGAGTGGCCAGGTGTCCGCGGAGCCGAGCGTTGAGGGAGGGGCCTCGCCGCGTGAGGTCCTGACGCTGGCGGTGGTGACGTGTCCGGTGGGCGGCGTCCAGATTCGCTACAACCCGCCGTTGCGGGACACCCCGCAGGATGTCCGTATCCAGGGTGAGGGGGTGTTCAGCAACTGCGTCACGGTGCTGGGAGAGCGCGTGACGTCCGGGACGACTGGGACGGACGGCGTCCGGCAGGGCTACAGCTGCGCGGACCTGCTGGGCATCGTACCGGTGCCGGCGGGGCAGCTCGTCTGGAACACGGGCGAGGTCTCGACGTTCCGACTGACGCAGATTTCGGCGCGCGTGGACGGACCGTTGCTCGTGGTGGTGCAGTCGGGGACGGTGCTGTCGGGGAAGTTCGAGGGCGCGCAGGCCGTCAACACCATCGCCTTCGCCGCCACGGACCTGGATGCGTGCCGTTCCCCCGAGGGGCTTCCGAGGATGAGCGGCAACCAGACCCTGGTGCTCACGAAGCTGCTGTAAAGCACTCCGTTTCACGCACCTGGACCTGGGGTGGAGCTGGGCGAACGCCGCGCCCATGAGGCCAGGGCGGGATCGTCGGAGGGCCGTGTGGGGACGGAGGGGGCCGGTCACGCGAGGCTCCTCCGCAGGCCGCGCGAGGGTGCGGGGCGGCGAGCCTCACACGGGCGCGAGGTGCGTGCACGGCGCTCGTCACCACTGCGGAGCGGCGGACTGGGACGCGGGCCTTGTCCTGGGTTCGTCGGTGCGTCGTCATGATGAGGACGGGATGTCCCGACACCGTCCATTGTCTGTCGGGACACGCGCGATGTCTGTTTTGTGCGCGCGAGCGTGGGCGGCGTCGCGCGTGCTTGATGTCTGGTGTCATGGGCGTCTGGCGCGAAAGGCCTTGACCCGAAGAGAGCGCAACTGGCGCTATGAGGTGGGGGACATGCGTGGACTTGCTTCATGGCTGTGGGTGCTGGCGATGCTTGGCAGTGGTCCGGCGTTCGGCGCGTCGGGCGAAGGAGTCCTTCCCGCGTTGACGTTGTTGACGTGTCCGTTGGGGACGACGGTCAGCGAGTACTCTCCGTCCTTGAAAAACGAACCCCAAGACGTGACGGTCCGTGGGGCGGGGGAACTCAGAGGATGCATCGGATTGCTGGGGGCCCAGGTTTCTTCGGCGAGCAACCGGACGGAGACGTTCCGTCCTGGGTACAGCTGTCTGGATTTGCTGGCCATTGTCCCGGTCCTCGCGCGCCTGACCTGGAACACAGGGGAGATCTCCGAAATCGCGCAGACCCAGGTGACAGTGCGCACCGAGGGGCTCTCGCTCGTCTTCGTGCAGATGGGGACGGTCCGGTCCGGGAAGTTCGAAGGGGCGACGGTCGTCCGGACGTTCTCCTATCTCTCGACGGACTTGGAGGCCTGTTCGTCCGCCGAAGGGTTGGATCGACTGGAGGGAACCCAGACGCTCGTCCTGACGGGGCTGCTGTGAGCGCCGTCGGCAAGTTGGCTCACGATGCTGAGAAGGAGACGTGACATGCGCGGAATGGCCTCATGTCTGATGGGATGGATGATGCTCGCGGGCAGTCCTTCGTCGGCGGAGCCGCGAGGCGAGGTGGACCGCGACCGGGAGGAACTGCTGCCCCTGGCGGTGGTGACCTGTCCCGTGGGAGCGTTCCAGACCACGTATACCCCGCCGCTGCGGGACACTCCTCAGGACGTACGCATCCAGGGGGCGGGAGGGTTCAGCAACTGCTACACGCTGCTGGGTGAGGACGTCAGGTCGACGTCGAGCGCGGCGGACTTCGTCAAGAGGGGCGCCTCTTGTTCGGATCTGTTGGAGATCGTCCCTGTGACGAATCAGCTCACCTGGAACACGGGAGAGGTCTCGACGTTCCGACTGACGCAGGGGGCGGTGCGAGCCGATGGGCCTCTGTTCGTGTTGGTTCAGACGGGGACGGTGCTGTCGGGGAAGTTCGAGGGGGCCACGGTGGTCATGAACGTCACCTTCACCTCCACCGACCTCGATGCGTGCCGCAGTCCCGAGGGGCTCCGTGGCATGAGCGCTACCCAGACGCTCGTGCTGACCCGGGTGCTCTGAGTCGCCGGGCGGAGGCAGCACGTCCATCGTTCGAAGGGACGATGCTGTCTGTCAAGAACACCGCGGCCTGTCGCCTGGTGAAGCAATGGCTGTCTGTTCGTGGCGCGGTGAGATGGGTGTGTCTTGTGTCCTGTTGTTAGGCGCTGTTCCTGATTGCGTCGATGCGGATGGGACCGGGAAGCCCTGGGACCTCTGTCATCGGAAGGGGTGTGTGACATGCGTGAGATTGCTTCGTGCCTGATGATGTCGCTGTTGCTCGTGAGTGGCCAGGTGTCCGCGGAGCCGAGCGTTGAGGGAGGGGCCTCGCCGCGTGAGGTCCTGACGCTGGCGGTGGTGACGTGTCCGGTGGGCGGTATCCAGATCCGCTACACCCCGCCGCTGCGGGACTTCCCTCAGGATGTCCGTACCAATGGTGAGAGTGTGTTCAGCAACTGCGTCACGGTGCTGGGAGAGCGCGTGACGTCCGGGACGTCCGGGACGGACGGCATCCGGCAGGGCTATAGCTGCGCGGACCTGCTGGGCATCCTACCGGTGCCGGCGGGGCAGGTCGTCTGGAACACGGGCGAGGTCTCGACGTTCCGACTGACGCAGATTTCGGCGCGCGTGGACGGACCGTTGCTCGTGGTGGTGCAGTCGGGGACGGTGCTGTCGGGGAAGTTCGAGGGCGCGCAGGCCGTCAACACCGTCACCTTCGCCTCCACGGACCTGGACGCGTGCCGTTCCCCTGAGGGCCTTCCCAGGATGAGCGGCAACCAGACCCTGGTGCTCACGAAGGTGCTGTAGGTCTCTTGGGGGACGAAGCGCCGGTGGCCCCGCGTCCCGCCCTGTGACCAAAAGGTCCGTGAGTCAGGCGGAGAGCTGCCTGCCCTTGTTGCGCCGACGCTCGCGGGCGTCGGCGCTGATCATGTCCACCATGCTCGTCCCCGCGACGCCGGCGACGGCGAGGCCGCCGAACATCACGACGTAGCTGGACACGCCCGCGCCACCGCATTCGACGCACGCGATGGCCGGGTCGTCCGGCGCGTAGTGGACAGCCATCTTCGTGCCGGAGGCATACCGGCGCGTCAGCCGCTGCGCGTCCGGCAGCGCGCCCGTGTCGTTGCCTCCGAAGGAGACGGTGTCGGACGTGTAGTGGCTGCCGCCCACCGTGTACTCGTAGCGCACCTCGGGGTGGAAGCGGGTGTTGCGCCGGTCGTGCATCGTCTGCACGGACGAGGAGACGACGGTGCCCTCGGTGGTGGGCCACTGCTCGCTCGCATGCGCGCGGTACAGCAGGCGTCCGCCTCCGTAGGCCAGCATCACGCCGAACAGCAGCATCAACCCCGTCATCAATCCCTTCATCATCTCGGCCTGTCCTCGCGCTGGCCCGGGGAGGCCCCAGGGCTCACGGTTCGCTTCCTGCAGTGCAGAAGCCGCGCCAGCATCTCTCCTCGGGGCCATCATCCGGCGATGGGGCAATTCGCCCCGCGTGGGGCGGTTCGCCCCATGCCCGTTCGCTTGGGGCTCCCCGGAACGCGTCAACGGGGGCAGACTGTGAGGACCATGCCCTCCCTCGACACCGAGCTGGAAACCGCCCGTCGAATCGCCCGTGAAGCAGGCGCCGTGCTGCTCCAGGTCTACGCCACACCCTTCGCGGTGGAGGACAAGGCGGGCGGGCAGGGGCCCGTCACGGAGGCGGACACCCGCGCCAATGCGCTCATCGTGGACGCGCTGCACCGGGCCTTCCCGAAGGACGGCGTGGTGGCGGAGGAGTCGGAGAACGACGCGGTGGCGACCCGCTTCGAGCGGTGCTGGTTCGTGGACCCGCTCGATGGCACCCAGGAGTTCGTCCATCGCAACGGTGAGTTCGCCATCCACATCGGTCTGGCCATCGGCGGCGAGGCGCGGCTGGGCGTCGTCTACCGGCCGGTGGGCGACAAGCTCTACTCGGGCGTGGTGGGGGAGGGCGGCTTCGTGGAGGAGGCGGGCGCGCGCCGGGCCCTGCGGGTGTCGGACGTGGCGGAGCCCTCGGCGCTGCGCCTGGTGGTGTCACGCTCGCATCGCTCGAAGCTGACGAACCAGGTGGTGGCGCGGCTGGGAATCACCCGCGAGCAGGAGTCCGGCTCGGTGGGCATCAAGTGCGGCCTGCTCGCGGAGTCCGTCGCGGACCTCTACCTGCACGTCAGCGCCAAGAGCTACCGCTGGGACAACTGCGCGCCGGAGGCGGTGCTGCGCTCCGCGGGCGGAATCCTCACGGACCTGGGCGGCACGCCGTATCGCTACAACACCGCGGAGTTGCAGAACCTGCGCGGCCTGTTGGCCTGCAACGCCGCGGCCTTCCCCCACGTGCAGCCGGTGGTCACCCGCTTCGCTCGCGAGGCGGGGCTGCTCGACTGAGCAGGCGGACCTGTTCGAGGGGACATCCTCGGGCGGACAGCCCTTCACCGTGTCGGCACCTCGCGGAACGTGAGCCCCTCGAGCCCGAGGTGACTCACGGCGTCCTTGAATCGTTCGGTGCCGATGACCATCGTCGCGAGGTTGCCGAGCCGGAACAGGTCCACCTCGGTCGGCAATGAGGCTGCGTCCAGAATCGGGTCATCGGGGCGCTTCAGTCCCATTCGACCGCAGGTCTTGCACGGCCCCGGATGGTCTGGCGGCATGCAGTCTCGATGCAGGTGCCCCTGGAGTGGGATTTCAAGCTCCAGAAGCGCTGGGGCCTGCTTCTGACGGAACCGCAGCTCGGTAGGGAATCCACGAAGGCCGTTCACCGCCTGCTCCTGAAGGCGTTGAAAGGGCTCGTTCTGAATCATCAGGGCGGTTGCCGACCACGCGAAGTCCGGGACCTTCCCAGTCACCCGACCGACGAGTGGTCCGAACTCAGTCCCTGGGGGGAGCTGTGTCTCGGGCGGCACGAGCGGGCGGACGAGGTCGCGCAGCCGCATGAACTCTTCGTAGGGCTCGGGTCGAGCCTCCTCGAAGGACTCGCTCTCCGCCAGTCGCGACAAGTCGACACTGGGCAGGTGGTGCCCCGCGCTACTCCAGGTGACCGCGCAGGCGGGGCATGTCCGCAGGCCCGGCAGTCCCCACTTGTGGGACGCGTCCACCAGCCCACCTCGCTGGGCCGCCGCGACGCGGTCTTCGTCCACCCAGAAAAATCGCCGCATTCACCCTCACGTCCCTGGCCGCGAATAGTACGATTGGATGGGGCCACCCAGTAGCTGGAAGCGATAGATGAGCTCACCCGCGTGCCTGAAAATCGCCTCCGGCGACGCTTCGCCATTGTCCCGTTGGAACTGTCGCCAGGCTTCGTTCCACTCTCCGCCGCGATTGCCTCCACTGTGGATCCTCCGATGAACCTCATAGGGAATCGGCAGCGTGTAGCTGTGGATCTTGACGCCCTGGCGCCTGAACCATCTCGCGAGCCCTTCCTCCTGGGGGAAGATGTGGTGCTTCTCCCATCGCCCAGGCGGGAGTCGGTGCGATGGCGGAACGACCTGCTCCGCGCCATTCCAGTTGGGGAACGTCATGATGGGTTCGCCCGGCAGCCTCTGGGCATCTCCCCAATTCCGACGAGGCCCACTTCCCGGAGCTGCTGCCGCGGCGGGTGGACGGGACGGTGGGAACCGCGCCGGCTCAATCACTCCCTCGAAGCGGTCCTCGCAGCGATAGAAGCCGCAGCGATCGCCGAGACACAACAGCGTGACGCACTGGTCCTCGTGCGGCGCTTCGCACTCGAGCTCCGCGGACTCCCATGCCTCCTGCATGGGAGGTGGCGGTGTCGCGGCACAGGCCATCCACGCCAATGCGAGAATCGATAGACACCAAGAGCGCCAGTTCCGACAGACAACTGTTTGCATGAAGACCCCCGCGCCAGCATTGGCCAATCAGGGAATATCCATCAAGAACCTGATGCGTCGAGGACCCGGCGGACCTTGCCGTCAGGCTTCCTCCGCCGCGTGGCGGAGCTGCGCGAAGAGTCTGGCCAGGTCTGGAAGCTGGTAGTGGGCGTTGAGCCCGCTGGGATTCGGCAGCACCCACAGGCGCGTGGCGCCGAGCGTCTCCGGCTGGAGCCCGAGCTTCGCCTTGGGCCTCGCGAAGGCCGTGCGGTACGCCCCCACGCCCAGCACCGCGAGGAACCGCGGCCGATGGCGACGGACCTTGGCCTCCAGGGACTTCGCGCCTGCCCTCAGCTCCGAGTCGTCGAGCTGGTCCGCCGTCGCCGTGGCCCGGTCGACCACGTTGGTGATGCCCAACCCGAACCCCAACAGCGCCCCCTGCTCCGAGGGCGACAACTGCCGGGGCGTGAAGCCCGACTGGTGCATCGTCGGCCAGAAGCGATTGCCCGGGCGCGCGAAGTGGTACCCCACCACCACCGAGTACAGGCTGGGATTGATGCCGCAGAACAGCACGCGCAACCCCGGGCCGATGAGGTCCGGCATGGTGTGGCCCATGGCGGCATCGAGCTCCTCGCGCGTGGGTCGCCGTGATGCGGGCATGGGGCGCTTCTCGCACCCCTGGCGGGCCATGACAACGCTTCGCTGGCGCCCGGCGCGTCCGCTGGGGCACTCTGTCGCGATGCGTCCCCGTGGGGACGTCCCCTTCTGATTGCTGGAGACCCCGCACATGGCTCACATCGTGACGCTGACGCTCAACCCCGCCATCGACGTCGCGACGTCCGTGCCGGAAGTCACGCCGGAGCACAAGCTGCGCTGCGGCTCGGTGCGCAGGGACCCGGGCGGCGGCGGCATCAACGTGGCCCGCGTGGTGCGCGAGCTCGGCGGTGAGTCCATCGCCGTCTACACCCGCGGCGGCGCCACGGGGCTGCTGCTCGAGGAGCTGCTGGAGGAGAAGGGCCTCCTTCGCCGCTCCATCCCCGTGGAGGGCTCCACCCGCGAGAGCTTCACCGTCGCCGAGGGCAACAGCGCCCGCGAGTACCGCTTCATCCTCCCCGGCCCCGTCCTCACCGAGCGCGAATGGCAGCGCTGCCTGGACGCCGTGGGCGAGGTGTCCCAGGGCGCCGCCTTCATCGTCGCCAGCGGCAGCCTGCCCCAGGGCGTCCCCGAGGACTTCTACGCGCGCGTCGCGCGACTCGCCAAGAAGCTGGGCGTGCGCTGCGTGGTGGACACCAGCGGCAAGGCGCTCGCCGCCGCCCTGGAGGAGGGCGTGTTCCTCGCCAAACCCAACCGCCGCGAGCTGCGGGAGCTGACGGGCATGCAGGTGGAGGACCTGGACGCCCAGGCCTCGGCCGCCCGGGAGCTGGTCGCCCGGGGCCGCGCGGAGGTGCTCGCCGTGTCCATGGGCGCCGATGGCGCGCTGCTCACCACCCGCGACGTCCAGCTCCGCGCCTCGCCGCCTCCGGTGGAGACCCACAGCTCCGTCGGAGCCGGGGACAGCTTCGTGGCCGGGGTGACCTTGGCGCTCGCCCGGGGACAGTCCCTGGAGGAGGCCCTGCGCTGGGGCATCGCCTCCGGCACCGCGGCGCTCCTGTCCCAGGGGACCGACCTGTGCGCCCGGGCCGACGTCGAGCGTTTGTTCACGCTGGTGAAGGCGCTGCCCGTGGCGCGTTCGTAACCCGGGTGGGCCTTGCCTCCTCGCACGCCCGCCGGGCGGGGCGGCGGCATGTCTCGACAAGGATGGCCGGGATTGGACAGAGTGCGCTCGCGTGTCCGCCCCCACTCCGCCGCTCCCCGCTGATTCCCGTGTCCGCCTCGGCCCCTGGCATTGGGTCGCGCTCCTCGTCGGCGTGACGCCGCTCGTGGTGTACGCGTTCTCGCCGCGCGTCGGTGACCTGGACCTCTACTTCCGGACGGCGCGCGCGTTCCTCACCGGGGCCACGCCCAACCAGGACTTCCGCTTCGAGTATCCGCCCTACGCGCTGCTCTGGTTCGTGCCGGCCGCGTGGCTGCGCTCCACGCAGTGGGAGTTCGTCCCCGTGTTCGGCCTGCAGCTGGCCATCATGGACGGGCTCATCAAGTGGACGCTCCTGCGCGAGGGCGCGCGGCGCTGGGGCCGCGAGTGGCGCTCCGTCGTCCCGTGCCTGGCGTACTCGGTGACGTCGTGGGCGGCGGCGCTCTACTACCTCAAGCGCTACGACCTCATCCCCGCGGTGCTGACGCTGGGCGCGCTGGTGGCGCTGGCCCGGCGGCGGGACGCGCTCGCGGGCCTGGCGCTCGCGGTGGGCATCGTGACGAAGCTCTACCCCGTGGTGCTGGTGCCGCTCGCGGTGGCGGTGTGCTGGAAGCGCGGCACGCTGGGCAAGCTGGTGATGGGATTGACGCTGGGCGTGGCGCCGCTGGTGCCGCTGAGCTTCGTGTGGCCGTGGTGGGGCTTCGCGTCGTTCCACGTCGACCGGGGCCTGCAGGTGGAGTCGCTGGGCGCGTCCCTCCTGTGGGCGGCGCACCACCTGGGGCTGGTGAAGGGAGTGCTCTGGGTGCACGCGCCGGCGGCGTACGAGCTGCACGGCGCCGTGGCCGAGGGCGTGAGGGCGACGACGCGCTGGCTGTGGGTGGCCGGCTCGCTGGGCATGGCCGCGCTGGGCATGTGGTCGGTGCGCCGCAAGATGCCGGAGCGGGTGGAGGACCTGGCCCGGCTGGCGCTGGGGCCGCTGGTGGCCTTCATCATCCTGAACCCGGTGCTCAGTCCCCAGTTCCTCACGTGGCTGATGGGCGCCGCGGCGCTGTCGCTCCTGTCCGGCTCGCGCTCGGTGGCGGTGCTCGTCCTGGTGGCGGCCATCCTGTCGCGAGGCGTCTTCGTGGGCCCCACGTACAAGCATGGGCTGGGCATCCCGCAGACGCTGCTCCTGCTCACGCGCAACGGGCTGTTGATGGCCGCGGCGGTGCTGCTCGTGCGTGATGCGTGGCGCCGGGCCTCGGTGAGCGCCTCCGCGCCGGACGCCTCCGTGCCGTCGGTGGACTTCATCCCCGCGGCGACGGAGCCGGTGGACCCCGCGAGCGTGGGGCTCGCCGCTCAGCGACGGTAGGGCACGCCGCCCTTCATCACCCAGCGCACGCGGCGCACGGCGGAGATGTCCCTGGTGGGCTCTCCGTCCACGGCGACCAGGTCCGCGAAGAGCCCGGGCTTCACCTGCCCGAGCGAGTCCTCGCGGTGCAGCATCCGCGCGTTGCCGGACGTGGCCGCCTGGAGCACCTGCACGGGCGTCATGCCGTACTCCACCATCAGCTCCAGCTCGCGCCCGTTCTCCCCGTGCGCGAACACGCCCGAGTCCCCGCCCACGCACATGGGGACCCCGGCCGCGAGCGCCGCGCGGAAGCCGACCTTCTTGGCCTGGATGGCGGCGGGCTCCGGGTCCACCCCCTTCTTCCAGCCGTGGTAGCGGTAGAGCGCGTCGCCTGCCGCGAGCGTGGGGCAGAAGAAGACGCCCCGCTGGGCCATGAGGCGGAAGACCTCCGTCGTGCCGCCGTCGCCGTGCTCGATGCTCTCCGCGCCGGCGAGCACCGCGCGGCGCATGCCCTCGGGTGTGCTGGCGTGCACGGAGACGGGGCGGCCGCCGTCGCGCGCGGTGTCGACGATGCGCTTCAGCTCCTCGAGCGAGTACGTGGGGCGCGCCTCGCCACCGGGGCCCCAGCGGTAGTCGCCGTAGACCTTCACCCAGTCCGCGCCCCGGCCCATCTGTTCGCGCACCGCGCGCACCAGCGCGTCCACTCCGTCGGCCTCCTCGGCGCCCTGGGGGACGTGCCACTCGGGGGCGAAGCCCTTGGGGCCGTAGGTGCCGCTGGCCACCAGCGCGCGCGTGGCCACGAGCAGGCGGGGGCCGGGGATGATGCCCTGCTGGATGGCCTGCTTGAGGCCGACGTCCGCGTCACCCGCGCCCTCGGTGCCCAGGTCGCGCGCGGTGGTGAAGCCCGCGAGCAGCGTGGCCTTCGCGTGCTGGGTGGCGCGGGCCACGCGCAGGGCCAGGGCCTCCTTCAGGACCTGGTCGTTCCAGTTCGCCTCGTTGTACGGGTGGAGGAAGAGGTGGGAGTGGCCCTCGATGAAGCCGGGCAGGAGCGTGGCGCCGGCGAGGTCGACCCCCTCGGCGCCCTCGGGGACCTGGACCTGGCCCGCGGGGCCGGCGGCGGTGATGCGCTCACCGGTGACGACCACCACCCAGCCCGCGTGGGGCTTCGCGGTGACGCCGTCGAAGACGCTCGTGGGGCGGAGCACGTAGCTCTTGGGCGGCGTGGGGCTCGCGGGCTGCTGGGCCGAGGCCGTGGTGACGACGAGGGCGAGGAGGAGGGCGCGCATGGCGGTGCCGGGGAGTGGGTGTGGGGGAGGGGATGATGACGCGCCACCAGGAGAGGGGCCACTTCGCCGCCCGGGTGGTGTGGGGACAAGCGGGGCTGAGAGGCCGCTTCAGCGGGGCTCATCGACGGCGCTGCCGGTGGGCGCGCGGATGGTTAGAGGGAGGGCATGGCCCGAAACGAGAACGTCAACGCGTTGTTGCCGGTCGAGGTCGAGTTCCAGAAGGAGAAGGCGTCCGCGCTCAGGCGCACCGGCGAGAAGCTGGAGAAGGCGCTCGCGGCGCTGGCCCTCGCGGAGCGGGAGCTGCTGAGTTCCCAGGGGACGGCGCGTGCGGCGCGCCATGCGCGCTACCGGGAGGTCCGCAAGGAGGCGGAGGTCCAGCGGTGGAACCTCATGGTGCAGCGCGAGGCGTGCGGCATCCGGAACAACCGGGAGCTGGACCTGATGTACCCGATGCCGCCGCTGGTTCGCGAATGACTCGGGCGGCTCAGGGCGTGGATCGCCAGGCGGCGACGGCGAGCAGGGCCCAGCCGGCGAGGAAGCCCAGGCCGCCCAGGGGGGTGATGGCGCCCAGGGCGCGCACGCCGGAGAGCGCGAGCGCGTAGAGGCTTCCGGAGAACAGGAGGATGCCCACGAGCATGGCCCAGCCCGCACCATTGAGCAGGGGCGCGGGGCGCAGGGTGCCCAGCAGGCCGACGGCGACGAGGCCGAGCGCATGGTACATGTGGTAGCGCGCGCCGGTCTCGAAGATGACGAGCAGGTCCGGGGAGAGCCGGGACTTGAGGCCATGGGCCCCGAAAGCTCCCGCCGCCACGGACAGGAACGCGTTCACAGCACCCAGGACGAGCCACCACCGCATCATCGTGCGCCTTTCATCGAGAGTCCGACTGGTGCACGCTACACCGGCAGTTGATGGAGCGTCCCGGCCGACGTGAACTCCGGGCCGCTCATACTCCGCATGACATCCCCCAATTTCGTTCCTTCCTCCAAGCCTCTCCCCTTCGAGCTGCGTCCGTCGTCCATCCAGGGCACGGGCGCCTTCGCCACGCGCCGCATCCGCAAGGATGAGCGCCTCATCGAGTACGTCGGTGAGCGCATCAACCAGGCGGAGGCCGACCGCCGCTACGACGACGAGGCGATGGGCCGCCACCACACCTTCCTGTTCAACCTGGACAGCAAGACGGTGCTCGACGCCGGCACGCTCCACAACGAGTCGCGCTACATCAACCACTCGTGTGATCCGAACTGCGAGGCGCTCATCGACAAGAAGCGCATCTACATCTTCGCCCTGCGCGACATCGCCGTCGGGGAGGAGCTGGTCTACGACTACGCCTACGAGCGCACCCCGGAGATGGATGCGGAGTCCGAGGCGCTGTACGTGTGCCGCTGTGGCTCGCCCAAGTGCCGGGGGACCATCCTCGCCCCGGTGAAGCCCGCTCCCGCGCAGAAGAAGGCCGTGAAGAAGAAGTCTGGTGCGAAGAAGGGGACGAAGTCCGCGTCCAAGTCGCGCTCGGCGAAGAAGCCCGTGAAGGGCAAGACGTCGAAGCCAGCGAAGTCGACGAAGGGCAAGAAGTCCGCGGGTGGTCGCAAGCGCTTGGCGGGGTGATGCGTTGGTTTAGAGGCCCGGCGGTGGGCGCCGGGCTTCGCTTTCTAGCGTGAGACTGTCTGACTGAGGGGTGTCGGGGACCCAGCGGCTACAGCCCACAAGCAGTCTCTCCGATCAATTCCCCGATGCTTCCCGGTGTCCAGGGCAACCAGCGACTTGATGCTCCATCCGAGTCGACCAGTTTGCCGTCTTCATAGTAGGCATCGCTGAGATGATGAGTTGCCCGCTCGGTACAGTCGTATTCTTGTTGCGACTTGTAGTTGTTGTAGCGGCCTAGGTTATGGCTTTCCCAACCACGGTACTCCCACCACACCCATGCCTTGCGGTGGGTCTGTGTGACTTTGCGGAACGAGGTTTTGTCGAGATAGATGGAGTACTTTGATTCCTTTGTTAGAAGCAGCCAGCGATTGCTGGATATACGCTTGGAAGCGTCAAGGAGGCCGAGTTCTCCCTTGAAGAGGCCAATTTTATAGCTGCCGGTTACGTCGGATGTGACTGTGGATATGAGAAGTCCGAATAGACCTGAACTTCTAAGCCGGATGACGAGTCGGGAGAGGTGCGCACCGGAGCCGTCCATGGTGCCGATGCTTTCGGGCACACCATTACTGTTCGCAATGACCACTGCAATGGATGGGCTGAATGATTCGCTAACTGCGACGACAGTGTAGACGTCTCCCTTCTTGCCTTCCGCAGAGAATATATCAGTCCGTCCTCCCGAAGGGAGCGGGGGGTCGTCGTCATTGATCTCGCCGTAGAGGGGTTGATTGGGGGAGATACGGGGATATGCGAGAAGGGCCCTATTGAAGTCAGGTTTGGGTGGGGGCTCTGGTTCACTTGATGCGAGAGCGGTGTCCTGGGGCTGGCTTTGTGGCCGGGGTACTGTAAAGGTAATGCGACCAGGTGGGCTTCCAATCAAAGCTTTCACGTCTCGGATTGGGACCGCAAAGTTCAAGTTCTGCCCATCACGGAGCACTGCGACGCTGACACCAACGACCTCTCCCGAGTGGTTGAGAACGGGGCCTCCACTAGAGCCTTGTGAGATTGGCGCCGTAATTTGAATCCAGCGTTTTCCTTCGTTTCCGCGAAGGGCGCTGACGATGCCTGTTGAAACGGTGTTGGAGAGACCCTGCGGGGCTCCTATGACGAAGATGTTCTCCCCAACAAGTGGCTCGCTTGTCGCGAGATGCAGTGTTTTCGGAGGGCTGGGCATTGCTGGAAGTACCGCCAGGTCGACGTGCGCGCTGAGGCTCTCGGCATAGTCCGTGACGCCCAAGAGCTGTTCTTCCGAGTCGTAGACTTCGGCGCGCGCAGCGTTCTCGACTACATGTGCATTGGTAACGACTCTGCCACCCTCGACAAGAAATCCGCTTCCCAAACCGAGAGGAGCGCCTTGACTGTCATAGGTCTTGATGGTGACGACGCCAGGAGCAACGAGCTTGATGGTTTGAGGAAGGCTTGTGCTCGGTGCTCCAGCAGGAGTTGTTTCTGTCGGAGGTGGTGTGGCCGCCTCCTCCGTTGGTGGAGTCGACATGCTGGTACACACGAGCAACACGAGTATGGAGACCATGTCCACCCCTCGGTACAATGGTTGCTGAATGGTTGCAGGTTTGGTGGATTTCTTCAAGATGCCGGTCCCTGTGCGCGCCAAGAGTGACAGCCTGGGACAAAGTCGACTCAGGTCCAAGTGACACGACTTCCCCACGCTCATTCAGTCTGGTTTGGACGGATGGCTGTGCTTGAGCTTGAAGATGGCGCCAAGGCTCCTGCAGATATTCATAGTTTGTGGGAAGGGCGGCAGGTGTCTCACCTCTCTAGAGGCGGTGCTACTTTAGCCTACGGCCCCTGGGGCCGACTTGACTGGGGCACGAGTCGAGAGTGACGTACGATGCCCCCGTGAATGCCATCCTGAACTTCCTGCTCACTGAGTCGCCCGAGCCTGTCGTGCTCGATTCCATCGAGTCTTGGTGGCGACGGCATGTGGAACTGGTGTCCCGCTTTCCCGAGCCCGCGGACCTGGCGCTCGCGGGTGGGTTTCGCGCGGACCGGCTCGGCTATGCGTTTGCCTCCGGGTACCACGCCGCGCACCGCTTCCTGTTCCCCTCGCTCCCCGCGGACAAGCCCGTCGCGCTCTGCGCCACCGAGCCCATGGGCGGCCATCCCAACGCCATCCAGACGCGCCTCGAGTCCACCGCGTCCGGCTTCTCCCTCACGGGTGAGAAGGCTTTCGTCACGCTGGGCACGCGCGCGGAGGTGCTGCTCGTCGTCGCGACGGAAGGACAGGATGCGCAGGGGCGCAACCGGCTTCGCATGGTGACGGTCGACGCGAAGCGCGCGGGCATCGTCGTCAGCGAGCTGCCCGAGCTCCCCTTCGTGCCCGAGGTGCCACACGCCGAGCTGCGGCTCGAAGGCGTCGCGGTGGCCGACGGCGAGGTGCTCCCGGGCGATGGCTACACGCGCTATCTGAAGCCGTTCCGCACCGTGGAGGACTGTCACGTCCAACTCGCGCTCCTCGGCTGGCTCATCCAACTGGCGCGGCGCTGTGGCTGGCCGGAGGTCGTGCGCGAGGAGTTGCTCTCTCTCTCGTTGATGATGCGGGGCCTCGCTCAGGCGGATCCGACGGCGGCCTCGACGCATGTGGCGCTCGGCGGTGGACTGGCGCTGGTGAATCGGGCGCTGACCTCCATCGAGCCCTTGTGGGCCCAGGTCGATGCTCCCACCCGTGAGCGATGGGAGCGTGACCGGCGTCTGCTCGGCGTCGCGGGGAAGGTCCGCGCCAAGCGCCTGGAGGCCGCTCGCGTGAAGCTCGCCGGTGGTGCGCCGACACCCGACGCCTGACGCCCCGGCGCTTGAAATAGAAAGACCCTCGGAGCTTCCCTGCCGCCGCAAGGTTGCTCCGAGGGCCCCTCTACCGAGCAGATCCCCCGCTCGCGTCACGACTCACTTCAAGCTCACAGCATGCTGGCGATGTCCTTCACCGGCTGCGGCGCGGCCTCCGTGTTGGCCAGCGCGCCCGCCGCGCCACCCAGGATGAGCGAGGCCGGGTTGATGCGGCCCGTGGTGACGGCGCCGAGCACACCCTCGGCCGCGCCCTTCAGCGTGTTGACATAGCCCTTGGCCGCGCCCTCGAACACGCCCTTCACGCCACCCTCCGAGTTGCCGATGCCCGTCAGCACGTTGCTCACTCCCGGCAGGAACCACAGGTGCTTGCCCGCCTCACCCGCGGCCCACTGGAAGTTGTCCTTGTTGCTGCCGTCCGCCTTGACGTGCGTGTCCTTCGTCTCCGGCAGCTTCTGCTCGCCCAGGAACGAGTAGCCCTTCTCCGCGAAGTCCTTCACCATGCCGGCCTCGGTGCCGTGGCGCGCATCACCGTCCTTGGTGATGCCCTCGATGTTGCCGTCGCCCTTACCGTTCTTCACCTTGTTGTCCCGGTCCCCACCGTTGGCCGCCTTCGCGCTGTCGATGAACTCCAGCACCTTGGCCAGGCGGAACACCGCGTCCGGGTTCTGCTTCGCGTCCTTCAGGTCCAGCTTCGGGTCGATGCCCGTCTGCTTGCAGAGCAGGTCGAACTTGATGTCCTTCTGACGGCCCAGGTTCTTCAGCGCCGGCGAGTCGTCGACGATCTGCGCCGCCGAGCGCTTGTCCCCGGCCGGACGCTTGTCATTGGCGCTCGGGATGCCCGAGGACTCCGGCTCGGCCTGCTGCGTGACGCGCGGCGTGGTCTCACGGGCCGGAATCATGTCCCGCAGCTGCGGGGGCAGCCCGCGCGGCGCGGGGTTGGCGGTCTCGTGGGGGAGCGTCGGAGAGAGGTTCTGGGCCTCCGGGGGCATCCCGCGAGGCCCGAACTCGGCCGGCCCCGGCAGCGACGGCACCCGCAGGCCCTCCAGCATGTTCGGCGTCATCATCGGCGGCGCCATCGGGAGCCCAAGCTCCGGCGGGAGCGCGTCCAGCGAGGGCATCCCCCTCTGCATCGGCGCGTTCATGGGCGCCAGGGTGTCCATCGCCGGCAGCCCCTGCTGCATCGGCGAGAAGCCGCCCATCGCGGGCAGGCCCTGCTGCGTCGGCGCCAGGGTGTCCATCGCCGGCAGCCCCTGCTGCATCGGCGAGAAGCCGCCCATCGCGGGCAGGCCCTGCTGCATCGGCGAGAAGCCGTCCATCGCGGGCAGGCCCTGCTGCATCGGCGCCAGGGTGTCCATCGCGGGCAGTCCGCCGGCCATCATCGGGGAGAGCTGCGCCGCCCCGGGCAGTCCGCCGGCCATCATGGGCGACAGTTGCGCCGCCCCGGGAATCCCGCCGGCCATCATGGGCGAGAGCGCCTGCATCGCCGGCAGGGCCGCCCCCGACACGTTCGCGAGCGTCTCCATCGCGGGCGCGGCGACCCCCGAGATGTTCGACAGCGCATCCATCGCCCGGGTGCCCCGGCCGCCCAAGGGGTTCTTGCCCTCGAACCCGTCCGTCGGCCGCTGCGACTGTCCGGGCGAGTTGGTGGGGTTGCGGAACTTCGGGTCCGACGCCCCGGGCGAGTTCGTGGGGTTGCGGAACTTCGGGTCCGACGCTCCGGGCGAGTTCGTGGGGTTGCGGAACTTCGTGTCCTGCGGCGCGGGGGCCGGGGTGGGCGTCTTCTTCGGCGGGCTGATCGAGTCGGCCGGGTTCTTGTTCAGCTTCGGGGAGGAGAACGACGGGACCTTGAGCTTGACCATGAGAGCACCTGTTTCAGGACAGCGATGGGGGACCGCTGCGGCGAGGAGTTCGTCGTCTCGCCCGTGCTCTCCCTCATTGCAGCGCGGATGCCAGCCCTTCCGGCCTCGCAACCCCGCGACTTCACTGAGCCGATGCCTCCCACTCGGCCCCCCAGCCGATGACTGCAGACATCAGGGGACTGGCTCCAGTCATCAGCACGCGGTGATCAGCGGGACACCTGGACCCCTGGAAACACGAAGGGCCGTGTTCCCCTCGAGGAACACGGCCCAGGTGCCAGGATCGGCGCGTGGCCGGTGCTTCAGTACCGCCCGCCGCCCACCGCGGAGACGATGGCGGAGAGGATGCGGCCCTCGACGCCCCAGACGGCCTTGTTCAGGCCCTTGATGCCCGCACCGCGCAGGTAGTCCGTGAAGTCGTGCAGCGCCGTGGAGCGCTGCAGGCCCGCGCCGTCCGCCGCGAACAGCAGCGGGGTGCCCGGAGCGCCCGTCAGGCCCAGGTCCGGGCAGGCCTCGGACAGCTTCTGCGGATCAATCCCCGTGGCCGCCGACAGCATCGCCACCGTGAACTTGTGCACCGGCAGCTCGCGCGCGTTCGGCACCTTCTTGAGCACCTTCTCGCGGTCCTTCGGATCCGTCGCGAGCTGCTCCAGCGTCACCTTCGACATCGCGATGATCTGCTCGTTCGTGACCTTCTTGCCGTCCAGGATGGCGCGGCCGAGCAGCGACGCGGGCGTGTCACCCTTGATGGTGACGTCCGCGCCCGGCATGGTCTGCATCCGGTCCCAGATGGCCTTCACGGCCTTGCCCACCTCGGTGTCCGGCCCGCCACGCCACGCGCCCGGCGTGGGCTGCGCGGCCTGGGCCTGCGCCGGCGCCACCAGCTTCGTCTCGAAGGAGCTCAGCTGCGTGTGCCCCACCGCGTTGGCCCGCGCGGGAGCGGCCGTCGGACGCGCCTCCGCCTGCGGCTGGAGCGACGTGGAGGGGTTCGAGGTGACGACGCGGGGACGGCTGCGGATGGGGTCCATGCCTGGGGGAGTCTCCGGAGTTCGACGATTGGGAGGTTATCGCAGTCGTCCGGTAAAGGTTTCCGCCCAGCGTCACTTCACCCGGACGCCATGTGTGACGCGCTGAGTCGAGACGTCGTGGGTCTTCTGGAACACCGGGCACGTCGGCTCGCGCATTCCGCACGACAACCGGCGCGTGAAGCCGTATTCGGGGCGGCATGAAGCGATTCCCCAGCCAGTTCGCAGACCTGCTCACCCCCAAGGGCCGCCGCATCCTGGAGGGCAAGGACAAGGCGGTGGCGGGCGCGCTGCTGGACCCCGCGCGGCGCTTCGTCGCGCTGCAGGGCGTGGTGGACGTGGCCAAGGCGACGGCGTGCCGCGACGCGCTCGACGCGGCGCTGCGCGACCTGGTGGTGCCCATGGAGGACCCCATCCCCGTGGACTCCATCTCCGGGATGACGATGAACTACATGGAGCTGCTGCCCAAGACGGTGCGGGTGCGCACCGCGCTCCTGGAGAACCGGCGCTCGCGCTCCTGGAAGGCGGCGGAGGCGGTGGGGCTGACGGGGATGCTGCGCTCGGACACGTTCGCGGGCTTCGCCGCCGCCGTCAGTGGCCGCGTGCTGCGCCGCAACTGGGGCATCCAGGTGCTGTGCTACGGCCCCGGGGACTACTCCGGGCCGCACAATGACCACCACCCCGAGGAGGCCGAGGCCCGCGACGGCTACGTGGACATGCACCTGAGCCTCACCATGCCCGGGGTGGAGCACCAGTACCTGGTCTACGAGAAGGACCATCACCTGTCGGAGATGGCGAAGGTGAGCACCGTGGGAGGGATGACCGTGTACCGGCTGCCCTTCTGGCACTACACGACGCCGGTGGTGGCGCGGCGCGGCGCGGAAGGGGAGGCGCGGCGCTGGGTGCTGCTGGGCACGTTCCTGGACGCGGCGCCCAAGGCCCGGCCAGCCTCCGTGGTGGTTCCCCCGGGACAGCCCGGGGGCCGCTCCCCCGTCCGGGTGGCGTGATTCGGACGTGGCGCGACGCCCGCCAGGGGTTAGCTTCGGGCCGACATGAGCCCGACCGATACCGATGCCCTGGCCAATGACTTGCTCGCGTACATCGACGCCTCGCCGACGCCGTACCACGCGGTGCGCGAGACGGCCCGCCGCCTGGAGAAGGCCGGCTATCGCGCGCTGGACGAGCGCGAGTCCTGGACGCTGAAGCCGGGCGAGCGCGTCTACGTCACCCGCGGCGACACCAGCATCGCCGCCTTCCAGCTGGGCACGGCGCCGGTGGACCGCTCGGGCTTCCGGCTGGTCGGCTCGCACACGGACTCGCCCAACCTGCGGCTCAAGCCGAACGCGCAGGTGTCGAAGAACGGCTACCAGCAGCTCGGCGTCGAAATCTACGGCGGCGTCCTCCTGCACACGTGGACGGACCGCGACCTGTCGCTCGCCGGCCGCGTCGTGGTGATGGAGGGCGGCAAGCCCAGGGGCCACCTGGTGGACTTCCGCCGGCCGCTGTTGCGCGTGCCCAACCTGGCCATCCACCTCAACCGCACCGTCAACTCGGACGGCCTGAAGCTCAACGCCCAGGAGCACATGGTGCCGGTGCTGGGGCTGGAGAGCGGCGGCGCGGTGGACCTGCGCGGGCTGCTCGTGCACGAGCTGGCGAAGGGTGGGGTGAAGGCCGAGCCCGCGGACATCCTCGGCTACGACCTGTGTCTCTATGATTTGCAGCCGTCCACGCGCTCGGGCGCGCACGACGAGTTCCTCCATGCCGCGCGCCTGGACAACCTCGCCAGCTGCCACTCGAGTCTGACGGCGCTGTTGACGGGCCCGGCGTCGCGCGAGGCCACCAGCGGCGTCATCCTGTTCGACCACGAGGAGGTGGGCAGCCGCAGCGCGCAGGGCGCCGCGTCCCCCTTCCTGCGCACGCTGCTGGAGCGCCTCACCCTGGCGCACTCGGACGGCAAGCCCGACGCGTTCCACCGCGCCATCGCCCAGTCCTTCCTGGTCAGCGCGGACATGGCGCACGCGGTACACCCCAACTACGCCTCGCTGCACGAGCCCAAGCACCAGCCGCAGATGGGCCTGGGCCCGGTCATCAAGTCCAACGTGAATCAGTCGTACGCGACGGATGGCGAGTCGTGGGCGCACTTCGCCGCGCTGTGCCGCGAGGCGGGCGTGACGGCCCAGCACTTCGTGACGCGCACGGACCTGGGCTGCGGCAGCACGATTGGGCCCATCACCGCCGGGCAGCTCGGCATCCGCACGGTGGACGTGGGCAATCCCATGCTGTCCATGCACTCCATCCGGGAGATGGCGTGCGCCAGCGACGTGGCGGCGATGGTGGCCGTGCTGCGCAGGTTCTTCGCCTAGCAGGCCATGTCCGCCAGCCTTGCGCGCGGAGGTGATAGACCTGGGCCCGTGACCTGGCCACGCGCACGAGGTCCCTGGTGGAGACAGGCGCCCTGGACGCGGGTCCTCTCGCGCTCCGGGGCCTCGCTCGGCCTGACGTCGCCGGGGGCCCGCGCCGCGCGCACCCGGCGCACCCTGTCCCGCGTCTTCCGCTGGCTCAACGTCCCGCGCACCGTGCTGTACGTGGGCCAGCCCGGCGCCTACCGCTGCATCGTCAGCCAGGACACGGAGGGCCGGCGCTACCTCCAGTTCGGCTGGGACAGCGCCTATCAGAGCGTCACGGGGCAGGGCTTCCCGCTGCAGTTGGAGCTCGAGTACACGCAAGGCATGGTGGCCGGCGTGGCCTTCGTGGCGCAGCCCCGGCGCATCCTGATGGTGGGCGTGGGCGCGGGCTCGCTGCCGATGTTCCTGCGTGCCGCGCTGCCCCAGGTCCACATCGACGCGGTGGACTGTGACGCGGAGGTGCTCGACGTGGCCCGGCGCTACTTCGGCCTGCGCGAGGACGCCCAGCTGCGGCTGCACCTGGAGGACGGGCGGCGGTTCATCGAGACGCCCGGGCCCGCGTACGACGTCATCCTCCTGGATGCCTTTGGCCCCCGGGGCGTGCCGCGCTCGCTGGCGACGTGGGAGTTCCTCCGGGCCGTGCGCTCGCGCTTGACGCCCGACGGCGCGGTGGTGAGCAACGTGCACCGCTCCCCCAATCCGCTCTATCCCGCCATGCTCCAGACGTGGCGCGCGAGCTTCGAGCAGTTGCATGCCTTCGATGCGCGCACCACGGCGAACCGTGTGTTCGTGGGGTTGACCACCTCACGCAAGGTCTCGCGTGGCACGCTGAAGGCTCGCGCGGGACCGCTGGCGCGGGCGGCGCGCTTCAACCTGCGCGGGCTGATGACTCGCAGGCTCGAGGACCGCGAGGTCCGTCGCACCGCGGAGCAGGGCCTGCCGTGGCCGCTGACGGCGGGCATCCTGCGCGACTCGGACGAGTAGACGGCGAGGCCTGGTCGTCGATAGGCCCGAGGCCCGCGAGTGCGGACTCAGGCCTCGTGTCGCGAGACCGGGTTGGCGGCCCTCCGTGCGCGGTCGCGAGCCGGAGCCGGCGGTCATCCGTCAGCGGGAGCGAGTCGTCTACGGTGTCGCGTTCAATCGAGCGCCCGAGGTCCGCGGGCGAGGACACGTCGTGTCTCGCGGATGACGAGCCGCCTGAAGTGAAACATTGCAGTCGCTCGCCCCTGCGAGATGTCGCGGGTCGGGAAAGACACATCAGGGTCCGAATTGGCCGTCTGGACAGTGCTCAGCCAGTTGGCTGAGTCTCTCACCGCCGTTCGTCGCAGTGCCGTCTCAACCCCCTCACAACTGGAGTGGTCCATGCGAGTCCACGGAGTGTCGGCAGCGCTGATGATGAGTCTCTTCACGGTGGGCTGCGGTGGCGTCGAAGCAGAGGCACCGACGGACGTGGCCGCGGAGAGCCAGCAGCAGGCCCTCTATGACGGCTGCGCACCCGGGGACACGGGCTATCCCGTCTGGGAGTGCCTGTCGCTCGACGAGTGTGGTGGCCGCTGGGGCAACCAGATGCGCTACTACTGCTACACGCCGGGCGGAGGCATGTACCTGGGCAGCGTCATCACCTCGAACTGCGCCGAGTGTTATTGACACGGCTCCCAGGAGCCCGGGCATCCGCGTGACGCGGGTGCCCGCTCCAGGCTCACGACAGCGTGCGCGTCAGCCGCTGCTCGCGGGCCTCGCTCAACGTGGTGACATCCAGCAGCGCCGCCACCTTCTCCTGCGCGGAGAGGGGCTCTGCATTGTCCCCCAGCAGCTTGCGCCGCGCGGACTCCAGTGCCGCGGGCGTCGTCGTCTCCGCGAGCCCCGGCTGCGACTCCAGCAGCGCCACGTGCAGCGCGTGGGTCTTCGCGTCGGTGAGCACCCGCTCGATGGCGTCCGGCACCGGCTCCACCCCGTGCTCCTCGGTGATGGCCTGCGCGCGCTCCACCACCTCGGGCGGCTCGGTCTCCTCGGGCATCAGGAACAGCCCCCGACGCGCCGCCCACAGCCCCAGCGACGCGCGCGCCGTCAGCACCGTGAGGGGCACCGCGAGCAGGAGCCCCACCACCACCGGCATCAGCCACGCCACCAGCGCCGTGGACACCAGCGCCGCCACCGCCACCATCGCCACGCCCACCGCCATGTGCGCCACGTGCCGCCGCGCCGCCTCGGACCAGGGCAGGTCCGCGTCCTCGCGCTGCTGGCTGGACCAGTTCACCCGGTAGCCCAGCAGCGTGCCGAACACGAAGTGCGACTGGAACAGCATCATCACCGGCGCCAGCAGCGACGCGAGCACGCTCTCCGCGAGCACGCTGAGGATGAGCTTCCACCTTCCGCCCATCCGCGCCGCCTCGCCCTTCTTGAAGAGCGCCAGCGTCAGCCCCAGGAACTTGGGCGCGAACAGCATCCCCATCGACACCGCGAACAGGCGCAGCGCGCCCGGCGCGTCGAACGCGAGCGCGGGGGACTCCAGCGTGGACACGTCCAGGAGGAAGCGGTCGTGCAGCGCGGCCACCAGGCCCGCGGTCAGGAACAACAACCACAAGGGCGAGGCCGCGTACGACATGACGCCCATCAGGAAGTGGCCCCGGCTGAGCGGATGCCAGCCCCCCGCCATCACCAGGCTCAGGTGCTGCAGGTTTCCCTGGCACCAGCGCCGGTCCCGCTGCGCGTACGCCAGCAGGTTCGGCGGGGGCTGCTCGTAGCTGCCGCCCAATTCCGGCACCAGCCACACCGTGTAGCCCGCGCGCCGCATCAGCGCCGCCTCGACGAAGTCGTGGCTGAGGATGTGGCCGCCGAAGGGCTGCTTGCCCGGGAGCACCGGCAGCCCGCAGTGGTTGATGAACGCCTCCGTGCGGATGATGGCGTTGTGGCCCCAGTAGTTGGACTCGCCCAGCTGCCACGCCGCCGCGCCCGCCGCCACCACGGGGCCGTACACCCGGCCGGCGAACTGCTGCAGCCGGGCGAACAGCGTGGTGCGGCCCACGTTCAAGGGCGGCGCCTGGAGGATGCCCGCGCGCGGGTTGAGCTCCATCAGCCGCGCCATCTTCACCAGCGTGCGGCCATCCATCAGGCTGTCGGCGTCCAGCACCACCGTGAAGTCGTAGCGGCGTCCCCACCGCTCACAGAAGTCACCCAGGTTGCCGGCCTTCTTGCCCGTGTTGTCCGTGCGCCGCCGGTAGAAGATGCGGCCCTGTCCGCCCACCCGACGGCACAAGTCCGACCACGCCAGCTCCTCGGCCACCCACGACTCGGCGCGCGTGGAGTCGCTCAGCACGTAGAAGTCGAACGCGTCCAGGTGCCCCGTCGCGGCCACCGACTCGTACGTGGCCTGCACGTTGGCGAAGACGGCCGCGGGGTCCTCGTTGTGGATGGGCATCACCACCGAGGTGCGCGACCCCAGCGGCTGAGACTCCTCCTCCGCCGTGGGGTAGCGCAGCCCGGGCATCCGCGAGGCGAGGGCCAGCTGGAGGAAGCCCGCCACCGCCGTGAAGAACGACAGGGCAATCCAGCCGAAGCACAGCGCGAAGAGCCCCACCAGCACCACTTCCGGCACCGACGTCCCTTGAGCGCTCAGCAGGCGGTGCATCTCGCACGTCCCCACCACGGTGGTGACGGCCGCCAGTCCCAGCACTCCGGCGCGCCGGTAGCCGGCGCTCTCGGGCGAAAACGAGTGGGCTTGCATCGCGAGGCTCCCCAGGCCCGCCTCAGGGCGAGGTGGACATGCCCGCCGTGGCGCCACGCCACCAGCGGCGCAGCATCTCCCCGAACGGGTTGAGCACCAGTTGCTGCTCGGGCATCACCGAGCTGACCTGCGCGGGCGCCGGCACCGGCACCGCCGCGCGCACCGCCCGGACGAAGTCCTCCGGCGCCGCGGGACGGGTGAGCAGCCGCGCGCCCCGGCTCGCGCCGTCGCACAGCACGAAGGCCGCACGGCCCCGCGACAGCAGCCCCGGACCCGAGTGCTCCAGTCCCAGCACGCCCGACAGCCACGTCTCCATCCGGGCGCGGGCCAGCGCCACCGCCGCCTGGGGCTGGGCCCCGTGCGCGCCGAAGCCATCCAGCACCCACGCGGCCAGCGTGGAGAGGTCCGCCTCGGCGGTGAAGCCGAAGCCCTTGAAGAAGGTGTCGAGCGCCGCGCGAGCGCGCGGGCCGGCCCACACGGTGGTCGGGACGGAAGGGCAGGTGGTCAGTGTCGTCACGGAATCCACAGGTAGCTCCAGGTCTCGGTGAGGGTCTCCGGGCCGCGCTTGAGGAACGCGCGCAGCTCGGTGGGGACGGGGGTGGTGGGGTGCAGCTCGAAGGTGGCGCGCCAGCCGCCGGTGGGCGTGTGGCGCGTGGCGATGGGGCGCAGGACCTTGCCCGAGGAGGCGCTGACGACCAGCTCCACCGGGACGTCGTCCTCCGCGAAGTCGGGCAGCGCCGCGAAGTCGATGATGAAGCGGCGCATGGGGCGCGCGTCCTTGAGCCGGGCGCCCTTCCACGAGTCGCCCGCGTCCACGCGCGTGGCGACCACCGTGGAGCCCGTCACCGGCCAGGGCGAGTGCGCGCCCCAGTGCAGCTTGTACGCGACCTTCAGCGAGTCCCCGGGGCCCAGCGTCTTCCTCGGGACCCAGAAGGCGACGATGTTGTCGTTCGTCTCGTCCGGCGTCGGCAGCTCCACCAGCCGCACCACGCCCGGACCCCAGTCGCCCACGGGCTCCACCCACGCGGAGGGCCGGCGCTCGTAGTGCGCCTCCAGGTCCTCATAGTGGGCGAACGTGGTGTCGCGCTGCAGGACGCCGAAGGCGCGCGGGCTCTCCACCTGGAAGCTGGAGACGTTGATGCGCTCGGGGTTCTGCAGGGGCCGCCAGAGCTGCTCGCCCGCGCGCGTCCAGACGAAGAGGCCGTCCGAGTCGTGCACCTCCGGGCGGAAGTCGTCGTAGTCGCCGCGGTCGTTCTCGCCGAACAGGTACATGCTCGTCAGCGGCGCCACGCCCAGCTCCGCCACGGCCTTGCGCGCGAAGACGGTGGCCTCCACCTCCATCACCGTGTTCGCCCCAGGGATGATGGTGAAGCGGTAGGCGCCCGTGACGCTGGGGCTGTCCATCAGCGCGTGCACCACCACGCGGTCCGCGCCGGGCGCGGGCTTCTCCAGCCACAGCTCCCTGAAGTCGGGGAACTCCTCGGGGCGCGACGTCGCGGTGTCGATGGCGAGCCCGCGCGCGGACAGGCCATACAGGCTGCCCCGGCCGAGCGCGCGGAAGTAGCTGGCGCCCTGGAACACCACCAGCTCGTCGAACACGTCCTCGCGGTTGAGCGGATGCGACAGGCGCATGCCCGCGAAGCCATCCGCCTTCTTCAGCGGACCGGGCTTCACCAGCGGGCCGTAGGTGAACAGCTCCGGGGAGAAGGCGAGCGGCCGGGCCTTGCCCTCGGCCACCTCGTGCATCACCACCGGGAACTGGAACGAGCGGCCCGGGTGGAAGAACTGCGCCTGGAAGGGCAGCTTCGCGTCACGCCAGCGCGCCTTCTCCGGGCGGTAGCGGATGTCCCGGTACGCGTCGTAGTCGAGCGACTTGTAGGACTCCGGCAACGTCGACACCGGCGCCTCGTACGGCCGCGCCGCCTTCTGCCGGGCCAGCTCCACCACCGTGTCCGCGGAGAACGTCTGGGCGCCGCGCGTCTGGGCCGCGGAGGCTGGAGTCGCCGCGCACGCCGTGCCCGCCGTGGCCACCATCGCCGCGCCCAGCCACCGCACGCACACCGCGCGCATCCCGCCCTGCCTGTTGCTGTCCGACGTCACGCCTGCTGCCTCCAGGAGACCGAGGGGGCGGGCGAGCCTCAGACTGCTTGGAGCTCACCCGGTTCCGCCGCTCCGAGAGGCCTCCTCGGTGCGGCGCGTCAGTCCTGGAGCAACCCGCGTACCAGCCCGCGTCAGAGGGCCTGGATGCTGGAAATTCTTCAGGAATCTCAAGGTCTTCCTCGGAGGGATTCGTTTGAGCTCAATGAAACTGGGGGCTTGTGATGGCCTTCTTGGACACCGGGTGGGGAGGCCCGGAGAGTCGCTGGGGAATTGAAGGACAGCCGGCGAGTGAGCCTGTCCGATTCTTCCACAGGTGGACAGTGACCCGGATCAGGCGCGGGCCAGTCGTTCCTGCACCAAGGACAGCAGTTCGCGTCCCGCGAAGGGCTTTTCGATGTGGGGACTGGTGACGGTTTCGAGGAAGGCGCGGGCCTGGGGGGTCACCGCACCGCCGGTGAGGAAGATGACGCGGCGGGCCTGCTCCGGATGGCGCTTCATGAGGGTGGAGTAGAAGTCCATCCCGCTCATGCCGGGCATCATCAAGTCGCAGAAGACGACGTCGTAGGACTCGCCGGCCTCGATGCGCTCCAGCGCGTCCTGTGCGCGTGTCGCCAGGGTGACATCGTGGTGGGGGCGCAGGGTGCGGCCCAGGGCGGTGCAGACCAGGGGCTCGTCGTCGACGACGAGCAGCCGGCCGCGCTTCTCCACCGGCGCGGCGGGCTCGGGCCGCGGCGCGGGCGGGGCGGGCTCGACGCGCACGGGCTCCGCGGAGGGCAGCAGCACGCGGAAGGTGGAGCCCCGGCCGGGAGCGCTGCGGACCTGGATCTCGCCGCCGAGCGCCGTCACCAGGTTGTGGCAGATGGACAGGCCCAGGCCGGTGCCCACGCCTGGGGCCTTGGTGGTGAAGAACGGGTCGAACAGGCGCGGCAGGTGCTCGGTGGCGATGCCCACGCCCGTGTCCGTCACCTCCACCAGCACGCGGCCGCCCTCGCCCAGGCGCGCGCCCACGCGAATCTCGTGGCGGTCCGGCGCGCCCTCGGGGATGGCCTGCGCGGCGTTGACCAGCAGGTTGAGGAACACCTGGCCCAGCCGCGACTCGTTGGCGCGCACGGGGGGCACGTCCTCGAAGAGCTTCACCAGCCGCGCGCGGTGGCGGATCTCCGTGGTGGCCAGGTTCAGCGTGGACTCCAGCACCGCGCGCACGTCCACGACGGAGTCCTCCACCGAGTCCACCCGGCTGAAGGTCTTCAGGTCGCGGACGATGGTGCGCACGCGCTCGGCGCCCTGCTGGGCCTCGGAGAGCGCGGCCTGCGCGTCCGACAGCGCCTCCGACAACGACGCGTCCACGCCGGGGGCGGGCACGCGCGAGAGCTCCTCGCGCGCGAAGGCGAGGTTGGCGGTGAGGTACGCCAGCGGGTTGTTGATTTCGTGCGCCACGCCCGCGGCGAGCGTGCCCACCGACGCCATGCGCTCGGCGAGCATCAGCCGGGCCTGCATCTGGTGGCGCTCCGTCAAATCATGCGCCACGGAGACGATGGAGTCCTCGCCGTCGAAGTGCAGCGGGAAGGTGGTGGACTCCACGTGGAGGATGCCGCCGTCGCGGCGCACCATGCGCCTTTCTTGCAGGGCGTTGCGGCCGGTGCGCAGGGCCTCGTGCATGCGCGCGTCCGCGGAGGCGAAGTCCTCGGGGGGAATCATGTCGGAGATGTGCTTGCCGACCAGCTCCTTCACGTCCGAGTAGCCCAGCGCGCGCGCCACCTTGAGGTTGGCGTAGCGCACGCGCGCGTTGCGGTCGAACACGGCGACCAGGTCCGGCAGGCTCTGGATGAGGGTGCGGAAGCTCACCTCGGAGCGGCGCACCTCCTCCTCCGCCTGTTTTATCGGCGTGATGTCGGGGAAGAACGAGATGACGTGCGGCTCGCCCGCGTAGGGCACCAAGCCCATGAAGAGCAGCGTGTGGCGCACCTCGCCCGTGCGCGTGTGGTACTGGGCGTCCACCCCGCGCACCGAGCCGTGCCGGCGCAGCCGCTCCATCACCTGCGCGCGGTCGATGGGGCGCTCCCACAGGTGCAGGTCCACCGTCGTCTTGCCCAGCATCTCCTCGCGCGTGTATCCGAAGGCGCGGAAGTACGCGTCATTGGCGGCGACGACCTTGCCCTCGCCCAGCGTGGTGATGGAGGTGGGCACGGGGCTGACGGCGAGCATGGTGTCGCGCAGCTCGTCCCCGAAGGGCACCCCCATCCGGGACTCGCGCCGCGCGTACCTGCGCTCGGCCATGTCCAGCCGCACCCGCAGCTCCTCCAGGTCCGGGGGCCAGGCCAGCACCTCGTCGGCGCCGTCCTCCAGCGCCGGCTCCAGGGCCCGCAGCGCGCCGCGGCGTCCCACGAGCAGCACCACGGCGGACGCGCCGCCGGGCAGGCTGCGCAGGGCCCGCACGAGCGGCATGCGCGAGCCACTCTCGCGTGCATCCAGCACCACCAGTGGGCAGGGGCCGGCGCGCCATGCCGCTGGCACATCCACGTCCCTGGAGACGTGGACCACCGTCATGCCCCGCTCTTCCAGCAGGGTTTCCAGTGGCGACAGGTCCGCCCCTCCCTGAGCGACTATCAGGACCCGCATGGGACTCCTCGCATTGCAAACGGCCATCGTTGCACGAGCCCTCCGGTTGTAAAAGTGCGCCGAGGGTCTAGTTTTCCAGGGCAACCAAAGCCTCGCGCCCGGCGGGCTGTTAGACTGCGGGACGACGGGTGGATTCGAAGCACGGGGGGGTGGTCATGGAACGGCGGGGCTCACAGGACGTGGTGACGGTGGGGCGCAGGGCGCAGGTGGCCGTCTGCGTGCCGCGGCGCAACTTCGAGGGGCTGTTCGTGCACGCGCTGAAGCCGTCCGGGGCGTTCGCCCAGTCCCTCAAGGACATCGGCTACGACGAAGAGGACCTGCAGGAGTCCTATCCGCTCACCGTGTGGCGCGCCGCGCTAGGGGTGGCGCGGCGCTTCGTGTGCGCGGGGCAGACGCCGGAGGCGGCGAACCGGGCCCTGGGGCTGTCCTACGTGGAGGGCTTCGCGCAGACGCTGGTGGGGCGCATCTTCGCCACGGCGGCGCCGCTGCTGGGCACGGAGCGGTGCCTGACGCGGCTGCCCACGTACCTGAAGGCGGGCCGCGAGGACATGCGCATGGAGCTTGCGCCCGTGCGCGAGCGCGAGTGGTGCGTGCGGGTGGTGGACGCGGACCCGCTGCCGGACTTCGTGGCGGGCGTGGTGGAGGGCGTGCTCCTGCGCACCCGGGTGACGGCGCGGGTGGAGGTGCTGGAGCGCGCCCCGGCGGGCTACGCGCTGCGGGTCTGGTGGGAGGAGCCGCGCGCGACTAGTTGAGGTAGCGCTTGGTCGCGGGCGCCACCACGAGGCTGGGGGTGCCCGGGCTGGACTTGGGCGAGGGGCGCGGCGACGTGGGCCGGACCTGGAGCCAGCGGCCGATGACGTCCAGCAGCCCGTCGAAGGCGTCGCGCAGGGCCCAGGCGCGGTCGTCGGAGTCCTGCAGGCCGGCGCAGCGTGACAGGCCGTCGCGCAGGGCGCGCTGGGCGCCGGGGAAGGCCTCGCACGTGGCGATGAGCTTCTCGGCGGTGCGCGCATAGAGCCGGTAGCAGCCGTCCACGTCGCCGCGGTTGTACGCGGGCGCGCCGGCGTTGATGGCGTGGCCGAGCGTGGTGGCGATGGACTCGAGCGCGTCGGTGTTGGCGCCTTCCAGCAGGCTCAGCGGGTGGCGTGGCACCTGGCGCACGCGGCTGGCGCGGCGGCGCGGCGTCTCCAGCGCGGACAGGGGCAGGCTTCCGGCGCCCTGCAGGAGCGGCAGCAGGTAGCGGGTGGGGATGACCAGGCCCAGCGAGCGGCCGTTGGCGAGCGCCGCGGTGGCCACGCCCACCACGCCGCCTCGCAGGTCGAGCACCGGACCGCCGGAGAAGTCGTCGGGGAGCGTGCGGGTGAGCTCCAGCAGGGTGAGCCAGTCGCCGAGCACCTGGACGGCCCGGACCTCCTGCGAGCGGACCTCCGGTGCGGGGCTGGCGGTGGCCCGCAGGACATAGACGGTGTCCCCCTCGCCGGGCAGGCAGACGGGAGCCAGGTCGAGCGGCGGGGCGAGCTCGGGGACGGGCAGTCGCAGCACGGCCAGGTCGCGGCGGTCATCCATGGCGACGACCTGGACCACCTCCGTGCGCGTGCCGTCCGCCATCACCGCGTGAATCTCGCGGGCGCCGGCGACGGCGTGGAGGCTGGTGACGAGGTGTCCCTGCCCGGTGGCGACGAAGCCCGAGGCGGGGCGTCCATCGACTTCCAGCAACACCAGGGAGGGCGAGGCGGAGAACAGCGCGTCACGGGGGGGGGATTTGTCGACGACTCCCTCGGCCATAAGGCCTCCTGCGTCGCGAGGCTGGGATGGGCACCGGGCCGGGTGCCGCCCTCGCGCGCTCGATTGTACCCCCGTTGTATCAAGCCGCTCGGCCTCCACCCAACCGGGGAGGGCTCGCATCGGTAAACAGCTTCACTTGTCTGTGGCGTTGGAGTGTCGGGTCGTTAAACCTCCGACCCGAAATGCACAAGACCCACCTCGTAGGCGCGCGCACCCACAACCTCAAGGACCTCTCCGTCGACCTGGCGGAGGGGGAGCTGGTCTGCATCACCGGAGTCTCGGGCGCGGGCAAGTCGAGCCTGGCGCTCGACACGCTGTACGCCGAGGGACAACGGCGCTTCGTGGAGAGCTTCAGCCCGTATGCCCGGCAGTTCCTCGAGCGGCTGGAGCGGCCGCCCATGGAGGCGCTGGAGCCGGTGGCGGCGGGCGTGGCGGTGGACCGTCGGGCGCCGGTGAAGAGCTCGCGCTCCACGGTGGCGACGCTGGCGGACGTGGAGCCGTACCTGTCCGCGCTCTTCACGCGCGAGGCGATGCCCGTGTGTCCCGCATGCGGGGTGGAGGCGGTGCGCACCGACGCGGGCGTGGCGGCCCGCGCGCTGGTGGCCGAGTCCCCGGACGCCGCGGCGCTCATCGCCTTCCCGCTGCGCATCCCCGACACGGCGTCGTTCCTGGACGTGCGCGCGCGCCTGTTGAAGGACGGCTACCACCGGCTGGTGGTGCAGGGCGAGGTGCGGGAGCTGGAGTCGCTCAAGCCCTCGGAGGCCACGGATCCGGCGGGCATCGCCCGCGTGCTGGTGGACCGGGTGAAGCTGTCGTCGTCGCAGGTGGGGCGGGTGACGCAGGCGCTGGAGGACGCGTGGAACCGCGCCGAGGGCGAGGCGGTGGTGCTGTTGCCCGGCGCGGAAGCGAAGCGGGTGCGCCGGGGCCTGGTGTGTCCGAAGTGCGCGCGCGAGTTCGAGGCGGCGCGGCCGGGCCTGTTCAGCTACCAGTCGCCCGTGGGCGCGTGCGCGGCGTGCCGGGGCTTTGGCCGCACCATCGGCATCGACTGGGACAAGGTGATTCCCAACCCGGCGCTGAGCCTGTCGCAGGGCGCTATCCGTCCGTGGTCCGGCGCGTCGACGGAGTGGGAGCGCGGCATGCTCCAGCGCTGGTGCCGCGAAAAGAAGATTCCCCTGGATGCGCCCTGGTCCTCGCTGACGCCGGCGCAGCGCGAGTCGGTGCTGGAGGGCGCGGGGGACTACGACGACGGCCGCGCGTATCCGGGCGTGCGCGCGTGGTTCCGGTGGATGGAGGGGCGCACGTACAAGATGCACGTGCGCGTGCTGCTGGCGCGCTACCGGGCGTATTCGCTGTGCAAGGACTGCGGCGGCGCGCGGCTCAACGAGCAGGCGCGGGCCTACCGCGTGGGCGGGTTGGACCTGCCGGGGTGGCACGGGCTGGAGCTGACGCAGGCGCTGGCGCGGCTGGACGCGCTGGGCACGACGACGGGGCAGGGGGAGCTGGCGCGGCGCGAGCTGGCCGGACGCCTGCGCTACCTGCAGCGCGTGGGGCTGGGCTACCTGACGCTGGACCGGCAGGCGCGCACGCTGTCCGGTGGCGAGGCGCAGCGCGTGTCGCTGACGGCCGCGCTGGGCACCTCGCTCACCGGCTCGCTCTTCGTGCTGGATGAGCCCACCGTGGGGCTGCACCCGGGCGACGTGCCGCCGCTGACGGAGGCCATCGCGGAGCTGGCGGAGCGCGGCAACATTGCGCTCGTCATCGAGCATGACCCGCTGGTCATCCGCTCCGCGCACCGCGTGCTGGAGCTGGGGCCGGGCGCGGGCCGCGAGGGCGGCGAGCTGTGCTTCGACGGTCCTCCCGAGGCGCTGGCGAAGCGCAAGGACCTGCCCACGGGCCGGCTGCTCGCGGGTGGAGCCGAGACGAAGCGGGCGCTGCGCGAGCGGACCGGTGAGCTGGTGGTGAAGGGCGCGCGCGAGCACAACCTCAAGGCGCTGTCGGTGAAGGTGCCGCTGGGCGTGCTGTGCGCGGTGACGGGGCCGAGCGGCTCGGGCAAGAGCACGTTGGTGGACGAGGTGCTCTACCGGCACCTGGCGCGGCGGCTGGGCGTGAAGGACGTGGAGGCCCCGGGCGCGGTGGACGCGCTGGAGGGGGCCGACGCGGTGAAGGCCATCACCTTCGTGGACCAGTCTCCGCTGGGGCGCACCTCGCGTGGCAACGCGGCCACGTACACCAAGGCGTGGGACCGGCTGCGCGAGCGCTTCGCCGCGGAGCCGGACGCCGAGGTGCGCGGCCTGACGCCGGCGCACTTCTCCTTCAACGTGGACAAGGGGCGCTGCGAGGCGTGCTCGGGCGAGGGCTACGAGACGGTGGAGATGCAGTTCCTCGCGGACGTGGCCCTGTTGTGCGCGGTGTGCCGGGGCCGGCGCTTCAAGGAGGAGGTGCTCGCCGTCCGACACCAGGGCTTCAGCGTGGCGCAGGTGCTGGAGATGACGGTGGCGGAGGTGCTCCAGCACTTCGGGAGCGACGCGGCCCTGCAGCGCGCGCTGGGGCCGGTGGCGCGGTTGGGCCTGGGCTACCTGCCGTTGGGACAGCCTCTGTCCACGCTGTCGGGCGGCGAGGCGCAGCGGTTGAAGCTGGCGCGGGCGCTGGCCAGCGAGGCGAAGGGCGCGCTGTTCCTCATCGACGAGCCGAGTGCGGGCCTGCACGCGGAGGACGTGCGTCACGTCATCGACGCGCTGCACGCGCTGGTGGACAAGGGCGCGAGCGTCATCGTGGTGGACCATGACGTCGCGGTGATGAAGGCGTCGGACTGGGTCATCGACCTGGGGCCGGTGGGCGGCAAGGACGGCGGGCGGCTGGTGGCCGAGGGCACGCCGGAGTCGGTGGCGCGCGGCGAGGGCGCGACGGCGGTGGCGCTCCGGGGCGAGCGCAAGCCCCTGGGCCGCGTGGTGAAGGCGCGGCGGCCGGGCAAGGACGCGGCGCCCGCCATCGAGGTGGAGCACGCGCGCGAGCACAACCTCCAGGACGTGTCCTGCAAGATTCCCCTGGGGAAGATGACCGTCGTCACGGGGCCGAGCGGCTCGGGCAAGAGCTCGCTCGCGTTCGACGTGGTGTTCGCGGAAGGGCAGCGGCGCTTCCTGGAGACGCTCAGCCCGTACGCGCGCCAGTTCCTGCCCACCATGCCCCGGCCGGACGTGGAGCGCGTCAGCTCCATTCCGCCGAGCGTGGCGCTGGAGCAGCGCACCTCGCGCGCGGGCGGCACCAGCACGGTGGCCACCGTCACCGAGGTGGCCCACTACCTGCGGCTCTTGTTCGCCAAGCTGGGCGAGCCGCACTGCCCCAACGACGACACGCCCATCACCTCCACGTCGCCGGAGGTGTTGTTCGCGCAGCTCTCGCAGATGAAGGGGGATGGGACGGTGCTGGCGCCGGCGGTGCGCTCGCGCAAGGGCACGTACCTGGATGTCTTTGCCGCCGCGGCGCGCGCGGGCATCACCACGGCCATCGTCGACGGGCAGCTGTCCTCCACGGACGACCCGCCGCGCCTGGCGAAGACGCGCGAGCACGACATCGACCTGGTGATGCACGAGGGCAAGCTGTCGAAGCTGCCCCGGGACGTGTTCGACAAGGCGCTGGGCTGGGGGCAGGGCGCGCTCAAGGTTCGCACGTCGAAGGGCGAGACGCTCCTGTCCACCGAGCGCACGTGCCCCAAGTGCGGCACGGCGGTGCCGGAGCTGGACCCGCGCTGGTTCTCGTTCAACACCAAGCAGGGCCGCTGCGAGTCGTGCGAGGGCACGGGTGTGAAGGGTGGCCCCGAAGCGCAGGCCGAGGGCGAGACGGCGCCGTGCCGTGAGTGCGGCGGCAGTCGACTGGCGCCGGTGCCTCGGGGCGTGCGCCTGGAAGGAGCGCGCTACCACGAGGTGGTGCAGCAGTCCGTGGCGGCCTCGCTGGCGCGGGTGCGGGGCTGGAAGTTCAAGGGAGATCGGGCGCTGCTCGGCGAGCCCTCGCGGCAGGAGTTGCTGCGGCGCATGGAGTTCCTGGAGCGGGTGGGCCTGGGCTACCTGTCCCTGGACCGCAACGCGGCCACGCTGTCGGGTGGGGAGATGCAGCGCCTGCGGCTGTCGGCGCAGCTGGGCGCGGGGCTCACCGGCGCGATGTACGTGCTCGACGAGCCGACCATCGGCCTGCACCCGCGCGACACGCACCGGCTGCTCGACAACCTGCGCGCGCTGGTGAACACCGGCTCCACGGTGCTGGTGGTGGAGCATGACTCGGACACCATCCGCGCGGCGGACCACCTGCTGGATTTGGGCCCGACGGGCGGACGCGGCGGTGGGCGCATCCTCGCGGAGGGACCTCCGGACGTGGTGCTCCAGGGCGAGTCCCCCACGGCGCTCGCGCTGCGGGCGTCCCAGGTGCGGCCTCCCTCAGGACGCGGGGAGCCGAAGCAGTGGCTGGAGCTGAAGGGCGCGCGGGCCAACAACCTGAAGCGCGTGGACCTGCGGCTGCCGGTGGGCCGGCTCAACGTCGTCAGCGGCGTGTCCGGCTCGGGCAAGAGCACGCTGATTCGGCAGGTGCTGTACCCGGCGCTGCGAGAGGCGCTGGAGCTGGTGTCCTCGCGGCCCGGACCGTTCGACTCGCTCAAGGGCGTGGAGGCGGTGAAGCGGGTGATGTCGGTGGACCAGTCTCCCATCGGCCGCACGCCGCGCTCGGTGCCCGCGACGTTCCTGGGCATCTGGGACGAGCTGCGTCGGGCCTTCGCGGCGACCCCCGAGGCGAAGATTCGCGGCTTCTCCGCCGCGCGCTTCTCCTTCAACACGGCGAGCGGTGGACGGTGCACCGCGTGCGAGGGCCAGGGCTCCATCTCCCACGAGATGTCCTTCCTCCCGGACGTGGTGACGCCGTGCGAGGCCTGTGGGGGCGCGCGCTTCGACGCGGCGACGCTGGAGGTGCGCTACCACGGGCTGTCCATCGGCGACGTGCTGCGGCTGTCCGCGGACGAGGCGAAGGACGTCTTCCAGAACCTGCCCAAGGTGGCGGCGCCGCTGCAGTGCCTCGCGGACCTGGGCGTGGGCTACCTCCAACTGGGCCAGGGCTCCAACACGCTGTCCGGCGGTGAGGCGCAGCGGTTGAAGCTGGCGGCCGAGCTGACGGCGTCCTCGCGGCACGAGCCCACGCTCTACGTGCTGGACGAGCCCACCACGGGCCTGCACGTGGGCGACGTGGAGAAGCTCATCACCTTCATGGGCCGGCTGGTGGACCGCGGCGACACGCTGGTGGTCATCGAGCACCACCCGTCGGTCATCGGCGCGGCGGACCACCTGGTGGAGCTGGGGCCCGAGGGCGGCGAGGAGGGTGGCCACATCGTCGCGGCGGGCACGCCTCGCGAGGTGGCGAAGCTGAAGACGGCGACGGGCCGGGTGCTGCGCTCGCTCTTCACGGGCGAGGAGGCCCCGTCATCGCGACGTGGCGCGTCGGGGGGGCGGCGGTGATTGTCACGGACAGGACAGAAGGGCGTGAAACGGGGCCGGGGCTTCGGCATCCTTCCGGCCGCATGCGAACCCTTCATGTCCTGTGCGTCGCCTCGGCGCTCGCCGTCACCCCGGCCCTGGCCGGTGATGTGGCGACGAAGCCGTCCACTCCCGCGAAGTCCCAGCCCTCCAGCGAGAAGAAGCCCATGTCCCTACACGCGTTGTCCGCCAACCGCCTCGATGGCAAGCCCGCGAACCTCTCCGACTACCAGGGCAAGGTCCTGGTCATCGTGAACACCGCGTCCGAGTGTGGTTACACGCCGCAGTACGCGGGCCTGGAGAAGCTCTACCAGGACTACAAGGACAAGGGCGTCGTGGTGCTGGGCTTCCCGTCCAACGACTTCGGTGGACAGGAGCCGGGCAGCTCGGAGCAGATCGCGAAGTTCTGTGAGCTGCGCTTCAAGGTGACGTTCCCCATGTTCGAGAAGGTGAAGACGAAGGGCGAGGGCCAGTCGCCTGTCTACGCCTTCCTGTCGAAGGACCACGACGCGCCGAAGTGGAACTTCCACAAGTACGTGGTGGGTAAGGACGGCCAGGTGCGCGCGGGCTTCCCGAGCAAGGTGACGCCGGAGAGCGACGAGCTGCGCAAGGCCGTCGACGCCGCGCTCGCCCAGCCCTGAGCGGGGCCTTGTTCGCCGGCCCGGGTGGGGACAGCCGCCCGGGCGGGTGATGCGTCGTTCGTGAGGGACTGGGTGTCCTCGTGGGCCGGCGCTCCTTCCTCCGCCCTCACGGCATGCGGGCCTGGGGGCTCGTGTGGCGCGGGCGTGCCCCTGGGGTCACCGTCCCAGGTGGACGTGGCCCTTGAGGAGGGAGCCGCATGGCCCTGTCGACATCCGGATTCGGGACGCGGGAGGAGGCGTGGCCCGCGCTGCCCTTCGCGGAGTGGAAGGACACCTATGCCACGCTGCACCGTTACACCCAGGTGCTCGGCAAGGTGCGGTTGGCGCTGACGCCGCCGGAGAACCACTGGTGGAACGTGTCGTTCCGCGTGACGTCTCGCGGGCTCACCACGGGGCTGATTCCCTATGGGAATGGGAGCTTCGAGGTGGACTTCGACTTCCTGGCCAGCGAGCTGCGCTTCCTGACGAGCCGTGGAGACGTGCGCGTCATGGAGCTGACGGCGCGCTCGGTGGCGGAGTTCTATCGGGACGTGATGTCGACGCTGCGCGAGCTGGGCGTGGAGGTGCGCATCTGGGAGCAGCCGGTGGAGATTCCCGATGACACGACGCCCTTCAGCCAGGACACGCACCACGCGACGTATGTGCCCGGGCACGTGCGCAACTGGTGGCGGGCGTTGTTGCAGGCCCACATCGCGATGAAGGCGTTCCGCGCGGGCTTCACGGGCAAGTGCAGCCCGGTGCAGTTCTTCTGGGGGAGCTTCGACCTGGCGGTGACGCGCTTCGGCGGGCGGCCCGCTCCGGCGCGGCCGGGCGCGGACGCGGTGACGGCGGAGGCGTATTGCGAGGAGGTGTGCAGCGTGGGCTTCTGGCCCGGCACCGAGGCGCTCGGTGGCGCGGCGTTCTATTGCTACGCGGCGCCCGAGCCGAAGGGGTTCGCTGAAGCGAGCGTGAAGCCCTCGGGGGCGGGGTACGACGCGAACCTGAAGGAGTTCCTGCTGCCGTACGAGGCCGTGCGGCGCGCGAAGGACCCGAGGGCCTTCCTGCTCGACTTCTTCCAGTCCACGTACGACGCGTGCGCGGACCTGGGGAAGTGGGACCGCGCCCGTTGCGAGCGGCCCCTCATCATCCCCGAGAGCGTGAAGGGCGCGTGGAGGAGCGTCACCCTGCCCGAGCAGCCTCCCGCCGACGCGAGTCCCTGAGTGGAGCTGGTGGCGGTCCGCGTGGCCTCGTGAGGGTTTGTTCGAACGAGGCCGCGTGGCTCCGCGCTCAGCAGGTGGCCGCAAGCGGCGGATGGGGGGCGAGAGCGGACGGGGGCGTGGCTTCCGCGCCCGGCGGGAGGTCGCGCGACTCAACCCGCCTTGCGCCTCCACGCGCGCAGCAGCAGCACCGCGAGGCCCAGCCCCCCCAGCACGCCCACGAGCGTCATCCCGAGCAGCCACAGGAACACCCGGTCGACCAGCAGCGTCGCGCGCTGGAAGGTCAGGTCCACCATCCCGAGCCCGATGTGCTCGCCCTGCTGAAGGGTCTCCACCCGCTCCGTGTGGAGCGCGGAGAGCACGGCCTGTCGCTCGCCCGCCACCTCCACCATCAAGGCCCGTCGCTCCTGCTCGACGAAGCGCTGCAGCGCCTCGCGCTCCGAGGTGAGCGCGGACAGCATCGCGCTCCGCTCCCGCGCCACCAGCGCGGACGTCCCCGCCGCCAGCGCTCCGAACTGCTCCAGCGTGTCCACGGCGCGCCCCAGGTCCGCCAGCACCTCGCGCGTGGGCACCGCCTTCAACGCATCCTGCGCCATCGACTCCGCCTGCCAGCGCGCCTGTCGCGGCAGTGACGCCGCATACAGGTCCACGCGCGCCGTCAGGTCCCGGACATCCTCCACCAGCACTCCGGCCGTTCCCAGGGCCCCCATGCCGGACATCGACGTCACCTCCGCGAGCAACGACACCGTGGACACCCGCGTGACGAGCGGGCCCACCAGCGGGTGCTCCGCGGCCCACTCATGGACCCGCGCCCGCGCGCCCTCCACGTCCTGACGTCCGCAGACGTCCTTCCAGAGCGCCTCCACCTCCGCCTCCTGCTGGCGCAACATCCGCTCCGCCCGGGCCACGAGCTCCGGTGACGCGCCCGCGCCCGTCGCCCGCGGGGGCAGGGCGAGCTCGAGCTGCGCGAGCAGCGCCCACGCATCCACCAGCGCCGCCACGGGGTCCGGCTGGAGCAGGGCCGCCTGCATCGCGGGCACCGCGTTGATCTTGAACCGCGTCATCGCCGCGCGCACCTCCTCGGAGCCGGACTCCGCCGCGATTTCATCCGCGGAGGCCTCCAACAACCCCGAGAAGCGCCGGGCCATGTCCCGCACGCGGACGCGCAGCGCCTCGACGGACAGGTCCGAACGTCCCACCCGCCGCACCAGCTCCGAGCGGGGCGCCGCGACGGAGCAGCCGCTCACCCAGAGGAGCAGCAGGACGCATCCAACGAGTCGGCGCGGAGGGGACATGGAGCCGGCTCAAGCTGCTCACGTCCCCGCCACGTCACGACCGGACCTCCAGGACAGCGGGCGTGTCCGGCGTCCGACGCCCCGGCGCCGGACACGCGCACCTGGCTACTTCCCACCCCGGGGTGGGAAGCGCTCGAGGATCTCCTCCACCGACTTGTTGATGCGCGACTGCTGCTTCTCCGCCTTGGCGCTGTCGTCGATCTCCGACTGGGCCTGGCCGCGCCACACCAGCTTCTTCGACTGGGCGTCGACCACGTCGATGATCAGCGTCCCCTGCTCGTACTCGCGCACCACCGTCTCCGGCGCCGACATGGCCACCGGGCCGCCCCCATAGAACGGATCCCACATCGGGTCGTACGGATAGCCGTAGTACGCGTTGACGGTGTCCGCCTCCAGCTTGTTGTCGATGGCCCCGTGCCAGCCGAGGAGGAAGTCCGGATTGGCCTCCACCTTCTGGTAGCCGTGCGACTGGAGATAGGCGTCCGCCGCCCGCTCCACCTCGCCGCCGACGATGGGGTTGTACACGCGCTTGTCGCTGCCCTGGGGCTGCGGCAGCCACGCGTAGGTCTTGTAGCCGTCGAGCTGCTGGACGGCGCTCGGGTCGTAGTTCGTGCTCACGTCGATGCCGGCGCAGGCCGTGAGGGCACACGCCATCAACAGGGGCGCGAGTCGAATCAGCGGACGCATGGAAGCCTCCTCGGTGACGGCGCGACACGCGCCGTCGGCTCCCTGACGGTAGTCATGCCCCCGCGCCGCACTCCGGGTTGGATGCCTGTTTGTCCCGGACCCGGGGCGCACCCGCGCTCAGTCGTCCGCGCCCGCGTCGCCCGGCCCCTCGCCCCTCCAGGGCCGCTTCATCCGGCCACCGTCCCTGGCCAGGGTGAGCGCCAGCTTCGCCCGCTTGTCCGCGGGCAGCTCCTTTGCCAGCGCCTGGTACATCTCCCGGTCCAGCACGGTGATGCGCTCACGGGCCTCGAAGGCGCGCTGCGCGGCCGCGTCCACCTGCGCCAGCGCCGCGCTGTCACCCCGGGCCGCCTGGTGCAGCGTGCGCGCGGCCTCCCGCACCTGCTCGCGCAGGGGCCTGCGCTTCTCGTCGAACTGGCGCAGCGTCTGCTCCATCTTCAGCGCCTGCTGGTTGTCCAGCTCCAGCGCCTCCGACAGCGCCAGCACCTGCCGCAGCCGCAGCCGCTTCTCCAGGCGCTCCATCCGCTCGGTCACGCGCGCGGAGCGCTCCTCGCCCTTGTCACCGGGCTTCGCCAGCGCCAGCCAGGGCACGAGCACCACGGACAGCATCACCCACGACGTGCGCGTCATCGTCTTCACAACGTCTCTCCCAGCAGGTCGTCGTCCCAGCTCTCGAGGTCCTCGAAGGACTCCTCGTCTTCCCACGTCGCCCCGCCCTCCAGCGGCTCCAGCCCCGCCCAGGCCTCGAAGTCCGCGAGCGTCTGCGCCTCCACCGCGCGCTCCTCGGCGCGGACATCGGCGGACTCGGTGGGGGAGGCCCCCTGCGTCGTCCACGGACGCGGCAGGCCCGGCATCAGCACCATCGCCGCGACCACCGCCGCCGCGGCCAGCAGCGAGCCCACCGTGCGCCGTCGCAGCGTCTGGCTCATGCGCTCGCGCCTCCACGTCTCCAGCGCGCGCTGGGGGACGGTGTCCTGCGCGGCCTTCTCCGCGGCCGTCGGCGCGGGCAGCGCCACCAGCGACAGCACCTCCATCGACTGCGCGAGCGCCGCGCGGCACCCCGCGCACGCCTCCACGTGCCGCAACAGCGGCACCGACTCCTCGGGCTCCAGGGCCCCCGCGGCGTGCAGGTCCAGTCGGGCTTCCATGTCCGGGCATGCGGCCATCAGTGCTTCTCCTCCGGCTCACCCACCCGCGCCTTCAGGCGCTTCACCGCATGGTGGAACTGAACCTTCGCATTGTTCTCGGTGATGCCGAGCGTCTGCGCGATATCCTTGAAGGCCAGGCCCGCGTCCACGCGCAGCGTCAGCACCTCGCGCTGACGACGGGGCAGGGTGAGGACCTCCTCGCGAACCTTCCGCGCCCGCTCGGCCCGCTCCAACCCGTCCTGCGCGGATTCCCCGGGCGCCTCGGCCACGTCCTCGCGGGGGGCCTCCACCAGCACCGGCCGCCACCGCTGCCCCTGGCGCGCGTGGTTCTTCGCCAGGTTGAGCGCGATTCGCACCAGCCACGCCCGGAACGGCGCTGGCCCCGTCGGCGTGAAGCGCGAGAACACCCGCCGCGAGGCCTCCAGCGCGCGCAGGAACGCGCCCTGCGTCAGGTCCGCGGCGTCCTCGGGCCGCGTCGTGTAGCGGCGCACCAGCGAGAAGATGAGCGCCCGGTGCCGCAGCACCAGCACCTCGAACGCCGCCGTCTCCCCGTCCAGGAAGGCGCGGCACAGCACCTCGTCCGGTGCCCCCTCCAGGGCCAGCCGGCGAGACGGCATCGCCACCACCTGGCCGCCTGTCTCCCTGATGCTCACGACTGCCTCAACCCCCAGCACCCCCCCAGGTTATTTTTCACGGCCGCGGTGAATCTGAAATCATGTTTCCCTAGAAATAACAGCGTGTTGAGGGACGGCCGGGCAGGGGATGGTTGCCGCCTCCGCCACCCGGCTGTCACAATGCGTGAGGTTGGTGCAACCCACGGACTTCTCATGGTTCTGGAAGGCTCGGGCTCTCGCATCAAGGGGGGCGTACTCATCGCGCGCCTGAACATGCTGCGCCGGGTGGGCGGGCAGGTTCGGGTGGACGAGGTCCTGGGGCGGCTGCCCCCGGTGGACCAGGCCGTGTTGCGCCAGGCCATCCTCCCGGTGGCCTGGTATCCGCTGGAGCTGAACCTGCGGTTGGACTCGGCCATCGCGGAGGTGCTGTCGCCGGAGGACGAGGGACGGGCCTTCATCGACATGGGCCGCTCGTCCGCGGACGAGGCGCTGCACGGGGAGCAGAGCGCGTTCATCCGGCGCGGAGAGCCGCACTTCCTGTTGAGCCAGGCGCCGCGCATCTACCGCTTCTATTACGCGGTGGGCTCGCGCACGTACGAGTCCACGGGGCCTCGCTCCGCCATCCTGCGCACCTTCAGCGCGGAGAACGTCACGGAGGCGGACTGTCTCACCATCATCGGCTGGCACGAGCGGGCCATCGAGCTGTCGGGCGGGCTGTCGCCGCGCGTCACGCATCCGATGTGCCGGGCGCGGGGCGCGGCCCACTGCGAGTACCACTGCGCCTGGGAGTGACTCAGGCGGCCGAGTCGTACGCGGCCGTCATGGGGTGGGACTCGAGGTAGGCGAGCACGTCGTCCAGATGGCGGTACACGCGCACCTCGTGACGGATGATGTCCTCGATGCGGCCTTCCGGGCCGATGATGAAGGTGACGCGGCGGTCGACGCGGAGCACGGGCCAGAGGACGTCGTAGGCGCGGCTGATGACGCGGTCCGGGTCTCCGAGCAGCGAGAAGTGGATGTCCTCCTTCTCGGCGAACGCGCACTGGGTGGCCTGGGTGTCCACGGAGACGCCGACCAGCTCGGCGCCCAGCTCCTGCAAGTGCAGGTGGTTGTCGCGGAACGCCCGGTTCTCGATGGTGCAGCCGAGCGTGAAGGCCTTGGGGAAGAAGAAGAGGACGACGCGGCGTCCTCGCAGCGCGGACAGGCTCAGGGGCACGCCATGACAGTCGATGGCGACGAAGTCAGGCGCGAGGTCTCCGATGGCGAGCATTCCGGCAGCTCCCTTTCTGGTGGCCGCGACGGTCCACCGGTACCACGTCTTCGGTGCGGGTCTGGGTGGCGATTGCTCGCCAGCTCCCGCCGCGTTCGCCCCAGGACGGGGCGACTGTGTCCTTCCCGAGTCCCAGGGAGGGCCGCGTCCTGCATCGCATGGTTGATGTCGCCGGGGTGTTAAGAACTGTTGAGGAGTGCTATCCGCCCGGGCGTGTCGAGCGAGCGAGTGAGTTCGTCCGGGCTGGCCCGGGCCATGGGCGTGACGCGGGTGGCGCGGGTCACCGGGTTGGACCGCACGGGCGTGGAGGTGGCCTGCGCGGTGCGTCCAGGGGGCCATGTGCTCCAGGTGTGCAACGGCAAGGGGCTCACGGCGGACGAGGCGGCCTGGGGCGCGCTGTTCGAGACGGCGGAGCTGTGGGCGGCGGAGACGGTGGCGCCGGGGCGGCTCGCCTGGGGCTCCTTCGCGGAGCTGGAGGGACGGCTGGGGACGTTGTGGGGGGCGCAGGCCCTGGGCTCGGCGGGCGCGCTGGTGGAGCCGAGGTTGTGGGGTGAGGGTGTCCGGTGTGCGTGGCGCGAGGCCACGGAATTGGGTTCGGGGCGGAGCGTCTGGGTGCCCGCGCAGGGGGTGCACGTGACGCCTCCGGGGGGCGTGTCGCTGGGGCCGGTGTCGGTGGCGTGGACCAGCAATGGCTCGGGCGCGCATCCGGAGCCGGCGCGGGCGCTGCTGCATGCGTTGCTGGAGGCCACGGAGCGGGACCAGCTGGCGCGGGTGTTCCCCGAGGGGTGGACGGAGGAGGCGGTGCGGGGGCGGCTGCTGCGTGGCGCGGAGCTGGCGCGCTCGGCGCCGAGGACGGCCGCGTTGGCGGAGCGTCTGCGGGAGCGTGGCTTCGGGGTGTACCTCTTCGATGCGACGCCGTCCGCGCGGACCGCGGGGGCGGTGGGGCTGCCCGTGGGCGCGGCGGTGTTGGTGGACCTGGAGGAGGGGCCGGTGCCGCTCACGGCGGGCTATGCGTGCGCGCTGGAGCGGGACGTGGCGCTCTTGAAGGCGCTGCTCGAGGCGGCGCAGTCGCGGCTGACGGACATCCATGGGGCCAGGGAGGACGTGGGCTCGACGGACCGGGAGGCGGCGCGGGGGTTCGCGGAGGCGTGCGCGGGGGTGAAGGCGCGGCGGCGGGTGACGGAGCTTCCGGACCTGGGCGCGGTGGCGGAAGAGGACGCGGAGGTCCAGGTGCGACGGGTGCTGGCGCGGCTGAAGCGGGCGGGATTCACGCAGGTGGCCTCGGTGGAGCTGGATGCGCCGGTGTCGGGCCTTCATGTGCGGCGGGTGGTGGTGCCCGGCATGCGCGTCTCGGAGCTCCTGTGAAGCGGCGAGCCGAGGACGTGGTGGTCTTCCTGGGCCCGTCGCTGCCGGCCGAAGAGGCAAAGCGGCTGGGACCGTGCGTGGTGCTGCCTCCGGCGCGGCAGGGCGACGTGTGGCGAGCGCTGGGGGCGAGGCCCCGGGCCATCGCGTTGGTGGACGGTGTCTTCGAGGCACAGCCCTCGGTGTGGCACCACGAACTGCTGGCCGCGTTGGAGGCGGGCGTGGCGGTCTTCGGCGGCTCCAGCATGGGAGCGCTGCGCGCGGTGGAGCTGGCTGCGCACGGCATGGTGGGCGTGGGGCGCATCTTCGGCTGGTACCGCGATGGGGTCGTGGCGGACGACGCGGAGGTGGCGCTGCTGCATGCGGATGCCGAGAACGGCTGGCGTCCCCTCACGGTGCCGCTCGTCAACGTCCGGCACGTGGCGGAGCTCGCGCGTGAGGCCGGTGTGCTGAGCGCGCCCCGGGCCCGCGAGCTGGTGTCGGTCGCGGCGGAGATGTTCTACCAGGAGCGCACCTGGGCTCGGATGAGCGAGCGTGTGCGCTGGCCCGAGGACACGCGACGCGGGTGGGCGCAGTGGTTCTCCCGTGGCGTGGAGGACCTGAAGCGCGCCGACGCGGTGGCCTGCATCCGCACGGCACAGGAGTGGGTGGCTTCGGGGGCGCCGTCGAGCCGAGGGGCGCGTCGGGTTCCCTCCTCGCTGGTACGGCGGCGGCGACTCGTGGAGGACGTGACCCGCGTGCCTGATGCGCGGGTTCCTTCGGGGCACGTGCTCGAGGTGTTGAGCCAGGCGCCCGACGCGCGCGAGCTGGCCGAAGCGGGCCTGCGTCGCGCGTTGCTCGCGGGCTGGGCGAGGACGATGGGGTTGTCCGTCACCGAGGACGAGGTGGCGCGTGAGCAGGAGGCGTGGTGGCGCGAGCGCCGTGTCCCCGTGCGCAAGCGCGATGCGTTCCTGTCCGCGAGCGGGCTGGACCCGGAGGGACTGCGCGCGCTGTGTGAAGAGCGGGCGCTGGAGCGACTCGTGCTTGCGCATTCGACACGGCTGCTGCCGGATGGCCCGTCCTGGGATGAAGCGCTCGCCGCCGAGGCGAGGTTGCGTGGACGCTGGGCAGAAGCCGCGCTCGACATCGCCGCGAGCGATGAAGAGCCCATCGACTGACGTGCCGAGCAGGCTTCGAGCTGCGACGAGCACGTCGCCTGAGGTGCCGAGCAGGCTCCGAGCCGCGAGTCCTTCGACCGCCGCGAGCGATGAAGAACCCATCGACTGACGTGCCGAGCAGGCTTCGAGCGGCGAATCCTCCAGGCGCCTCTCGCGACGAAGCGCCCATCGCCTGAGGGCGCCATGCGTGCCTCGTGCGGCAACGCGTCTGTCGACTGACGCGCCGAGCGTGCCTCGAGCGGCGAGTCCGCCAGCCCGCGCGCCGTCCCTCACCGGCGCCTGAGGCGGTGGGTCGCGAGCCGGACGCCTCCTCGCCACGGGCCCCCCGGGGCGCCGTGCTCGGTCGGGGCCTCCCGCTCCACGAGACTACGGGGGACGTTGGGTCTCCCGGACCCGATGTTGCCCACCTGGCGGGTGGGGAAAATTCGTGACAGGCCTTGAATCGAGGCTAGGGTCAACCCTGGAGGTTACCCTTGTACGGCCCCGTTTCCTGGGTGGTCACAGCGCCCCTCGCGCCAGACTCACGTGCCCGCATTGGCATTGAGGCCGTCCCATGCCTCCGCGCGGATGCGCTCGTGCTTTGCCGGGAAGGCATGGTCTCGCGACAAGAGGGCTCTCCGCCGTGATGTCGGCGCCGTTCCATCCGGACCAGCTCGTTCCCGGCAGCGAAGTGGGCCCGTGGCGCGTGGTGGCGTCGCTGGGCGCGGGAGGTTTCGGCCGCGTCTTCAAGGTCGAGCGGGGAGGGCGCTTCTTCACGATGAAGATGGCGCTGCGTCCCGCCGGTCCCCAGGTCTCCGAGGAGGAGGACGTCAACGGTCGGCTGTCGCACGAGGTGGCCGCGCTGCTCGCCTGCGCGCCGCACCCGAACCTCCCGCGCCTCCACGCCGTGGACCGCTGGCCGGAGCCCCCCGAGGGCTACCTGTTCTTCGTCACCGACTTCATCGACGGAGAGACCTTCCACGAGTGGCGCTGGCGCGTGAAGCCCTCCGCGGCGCACCTGCTGTCCGTCTTCACCGAGGTGGTGCGCGCCGTCTCCGACCTCCACCGCCGAGGCCTGCACCACCGCGACCTGAAGGGCGACAACCTCCTCATCCGCCGCGATGACGAGCGCCCGTTCCTCATCGACCTGGGCACCGTGCGCATGCCGGGCGCGACGACGCTGACGGTGGGCGTGGCTCCAGCCTCTCCGCACCTGCTGCCCCCCGAGTGCGTGGCCTTCCTGCGCGAGGGCCTCTGGGAGCAGGGCGCGCGCTTCGACGCGGGCATCCCCGGAGACCTCTACGCGCTGGGCGCGCTGCTCTACGAAGCGCTCACGGACGGGTACGCCTTCGACCCCAGGCTGCCCTACGACAGGCTGCTGCCCGCCATCGAGACGGTGACGCCGCGCGCGCCCCACCTGGTCAACCCCAAGGTGCCTCCCGCGCTGGGAGACCTCGCGCTGCGGCTGCTCGCCAAGCGCCCCGAGGACCGCTACCCGAACACCGAGGCGCTGCTGCAGGCCCTGTGGGAGGTCGCCAAGGAGAAGCGTCAGCCCGCCTGGAGGCTGTCGCTGGACCTGCCTCCCGAGCCCGAGTCCCCGCGTGACGTGGACTCGAACACGCCCCGGGTGCGCATGGTGCCGGAGCTCGTGCGCATGCCCGAGCCCTCCGCGTCGGACGCGGAGCAGGACTCCGACGCCGAGAACACACCTTCGCATCCCCTCGCACCGGAGGCCGTCGCCGCGCCGGCGGACGCGCTCCCGTCCTCTCCGCCGCCGCCCGCTCCCACGTCGCCGTCCCGCGAGCCTTCCTGGACGCGCGGTGTCGCGGTGGGCGTGCTGGTGCTGTTCGTCCTGGGCGCGGTGGCCCTGGGTGTCTCGCGTCGCGAGTCGCCCGCTTCGAGCTCCACGCAGGCGGTCGTCCCCCTCCCACCTCCTGCAGAGAAAGGAAGTCCTGTCGTGACGAGTCGTCCCCTCACGCCCCCCGACACAGCCCGTCCCTCTTCACCGTCCGCCGAGCCCGCGGAGGCTCCCACCCGGTGGGCTTCCGCGATTCCCGCTCCCTCGGACGCGCCAACTCCTGAGTCGCCCCCTTCGCGGAAGCGTGGCTCGGTGAGCGGCACCTTGGGGAAGACGGCGGCGGTGGCGTGCCTGGCCGGAGCCTGCGCGGGCGGCTCACCCCAGACACGCCTGACGTCGCCCGAGGGGGAGTGCCCGGCGGGTTCCATCGAGCGTCTGAATGCGCTGGGCTACTCCCCGAGCTCGCAGCTGTCGCGGACGGACTTCTCACTGCAGGCCCCCGGCGAGCGGTATGTGTCGGTGATTCCGCTTCCTCCCGAAGGTCCCATCTCCATCTACCTCTACCGCAACCTGCCGGATCCAGCCCTCGTCGAAGCGTTCCCGCGCGGGACGAAGTTCCACGGGAGGCTCTTTCACGGACAGAAGAGGTACTACATCTGGGTGTCCGAAGCGGAGACTCCCAATGGCAAGCGCATGGCGGTCTGTCTCCAGGTGTCGGTGGCCAATCTCGGCGAGCGCGTGCAGGTGGGCATGACCTACGACAGTGTCAACAGCACACCTGAGCAGAAGATGATCAGCACGATCGTGGGGCTCACCTCTACCGACTACTTCGGAAGGCCGTGACTTGCTCGCCGTGTTCCCGGTCCTCGCGCTCACCTGGGGCGTTCTGCTGAGCTCGGGTGCGGAGCGCCCTGGGCCCACCCCTTCCTCGAGTCTGCCCCCTGTGCGTCGGCTCGAGGTGGGCGGCGAAGTGGCCGCGCCGTCCCTCGACATCCGCATCTCCCCAGGGCGCGCCACGACCCTCTTCTTCGACGCCCGCATCCGGACCGAAGAGGTCCTGCTGGAGGGGCGTGAGCGTTTCCATCGCGTGGGCCTGGCGGATGACCACCTGGTGCTCGTGCCGTCGACCACGTTCCGCCAGGGGGAGCGGCTGCGCCTCGAGGTCCGCTTCCTCGATGGGGCGGCTCCGGAGCAGCTGGTGGTCTGGTTGGTGGTGGACCCGATGCGCGGTGAACCGCAGGTCGAGGTCTTCCGTCGCGTCCGCACCGCGGAGTCCTATCGGCGGGAGGTCGAGGAGCTCAGGGCACGGCTGGCGCAGGCTCGCTCCGAACTCGAGCGACTCCAGTCCACGGGGCGCGCCTCGAGCTCGTTGGAGGAATTGGTCGCGATGCTGGGGCGGTCCTCGAGGTCGCTCTACGTCCAGGTGCTCGAGTCCGCCTCCCCACAGGGGCCTGACCTGTACGCCAAGGCGATTCGCCATGTGGCCCTCCATTCACATTGGAGCGCCCTGGTGCTGGGCATCTCCGCTGAGTCGGAGGGCCTGGGTTGGGTGGCGAGTGGCGGCTCGCTCATCCGGGACTCCGGGCAGGTGCTGGAGCTGAAGCCTCCCTGGCAATCAACGCCGCTGCGCGCGGAGGAGGAGCAGGATGTGGTCGTCCTCCTGGCGGACGAGGCCGCCCTGACACCCGGGCGCTACACGCTCAAGCTCTGGGATGTACGGGGCCGGACGTTGACGGTGGATCGACTGGTGGTGAAGTGACGGCGCGAGGGGTCTTGAGCCTCGTGGCCCACCGTGTAGGGTGCCGCCCCGGACGATGACCCCTCCGCCTCCTTCCGATGCCCCGCGCTGCATCCGCGCCGACTCCCGCGAGCCCTCGGGCTATCGCGAAGCCCTGGGCGAGCGCCGCGCCTCGCTGCTGCTCACCGACCCGCCGTACTGTCTGCTCACGCGGCGTCGCAAGGGCGGGGACCTGAGGGACCCGCGCGCGCACAAGAAGATCGACCAGAACCCCATCGTCCGCTTCGAGACGGTGCGCGACTACCGGGCGTTCTCCGAGGCCTGGCTCACGCGCGCCCTGGCACACCTGACGCCCGACGCGCCGCTGGTCATCTGGACGAACCTGCTCGGCAAGGAGCCCATCCTCACCGCCGCGCGCGCGCTGGGCTATCCCCACCTGCGCGGCGAGTTCACCTGGGGCAAGCGCACCACGGACAAGAACGCGAACGAGCAGACCCTGCGCGTCTACGAGGTCGCGCTCGTCATCGCCCGGACGCCCGAGCCGGTGCTCGCGCCCGGGGACCTGCCCACCGTCTGGGCCGTCGTCGGCGGCTATGACGATGACGGCGACGCCGCGCGCTGGGGCAGTCATCCCCACCACAAGCCGTTCTCCGTGGTCGAGCCGCTGGTGCGCACGTACAGCCGACCCGGTGACACCGTGTTGGACCCGTTCGCTGGCAGTGGCTCGCTGCCCGCCGCCGCGCTGCGCCTGGGTCGACAGACGGCGTGCCTCGAAATCGAGCCCGAGTGGGCCGAGCGCGTCACCCACCGCCTGCGTGAGACGGTCGCCGCGTACCCTCAGCCCCCGAGCGGCAGGTAGCGCCGCGACTCGAATCCTCGGGGCCTGGCGCGGCCCATGTTCATCACGCGACTCATCACCCGGTCGCGTCGCGCCTCGAGCCCTCGGGGCATGCCGCGAGGAGCGGCGCGTCCTCCGCATCACGCGCCGCAGCGTCCGGCAGCGTCGCGTCTCGAATCGCCGAGGTCGGCGCGTCCTCTGCTCACGCGCCGTCAGCCCCCGAGTGCCCGGTAGAGCTTCGTCTCCGACCAGCGGGGCACGTCGGTGGGACGGTGTCCCCACCAGTTCATCACCAGCGTGCGCCGCAGCCGCGAGCGCCCCGGCAGCTTCCCGTCCGGCACCTGGTTCCGCGCGTCCAGCACGCCGTGCGTGAGCGAGCCGTCGAACACCACCAGCCGGTTGGGCCTGGGCGTCACCAGGTCCGCGGTGTCCAGCCGCGACGGCGCGAGGGACGGGTTGGACTCGTCCGGCTTCTCGCGCGTCACCACCAGCGCGCCGCCGCGCACGCGGTTGAGGAAGAGCACCGAGCCGATGCGCGGGTGCACCAGCTTCCCCGTGCGCAGCGCCAGCTTCTCGTCCCGGTCCTGATGGAAGTCCACGCGCACGTCCGTCGGGTACATGCGCGACAGCCACCACTCCACGCCCGCGATGCGCCGCCGGCCGGCGATGGCCGGACGCAGCGCGGTGACGATGTCCTCCACGACGTTCGTCGGCGGGCCGAAGTCGTACCAGAACGTCGTCTGGTACGTGTCCTTCAGCCGCTCGCGGCCGAGGACTCCCAGGCGCCGCAGCAGCCGGCGGAAGAGGGCGGGGGGCACGGCGGCTTCGGTGAGCTGGACGAGGGTTTCCACGGCGAGGCGCAGCTTTGTCTCATGCGGAGGGTGGGCGCCACCTTCCTTTGCCAGTAGGCTGCGCGCCCCATTGCCCTCCCGCCGGGAGGACGCGGAGATTGCGCGATGAAGGCTCACCACAAGATGCTCATCGGCATCGTCACCGGCACGGTGGCGGGGCTCGGCGCGAATGCCCTCGCGGGCGGTGCACCCTGGCTGGACTGGGCCGTCAACAACGTGGCCTCCCCCGTGGGGCAGATCTTCATCCGCCTGCTCCTCATGCTCGTGGTGCCGCTGCTGTTCGCGGCCCTCGTCATGGGCGTGGCGGAGCTGGACCTGCGGCAGGTGGGCCGGCTGGGCGCGCGCACGCTGGGCTACACCGTGGTGTTCTCCGCCATCTCCGTGCTCATCGGCCTGGTGCTCGTCAACGTCATCCAGCCCGGCCACGGCCTGAGCGAGGAGGCCCGCGCGCTCGCCCGGGGCGGCACCCAGGTGAAGGCCGCGCCCCCTCCGTCCGAGACGTCCTTCGGCGCCGTGCTCATGTCCATGGTGCCCACCAACCCGCTCAAGGCCGCGGCGGACGGGGACATGATCGGCCTCATCGTCTTCTCGCTCATCTTCGGCCTGGGCGTGGCCCTCACGCCCACCGAGGGCGTGCAGCGCCTGAAGGAGACCCTCCAGGGCCTCTACGACGTGATGATGAAGCTCATCGACGGCGTGCTGCGGCTTGCCCCCTACGGCGTCGGCGCGCTGCTGTTCGCCATGACGGCCAGGCTGGGGCTGGGCATCCTCCAGCAGCTGGCGGCCTACGTGGGCACGGTGCTGCTGGCGCTGTCGGTCCACATGTTCATCGTGTACTCGCTGTCGGTGCGCTTCCTGGGAGGGCGCAATCCCATCGAGTTCTTCCGCGACTGCCGGCTGGCCATCGTCACCGCGTTCTCCACGTCCTCCTCCAGCGCCACGCTGCCCACCGCGCTCAAGGTCGCCGAGGAGAACCTCAAGCTGCCCCCCAACGTGTCGCGCTTCGTGCTGACGGCCGGCTCGGCGATGAACCAGAACGGCACCGCGCTGTTCGAGGGCGTCACCGTGCTCTTCCTCGCGCAGGTCTATGAGGTGCCGCTGGATTTGTCGCAGCAGGCGCTCATCATGTTCATCTGCATCCTGGCGGGAATCGGGACGGCGGGCGTGCCCGCAGGCTCCATCCCCGTCATCGCGATGATCCTCACCATGTTCAAGATTCCGGTGGAGGGGCTGGGCCTGGTGCTGGGCGTGGACCGCTTCCTGGACATGTGCCGCACCACGCTCAACGTCACCGGGGACCTGGCCGCCGCCGTGTACGTGGCGCGCGGAGAGCCGCCCGCTCGCACGGACGTGGAGCGGGCAGCGGGGCCTTCCACCTCCTGACATCGGGATGAACCCATCCCCATCCTTCTCCGCGGAGTCGTCCCACCGTCGCACCCAAGGAGCCCGCATGAGGGTCGCCAAGGATTCAATCGTCTCGCTCGAGTACCGGCTGCACCTCGGTGATGGACAGGTCATCGACCAGAGCGAGCCCGGCCAGCCGCTCGCCTATCTGCACGGGCACCGTCAAATCGTCCCCGGCCTGGAGGGCGCGCTGGAGGGCCTGTCCACCGGCGACAGCAAGCAGGTGGTGGTGCAGCCCGCACAGGGCTACGGCGAGCATGATCCCGAGGGCGTGCGCGTGGTGCCTCGCGCCATGCTCCCCGCGGGCTTCGTGCCCCAGCCCGGCCAGACGCTGATGGCGCAGACGGACCAGGGTGACATCCCCCTGCGCATCTCCGAGGTCCGGGGCGACGACGTGGTCATCGACCTGAACCACCCGCTCGCCGGCAAGACGCTGCACTTCGACGTCACCGTGAAGGAGGTCCGCCAGGCCTCCAACGAGGAGCTCTCCCACGGCCACGTCCACGGGCCGGGCGGGCACGACCACGGCTGACCCCAGGGCGTGACGCCCTGCGGCGACGAGCGAAGGGGCGGGGCAGGAGTACCCCGCCCCTTTTGCTTGCCTGCTGGAGTCCGTGCTTCGTGACAGCGGGGGCCGTGCACTATCTTTTCGCCCCCAATGAGCCAGTCCCCGTCCCAACAGACACCGAGCCCCACGGGGCTCCGCCTCCAGCCCACCGACGCCAACGCCGACGAGCCCGGGGCGTCCGCGGAGAAGGACCCGGAGCTGTACTGGCTCAAACACGTCTACCAGGGCGGCTCGCGGCAGCTCACCGTGCGCGCCGTCATCGCGGGCATGTTGATTGGCGCGGTGATGTGTCTGTCCAACCTGTACGTCATCCTCAAGACGGGTTGGAGCCTGGGCGTCACCATCACCGCCTGCATCCTGGCCTTCGCCGTGTTCAGCACGCTGCGCTCGCTGCGCGTGCTGAAGAACGACTTCACGGACCTGGAGAACAACGCCATGGGCTCGGTGGCCTCGGCGGCCGGGTACATGACGGGCGGCGGCAACATGGCCGCGGTGCCCGCGCTGCTGATGCTCACCGGCACGCTGCCGCCCGCGGGCTGGCTGGTGGTGTGGTTCGCGGTCATCTCCGCGCTGGGTGTCTTCGCGGCCATCCCCATCAAGCGCCAGCTCATCAACATCGAGGCGCTGCCGTTCCCCACCGGCACCGCCACCGCGGAGACCATCCGCGCGCTGCACGGCCACGGTGAAGTGGCGCGGCGCAAGTCGCGGCTGCTCACGGGCGCGGGCGTCGTCGGCGCGCTGCTGGTGCTGGTGCGTGACGCGCGCTTCCCGTGGCTGACCAACATCCCGGAGAAGGTGAGCCTGCCCTTCACGATGCTGGGCAAGAAGGCCTCGGCGTGGACGATGTCGCTCGACTTCAGCCTGCTGCTGGTGGGCGCGGGCGCGCTGGTGAGCTTCCGCACCGGCTGGTCCATGTTCCTGGGCGCGGTGCTGTCGTACGGCTTCCTGGCCCCGGCGATGGTGACGCAGGGCTCCATCCCCGAAATCACCTACAAGGCCATCAACAGCTGGATGGTGTGGACGGGCTCGGCGCTGCTGGTGTCGTCGGGCCTGCTGGCGTTCGCCTTCCAGTGGCGCAGCGTGGCGCGCTCGTTCAAGGCGCTGTCGGGGCTGTTCCGGGGCAAGGGCGCGCAGCAGGAGGAGACGGACCCGCTGGCCGGCATCGAGTGTCCGCCGTCGTGGTTCCCGCTGGGCTTCGCGGTGCTGGGGCCCATCGCCATCTTCCTGATGGCGTACCTGTTCCAGATTCCGTGGTGGGCGGGCGTGCTGGCCATGCCGCTGGCGGTGGTGATGGGCGTGGTCGCCAGCCGCGTCACCGGCGAGACGGACACCACGCCCACCAAGGCGCTCGGTCCCGTCACGCAGCTCATCTTCGGAGGCCTTGCGCCGGGGAACATCCCCGCCAACGTGATGAGCGCGAACGCCACCGGCGGCGTGGGTCTGCACTCGGCGGACCTGCTCACGGACCTGAAGTCCGGGTGGCTGTTGGGCGCCAACCCGCGTCAGCAGTTCGTCGCGCAGCTGTTCGGCGTGGTGGCGGGCGCGGCGGTGGTGGTGCCGGTGTTCAACCTGCTGATTCCCAACGCGGAGGCGCTGGGCACCGAGGAGTTCCCCGCGCCGGCCACCATGGTGTGGGCGGGCGTGTCCAAGCTCCTGGCCACGGGCGTCTCCGCGATGCCCGTCACCGCGCGCTGGGGGGCGCTGTGCGGCGCGACGCTGGGCATCTGCCTGGTGCTGCTGGAGCGCTGGGCGCCCGCGAAGCTGAAGGGCTACATCCCCTCGCCGGCGGGCTTCGGGTTGGCCATCGTCATCCCGGCCTCCAGCTCCATCGCCTTCTTCCTGGGCTCGGCCATCGCCGAGGTGCTGCGCCGCAAGAAGCCCAAGCTGGCCGAGGACATGGTGCTCCCCGTCTCCTCGGGCTTCATCGCGGGTGAGAGCCTGCTGGGCATCGCCATCGCCATGGCGAAGGCCTTCGGCGTGATGCCCAAGTAGGCGTCAGTCCACGCGGCCGGTGGCGAACGACGCGCCGGCCACGAAGCGGAAGGTGGGCGTGTCCAGGCCCGCGCCCACGCCCGGGCCGCCCATCACGAACAGGTCCATCCAGGACGTGGTGTGGCGGCGGATGGCCACCAGCAGCTCCGCGCCCGCCTGACCGCCCTGCAGCGGCACGCCGACGAGCATGCTGATCTCCCCGCGCGTGAGGTCTCCGGCGCGCGACGTCACGGTGCCGCCCAGCCGCAGCTCGTTGCCCACCACGTCCACGCTGGTGCCCGACAGCGGGCCCAGGTCCTGCTTGTCTCGCAGCAGGACGCCGGTCTCCAGGCCCAGCTGCCACGTCTCCGCCAGGAAGCCGAGCTGGAGGCTGGGGTGCACCGCGTACCGGTCCCTGGCGAGCAGCGCCTTGCTGCCCACCGGAATCGCCGCGGACACATCCAGCGCCACCTGGAAGCCGAAGTCCGGCCGCAGGAGCGCCGCGCGCGCGCCCACCCACGGCGAGCCCAGGCCCTGGCCCTCGGGGGCGTTCACGTTCAGGTGCTTCGAGCCGCCCTGCGTGACGATGAAGGGCACCTCCGCGTCCACCTGGAGCCAGTCCGTCACGCCGATGGCCGCGGTGAGGTCCATGGTGAACTTGTTCTCCACCAGGCCCATGCCACCGCCCGGCTCCCAGCGCGTCTGGAAGTGGAGGGGCAATTGCTCGTAGTGACCCTGGACGCCCACGCGCACCAGGCCCGCGGGCAGCGTGCGACCGGTGCTCACCACCAGCGAGCCGAGCCCCGCCGGGTCCAGCTCCATCCGCTGCAGATTGAAGGTCGGCAGCGTCTTCGCCTGGGCGGAGGCGGCGGAGGGGAGCACCAGGGCGAGGGTGAACAGCGCCGACAGCAACGCGAACGCGGGCCGGAACGACACGACGACTCCTTGAAGGATGGAATGACAGCTCACACGTGAGCCGTGAGCTCCAAAGACGAACGAGTCGCATGGCGCCGAGGGGATGCGCAAGCTCACGCCCAGGTGCCTCATCCCGGGAAAGTATCCCTGAGCCTCCGCGTGGAACGACTTGACGCGCGATTCGTCCCGATTCTCCGGGGCTTGCCGTGAAGTCCCAATCCCGCGCACGCGTATCCCAATCATGGGAAAGCAAAACACCGTGCAATCGCAGGCGCCGGCCGGGCGTAGGATTTCTCATTCCCGCCCAAGGAGTCATCCGTGGCCGTCCTTCTCGAGGATCTCCGCTACGCCGTCCGGTTGCTCTTCAAGAATCGGGGGTTCACCGCCGTCTCGCTGCTGACTCTCGCGCTGGCCATCGGCGCGAACACGGCCATCTTCAGCGTCGTGCACGGGGTGCTGCTGCGGCCGCTGCCCTATCCCCGCTCCGAGCAGCTGGTGCGGGTGGACGCGCGGGACGCGGACGGGCCCAACACGACGTTGGCGATCGCCCACTACGCCTGGCTGACGTCGGAGGGCTCGCCCTTCTCCCAGGTCTCCGCGTCGGAGATGTTGCCCTCGGGCTTCAACCTCGTGGGGGACGGGCTGCCGGAGCGGCTGGCGGGGGTCCGGGTGACGGGGAACTTCTTCGAGACGTTCGGCGTGAGGCCTCAGCTGGGGCGCGGCTTCCTGCCGGAGGAGGACGTCCCGGGGGGGCCGCGCGTGGTGGTGCTCGGCCAGGGGCTGTGGAAGCGCCGCTTCGGTGGGGCGCCGGACGTGGTGGGGCGCACGCTCACGCTCAACGACGAGCCCTACACCGTGGTGGGCGTGGCGGCGGAGTCGTTCCGCTTCCCGGCGGAGGCGCAGCTGTGGACGCCGCTGCAGCTGGACATGACGAACAACGAGGCCTCCAACTTCCTGTTCGTCACCGGGCGGGTGCGTGACGGGCTGTCGCCCCAGGGCGTGGAGGCCGCGTTGAAGACGCTGAGCGCGCGCCTGACGGCGCAGAAGCCGCACCTGATGCGCGCCCACGAGTTCTTCGGCGCGGTGGACCTGCGGGCGGCGCTCGCGGGGGATTTGCGCCTGGCGCTCTGGGTGCTGCTGGGCGCGGTGGGGCTGGTGCTGCTCATCGCGTGTGTCAACCTGGCCAACCTCCAGCTCGCGCGCTCCGCGGCGAGGCAGCGGGAGCTGGTGGTGCGCGCGGCGCTCGGCGCGGCGCCCCGGCGGCTGGTGCGGCAGTTGCTGACGGAGAGCCTGCTCTTGTCGCTGGTGGGCGGCGGGTTGGGGGTGTTCCTGGCGTCGAGCGCGCTGCCCGCGCTCCTGTCGCTGGCGCCGCCGGAGCTGCTCACGCCGGGGACTCAGGTGGAACTGGAGGGCACGGTGCTGCTGTTCTCCCTGGGACTGTCGGTGGTGACGGGGCTGCTCTTCGGGCTGCTCCCGGCGTGGCAGGCCTCTCGGCCCAGGCTCCAGGACGCGCTGCGCGAGGGGGCCCAGCGGGCGACGGCGGGGGCGGGGGCGGGGCGCACGCGCAAGGTGCTGGTGGTGGGGCAGGTGGCGCTCGCGGTGGTGCTGCTGGTGGGGGCGGGGCTGCTCATCCGGAGCTTCGGTGCGCTGCAGGAGGTCAAGCCCGGCTTCGACGCGACGGACGTGCACGTGCTGCGGCTGTCCTTGCCGGAGGGCCGCTACGGCGAGCCGGAGGCGGTGGAGCGCTTCCTGCGCCAGGTGGAGGAGCGGGTGCGCGCGCTGCCCGGCGTGGTGGAGGTGGGCTCCACGCCCACGCTGCCGATGGAGATGGGCTCCAGCATGGGCTTCGCCATCGAGGGCAAGTACGAGGGCCGCGAGGACGGCCCCGGGGTGGGCTTCGGCCAGTACCGGCCGGTGTCGCCGGGCTACGCGCGCACGCTGGGGCTGGGGCTGGTGGGAGGGCGGTGGCTGGAGGAGACGGACACGTCGCGCTCGGCGCCGGTGGTGGTCATCAACGAGGCGGCCGCGCGCAAGTACTGGCCGGGCGAGGACCCCGTGGGCAAGTCCATCCGGGTGGCGCACTCGGTGCCGTCGCTCCGGGACGACACGCCGCGCCGGGTGGTGGGCGTGGTGCGCGACGTGCGTGAGCGGGGGTTGGACCAGGAGGCGCCCGCGGTGCTGTACGTGCCGACGGGGCAGGTGACGCGCAGGCTCAACGAGCTGCTCGTGCGGATGTTGCCGCGCAACCTGGTGGTGAAGTCGCCCGGGAGTCACGCGGCGGTGGTGGCGTCCGTGCAGAAGGAGCTGTGGGCGGTGGACCCGCGGCAGCCCGTGTCGGAGACGCTGATGCTGGACGCGCACGTGGCGCGCACGCTGGGCTCCGAGCGCTTCAACATGGTGCTGCTGGGGTTGATGGCGGCGCTGGCGCTGGGGCTGGCGGCCGTGGGCATCTACGGCGTGCTGTCGTACCTGGTGAGCCAGCGCACGCGGGAGATGGGCGTGCGCCTGGCGCTGGGGGCCACGCGCGGCGAGGTGGTGCGGCTGGTGTTCCTCCAGGGCCTGGGCTCGGTGGGCGCGGGCGTGGGCCTGGGCTTCGTGGGCGCGCTGGCGCTGACGCGGGTGGTGTCCGGGCTGGTGCACGGGGTGAGCGCGTTGGACCCGTGGGCCTTCCTCCTCGCGCCCCTGGCGCTGCTCGCCGTGGGCCTCGTCGCCACGTGGCTGCCCGCGCGCAGGGCCTCGCGCGTGGACCCCATCATCGCGCTCCGGTACGACTGAGCCGGCAGGGCCCTCCTCCGGACGACAGCCCCACGCCAACAGCAGACACAACGGTGACAACACCCGGCACACCGGGCGGCACGAAATGAATGAATGACATGTCAGGGACTCCCTGGGAGGGAAGGAATGGCTCCGCACGGGAGCCCCTGGATTCAAGGGCGGACTTCGCGCGCCGGCAAATGGGGTGACTAGGCCCCAGTGCCCGCGAGGTCCTGGAGGACCTGCCACCGGGTGTAGAGCCGGTCGACCTCGGCGACGGCGGCGTCCAGCTCCTTCTGGACCTCCGCCACCTTGCCGCTCTTGCTGTAGATGGTCGGGTCGGCCAGCTGCGCCTCCAGCTCCGCCTTGCGCGTCTCGGCCGCTTCAATCGCGGCCTCCATGCCGTCCAGCTCGCGCTGGTCCTTGTAGGAGAGCTTGCCCGGCTTCTTCGCGGCCTTCGGCGCGGGGGCGGGGGCGGCGGGCTCGACCTTCTTCGGCGCGGCCTTGGCGGCCTCCGCGGCGGCCATGGCGTCCGACTGCTCCTTGAGCCGCCGGTACATCGTGTAGTTGCCCTCGTAGCGCGTGACGCGGCCGTTGCCGTCGAACGTCACGATGCTCGTGGCCACCTTGTCGAGGAAGTACCGGTCGTGCGTCACGAGCAGCGTGCTGCCCCCGAAGTCCAGCAGCAGCCGCTCCAGGACGTTGAGCGTGACGATGTCCAGATCGTTCGTCGGCTCGTCCAGCACCAGCACGTTGGCGCCCTCCAGGAACAGCCGCGCCAGCAGCAACCGGTTGCGCTCGCCGCCCGACAGCGCCTTCACCCGCATCCGCTGCATGGGCACCGGGAAGAGCAGGTCGTCCAGGTAGTCGCGCAGCGCGACCTTCTGGTCTCCCAGGTCCACCCAGTCCTCGCCCTGCGAGGCCGCGTCGTACACCGTCATCTCCGGATCCAGCTGCGCCCGGTTCTGGTCGTAGTACGCCACCTTCGTGTTCTTCCCGATGACGAGCTTGCCGCCGTCCGGGGGCAGCTCGCCCAACAGCACGCGCAGGAAGGTCGTCTTGCCCACGCCGTTGGGGCCGACCAGGCCCACGCGCTCGCCGCGCTGCAGCCGGAAGTCCACGCCGTCGAGCACCTTGCGCTCGCCGAAGGCCTTCGTCAGCCCCTCGGACTCGATGACGGTGTGGCCCAGCCGGGGCGCGGCGATGACCCGCAGGTCCGCCACCTTGGGGCGCTGGAAGCCCTTCTCCGCCATCAGCTTCTGCGCCCGCTCGATGCGCGCCTTGCTCTTGGTGCGCCGCGCCTCGGGCCCGCGGCGCAGCCACGCCACTTCCTGCGCAATCCACCGCTCGCGCTTGTGCTGGGCGACCTCGGCGTTCTCCTGCGCCACCAGCTTCTGCTCCAGGTACGCCTGGTAGTTGCCCGGATACGACGTGACGCCCGCGCCCGGCTGGATTTCGACGATGCGGTCCACCAGCCCGTCCAGGAAGTAGCGGTCGTGCGTGACGAGCAGCAGCGCCCCGGGCAGCTTGTCCAGCTCCTCCTCCAGCCAGTCCACCGTGTCCGCGTCCAGGTGGTTGGTGGGCTCGTCGAGCAGCAGCATGTCCGGACGCGTGAGCAGCGCCCGGGCGATGGCCACGCGCTTGCGAAGACCGCCCGACAGCTGCGCCACGGGCCGGTCCCAGTCCTTCACGCCCAGCCGGTCCAGCAGCGTCTTCGCGTGGTGCTCGGTGTCCCAGCCGCCCAGCTGCTCGATGCGGTCCGACAGCGCCGCCAGCTGCTCCATCAGCTTCTCGTGGGCCTCCGGGGGCGAGGACTCCAGCTTCTTCGCCAGCTCCGCCTGGGCCGCCAGCGCCTCGCGCAGCGGCCCCTGGGCCACGGACAGCTCGGAGGCCACCGTGGCGCCCTCCGCGAACTCCGGCTCCTGGGGCAGGTAGGTGACCCGGGCTCCACGGCGCAGCTGCAGCTCCCCCGTGTCCGGCTTCGCCGCGCCCGCCAAGATCTTCATCAGCGACGTCTTGCCCGAGCCGTTGACGCCGACCAGGCCCACCCGCTCACCCTCTTCGATGGTGACGGTGAGGCCTTCGAACACGGTGCGGCTGCCGAAGCTGAGCTGGACGTTGGCGGCACGGAGCAGCGTCACGGTGAGTCTCCCGAAAAGGCGAAAGGCGCCCCTCACTGAAGAGGAGCGCCTTCCTTACAACCTGGACGCCTGGGAGGCGCGGACTACTTGCGCGCCGCCTGCTCGGCCGCGAGCTTCTCCTTGTACGCGGCCATCAGGGCCTCGGACTCGTTGCGCGGCACCGGCGTGTACTTGGCGAACTCCATCGTGAACTCGCCCTTGCCCTGCGTCGCGGAGCGAAGGTCCGTGGAGTAGCCGAACATCGTGTTCAGCGGAACCTCGGCCACCGCCGTCACGTAGCCCTCGGCGGTCTCCGTGGAGAGGATGGTGCCGCGGCGCTGGTTGAGCTGGCCGACGACGGAGCCCTGGAAGTCCTCGGGCGCCGTGACCTCCACCTTCATCATCGGCTCGAGGATGATGGGCTTGGCGGCGGCGTAGCCCTCGCGGAAGCCCATGATGGCGGCCGTCTTGAACGCCATTTCGGACGAGTCGACCGCGTGGAACGCGCCGTCGTTGATGACCACGCGCACACCGACGACGGGGAAGCCGATGAGGCTGCCCTTCTTGACGGCCTCGGCGAAGCCCTTGTCGCACGCGGGGATGAACTCGCGCGGAATCGAGCCACCGACGATGTCATCCACGAACTCGTACTGCTGCACCGCGTCCGAGGGCAGGGGCTCGATGTAGCCGCACACGCGCGCGAACTGACCGGAACCACCGGTCTGCTTCTTGTGCGTGTAGGCGAACTCGCCCTTCTGGCTGATGGTCTCGCGGTACGCCACCTGCGGCTTACCGGCCTTCACCTCGCACTGGTACTCGCGCTTCATGCGCTCGATGTAGATCTCCAGGTGCAGCTCACCCATGCCGCGGATGATGGTCTGCCCGGACTCCTCATCGCGGTGCACGCGGAAGGTGGGGTCTTCCTTCGTGAAGCGGTTGAGCGCCTTGGAGAAGTTCTGCAGCGCCGAGCGGTCCTTGGGCTCCACGGCGAGCGAAATCACCGCGTCCGGGACGTGCATGGACGTCATCGTGTAGTTCACCGAGCCGTCGGTGAACGTGTCGCCGGAGGCGCACTCGATGCCGAACAGCGCGACGATGTCGCCGGCCGTCGCGTCGTTGATGTCGTTCATCTGGCTGGAGTGCATGCGCACGATGCGCGGCACCTTGACCTTCTTCTGGTTCACCTGGTTGACGATGAAGTCGCCCTTGGTGACGCGGCCCTGGTAGACGCGCATGTACGTCAGCTGCCCGTAGCGGCCGTCCTCCAGCTTGAACGCCAGACCGACGAAGGGCTTCTCCGGGTCCGACTCGAGGATGACCTCCGCCTCGTTGTTCTTCTGGTCCAGCGCCTTGTTGGTCGCCTCCTTGGGGTTCGGGAGGAAGTTACACACGGCGTTGAGCAGCAGCTGCACGCCCTTGTTCTTGTAGGCGGAGCCACACATCACGGGCGTCATCTTCAGGCCGATGGTGGCCCGGCGGACGGCGGCGATGATGGCGTCGTTCGGGATGGCGGCGTCCGACAGGAACAGCTCGCCCAGCTGGTCGTCGACCTCGGCCACGCCCTCGATCATCTGCTGGCGGCGCTCCTTCGCGTCCTCCAGCATGTTCGCGGGGATCTCCTCCTCGCGGATCTTCTCGCCGTTCTCACCGTCGAAGTAGAACGCCTTCATCTGGATGAGGTCGATCAGACCCTCGAAGCGGTCCTCGCCGCCGATGGGCATCTGCAGCTTGACGGGGTGGTGCGACAGCTTCTCCTTCAGCTGCGCGGCCACGCGGTCATAGTTCGCGCCGGCGCGGTCCATCTTGTTGACGAACGCGATGCGCGGAACGCGGTAGCGCTTCATCTGCCGGTCGACCGTGATCGACTGCGACTGCACGCCGGACACCGAGCAGAGCACCAGGATGGCGCCGTCCAGCACGCGCAGGGAGCGCTCCACCTCGATGGTGAAGTCCACGTGTCCCGGCGTGTCGATGAGGTTGATGTTGAAGTCGCCCCACATCGCGTACGTCGCGGCCGACTGGATGGTGATGCCCTTCTCACGCTCCAGGTCCATCGAGTCCATGATCGCGCCCACGCCGTCCTTGCCGCGGACCTCGTGGATCTCATGGATCTTGCCCGTATAGAACAGGATGCGCTCGGAGAGCGTCGTCTTGCCCGAGTCGATGTGGGCGGAGATACCGATGTTACGAATCTTCTCGATGGGTGCGTTGGCGGCCACGATCCGGTCCTTCTTTTCTTGAATGTGCCTGACGGAACAGAGCAGGCGGGGCCCTTACTTCCCACGGGACTTGGTTTCCAGCCAAATCCGCATGACGGTGGAGTCCAATACTCCTACCTTGTCCTACAATCTGGGCCCTACCTTATATAAGAGGCGGCTTGGACTCTCGCTGTCGAGAGACTGTCACCGAATTCTTCCGAGGGTTTCAGAACCATGAGCGCGAGCGAAAACTTCTCCGTGGCCCGGGCCTGGCTGGCCGCCTTCAACGCGCATGACGTGGAGGGGCTGGTGGCGCTGTACGCCGAGGCCTGCACGCACACCTCGCCCAAGATCAGGGTCCTGCACCCGGAGACGGGCGGGAAGCTGGTGGGCCGGCCGGCCCTGGCGAAGTGGTGGCGGGAGGCCATCGCCCGGCTGCCTGGCCTGCGCTACGAGGAGACGGCGCTGACGGCGGACGGCGAGCGCGTCTTCATGGAGTACCTGCGGCACGCGCCCGGCGAGGAGCCCATGCCGGTGGCGGAGGTGCTGGAGGTGAAGGGTGGACGCATCGTCGCCTCGCGCGTGTACCACGGCTGAAGACCGGGATAGGGTGCCCCCATGGCGACGAACCCCAGCGCCTTCGACAAGGACTTCGGCTACCTGCTCCCGTTCCTGGACAAGGTGGCCGCCGCGGCGGCGGGCCTCGAGGACCCCCAGGCCCGCGAGGAGCTGACGCGACTGATGGCGGAGGAGAAGGTCCGCTGGGAGCGCGCGCGGGAGCTGTTGCGCGGCGCCAGCGGCAAGGGCGGCGGGCGCTCCGCCGCGGGCGAGTCCCCCGAGTCCTCGCTGGCCCGGGCCTCGGCGGATGACGTCCACCGCGCGGCGCCGGGCCCGTCGGGGCTCACCGTGGGCAGCCTGAAGGGGGCTGGCGCGGCGCCGAAGTCCCAGCGCCGCTGAGCGCGCTCAGACGAGGCCGCGCTTGAGGCGGTCCATCGCGTCGAAGGTGGCCGACTTGTAGGCCTCCGACAGCGTCGGGTAGTTGAAGCACGTCTCCAGGAAGAGCCGCGCGGTGGAGCCGGTGAGCATGGCCACCAGGCCGATGTGCACCAGCTCCGAGGCCTGCTCGCCGAGCACGTGCACGCCCAGCAGCTTGAGGCTCTCGCGGTGGAAGAGCAGCTTCAGGAGGCCGTGCGTCTCGCCGATGATCTGCCCGCGCGGGTTGGTGGCGAAGCGCGCGCGGCCGGCCACGTAGGGGATGCCCTTGGCGCGCAGGCCCTCCTCCGTCTCGCCCGCCGTGGAGACCTCGGGGATGGTGTAGATGCCGTAGGGCAGCACGGTGGCGATGGCCAGGGGGCCCCCCAGGCAGAAGGCGTGCTCCACCGCGACGCGCGCCTGGTCCATGGAGGTGGAGGCCAGGGCGGGGAAGCCGATGACGTCTCCCACCGCGTAGATGTGCGGCACCGCGGTCTGGAAGCCCGGGCCCACCTCCACCTGTCCCCGGGAGCCCAGCTTCACGCCCAGCTCGGAGAGCCCCAGGCCGTCCGTGTTCGCCGAGCGGCCCGAGGCCACCAGCACCTGGTCCGCGGAGACCTCTTCACCCGAGGACAGCGTCAGGCGGATGGGGACCTCGCACGCGGCGGGCACGTCCACCTTCTCCACCGTCTGGCCGAAGCGCAGGCGGATGCCGAGCGCCTCCATGCGCTGGGCGAGCAGCGCGGAGAACTCGTCGTCGAGGAAGGACAACAGCTCCTGCTTCACCTCCACCAGCGTCACGGGGATGCCGAGCGCGGCGAACATGCACGCGTACTCACAGCCGATGACGCCGCCGCCCACCACGACGAGGGATTTGGGCAGCTGGCCGATCTCCAGCACCTCGTCCGAGTCGTGCACGCGCACGTCGCCGAAGGGGTACAGCGGAGGCCGGTAGGGCTTGGAGCCGGTGGCGACGAGGATGAAGGCGCCCGTGAGGCGCACGTCGTCGGCGCCCGCGCGGCGCACCACGACGGTGTGCTCGTCCAGGAGCGTGCCGTTGCCCTGGAACACCTGGATGCCGTGGCGCTCCAGGTTGTGGGCGATGCGCTCGCGCTCCATGCCCTTCACGCGGCGCTCGCGGTAGAGGAAGTCGGAGACGGTGGCCTCGTGGCGCAGCGTCGTCTCCACGCTGTAGAGGCCTCGCGCCTTGAGGCCGGACAGGTGCAGCGACGTCTCGCGCAGCGTCTTGGACGGCAGCGTCCCGGTGTTGGCCGCGGTTCCACCCAGCACGGGCTCACGCTCCACCACCGCCACGCGCTTGCCCGCCAGCGCCGCCTGCACCGCCCCCCACTCACCGGCCGGGCCGGAGCCAATCACCACCAGGTCGAAGTCCCTCATAGGACCCCAAACTACGCGACCCCACGCACCCTTTGAAGCGAACTCACCGTGTCAGGTGCTCCTCGAGGAAGAGAGCGGTCTGCCGCATCAGCTCCCGAGCGCTCTCGACGTCGTCCGTGAGCTCGAAGCCGTGGTGGCCCTCGGGCAGCTCCAGCAGTGTGAGGGGCGCACCTCGCGTCCGGGCCTCCTTCACGAAGTCATCGAGCGCGGCGTTGAGCGCCGGCGCATCCTGGCCCGCGCGCAGCACGAGCAGGGGCGGCACCTTCTTCGCGTTGGTGGCCTTCAGGGCAGAGAGCGGCGAGGGGCTCACGCCCGGAGCGTCGAGCAAGGGGTACCACGCCACCGCGCAGCGCAGCCAGGCGGGAGGCTCCTTGCGCAGCGCGGGCGACAGGCCCCAGAGCCCGCCCGCGGACATTGTCATCAGGCAGACGCGGCTCGCGTCGAGCTTCTCGGTGGCGGCCTGCTTGCGCACGAAGGCCAGCGCCGAGTCGAGGCGCTTCTGGAGGTCCGCGACGCGCGTGTACCACTGGGCGGGCTCCGCGCCGGTGGCCGGTGAGCCGAGCTCCACCAGCGCCACCGCGTAGCCGTGTGCGGCCACCCAGCGCGCCTGTCCGGCGAAGGCGGGCAGGTCCCTCACGAAGGGCGTGAGGCCCGGGTGCAGCATGCCGTGGGCCAGCACGACCACGGGGACGGGGCCCTGGGAGATGGCATCCGGGATGTAGAGGTCCAGCTTGTAGTCGCGGTTGCCCATGCGCGTGTACGTCAGTCCCCGGCGCACCTGGACCTCCTCCATGCCGGGGATGGTGAGGACGGGGCGGGCCTTGGCCCACTCGGGCACCGGCGTGTCCAGGGACGCGGGCAGCGCGGGCGCAAAGAACATGGGCGGGCCGTAGGAGGGCACCTCGCCGAAGCCCAGGTGCATGCGCAGCCACTGGGCCCGGTCCCTTCGCGCGGCGTCACCCAGCTCGTGCGCGCCTTCGTAGAACCGGGCGAGCTTGGGCTCGGTGCCCGCGTCGATGAAGGCGCGGACCTGCTCGGGCGTGACCCACGGGTCCGAGCGGCCGTACTGGAAGAGCAGGGCCCGGGGACTCGCGGCGCCGACACCGACCACGCCGTCGAGGGCCGCCATCTTCCGGGCGAACACGGCGAAGTCCTGCTCGGACATCGCGTCGGCGAGCTTCTTCTCGTTCTCGCGCTCCAGCGTGAGGATGCTCTTGGAGTAGTCGCCCACGCCGTTCATCAGCACGAAGGCGCGCACGCGGGCTTCGACGCCGGCCAGCGCTCCACCCACCATGGCGCCCATGCTGTGGCCCACGAAGCCGAGCCGGTTCGCGTCGACCTCGGGACGGCTGACGAGCAGGTCCACGCCGCGCCGCACGTCGAGCAGCGTCTGGAGGTGCGTGGGGTACAGCGCCGCGCCCCGGAGCGAGCCGCGCCAGGGCTCGGGCCTCACGTGCGGTGCATCGACGAGCAGCGACACCACGCCGGAGCGCGCGAGGGAGAGCGCCTCGTCGAGGAACTCGTTCTTCGAGCCCTGACCCCAGTGCAGGAACACGAGCCCCGCGAAGGGACCTGGGCCCGGTGGGGTGACGAGGAAGGCGGGGACGCGTCCGCCCTTGGGGCTGGCATAGGTCAGCTCCGTCACCGTGACGTCTCCGCGCTTCTGCTCGCGGACCTTCTTCACGTCGAGCGGCGCGGTGGCGTCATGCTTCGTCACCTCGCGCAACTCGGCGAGCAGCGTGGCCGGCTCCGGCGCGGGCGCGGCCGCGACGGGGAGCGTGATGAAGAGGGCCAGCAGGAAGATGCGCTGACACGACGACGGGCGGGACCCGGGCATGGAACGCCTCGACTGTGAGAGGACCCCGTGAGGGGTGGGGCCCTCGCGAGTCTGAGCGCTCCTGGCGCGAGCGCAAGTCCTCAGGGGCGCGGGCCGTAGGTGGGGATGGGGGCGCCGACCTCGTGGGCGCCGAGGTCCGGGGCCGAGCCGGTGTACCCATCCGTGATGTTGTCGAGCGGCGCGCCGGCGTTCTCCACGGTGGAGCTCGCGCGAGGACGCAGGTCGGGCGCGGCGTACAGCGTCATGGGGGAGGCCGGGTACGCGACGGTCGCGGCGAAGACCCCCAGGTCCACCTGGACGGCGTGCTTCTCGGTGGTGTTGGCGCGCAGGTCGTTCAGGGAGGTGATGCGCGTGCCGCCCCAGTTGACGTTGAAGGTGCCGGAGGTGGAGCCATAGCCATCGTGGTCCAGGTCGGCGTTCGCCGTGGTGAGCGAGGGGAGGTGGAGGACGCTGCCCTGGGCGCTGCCGCTGCTGTAGCCGTTGAAAGTTCCTCCGGGCCCGCCGATGAACAGGTTGTTGCGAGCGTGGAGCCGGGCCACGGGTGTGGTCGCGGTGATGCCGAAGCCGTCACCGTGCTTCACCACGGTGTTGTGCAGGAGCACGTCGCCCGAGCTGCCCCGGTAGAGTTTGAAGGCGATGTGCACCGCGTTGTAGACGGCGTTGCGGACGAAGTACGTCGGCCCGCCCAGGCTCGGCTGGGACGACAGGGCGATGAAGTTGTTGGTGAGGCGGTTGCCGACGATGCGGCAGTTGTGGGCGCAGAAGTCCGCCTCGACGCCGTCGTCCGCGTTGCCGATGAGGTCGTTGTCGAGCACGTCGATGCTGTACTGGTCCACCGCGGCGTCGTCCTCCATGAAGGAGATGCCGTCGCGGAAGCCGGTGACGCGGTTGTTCTGGATGACGTGTCCAGGCCCCGTGACGCAGATGCCCTCGCCCTGGTTGTTGCCATTGACGCCGAGCGAGGACTCCGCCCACGGGGTGATGCCCGTCACGACGTTGTCGGCGATGTACGCGCTCTCCGCGCGCAGGAAGGTGACGACCGCATCGCCGCCGTTCGCGGAGGTGGCGTTGATGGTGGAGCGGGTGAGGGCGAAGTTCTTCGTCCCGTTGAAGCGCAGGCGGCCGTTGATGGTGAGCCGGTCGAAGTGCACGTGGTTCTGGTTGAACAGGTTGACGGGGCCGTTGATGACGGTGCCCGACGTGCCTCGCAGGACGATGGGCTTGCCCTCCGTGCCGCTGCGCGACCAGTCGAAGCCGGTGTACGTCCCGCTGCCGAGCTCGAGCAGGTCTCCGGGCTGGGCGCTCGCGGCGACGCTGGCGAAGGTGGCGGGCGTCACGGCCTTGACGGGTGCGTTCGCCATGGGCGCCGGGACCGCGCGCGTGGTGGCTGTCGCCGTGCGCACGGCGCCGCCGCCGTCCGGGTCGGCGAGTGTGAGCTCCAACTCGTACTGCGTCGCGGGCTGGAGCCCGAAGATGCTGCCGGAGTGTCGCTGGGCCCAGGAGAAGCCCTCGTTGCTCCCGGCGGGGATTCGGCGCAGGGGCAGGGCCTTGCGCCAGGTGCTGGAGCCCGCGGGGCGGAAGCGCACGGCGACGGTGCCGTTGGCGTTGGCGTCGCCGGTGAAGGCCCACTCCACCGTCAGGTGTTGCAGCGTCGGGAAGGGGAGGGTGACGGCGCCGGGGACGGTGGCGTCGGGGCCTCCGCTCGGGCCTCCATCCGGGGAGGTATTCGTGCCGCCGTCCTCTTCGGGTGTGCCGCTGTCGGGTGCGCCAGCGTCCGGGGTGGGCACGGAGCCGTCGGGGGGATGCGTCCCCGCGTCGGCTCGGGTGTCGTCGTGACCGCTGTCACCGCAGGCCACGCTGAGCAGCAGCGCGGCGGCACCACACCACGTCCGGAGGATGCGAGGGCTCATGCGCGGATTGTGCGCCGAGGGGCAGACATCCCGCGAGCTCGGGCGTGTCTATTCTGGTGACTCGGTACGTCCCGTGTAGCGCAGGCCCTCGCGGACCTCGTCATCGGTGAGGAGCCGGAAGGTGCCCTCGGGGATGTCGAGCTCGATGCCGCCCACGGCTTCCCGGTGGAGGGCGCGCACGGGGAGGCCGACGACGCCGAGCATCCGCTTCACCTGGTGGTGACGGCCCTCGGTGAGGGTGACCTCCACGGTCTTCTCGTCGCGCACGCGGACGGTGGCGGGGCGGGCGGGGCCGTCGTCGAGGACCATGCCCTTGCGGAGCGGCTCCACGCGCTCGTCATCCGCGGTGCTGAAGACGGTGGCCACGTAGCGCTTGGGCAGGTGCGTGTCCGGTGACGTGGCGTGGGCGACGAGCTTGTCGTCATTGGTGAAGAGCAGCAGGCCCGTGGAGTCCACGTCGAGCCGGCCCACCGCGTGCCACGTGTAGCCGGCGAGCTCGGGAGGGAGCTGTCGGAGGAGGATTTCGAACACGGTGCCGGTGCGGTGCTGCGACACGGTGGAGGACAGCACGCCCGCGGGCTTGTGGAACGCGAGCACCCGGGTGGCGGGGGCGGACAGCGGGACGACTCTTCCGTCGACGCGCACGGTGGCGCCGGGGGGGACGGGGGTGAGGGCCATCTTGGCGACGCGGCCGTTGATGGTGACGCGTCCGGCGGTGATGGCGTCCTCGGCCTCCTTCTGGGGGAACACGCCCGCGCGTGCGAGGGCGCGAGACAGCCAGTCCGGCTTCTCCTTGCCCTCCCATCGTTGGTGCTGCGGGGGCTTGGTCTTGTCGGGCTTGCGCGGCATGGGCTTCCAGAGGGGACGATGGAGTCGGGCGTCATATCATCGTCACCTGGAGCGCGTGGCGCCTCCGTGACGCCGTTGGCCCGCGTAGAGTCGGGGACATGACCGCTCGTGCCGGGAATCCGTCTGTCGGGGATGAATCACGGATGCATCCGTTGGATGCGTTCATGGCCGCCCTGGCCAGTCGTCGGCTGTTCTGTGATGGCTGGGGGGATGAGGAGACCTTCGCGGGGGCTCCGTTGTCGGGGCGGCTCGCGGCGACGGTGTCGCCGCTGGAGGTCCGCTGGGGCGCGGAGCAGGCGGCGGGGCGTCGAAGGTTCCGGGATGGGGCGTTCGATTCGCCGTGGGTGGCGTTGCCGTCAGAGGTGCGGTTGGGCTCGGTGCGATGGATGACGTCCGAGCGGGGGCGGGGGCGCGACGCGTGTGTGGTGCTCGCGGCGTCGCGGGACGAGGGGTTCCGGCTGCGGAGCTGGTTGTTCGCGCCGTTGGTGGAGGAGGGGGTGGATTTGTTCCTGCTGGAGAACCCCTATTACGGGACGCGGCGGGCGCTGGGGCAGAAGGGGCCGCACATCCGCACGGTGAGCGAGCAGCTCCAGATGAACATCGCGTCCATCGAGGAGGCGAGGGCGCTGGTGGCTCATGCGCGGCGCGAGGGCTACGAGCGCGTCGCGGTCGCGGGCTACAGCATGGGTGGGTACATGGCGGCGTTGACGGCGGCGACGATTCCGGAGCCGGTGGGCGTCGCGGCGCTCGCGGCGGGGGCCTCGCCGGCGCCGGTGTTCACGAAGGGCGTGCACTCGCGCTCCATCGACTTCAGGAGGCTGGCGGGTTCACCGGACGACACGGAGGCGAGGGCGCGGCTCGCGACCATCCTGGATGCGGCGAGCGCGCGCCTGTTGCCGCCGCCCGTGAAGCCGAGCGCCGCCGTCATCCTGGCTTGCGCGAGGGATGCCTTCGTTCCCTTGGCGGAAGCACGCGCGCTCCATGCGCACTGGCCTGGAAGCGAGCTGCGCATCGTGGACGCGGGACACATCTCCGCGGTGATTACGTCGGGTGCCGCGCTCCGGGGCGCCATCCGGGACGCGGTGCATCGCTCGGGTCAATGAGCTGGAGGCCTCGCGCCGTTCGGAGCAAGCGTCGCGGGGGCATGGTACGAGTCCCCGTGGCATAGGCCCTGGCCTAGGGACTCATTCATCATGTTGTTCGCGCGCGCTTTCGGGCTCTTCATCCTCACGGCGCTGGCCGAGATTGTGGGCTGCTATCTGCCCTATCTCTGGCTGCGGCAGGGGCGCTCCGTGTGGTGGCTGGTCCCCGCGGCCGCGAGCCTCGCGCTCTTCGCGTGGCTGCTGACGCTGCATCCGACAGGCGCCGCGCGGACCTACGCCGCCTATGGAGGCGTCTACATCGCCGTGGCGCTCGCGTGGCTCTGGCTCGTCGAGGGGGAGCGGCCCACCCCATGGGATGTCGTGGGCGCGCTCGTCGCCATCGCTGGCATGGCCATCATCATCCTGGCCCCTCGACGTTGAGGGGCAGGGTGGCGCGCTTCGTTGGCTCAGGTGTCCCGGGTGCTGGCCATGAGCGCGCGGGTGTGTAGATCCTTGAGCTTCGCGTTGCGGTCCCGGGTTTCCACCAGCTCGCCAAGCTGCGCCGCGTCGAGTGTCACGATGAGCGCATCGTCCTCGCGTGACGCCGCGAGCCGGGTCTTGAACCCATCGGTGAAGCCGCCGATGGCGATGAAGAACCCCAGCTTGCAACGGCCGAAGCGGCGCTTGATGTCGAGACGGAAGGAGTCGAGCTCGGTCGGGCCGACGGGCTTCGCCCAGTGTTTGCATTCCCCCAGGAAGTACTGGGACTGGGACTGCTGCCAGAACGGATCCGCCGAGTCGTTGGGGATGAGGATGTCGATCTGCTCGTCGAGGCTCTTGCGGTTCGTCTCCGTGCGCTCGAAGCCGGGAATCGACTTGAAGAGCAGGGCCACGAGGTCCTCGAGTTGCTGCCCCTTCCGGTGAGGGTCTGCCTCGGTCTGGACACTTCGCCAGAGCTCCCGGATGGCCTCTTCACGCTTCCCATTGGCGAGGGCGGCCATGCGTCGCTCGCGGGCGCCTTCCAGGGCATTGCGCACCTTGATCTTGAGGATGGCCTCCAGGTAGGCGTTCTTCTCCAGATAGTCGTAGGCGCCACTGGAGAAGGCGCGTTCGACGGACTCCGCGTCGGCGACGCCGGTGACGAGGATGACCTTGGCGCTGGGGGCACGCGCCTGGATGTCACGCATGAGGTCCAGGCCTGTATCCGGGCCCGAGCGTCCCTGGAGCTTCCGGTCGAGGAGGACCAGGTCCCAGCCTCGCTCGTCGAGCTTGGCGAGCGCGGACTTCGCGTCCTCGACGGTGACGACGGTATGTCCCTCCGTGTCCAGGATGGTCCTGTACGTGTCGAGGAAGTCCGGTGAGTCGTCGACGATGAGGATTCTTCCGGATGGTTTCATAGGGGCTCCGCGCCAGTGACGGGGATGCGGACGATGAAGCGTGCCCCACCGAGTGGCGACGCGTCACAGGCAACCAGCCCCTTCATCTCCTTTTCGAACACCTCGCGCACGAGAGCAAGGCCCAGTCCACTGCCCCCGGGGCGGAGGGACACCCCTTCGTCGAAGATGGCCCGCCGCATGTGCTCCGGCACGCCGGGTCCGTTGTCCTCGACTGTGATGCGGATGGCCTTCGCCGCGTCGACGGTTTCCGCGTGGACCTGGATGACCGCGGCACCCTTGAGCGTGGCCTGGGTTGCGTTCCGTAGGATGTTCGCGAGCGCCATCACCATTCGTGCGCGATGCCCGGAGACAGGGGGGAGGGATGGGCTCAACACCGCGTTGAAGCCATAGCCGGTCTCCTGTTCGAGGCTGGTGAGGACATCACGAATCGCAGTCAGTGGTTCAAAGGGCTGGACTGGTGTTGCCGCGAGATTCGAGAGGTCCACCAGTTGTTCGATGAATCGAAACGTTGCGTCCATCCCGCGGTCGATGCGGTCGCGTCGTCGGGCGAGGACTTCGCTCGGTGCTCCGACCAGAAGCTCGCGATACATGGCGTTCAGGGCGGTCTTCACGGGGACCAACGTGTTTCGGAGTTCATGCGCGACCAACCGGGCCTGGCGCGATGTCGCCTCGGCTGCCGTACTCGCGCGAGCGGAGTCACTTCCCCCTGTTGAGGAGCGTCGCGCTACAGCCTCGGTGGCGGAGAGCGTCATGTCCGCGAGTAGAGAACTCGCGAGAACTGACATGGGTGATTCTTTGCGCTGCGCAACTCCGGCAAGCAGGTCTGCGCCCATTGGCGTAATGCTGAATGAGGTCTTCTGGCTATCGGGAAAAACGTAAATGAGGCCCAGGCTCTCCATGCGAAGCAGCACCCGCCATTCAAACGGGAACTCTGCGTCGGTCAGAGCAGGGAAGTCTGCTTCCGCGTCGTCAAGGAGCGCCAGCGCGACTTCTGGACTAATTCTCCAAGGATCTGCAAAGCCGGTCGATTGAGCAGCTTCGACGTGAAGAAGCCAGCGAATGGATTCGCGCCCCGTCAGTTCGAGAAAGACCCTGCCTATCGAGGTGAGGGTGCTTCTCCCGGCAGTCGTTCGGACGGCTCGGATCTGATTGGCATAGATCTCGGGCTCAAGCTCAAAGTGACGAGTCAGTGTCTCGAAGACGCGGGTGAACGCGATGCGTGAGAGGCGATCCAACTCCAACGTGAGAATCTCGCTACTCAGAGTGGAAGGGACTCCATTACGCCGCTCGATGGCAACGCAGAGTAGCTCCTGGACCTCAAGAGGCGAAGCCTCTTGGGCGAAGCTGTCGCGTAGGAGCTTCTCGAGTTGCTTCGCGAACCGAACGACGCGGTCCTGTTCCTGCCACGTTGCCAAGCGTGCTTTGGGATTCGATGCATTCCCGTTGAATGAGTCCACCAGTGTGGTGGAGGCAAGGAGCGCGCTCTTCTTGGGGGCGATATCCCGGAGCTTCTCCAGCGCGTTCAGGAGCTGCTTCCTGACCAGCGCAGGAACGACCACCGACTCATGGCGGACCTCCACGTCCCCATTGCGTCCGTCGATCGACTGAAGATGACTCGTAAACTCCTCGAGGAACGACATCGAGCACAGCCCCCGCGTAGGAGCGCGGGAGCATAGGAACCCTTCGTTGCGCGGCCAAGCGTCGTGACATGTCGCGCGCTTCGATGAGCCACGGAGCCTCGGTCGGAACTACCCGACGAAGAGAAGACCCTCCTTGCTACCTCCGCGGAGCCGGCTCCTCGCCCTCGGCGCTCCCAGGTGTCTTCCCGGGCTCCTCCTGAGGCATCCGGCGCTCCTCCTCGAGCCCACCCGCCTCCGCCGACTTGGGCGTACGCCCCGGGGCCTCCTCCTCGGGAGAACTCCGCCGCCGGCCGTTCTGTCCCGGCTCCTCGTCACCGACCTCCATCGACTCATAGGGCATGTGGTCCATGCTGCGTCCTCCTCACGTGGGTTCAGGACTTCCTCGAAGGTAAGGCCGCCGTCGCGCCCCATGCCGCGTCGGGCCTTGCGGTCGCACGCCCCCTCGCTCAGCCTGCGCCCCTCCTCCGTGGGAGTCCCCGCATGTCCCGACTCGCCCTCTGCCTCGTGCTCCTGTCCCTCCACGCCGTGGCCGCCGAGCCCTCCACCGTGCCGCGCCGCCCCGTGAACACCTACTCCATCGTCGCCCGGGACCCGGCGACAGGAGACCTGGGTGTCGCCGTGCAATCCCACTGGTTCTCCGTGGGCGCCACCGTGCCCTGGGCCGAGGCCGGCGTGGGCGCCGTCGCCACCCAGTCCTTCGTCGACCCGTCCTACGGCCGTCTCGGTCTGGACCTCATGCGCGCGGGCCGCTCCGCCCCCGATGCGCTCAAGGGGCTGCTCGCCGCCGACTCCGCCAGCCAGGTGCGCCAGGTCGCCATGGTGGATGCCCAGGGCCGCGTCTCCGCGCACACGGGCTCGAGCTGCATCGCCGCCGCCGGACACCTCGTGGGCGAGGGCTTCTCCGTCCAGGCCAACATGATGCAGAAGGACACCGTCTGGCCCGCCATGGCCAAGGCCTATCGCGCCTCCAAGGGAGACCTCGCCGAGCGCATGCTCGCCGCGCTCGAGGCCGCCGAAAGCCAGGGCGGAGACCTCCGCGGCAAGCAATCCGCCGCCCTCATCATCGTCTCCGCGAAGCCCTCGGGTCGCCCCTGGATGGACCGCCGCTTCGACCTGCGCGTCGACGACCACCCCGAGCCCCTCAAGGAGCTCCGCCGCCTCGTCACCCTCCAGCGCGCCTACAACTTCATGAACGAAGGTGACCTCGCCCTGGAACACAAGGACACCGACGCCGCCCTCGCCGCGTACTCCTCCGCGGAGAAGCTCGCGCCGGGCAACGCGGAGATGATCTTCTGGCACGCCATCTCCCTCGTGGGCGTGGACCGCGTCGACCAGGCCCTGCCGCTCCTCCAGCGCGCCTACGCCGCCGACCCCCGCTGGCGCGAGCTCCTCACCCGTTTGCCCGCCGCGGGCCTGCTCCCCGATGACCCCAAGCTCCTCGCGCGCTTGAAGATCGCGAAGTAGCCCCGCGCCCACCGAGCAGGGACCCGAGCGCTGGGCACGCCACCTCGCGGACCCGGCGAGCCCCATGGCTTGTAGTGGCCCGCGAGGATGGAGAGGTTACCTGGACGAGGATGCCCATGAGTGACGCCCAGGCTCCACTTGCCGCATTGACCGTCCCGCTCTTCGCGCTGGCGCAGGTGCCCCAGGAGGTGTCCGTCTCTCCCGAGGGCGCCACGGGACACAGCTACTGGTACTGGGTGGCGCTGCTCGTGCTGGCCGCGGCCGTCTTCGCGTGGGTCGCCGTGGCGCTGGCCCGCAAGCGCAAGGCCCCGCCTCCCAGGTCCACGCGCGCCACCCCCCGCTATCGCCGCCCCGTCTAACCTCGCTTGCGCAGCGTGTGCAGCGCGGCCAGCCACAGCCGCGCCTCCTTGCGTGTCAGCCGTGAGCGCCGCAGCGGCGCGAACAAGTCCCGCAAGCCCGTGCGCCCCGGCTGCTCGTCGATGAGGAACCCGCCCGACTTCAGCACGCCCTCCAACGTCGACTCCACCTGCGCCAGCTCCGTGTCCGTCGCCGCCACCGGCAGGGGGCCGGGCGGCGGGGCGTGCGCCTCCAGCGTGGCCACGCGGACCTCATAGGCGTACAGCAACACCGCCTGCGCCAGGTTGATGGAGGGCTGCTCCGGCGCGGTGGGCACCGCGGACAGGTCATGGCACCGCTCCACCTCCGCGTTGGTGAGCCCGCTGCGCTCATCCCCGAAGACCACGGCCACCGTGCCCTGCGTCGAGCGCGACACCCACTCCTCCGCCACCGCGCGGGGGGCCAGGCGCCGCTTGCCCTCCACCTTGCGGGAGCTCGTCCCCACCACCCACACGCAGTCGGAGATGGCCTCCTCCAGCGTGTCCGCGCGACGCGCGCCGTCGAGAACGTCCTCGGCATGGACCGCCAGCCGGCGCGCGGGCGTCAAATCCTCCACCTCGGGCGTCACCCAGACCCAATCCGACAGGCCGCAGTTCTTCAGCGCCCGAGCAGCGGCACCCAGGTTCTCCGCGTTGCGCGGACGCATCAGGACGAAACGGACGGGCAGCACCATGCCGGACCACCATACCCGCTTCCCTGGGGGCGTTGACCCCGATGCGTGGCCCTCCTATAGCGTGGCGCCATCGACCGCTGGGTGCGTGCTCGGAGGCCACCGGGAGTGTGGCTCCGCGTACACCCTGTGGGCCCGAGGACGCGTGGGGGACGCGTGCGGGCCGTGGGCGTTCGACCGCACTCCCCAAGCTTCCTGGCGTGTGCGCCGTCGGCACGTCGCATGAAGAACAGCAGGCACCTTCCGGAGGAAACATGGGTCCGCAGTCCGTCGTCTCCAATCCGCCACCGCGCGCCAGACGCGCCAGCTGGCTCGTCGCCGCGCTGCTCCTGGGCATCTCCATCTCCGGCTGCAAGAAGGACGAGCAGCAGCCCGCCACCCCCTCGCCGAGCACCCCGGACACCACCACGGCGTCACCCGCGGTCTCCGGCGGTGACGCGGGGACGACCGCCGCCGTCGTGAAGGTGCCGCCCAAGCCGGAGGCCGTCACCCCCATCATCCGCCCCCAGGGCGCGGTGGGCGTGCTGCCCCAGTCCATCGTCATCGAGCTGGCGCGGCCGCTGCGCCCCGATGACCACGAGGTGAAGCCGGGCACCGTCGTCTCCATCTCGCCGCAGGTGGCCGGGAACCTGACCTGGAGCGGGCCCTCCACGCTGACGTTCAACACCTCGTCCGGTCAGGCCTTCGCCTTCGGCACCGAGTACACCGTCAAGGTCGTCTCGCTGGAGACCGACGCGGGCGTGGTGAAGGCGCCCTCCGACGACGCCTGGAAGCACGTCTTCAAGACGCCCACCTTCCAGTTCCTCCGCATCCAGCCCAAGCAGCTGGACCTGGCCAAGAGCCGCATCGAGGTGGACGTCGTCTTCTCCGGTCCGGTGTCCCCCAGCGCCATGCGCGGCAAGGGCACGTTCCTGGTGGGCACCCAGCCCATCTCCGACGTGAAGTGGCGCTCGGTCGCCGGCATGTCGAACGCCGTCACCGCGGAGCTCGCGAGCCCCGGCCTCAAGCCCTCCGCCGCGCTGCGCTTCACCCTCAAGCAGGGCCTCGCCGCCGCGTCCGACGCGAAGGCGCTCGCCCCCGCGGCCGAGGCCACCTTCGTCCTGCACGGCGGCCAGCGCATGGACATCACCGGCGTCAACCGGAAGGAGGGCAGCAGCGGGCACTACCTCGAGGTGGCCTGCCGTGACGTGGCCGCGGAGGCGCCGGCCAGCCCCCGCTACTATCAGGAGTACGACTCTTACTACTGGGAGTCGGGCAACAAGGGCTGCGTGCTGGACGACGCCACGGCGGAGGCCTCCATCCACGTGACGCCCCCGGTGAAGGTCTCCGTGGCGCCCACGCGGCAGGGCTTCCGCATCTTCGGCGACTTCAAGCGCGGCACGTACACGCTGCGCATCGACGCGGGCACCACGTCCGTGGGCGGCGGCACGCTGCTGGCGGACTTCGAGCAGGAGCTGTCCATCCCCGCGCGCCAGTCGCAGCTCTCCTTCACCTCCGCGGGGCGCTACCTGCCGCGCGGCGCGTGGCGCAACCTGCCCCTGCAGCACCTCAACCTGGACGCCGTGGAGCTCACCATCCGCAACGTCCCGCCGGAGAACCTCATCTTCTGGATGAGCGATGACCAGCGCGAGACGGCGGACGAGCGCACGTCCAACCTCGTGGTGAAGAAGACGCTGCCGCTCCAGTCGGCCTCGGACACGCTCACCACCACGTACCTGGACGTCGCGAGCCTGGTGCCCGCGTCGACGCGGGGCCTGGTGGAGGTCTCCGTCCGTCGCAACGACTTGTCGGCCGCCACGCGCGTGCTGCTCACCGACCTGAGCCTCGTGGCCAAGCGGGGCGGACCGGCGCCGGGCTCGAAGGACGCGGGGGAGGTGTGGGTCTGGGCGCTCGGCATCGAGAGCACGGACCCGGTGTCCGGCGTGGAGGTGTCGCTGGTGAAGAAGAGCGGCCAGGCCGTCAGCCGCTGCGTCACCAAGGGCGCGGACGGGTGCGTGCTCAACGTGCCCCCGGGCGGCGTGGATGACAGCCAGCCCTTCGCGCTCATCGCGCGCCAGGGCGACGAGATGACGTACCTCAAGTACAACGAGCTCAAGACGGAGATCGCCAACTCCGACGTGCAGGGCGAGCCGTACCGCTCCGAGAAGGCCTACCGCGCCTCGCTCTGGTCCGACCGCGGCGTGTACCGCCCCGGCGACACCGCGCACATCGCGGGCGTGCTGCGCGGCCAGGATGACCTGGCGCCGCCCACGGGCATGCCGGTGGAGCTGGTGGTGGTGGACCCGCGCGAGCGTGAGCTCAAGAAGGTGCCGCTCAAGACGAACGACGCGGGCCTGGTCTCGCTCGACGTGCCCTTCGAGGCGTTCCAGGACACGGGCCACTACCGCGTCACGCTGAAGGTCGCCGACCGCGAGGTGGCCTCCTACGGCCTCAACGTGGAGGAGTTCGTCCCCGAGCGCATGAAGGTGACGGCCACCGCGGAGGCCCCCGGCTACGTGCAGGGCATGGAGATTCCCGTCGCCGTGGAGGCCGCGTACCTGTTCGGCGGCTCGGCCGAGGGCAGCCCCGTGGAGCTCAACTGCCGGCTGGTGCCGTCCGACTTCAAGCCGAAGCAGAACGCGCAGTTCACCTACGGCCTGTGGCGCCAGGACGGCAAGGAGCCGCGCCCCGTGACGCTGGGCCAGGCGAAGGGCGCGCTGGACGCGAAGGGCCAGGCGCTCATCCACTGCCCGGCGCTGGCGGCCATGGGCGGGCTGCGCGGGGCCGCGCGACTGAGCGCGCTCGCGAGCGTGTTCGAGTCCGGCAGCGGCCGCTCCACGGTGAACGAGGCCAGCGTGCCCGTGCACCCGGAGCGCTACTACGTGGGTCTGCAGGCCAGCGTGGGCAAGGTGAAGGCGGGCAAGCCCTTCACGGTGAACGGCGTGGTGGTGGACTGGGACGGGAAGCTCGTCGCGTCCTCGTCGCTGGCGCCGGCCACCGTGCAGGTAGAGTACGTGCGGCTGGAGGAGGAGTACGGCTACTACTACGACGAGGGCGAGGGCTATGACCGCTACCAGCGCTACCTGAGGCCGCTGCGCGAGGGCAGCGCCACGGTGAAGGTGGTGGACGGCCGCTTCAACCTCACCGTCACGCCGGGCGCGGACGCCGCGGGCTACCTGGTGCGCGTGCGCTCCGGCAACGCGCAGACGGACCTGGAGCTGGAGGGAGAGGGCCGCTACTACTGGTGGGGCGAGGGCTCGCGCGTCGACCAGACGCCGCGTCCGCTCAAGCCCACGTCGCTGGACGTGGCCGTGCCCGCGAAGGCCGTCGTCGGCAAGCCCATCAACGTGAAGCTCAAGGCGCCGTACAAGGGCCGCATCCTCTTCACCGCGGAGACCGACCGCGTCCTCGCCACCGAGTGGAAGGCCGTGGAGCCGGGCGAGGTGACGTGGAGCTTCACGCCCAAGCAGTTCGCGCCCAACGTCTACGTGAGCACCTTCCTGGTGAAGGACCCGCACCTCGAGTCCGCCGAGGCCTTCATGCCCGACCGCGCCTTCGGCGTGGCCAGCGTCGTGCTGGAGCCGGTGGACTACACGCAGCAAGTCGCGCTGAACGTGCCCAAGGAGGTCCGCTCCAACGACACGCTCACCGTGGACCTGGACCTGGGCGCGCTCGAGGGCGCCACCTTCGCCACCGTGGCCGTGGTGGACGAGGGCATCCTCTCCCTCACGCGCTTCCAGAGCCCGGACCCGCTCAAGGACATCTTCACCAAGCGCGCCCTGGGCGTGGACACCTTCGAGACCATCGGCTGGACGTTGCTGGTGCCCCCGGGCGGCAGCTCGCGCTCCACCGGTGGTGACGCGGAAGGGGACGCCGCGGGCCGCGTGCAGCCCGTCAAGCCCGTGGCCCTGTGGAGCGGCGTGGTGCCGGTGCCGGCCAACGGCAAGCTGCGCCTGCCGTTCCAGCTCCCGCAGTACCGGGGCGCGGTGCGGGTGATGGCGGTGACGGCGGGGCCCAAGCGCATGGGCCGCGCCAGCGCGCAGGTGCTGGTCAGGGACCCGCTGGTGCTCCAGACGACGCTGCCGCGCTTCCTCACGCAGAACGACGAAATCCAGGTGCCCGTCTTCGTCACCAACCTGTCCGGCAAGGCGCAGGACGTGAAGGTGACGCTGGCCGCGGAGTCACTGCCGGTGCCCGGGCTCGCCCTGCCCGCGGACACGGCGTCGCCGCTGCAACTGCTTGGCAAGAGCGAGGGCCGCGCGCGCGTGGCGGACGGCAAGTCCACCACGTTCGTCTTCCAGGCCCGCGCGGTGCAGTCGGTGGGCGCCGCGCGGCTGAGCGTGGTGGTGGAGGGCGGCGGCTACACGTCGAAGGAGACACTCGACGTGCCGCTGTCGCCGTCCGGTCCTCGCGAGCGCCGCGTGCAGCGCATCGAGCTGGCGCAGGGCGTGACGGATGTCTCCAAGCACCTGCAGGGGTGGGTGCCCACCACGGAGCGCTCGACGCTGTGGGTGACGGCCAATCCCTATGCGCAGTCGCTCCAGCACCTGTCGTACCTGGTGCAGTACCCGTACGGCTGCATCGAGCAGACGACGTCCTCCACGCGGCCGCTGCTGTTCGTGTCGGAGCTGGTGGACCAGGTGGACCCCACGCTGAAGAAGCACGGGGACGTGGGGGACATGGTGCTCGCGGGCATCAACCGCGTGCTGTCCATGCAGACGCCGTCGGGAGGCTTCGGCTACTGGCCGGGCGCGATGGAGCCGCAGCTGTGGGGCACCGCGTACGCGACGCACATGCTCCTGGACGCGCAGAAGCAGAAGTTCCCCGTCCCGCAGGACCGGCTGGACGACGCGCTCCTGTGGATGGGCAACACGCTCAACTCCCTGGAGGGCAACGCGAACGTCCGGGACTACCACGGCAGCTCGGAGGCCTACATGCACTACGTGCTGGCGCTGTCCGGCAAGGGCCGCAAGGCGCGTGTGCAGAAGCTGGTGGACGCCCTCGCGGAGAGCGCGAAGAAGGCCCCGCTCAAGGGCGAGCAGCGGGAGGAGGACTACATGCTCAAGGCGGCGCTGTGGCTCGCCGGAGACCGGCGCTACGAGAAGGAGCTGCGCAGCCCGGACCTGTCGCCCGTCACCGAAGAGCGGAGCAACAGCTGGTCCTTCTACTCGGACCGACGCCGGCGCGGCTTCATGCTGAGCACCTACCAGGACCTCTTCGGCACCGACGCCGCGGGTGAGCCCCTGGCCGCCATGGTCGCCAGCGCGCTGAGCTCGAGCCCCAGCTCCTGGTACACGACGCAGGAGCTGGTCTGGGGCATCACCGGTCTGGGCAAGCGCCTCAAGGGCGCGGCCACCAGCTTCACCCCGCCGACGCTGACGGTGGATGGCAAGGAGGTGGCGGCGAAGCAGGCCAAGGACGCGCGCGCCTCGGACCGCACCTGGGCGCTGGCCCGCGCGAGCGAGCGCAAGAGCCTCCAGCTCGACCTGAAGGAGAAGTCCGCGGGCACGCTGTTCCTCGTGCTGAGCAGCGAGGGCGTGCGCTCGGATGGCCCGCCGCGCGTGGGCGGCGAGGGGCTGAAGCTCAGCCGCAAGTACCGCGGCCAGGATGGCTCGGAGGTGGACCTGAAGAGCGCGCCGGTGGCGCTCGCGCAGCTGGTCTACGTGGAGCTGGAGCTGACCAACACCACGGCCGAGCGGGTGCAGAACATCGCGCTGGTCGACCGGCTGCCCGCGGGCTGGGAGATCGAGAACGCGCGGCTGGGCCGGGGCGGCTCGGTGGACTGGGTGCAGGCGGACGCGCTGTGGACCCCGGACTACGTCAACATCCGGGATGACCGCATGGAGGTCTTCGGCGCATTGGGGGCTCGCGAGTCGAAGAAGATTGTCTACGCGGTGCGCGCGGTGACGGCGGGTGCCTTCACGCTGCCCACGGCGGAGGCCGAGGCGATGTACGACCCTCGCCTGTGGGCCCGCGAGGCGGGCGGCACGGTGCAGGTGTCCGGCCCGTGGAAGGACAACCTCCTCTGACATGCGCCGCGTCCGTCCACTCCTGAAGAAGCTCCTCTGGACCGCCGCGGGGCTCTTGCTCCTCGCGGCGGTGGGAGTGGCGGCGGCGTGGTCCGTGCCGCTGCCGTCGCGGCTCTCCGCACCACCCTCGGTGGTGATGGAGTACCGCGACGGCACCCCGGCCCATGTCTTCCTCGCGCCCGACGAGCGCTGGCGCATCGCCGCGCCCGTCGAGCGCATCGACCCGGCCTACCTCCGGGCGTTGTTCGCGCTGGAGGACAAGCGCTTCTACTCACACCCCGGCGTGGACCCGCTCGCCGTGGCGCGCGCCGCCGCGCTCAACGTGGCGCGGGGGCGCCGGGTGTCGGGAGCCTCCACGCTGACGATGCAGCTGGTGCGCATGCTGGAGCCCCGGCCGCGCACCTTCACCTCGAAGCTCGTGGAGTCCCTGCGAGCGGTGCAGCTGGAGCTGCGCCTGACGAAGCAGGAGGTGCTCGCGGCCTATCTCCAGTTCGTCCCCTACGGGCGCAACGTGGAGGGCGTGGAGGCCGCGGCCCTGGCGTACTTCGGCCACACCGCGGCGCACCTGAGCCCGGCCGAAATCGCCACGCTGCTGGCGGTGCCGCAGAACCCCAACCGCCGCTTCCCCACGCCGGAGAACCGCGAGCGGCTGCGCGCGGCGCGCGACGACGTGGCCCGCAGGCTGCTGGAGGCGGAGGCCCTTCCGCGTGGACCGGAGGAGGCGAGGGTGCCCGCCGAGCAGGTGCTCGCCGACGTGCGCGCCTCGGACGTGCCGGGCGGGCTCAAGGCCTTCCCTCGCGAGGCACCCCACGTGGCCGTGTGGCTCAGGGCCCAGCGCCCCGGCCAGACGCGGCTGTCCACCACGCTGGATGGGGGCACGCAGCGCCTGGTGGAGCGGGTGATGCGCGACGCGGCCCGGGAGCTGAAGGCCAAGGGCATCCACAACGGCACGGCGGTGGTGGTGGAGCGGGAGCAGGGCGCGGTGCTCGCGCTGGTGGGCAACTTCGACTTCTTCGACGCGGAGCACGGCGGGCAGATTGTCGGCTTCGCCACGCCGCGCTCGCCGGGCTCGGCGCTCAAGCCGCTGCTGTACGCCATGGGCATCGACCAGGGCCTCACCGGCCCCGAGCAGCTCGTGGCGGACATCCCGACGACGTACGGCGGCTATGCGCCGCGCAACTTCGACGGCCGCTTCCTGGGGCTCGTGCGGCTGGAGTACGCGCTGTCCCAGTCCCTCAACATGCCCTTCGTGCGGCTGCTCGAGCGCGTGGGCGTGGAGCGCTTCCTGGCCGCGCTGAGGACCTCGGGTGTCACCAGCCTGGTGCCGGACCCGGGCCACTATGGCCTGTCCGCGGCCGTGGGCGGCATCGAGCTGACGCCCCTGGAGGTCGCCGGGCTCTACGTGGCCATCGCGGGAGATGGCCGCGCCCGTCCGCTGCGTCTGCTCGACGAGGGCCAGCCGCCGGAGGCTCCGGTGGAGGTCATGTCCCCGGGCGCCGCGTGGCTGACGCGCAAGGCACTGGCGCTCAGGGACCGGCCGGACTTCCCGGAGCGGCGCCGGCTGACGGGCCTGCCCGCGCGGGTGCACTGGAAGACGGGCACGAGCTTCGGCCACCGCGACGCTTGGGCCGCGGGCTCCGGCCCCCGGCACACCGCCGTCGTGTGGCTGGGCAACTTCAACCACGCGCCGAGCGTGCACCTGGTGGGCGCGGACGCGGCGGGCCCGGTGCTGTTCGACATCCTCGAGGGCTTGGGGCCCCGGGGCCGCTCGCTGCCCGAGGACGAGACGGTGGTGCCGGAGGACCTGATGCGGGTGGAGGTCTGCGCGTACTCGGGGCACCTGCCGACGGAGGCGTGCACCCAGCGCAAGCACGTCCACGCGCGCCGCTCGGCCGTGCCCACCGCGGTGTGTCCGTATCACCAGCGCGTGGAGGTGGACGTGGCCACGGGCCTGTCCGTGGGCCCCACGTGCAGCACGGGGCGCAAGACGGAGTCGCGTGTCTTCGTCACGTGGCCGGCGACGATTCGCCGCTGGCTGGAGGAGCAGCACCGCCGGCTGCCCGAGCCCCCCGCGCCCGCTCCGGGGTGTGAGCCCGGCGGCGCCCGGGCGGCGCCCTCCATCGTCTCACCGGCCCCCGGCCACGTCGCGCTGCTGATTCCGGGCGTGCCCGCCAACCAGCAGGAGGTGCCGCTGGAGGCGGAGGCCTCGCACGAGCGCGCGCTCACCTGGTTCGTGGACGGCGCGCTGCTCGGCTCGGCGCGCGCGGACGAGCGGGTCTGGTGGACGCCGTCGGTGGGCTCGCACGAAATCCTCGTCACCGATGACCGGGGCCTCACCGCCCGCCGCACGCTCGTCGTCCGCGAGCGGCGGTAGGCCCCGGCCGCGAGGGCGCTGCTCTCAGCGGGCCTCCCAGCCCGCCTCGCCGCGCTGGTACTGCTGGCCCGAGGGCAGCGCGCCGTAGAAGAGGAAGTCCTTCACGCCCACCACGGACTTGCCGTCGAACAGGCCCAGCTCGCCCTTGGGGGGCAGCTGGATGCCCAGCTCGGACGCCTTCAGCCGCACCTTCGCGCCCGGGGCCACGGTGAGCGCCGGGAGCACCGCGCCCATGGGCGCGCGCACCTGCGTGGGCGCATGGTCGCTCTGCGCCAGGCTCACCCGCAGGTTGGTGGTCAGCACCATGCCCTGGAGCGACACGGCCGTGGTGCCGTGGTTGGCCACGTCCACCCAGCCCTCCACCGGGTCGAACGCGTCGAACACCAGCGTCGAGCGCTGCGCCTTGAGCCGCGCCCAGTCCTTCTCCACGAAGGCCCGGCGCTCCCGGACGTAGCGCTTCATGTAGTCGCGGCTGGCGTGGAAGCGCGCGTAGTCGATGTACGGGGCCGTCCGCATGTGCGAGTCGATGAGCGCGTGCACCGCGTCGATGTACGGGTTGAGCACCTCGGGCTTGAACAGCTCGTCCAGCGCCTTCTCCAGCCGCTCGTCCAGCCGCCCGCGCAGCTCCGGGTTCATCAGCACGCGCGTGGCCAGGTTGGAGAACACGGGCAGGTAGCCCGGGTAGGACTGCGACTCATTCTTGCGCTGCAGGTACATCTTCTCCGTCCACGCGTCGGACAGCGTGAAGTTGAACAGCGGGTGGCGCATGCTGTTGGTGCTCGTGGCCATGTCGGGCACCGGGTTCAGGTACCACCAGCGCGCGTCCACGTTGTTGAGGTCCCACGGCACATAGGACCACTTCGCCACGGCCCGGTCGTAGATGAAGTAGCTCTCCGAGTCCTCGACGAAGTTGTTGGACATCAGCGCGTCCATCACCATGGAGCGCAGGTAGTGCTCCAGCTGGAGATGCTTGCCCAGCCTCTCGGCGAACTCGGGCTCCGGCGAGTGGTTGATGACGTCCATCATCGCGACGAGCGCGTCGTCGGGCTGCCGCTCGTTCGTCTTCTTCGTCCAGTTGCCCTGGTAGGGCACCTTCCACGTCTTCATCTCGCAGTCCTTCCACCCGCATCGGTAGATGGTCGCGTCGTCATCCGCGAAGGCGTGGGCCTTGAGGAAGGCCTTGTTCACCTGCTCGATTTCCAGGAACACGCCCTCGTTCTTGCCGTTGACCGTCAGGAGCACGTACGTCGCCTTGGACGCGGGCACGCGCATCGCCTCCAGCAGGTCGAAGGCCATCTTCTCCGCCAGCAGGGACGCGTCGGCGAACTCGGCCACCAGGTTGAGCGACGTGCGACCCTCGAAGCGGGTGCCGTCCGCGAAGCTCACGTTCCAGCTCTTCTTGTCGAAGAACCGCGCGGACGCGCCGCGCAGCCGCACCTTCACCGGGTACGTCATCCCCTTGGCCTTGAAGACGGCGTCCTGCTCGGGCGTCCACACGTCCTCGGCGAACTTCTTCATCGCCTCCGGAGGGATGATGAGCTCGTACTCGGGCACGCTCGTCTGCAGCTTCGGCATGACGTAGGGCCGCTGGGCCTCGGGCGTCGGAGGTGGCGGTGGTGGTGGAGGAGGAGGCGGCGGCGGGTCCACCGGCCCCGGGTCCTCGGGCGTCGGATTCGGCGTCGGGTCCACGGGCGTCGGATTCGACGGCGTCGGGTCCTCGATGACGGGTGGCGCCTGCGTCGGCGGAGACGGGGCCTCGGAACCACAAGCCCACATCCACATCAATGGAAGACAGAGCAAGAGTCGTGAGCGAGTCATCGACCGGGGTTGAGCAAGGCGCGTGCCTCATGGAGGCCAAGGTGCGCTGCCCGGTAGTGGACGAATCCACTGCGCCTTGGGGCCATGGGGTGGGAAGTCGATGAAAGGGATTTCCCATCCTGGTCCGGTCAATCGCCCCACCCTGGAGGGCAGAGGACCCGTCGCGCCGCGCGTCGCCTCCTGGGTCGGAGCTGGAGCGGCCCCCCCGGAAGCGGGCCCTCTGGCGGGGCAGGCAGGCAGTCAGGGAAGCCACTTCTCTTCCCACCCGTCGCTGTTCCCGACGCGCCGTTGCGCCCCTAGCTTCATCGAGAAGAGGGGATCGCCGCGACAGGGAGACGCGATGGAGACCTGGAACCAGTCGTCTGATTCCGCCCGCAGCCACACGCCGCTGATGGTGAACCGTCGTATCGACGAGCACGTGGAGGCGTGCGTGCGGCACATGGCGACCCACGCCGACCGCCCGGAGATGAGCCGCTACCTCCAGACGCTGGAGCGCGAGTGGGACCTCAACCGCGCCGTCATGGTGGGCACCGCCGTGGCCGGCGCGCTGGGCCTCCTGCTGGGCAGGCGGGACGGCGGCGGCTGGCGGTGGCTCAGCGCGGTGGCCGCCGGCGTGCTCCTCCAGCATGGCGTCCTGGGCTTCGGCCCCCTGTCCGCTCCCTTGCGCGCGCTGGGTATCCGCACGCGCCGGGAGATCGATCTGGAGAAGTTCGCCATCAAGGCGCTGCGCGGTGACTTCGAGCGCATCCCCAATGACGGTGGCCCCATGGCCCGCGCCAACGCGGCGCTGGTGGCCGCGCAGTCCTGAGCTGTCCTGCCCCCGCTCACGACAGCGCGAGCGGGGGCCCGGACGATTCTCAGTGCCGGGGCGAGGTGTAGCCGCCACCCAGCGCCGGCATCAGCGCGGGCGAGGACGGCTGCGGCGCGCCGTTCTTGGCGCCCGTGTCGGCCGTGTCGAAGAAGCCGTTGAGGCCGGCGATGCCCAGCGAGAAGTTCGTCACCCAGCCCGAGTCCGGCTTGCCCGCGGCCGCGTTGATGTCGAGCGGCCGGGCGAAGTGCAGGCGCATCAGCAGCGGCCCCAGCGACACGTTGAAGCCGATGGCGGCGTTCAGCACGCGGTGGTCCCACAGGTCCCGTGAGCTGTTGCCCACGCCGCCCACGTCGACGCCAGCCACCGCCTCCAGGTCGTTGAGGAAGGCCACCCGGATGATGTCGTTGAGCGGCAGCTGCAGCTCCAGCGTGGAGTAGACGAAGTTGCGGCCCAAGAGCCACCGCTCGTCGCCGAAGTTCACGCCGCGCAGGGTGTCGAACGAGGACAGGAAGTAGGAGCGCGCGTAGCGTCCGCCCAGCGTGGTGCCCGCGCCGCCGCGCAGGAACAGGTGCGTGCGGCCGTAGATGGGGAAGTAGCGCTCGGCGTCGACGCGCACGTTGCCGTAGGCCTCGGAGTTGAACGGCTGCACACCCACCGTCGTCTCGAGCAGCGCGGAGCTGCCCGACAGCGGGCCCGTGGCGTAGTGGTACTTCAGGCTGTCGTAGCCGATCTGCCCGCTCAGCTCCGTCTGGAAGCGGATGGAGCCGTTCTTCTGGTTCCACAGCGACAAGAGCTCCCGGTTGGCCTCGTTGCGGTCCGGGAAGAAGAGGCGGAACTCCGTGTCGTCGTCGAGGAAGTACTTGGTGCCACCCACGCTCAGGTCACCCTGGATGAACAGGAAGGTGCTCAGCGGGTAGCGCAGGCTGCCGAGCGCGCCGAAGTAGCGCTCCGCCGACGTGAAGAAGACGGGCAGGTCGTCGAACGTCTGGTCCACGCGGAAGCGCAGCGACTGGAAGAGGCCGCCGCCCCACGTCGTGCGGCGCTCGTCGTTGATGTAGAGCATGTAGCCGTCGGTGAGGTCGAAGCTGCCGTACACCGCCAGCGTCAGGATGAACTGGTGGTCGCGCATGCGGTCGCTCGCCGCGGCGAAGAGCTGACCGACGAAGCCGCCGCCGCCCGCGCCCGCGAAGCCGAAGATGGGGCCGAACTCCAGGTTCTGTCGGGCGAAGGGCCGGTAGGGCGTGGCGTCCGTGAGCGGGCGCACCGCGAGCGGGTTGGGCGGCTCGGGCGGCGGCTCGGGCGGCACGTCGAGCGCGAGCATGCGCGGCGGCCGGAGCACCGCGGGCTTGCGCTCACCGGAGACGTGGAAGAGCATCCACAGGCTGCCCTCGGGGCCGGGGCCTGGCTCGAACACGCCCGTGGTCAGGTCCGTGCGCCGCACGATGCGGCCGTCCGCCATCAGCTCGTGCAGGTCGGAGCTGCTGTTGTTGAAGGCGGTGAAGAACACGCGCCCGTCCGCCAGCGCCACCGGGTCCGCGTGGTCGCGGTCCTCGCTCGTCAGCCGCTCCACCTGGCGGGGCGCGTCCACCTTCACGCGGAAGAGGTTGAACTTGCGGTGAGACGTCGCATCCGACGTGAAGACGATGCCCGAGGGGCCCCACGTCACCTGGCGCTCGGAGAACACGTCGTCGGTGAGCCGCAGCGGCTTGGCGTCGGGGCTGGCGTTCAGGTCGATGACGTACACGTCGCGCAGGCCCTCGTCCTGGATGCCGATGAAGGCCACCCAGCGGCCGTCCGGGGAGATGGCCGGCGAGTACGCGGCGAGCAGCCCGTGCTTGTCGATGCGGTACGTCTTGCGGTCCCCCAGCTCCAGGTTCACCGACGTGCCCACCTCCCGGTCGATGCCGGTGCGGATGGGGTTGCGGCGCACCAGCACGTCCTGGGAGCGCTTCTCCACGGTGTGCTTGTAGTCCTGCACGTAGATGACGTCGCGCCCGGTGATCTCCGCGACGAACGCCAGCTTGTCCTTCGACAGCGCGAAGTTGCGGCCTGAGATGGGGTGCAGGGACTCCACGCCCGGCATGCCGTCGCTGGCCACCCGCACGTTCTTGTCCGGCGCGCGCGGGTCCATCATGTACAGCCGGCTCTCGCCCGTCTCCGGGACGATGGTGCGCATGGCCAGCACCGAGCCGTCCGGGGAGCTGGTGAACGCGGTGATGTAGCCGGGCGCCTTGTCGAGCAGGTCCAACGCGGGCGCGGACTGCTCCGAGCCCAGGTACGTCTTGTACGCGCGCCGCTTCAGCCAGTTCTCGAACCGCGCCGACAGCCGCTTCGGGTCATCGCCCGTCAGCCGCTCCAGCAGCTCCTCGAACTTCAGCGACGGCGTGTCCTTGGCGCCGCCCACCAGCCGGGGCGACTCCTCCAGCACGCGCTGGATGAAGCCCTTGCCGTACTCCTCCTCCAGGAAGGCCACGCGCACCTGGCCGACCTTGTAGATCCACAGGTAGCCGTAGGGCCCGGGGGAGAAGAAGTCGAGGAACGCGTAGCCCTTGTAGAGGTCCGGGTTCACGAGCAGGTCCCGGACCAGCATCTCCGCCTCGGGGTCCATGCCCCGCTTGGCGTAGAACTCCGCGAGGCCTTCGATGAACCACAGGGGGATGGCCTGGAGCGGCTCGCCGAACACCTTCGCCTGCTCCGTCACGGTGCGCACCTTCTGGATGGTGAACTGGTGCGCGAGCTCGTGCGTGCTGACCTCCTCGAAGAGCCGGTGGTCACCCAGGTACGGCAGGGTGAGCTTCAGGTCACCCTCGGTGCTGGTGACACCCAGGGTACCCTCGGACAGCGGGAAGAGGTTGGTCTGCAGGAACTCCTGGTAGCTGCTGTAGAGGATGTACGGGAAGGTCTCCGTGGGGACGTACTGGAACGTGTCCACCAGGTAGCGGTAGGCCTCCTCGATGAGCGGCGCGGCGCGCTCGGCGACGATGCGCTCACGCTCGTAGAAGTAGAAGCGCACCCCGCCGGCCTTCGCCCCCAGCGACCTGGCGTAGGTGTAGTTGAAGCCGCCATCCGGTGAGCCGCCCAGCGCGGGGCCTCCCAACGCGGGCGCGCCCAGCGCGGTGCCTCCGTCGGGGTCGCCCAGCGCGATGCCTCCGTCGGGGGCGCCGAGCGCGGCGGTGCTCAGGGGCGTGCCGCCGTCCTCGTTGGAGGCGACGGAGCCCGGAGGGGGCGGGGGGCCGGCATCCTCGGTCTGGACGAGCTCGGGTGCGGGGCTGGGCGACAGCGTGGTGGACGGCTCGGTGGGCGCGGCCGCGCCGGAGGGCGGGGATTTCGTGTCTCCGGCCTCCGCGTTGGCGGTGGGGGCGTCCGGGTTGGCGCCACCCTGGACGCCGGGGGGCTGGTCATGCGCCGTCCTGTCCGGAGGCCTGGCCTCTTCGCCCGTGGCCTGGGGGCCGACGAGGATGTCGACGTGCCGCCACTCGAACTCGTAGCTGTTCACCGGCGTCTTGCCCGGGCGGCGAGGCACGACGAAGACCTGGGCCAGCGCCAGCTCCGGCAGGAGCAGGGCCAGCGCGGCGGCAGCGAGGAGACGGGGGTTCACGAACACCTCATGGGTGGGGTACTGGCGAGACAGGGCTTCCTGGGAGGCTCGCTCTCAGGAGTGAGCCTATACAAGGGCCTCGTTTATTTCTTTCCGTTTACTTGCCCGACGGTGGGCGTCCCGCATCCCTTGGGGAGAGTGAGGGAGGGGCTTTCGTTGTGTGGCATGGCCCGGTATGCATACGGGTCATGAGACGCCTCTTCGTACTGAGCAGCACGCTGGTCCTTGCCCTGGGTTGCGGCAAGGACGGGGACTCCAAGAACAAGGCGGAGTGTCACCTTGCCGCCATCAACCTGTCGTCCTGTCAGCGTTCAAGCCTCGCGGCCCTGCAACCCGCGGGCGTGTGGAACGTCAATGTCGAACTGAACGATGGCTCGGGTTCGGCGGGCGCGCTGCGTCTGTCGGGTGCGGACGGCGCGAAGGTGCTGGGCTTCACCGTGACGGAGCAGCAGCACACGGAGGACTCGTACTACCTGGCCGCGGACGTGGTCGACCCGTTCGAGCGCACGGTGCGCTACGCCTTCGCCGGCTGCGAGGCGAGCTCGCCCAGCCGCATGAAGGGCACCTTCCGTCGTTGCGTGGACGGAGAGCTGGACCTGCAGGGCACGTTCGAGGCGGCGCGCCTGCAGCGCAAGGCGGACGAGGTCGAGGGCTCCGGGGTGGAGCTGGTGCGCGAGATCCACCTGGGAGAGGAACTGGTCCCCAAGGAGCTGACGGTGGTGGGCGGCCGCGCCTACGTCACGCTCGGCAAGGATGGCTTCGCCATCTACGACGTGAGCGTCCCGTCGGAGACCCGGAAGCTGTCGGGCCCCAAGCCGTCGAGTGATGTCTACAACGACCTGGTGGTGCACGGCACGCTGGCGTACGTGGCCAGCCAGAAGAGCGGCCTGGTCATCTACGACGTGGCGGACCCGGAGAAGCCGGTGGTGCTGCGCTCGTTGACGGACCCGTCGGTGGAGGTGGGCTCCCTGGCGCTGAACGGCAACCTGCTGTTCGCCGCGTCGCCGGCGCCCAACGGCGAGGTGTTGGTCTTCGACGTGACGACGCCGCTGCAGCCGAAGCTGCTGAAGCGCTACTTCATCGAGGGCGCCGAGCCTTTGAGCGGGGAGGTGCCTTTCGACGTGGTATCGGTGGGGAACCGGCTCTACGTGAGCAACTGGACGTTCGGCGTCACGGTGTCGGACATCACGACGCCCTCGGCGCCGAAGCTGCTGGGCCGGTTCGGAGGCATCTCGTCCCGTTCGTTGGCGGTGGGCTCGGTGAATGAGCGTCCGTTGGTGTTCTCGGGTGGCGAGGACTGGGGGGCGTTCGTCAGCGTGCTGGACGTGTCCAATCCGGCGAGCACGCTCCAGGTGGGGGAGTTCCGGGTCCGCCCGGAGGTCTCCGTGCGCGCGATGGCGCTGTCGGGGACGAAGCTCTACGTCGCGCACTACCAGGACGGTCTGCGGGTGGTGGACGTGAGCAACCCCGGCGTTCCTCGGCAGGTGGCGTACTTCAACACCTACCGCGAGACGGACGCGGGCCGTGGCCTGTCGTTCTTCGAGGGGCTCAACGCCATCGCGGTCCCGGGTGACGGGTACATCTACACGACGGAGTCGTCGCGGGGTCTGCTCATCTTCCGCGAGACGCCGGCGCCCTGAGTCTGGTGTGACTTCCGGTGAGGCGCCTCATGCTGGAGGCGCCTCACGCGGTCGTGGTGCTGTGTCGGAGTCTAGGGCGACAGCAGCGAGTTGCCCGTTCCGCTCCTGCCGAGGCTGGCGCCGCGTGCGAGGTTGAGCTCGATGCCGGCCTCCTGGAGCGCGAGCCGCGCGGCGTATCCGTCGCTGCGTCCCGCCGCGTCACGAGCGAGGTTGAGCAGCGCTCGGGCACGGTCCGCATGGACGATGACGTTGCCCTGACCGAACGCAGCCGCGCTCTGGCGAATCTCCACGAAGGCGCTGTCGGCGATGTCCAGGGCATCGTCGACGTCATCCGCGCCCTGCTGGATGGCGGCGTCGGCGGCCATCATCCATTCGCCGGCGCTCTGGAGCGCGGAGAGCCGCTGCTGGCGTGATTGCTCGGTCTCGACGGCGCGCTCGCCGAACGTGTCGACCTGCTGCTGGGTGGCGACGGCGTTCTGTTCAATCTGGTCGTCGCGAGCCCGGAGCTCTTCCTCGAGCTCGTCGAGTCGGGCGCGCAGCTGCGCGACCTCCGTGTCGTTCGAAGCGGGGGGATTCGAGGTCGCGGAGGTCTGCTGTTGTCCGGAGGGGGCGTTGTTGTTCTGCGGCACGGAGGTGCCCTGCGTGTCGGTGGATTGAGGCACGGTGTTCGAGCCCGAGCCACCGGTGCCGTTCGGAGAGACGGGCGACGTGCCCGTGGTGCCCTGGCCACCGCCTTGCTCGGCCTCGGTGGGACCGAAGCCGCCCAGCGAGTCTTGAGGCTCGGGCTGCGCGCCTGAGCCGCCCGTGCCCGATTGCGTCGAGGGCTGAGTCGTCGTGCCAGTCCCGACGCCACTCGAGTCGTTCGGAACAGAGGTCTGAGGCGTCGTACCCGAGCCACCCGTACCGTCGACCTGTCCACTCACATCCGAGCCTTGCGGAGCCTCGGCGCCGTAGTTCCCCGAGGCGCCAGTCACATCCTGTCCGCCCAGCGGAGCGGGGGCGGGCTGTGAGAGCGCGGACGTATTCGAGCCTCCGGGTTGATTCACCCGAGCATCGCCCCCTTCATCGCCCACATCACCCGAACCGCCAACGCCCAGGTCCGTATCGGACACGGTCGAAGCGGCGCTCTCCGTCTGCTCCGCACCGCTCCCGCCCGTGCCCTCCTGCACCTGCGCGGGGATGGGCATATAGGTCTGATAGGTCTCGTCGACGGCGATCTCGCTCGGCGTCGCCGGAGCCGTCCCATCGGGGAGGGCGGGCGTCACCACATAGCCGCTGTACGGCGTCGTCCCGTCCGCGGTGGGCTGCTGGATGACGTAGTTCGGGGGGAGCCACGCGCCATCCGCCTCCTCGGCGGCCTGCTCGTTCGCGTCGCGCAGGGCCTCCGCGGCCGGGTCGCGGACGTTCGGGTCCATGGGAGAGGGGTAGGGCGTCTGGCTCTGTCCCTGAGCGACGCTCAACCCCGCGGCGAGGGCGATCCACAGGTTCATGTCGCCAGAGTGTTCACTGCTCGAATTCTCCGGCACCTCGGCGGCCCGCTTTCCCCTCGCTCGCATGCCCGACGTGCGACCACCCCGCCGCCCGCTGGGAGAAGTCGAAGGGCCGTGTCCCCACTCGGGAACACGGCCCCTCGAATCCCTCCGCTGACCACCGCCTCAGATGCTGATGCGCAGGCCCGCGCCCAGCTCGAAGGTGGGGTAGTTGATGGTGATCGGCGGATTGGGCGGCTCGCCTTCGCCCGCCGGCGCACCAGGAAGCGTGAACCCGCCGAAGCGGAACTCGCCACCCTTGTGGCCGTAGTGGACCGCGCCGTACGCCTCCACCGTCAGATAGCTCAGCGCGCGGTGGGTGACGTTGAGCCGGCTGATGTACGACTTGTCCGAGAGGTTGCTCAACGTGAACAGGTTGAACGACGTCCGCTCGAGCGAGCCGGGGCGGTCCAGGAAGAGGTACGCGGAGCCGTAGTGGCGCCCCGTGTACAGCGGCTGGAAGGCCTGCTTGAAGAGCAGGAACGGATAGCCGAACGAGCTCGTGTAGCCCGTCGAGTTGTAGAAGTACTCCACGCCCAACACGGCGATGTCGTTCTCACCGTACGCGAAGCTGTAGTTCGCGCCAGTCGTCACCTGGGGCGTGAGACCCGAGGGGAAGTAGGCCTCGACGATGTCGGGATTGGCGAGCACATCCTCCGCCGTGGTCCCCGGAGGAACGCGGTACAGCGGCTGCTCCGTGCTCTTCTTCAGCGCCACCTCGCCATACACATCGATGGGCCCCAGCGCGGAGGACACATCCAGTCCGAAGCGGGGCTTGCGCTCCCGCTGGGCCACCGTGCTCAAGCCCACCTCCGCGGGCCCCAGCACCACCTCGGCGCGCAGCGCGCCACCGATGCGGCTCAGGCTGTTGACGGGCTCGGACACCCCCGCGCGAGGCACGCCGCCGGTGTTGTCCGTGAGCACGCCCGTATCGGTGCCCAGGTCATCCATCACCGCGAGCGCATAGAAGTTCCAGCCCCGAGCCTCCCAGGGGACATGGACCTTCAGCATCGACACACCGGTGCGCAGGTCGACGAAGGCCAGCGGGTTGCGCCGCTGCGGGGACAGGAAGTCGGTGGGGTTCCAGATCTGCCCCGTGCCCCACTTCACGTGCTGCTTGCCGACGGTGAGGAACACCGTCCGCTCGATGTCGAAGCGCAGCCAGGCCTGGTCCAGGAGGACGCGAGGATTCGCCAGGGCGCCCGCGGTCCCCGACTGCGTGGACACGGTGGGGTCGTAGCTCAACCGGCCCACCACGAAGCCCCGCAGGCGGTCCATGGGCCGCGCGTCGAAGTACCCGTCCACCAGCGTGGGCGCGGAGAACGCCGTGTCGCCGAAGGACGTGCCCTGCGTCGCGGCCGCGAAGCCGCGCAGGTAGAACTGTCCGCCAATCTTCAGCGGATCATCCACCGCCTCCTCGGAGTCGAACGCGCTGCGCGTCGCCGGCCCCGAAAGCGAGCGTGAGTCCCGGTCTCCAGGCTCCGGCGGCGCCTCCGTCAGCGGCCGCTGTCGCTCCGTCGCGTCGCCCGTGTTGCTGGCATCCGCGTCCGCCGAGGGCTCCGAGTCCCCGCCGAACAGGGCATCCTCGCTCGGACGCTCCGATGACGGAGCCTCCGAGGGAGGCGTCGAGGACGGGTCCGCTCGCGCGGGCGGGTCGTCCCCTCCGCCGAACAAGGCATCGTCGTCCCGCTGCGCCGACTGGCCCAGCGCGGCGGGAGCAATGAGGGCCACGGACAGCGCCGTGGCCAGGGTGAGGGCGCGGGGGCTCATCGGCTCTTGCTCTCGAGCCAGGCCTTGGTGAAGAGGTTGGCCTCCAGCGAGCGCAGGTCCACCGACTTGATGAGGATGATGGTGGAGTTGGCCTTCTCCACCTCGTCGTAGATGCGGATCTCCTCGGGGAACCAGACGTCGGCGCCCTTGGACTCGCTGAAGATCTTCTTCCAGCGCGGGTAGAGCGCGGTGCGCATCAGCCGGCCGGACAGCGCGTACTCCTCGCGCTTGAGGATGTTGGTGGAGTCCTTGTCCACCCACAGCTTCACGACGGGGTAGGCCACGTCGACGTTGGGCTTCACCTTGAGCGACAGCTTGTGCGCGGTGTACTTGCCCAGCTTGGCCTCGCCCTCGTACGTCGGGTCGAACTCCTCGGCCAGGCGGGACTCGTCGAAGTCGGCGCGGCGGCTGTCGGTGCCGGCGATGCGTTCGCGCTCCGTGCGACGCTCCCACTTGCCCACGTTGGGGTCGTAGCTCCAGAGGTTCTTGTCCATGCGGAGGTAGCCCTTGCCGGCCTCCGTCTTGGGCTTGCTGAAGAGGATCATCAGCTTGTCGTCCGCGTCGCGTCGGTACACGAACGCCTCGCGCACGTTGTCCGTCTTGTCCTTCTCCTTCTGCTCCAGATAGATGAGCGCCTTGTAGTCGCCACCATTGCGCTGGCGATCATCGATGGTCGCCAGCATCTGCGTCATGACGGCCGGCTCCAGGGCCAGGGCCACGGGCGCGGACAGCAGGGCCGCGGTGACGACCGCGGCGGACAGCAGGCTCTTGAGGCTCATGGAAATCACCCGATGTGGTGCATCGCCGTCACCGGCTTGAGCCGCGCGGCGAGGAAGGAGGGAATCAACGAGATGAGCGTGGTGCAGGTCGTGATGAACACCATGGCGCCCACCACCGCGCCCGCGTCCACCACCAGGTTCAGCCGCTCGGACATGATGAACATCGCCACCACCTCGGGGACGCTCACGTTCGCGGCCGTCACGCCCAGGCACACCGCCAGGCCCAGCAGCGCCCCCACCAGCGTGCCCAGCGCCCCGAGCGTCATCGCCTCGAAGAGGAACATCGCCACCACGCGCGTCCTCTGCATGCCAATCGCGCGCAGCGTGCCAATCTCGCGGGTGCGCTCGCGGATGGCGATCCACAGCGTGTTCATGATGCCCACGCCGATGATGACCAGCAGCACGAAGATGAGCACGCCCGTCAGCCCGTTGAGCGCCGTGAGCGTCCAGGTGATGAAGGACAGCTCGTCCTCCCAGTTGGTGATGTCCAGCTTCTGGCCCGTCCACGCCTCGCGGTTGACGACGTCGAACTTGAACCAGAACGCGCGCGGGTCGTTGTCCATCACGGTGAAGCCGGCCTTGGCCAGCACCTCGCGCAGCCGCGCCTGGACCTGCGGCACCTGCGAGACGTCCTTCAGGTACAGGTAGAGCGCGCCGGTGGTGTCCTCGCGCAGTTGGTAGAGCGAGCGCAGGGTGGAGGCTTCGACGTAGATGTTGAAGTCGCTCATCATGCCCATGTCACCGGCGATGGCCGCCACGCGCACGTCCACCGTGTTGTTGGTGCCGCGCATGGTGGGCGCGGAGATGGTGATGGTGTCGCCCACCTTCACCTCCAGCCGCTTGGCCTGCTTCTCGAACAGCAGCGCCGTGCCGGACTCCGACAGCCCGTCGAGCGAGCCCTCGCGAATCTGGAGGACCTTGTGGAGGCCTGGCTCGTTCTTCACGTCGACGCCGCCGATGCCCACCTGCATGGAACTCTTCTCGCTGACGATCTTCGCCCAGCCGCGCCCGCGCTGGACGGCGTAGTCGAGCTCCGGAATCTCCTTCCGGACCAGCTCCATGACCTTCGGGTAGGACGTCACCACGGGCGCGGCCTGGCCGGCGGTGACCTTGTAGAAGCCGCCCACGTTGACGTGGCCGGTGGACAGGATGGTGGCCGAGCGCAGCAGCGTCTCCTTCATGCCCGTGGACAGGCCCATGAGGATGACGAGCAGCGCGGTGACACCCGCGATGGCCCCGCCGAGCAGCAGCGTGCGCCGCCGGTGGGTGCCGAGGTTTCGGAATGCGATGAGGAAGAGCTGGAACATGGGTCACTCGTCCGTCTGCATCGCCTGGAGGGGCGAGACGCGCGTCGCGAGGAACGCGGGGTAGAGGGTGGAGATGGCGGAGACCAACAGGACGATGACGAACGCCGCGACGAGGTTGCCGGCGCTCAACGTCGGGTAGAGGCGGGGACCGGAGAAGAAGAAGTACAGCGCCTCGTTGCCGGCGGGGATGCCCGCGCTGCCCAGCGCGCTCATGATGCCGCTGCCCACCAGCGCCCCGCCCAGGCCGAACACCGCCCCGAGCAGCACCGTCTCGATGAGCACCATGCTCAAGACGAAGGAGCGCTGCGCGCCGATGGCCCGCATCGTCCCCACCTCGCGCACCCGCTGCAGCGTCGCCATCATCATCGCGTTGTTGATGATGACCAGCGCCACCACGAAGATGATGAACACCGCGAAGTACAGCACCAGCTTCGCCATCAGCACGAACTGGCCGATGATGCCCGCGGCCTGCTGCCAGGACACCACGCGCAGCTTGAGCCCCGCGGCCTGGGTCGACTCGCGCAGCTCCTCCATCGTCCGGTCCAGCTGCTCCGGGTCCTTCAGGATGACCGCCGCGCTGAGCGCCTCGCCCTGTTCGATCTCCTGCTGCGAGTAGACGCGCGCCACCAGGTCCTCTCGGGCCAGCGCGCCCAGCCCGCCCTCGAACACCTTGGACTCCTCGATGAGCCCGGGCGTGGCGTCCGCCACCAGCGTGTTGCCGCTGTCCTCGCCGAAGAGCGCCTCCTCCGCGCTGCCCCGGTCCAGCTCCTTCAGGCCGCTGCCCTTCTGCAGCTCGGTGATCTCCGCCTTGCGCTCCGGGCTCAGGTAGCCGTAGAGGTCGCGGAAGGTCATCAGGTCCATCAGGTTGATGGCGCCCGCCATGAAGGACTTCTCCAGGCCCTTGAACTGGTAGGTGCCATAGACCTTCACGTTGATGCTCTGCACGTAGCCGGTGCGCGTGAAGGCGGTGATGGTGAGCGAGTCCCCCATGCGCAGCCGGTACAAATCCAGCAGCGGCGCCAGCTCCGCGTAGAACTGCTGGTAGCGCGTGTCGAAGTTGTCGTCGGTGGTGGTGAAGAACTCCGACAGGAGCTTCTCCAGCGACGGCTCCTGGCTGCCGAGCACGTTCTGCAGCCGCTCCACCGCCTGGCGCGTCTTCACCGGGTCCAGCTGGAAGAGGATTTCCCGCGTCTGGGTCTGGTTCTCCTTCACCCAGCGCTGCAGGGTCGGGTCGGTGTCGATGCGCTTCTGGTTGACGTCCCGCTCCTGCTTGATGTTGTCCAGGCGCAGCGCGGACTTCAGCTTGAGGAAGTTCTCGTAATAGAACTTGGACATCAGCATGCCGCGCTTGCCCGCGGGCACCGCCTGTCCGTCCACGACCTCCATGCGGTCGAACGACTTCTGGAACGCGTCCAGGTCCGTTCCCACGTAGCGGAAGTCCAGCAGGTCGCCGTCCGGCAGCTGCGGGGCGATGCGGTTCTCCAGGAACTCGAGCGAGCCGAACGGGTCCTCCTCGAAGGCGCTCCAGAACGCGTCGGTGCGGGCGCGCGCCAGCGCCTCCACCTCCACGGGGTCCTGGGCGGCCTCGGTGAGCAGCTCGCGGCTCTTGGCCCGCTGCTCCTCCATCAGCGCCACCATCTGCCGCACGTGGCCCTTCACGCTGTCGATGTTCTCGCGAAGGGCAGGGGACTCACCCTCCGTCTGGCGCTTCTTGTACAGGTCGCGCAGCCGCGCGAGCGTCAGGTCCACCGTGTTGCCGGAGGTGATGAGCGCGCCGCTGGTGCCCATGGGCACCACCGTCTTCACGTTGGGGTGCTTCTCCAGCACCGGCTTGATGCGGCTGAAGTCGTCCACCACCGCCAGGTCCGGCTCGCCGCTCATGCCGCCGTACAGGCTCAGCTCGTCCTTGGAGTCATCCGAGTAGACCTGGATGTGGCCCGCGACGCTGCCGATGATGCTGCGGCTCATCGCGCTGTCCATGCTGTCGAGCAGCGCGCCGCCCACGACCACCAGCAGGGTGCCGAAGAAGATGATGCCGCCGATGAGGATGTTGATCTTGCTGGTGAACAGGTTGCGCAACGCCACCTGCAACAGCAACCGGAGCTGCCCCATGTCAGTGACCCTCCGCGCCCGCGGCCATGGCCCGCTTCGCCTCGGCGGGGGTGAGCCGGTCGAGGATCTTCCCGTCCGCCAGGCGCACCACCGCGTTCGCGTGGTTCATCACCTTGGCGTCGTGCGTGGAGAAGATGAAGGTGGTGCCCTCCTTCTGGTTGAGCTCCTTCATCAGGTCGATGATGTGCTGGCCCGTCACCGAGTCCAGGTTCGCCGTGGGCTCGTCCGCGAGCACCAGCTGCGGCCGGGTGACGAGCGCGCGCGCCACCGCCACGCGCTGACGCTGGCCGCCGGACAGCTCGTTGGGGCGGTGCTTCGCATGGTCGGCCAGGCCCACCTGCTCGAGCAGCTGCATCACCCGCTCCTTGCGCTGGTTCTTGTCCAGCTTGCGCTGCAGGAGCAGCGGGAACTCCACGTTCTGGAAGACGCTGAGCACCGACACCAGGTTGAACGACTGGAAGATGAAGCCGATGGTGTGCAGGCGCAGGTGCGTGAGCTGACGCTCACTCAACTGCTTGGTGTCCTGACCCGCGACGCTCACCACGCCCGAGGTCGCGGTGTCCACGCAGCCGATGAGGTTGAGCAGCGTCGTCTTGCCGCTGCCGGACGGGCCGGCGATGGAGATGAACTCCCCGGGGTGCACCTGCAGGTCCACGCCCCTCAACGCGGGGACCACCACCTTGCCCAGGGTGTAGTCCTTGGTCACCTGGGTGATGGAGACGATGGGAGACTGCGCGACAGCGCCATTCATGCGGTGCGTCCTTTCGAGGCCTTGGAAGTGCGGGGTGTGGGGCGGGCGGCGCGCGAGGCTCGCCACCGCTCGGCGATACCGGCCATCTCGGCCAGGTAGAAGTCACAGAAGTCCGCCGCCTCGCGCAGGTGGTGCTTGTTCGCGAGCTGCGGCACGGAGAGGGCCTCCTGGCACACGCGGACGAACGCCTTGACGCTGTCCTCGGCGGTGCGAAGCCGGCTCTCCCAGCCATTGCTGTTGACGACGTAGTAGTGCTGCCGGTCTCCCGGCACGCTGACGGGCTCCACCAGTCCAATCGCCATGCTGGCGCGGATGTTGGTGGACACGGAGGCCGCGCTCACCTTGAGCACGCGCGCGAGCTGCTGCAGCGACAAAGGTTCGTCCGTCAGCATCAGCAGCGCGTGGATGCGCCCGCCGATGCGCGTGCCGCCCTGCCGCTCGAAGTACAGCCCCATCGATTCGATGAAGCGCTGCTCCGCGACGCCCAGCTCCTTCATGCACGGCCTCCGTCCCACCCGCGTGGGGGCCGCGCGCGACGCGCTTCCGCCGGGGCCCAGGGTGGCGCCCGGCATCTAGTTCGTTCAGGCCATTCAGTCAATACTGAATGAAGTGAATGGACCGCCCCGAGGCGTCAGGTGGGGCGGGTGAAGCGAAGGCCCACGGCCAGGTGGGGCCGTGGGCCTGGGATTCCCTCTGGGAAGAGGGCGTCATGCGGGCGTGTGCCCGTGGGCGCTAGTACGTGTCGGGGCTGGTGCTCTTGTCACCGCTGGTGTCGCCACCCATGTCCCGGTTCTTGCTGGAGTCCATGCCGGAGCCGCCGGTGCCGGGCTCATCCAGGGTGCCGCCGGGGTCCAGGGTGCCGTTGTCCTGCGGCGGCGTGCCCTGGTTGATGGAGGAGTCCGGCGTCATGACGTCCGTGCCCGCGCCGCCGGTGCCCGACAGCGAGATGCTCTTGGCCATGTTCTTGGTCTCCTTCACCTCGAAGCTGGCGCGGATCTCCTGGCCCTCCTTGAGGTCCTTGGCCTTCTTCAGGGTCGGGTCGGTGAACATGGTGCTCTTGTCGATGTCGAGCGGCACCACCGCGCCCTGCGCGTCCTGCACGAAGACCTTGCTGCTCTCGGTCTTCACCACCTTGCCGCTCAGCTCCTTCTGGCCCATGGCGCTGGAGCCCATGGTGGAGCCCGAGCCGCCCACGGAGCTGCCGGGCTGCATCGTGCTGTCCTGGGGCATGCTGGTGCTACCTGAGGTGCCCGAGCCGCCCTGCGCCGAGGTGTCCGTCTGGGGCTTGTTCTTGTCGTCGCCCGCCAGGGCCGTTCCGGAACCGACCAGCGCCAGCGCCGCGAAAATCCCGATCAGCTTCTTCATGGGAGAGTCTCCTGTGTGAGTGCGACGGGGGGCGTTGTGTGGTGCGTCATCCCCCGCTGTTCCAAAAGCTAGGTGCGGATGTGGAAGGGGACAGGGCTGGGGGGGCAAGGCTGGCGCGTGCCCGGTTCCTCCCCTGCCGGTGGGCCTGGGGCCAGCCAATCCCACGGGGCAGGATGGGAGGCGGCTTGAAGCAGGGGCCGCTTTTCCCCTACCGTCCAGCCAGCAAGCGTCCCGCGGCCCTGGTGCCGTGGGCCCGACAGGAGACCCCCTCCGCGATGCCCCCGTCCGCCAAGCCGTCGTCCGCCCCCCCGCCGCAGGAGCTGCCGGCGCCGTCGTACCCCGCAATCGAGTCGCTGCTCGAGGCGACCCCCGCGGAGGACGTCCGGGCGCTGTTCGCCCCGGTGAAGGAGGGCCTGGCCGGCCTCAAGGGCCCCAAGGTGGAGGTGGGCAAGAAGGCCCAGGTCGCGCTGGCCCACGCCGAGCAGCTGCTGGAGCTGCTGGTGGACACCCGCGAGCGGCTGATCGCCGAGGCCAAGGGGGCCAAGGGTCGGAAATGACGGGCTTTTACCCGTTCGTCACGGTTTTTGGCTCCGGGCAGGCAACTGGCGGAGCGCCGGGACGATAATGGGAGAAAGAGCACTGGATCATCCGGGAGCTCTGTCTTCTTCTTCTCGCAGCGCCTGGAGGATGAAATGGCGAACATCAACAGCATGCAGGGCCCCAGCATCCGGCTCTCCACCCACGTCACGACGGCGCGCCAGACCCCTGAGACGGGCTTCGGCGCTCGGCTCCACAACGGGCTGAACAGCGCGGCGGGCGCGGTGGGCACGGGCGTCGGCGCGGTGGCCGGCATGATTCCTGGCGGGCAGATCGTCTCCGCGGCGGTCTCCTCCGTGCACACGCTGTCCAACACGAGCGGCTCGGGCGCTGGCCCCTACGCCGGTGTGATGAGCACCGCGGTGGGCGCGGGCGGCGGCGGTGTCGTCGGCGGCGCCTCCGTGGGCGGCGCGGCGGTGGGCATCAGCGGCGTGGCCGGTGGCATCGGCGGCGGCGTGGCCGGTCCGGGCACGGGCGCGCTGGGCACCAGCACGTCGGACACCGTGGGCGGCAACTTCTCCCTGAACCAGATGGCGGCGGAGAACTCCAAGCTGCTCAACCTGCAGGCGGCCATCCAGCAGGAGTCGCAGACGTTCACGGCGATTTCCAACGTGATGAAGTCGCGGCACGATTGCATCAAGAACTCCATCAGCAACGTCCGCTAGGCCCGTAGGGCCTGGGTCGGGCCGAAGCACGGCGGGGAGGGGAGCGGCGCCGCTTCCCTCCTGGCCGCGCGCGGAAAGGAAGAGCGAAGTTCATGGCGGAGAGCGTCTCGGAGATCTCGAACAGCCTGGTCCCCCTGGGGCGCCAGCAGGCCATGGTGTTGCTGGAGGCCGGCTACCTGTGGCTGGACATGGGACAGTTCGACAAGGCGAAGGAGATCTTCGCCGGGGCCGCGGCGCTGATGCCCAAGAGCGAGGTGCCGCAGCTGGGGCTGGGCGCCGTGGAGTTCGCGCAGGGCCGTCACGACAAGGCGCTCCAGGCCTACCGCTCCGCGCAGCGGCTGGCCCCGCAGGCGTCGCTGCCGCGCGCGCATGTGGGCGAGGCGCTCCTGTTCCTGGGCAAGGTGCCGGAGGCGCTCAAGGAGCTCAAGGCGGCCATCGACCTGGAGCCGGAAGGTGACGGGGCGCGTCTTGCGCAGGCGCTCCTCCAGGCGAAGGATGCGGGAGTCCTGCCTCCCGCGAAGAAGTAGGGGCAGGGGAGGTTCACCCATGGCTGTCGGTGGCGTTGGACGCGGTGGAGGGAAGGGGCGCGCCGGTGGCGCGAAGGGGCCGTCGTCCGCGGCGCCCGCGGGTGGGGCTTTCGGCGCCCGGGTGGACAAGGCCGAGTCTCTCGTCGGAGTCTCCGGTCTGGTAGGCTCCAGCAACGTCCAGGGCCCCCAGGCCGCGGATCCGGTCGCCGCGCAGGCGATGGCGATTGCCCGCGGGCTGAAGAACGGGGGCTTCAAGAGCAAGGAAGAGGCGACCCGGGCGTTGGTCGCCGAGGTCCTGAAGGAGAAGCTGCGCATGAAGTCCTCCTCCCTCACCACGAAGATTGCGGACGCACTGCAGGATGACCCGCGGCTGAACCAGGTTCTCGAGCGGCTGTGGTCCAAGGCCGAGTGAGCAGCGCTTGCCACTGGGCGACGACAGACAGGCCATCCTCACGAAGTACGGCCCCTACGTTCGGTCCCTCGCGGCGACCGTGCGCAAGCAGTTCAACGCCCAGCTGGAGCTGGACGAGCTGGTGGCGTACGGACAGATAGGCCTGCTGGAGGCCGCCGAGCGCTTCGACCCGAAGGTGGGCGCCAACTTCCTCACCTTCGCCCACTACCGCATCAAGGGCGCCATCTTCGACGGTCTTCGGAAGATGGGCGTCCTGCGGGGCTCGGACGCCCGGACGGCGTATGTCGGGGAGCGGGCGGCGGCCTATTTGGGGAATTTGTCGGACCGCGAGTCGGGCTCAAGCAACCGCGGCAGCTCATTCGACGATGATGTCAGTGACATCTCGGATGCTGTGCAGGGGCTGGCGATGGTGTTCGCCTCCAGCCTCGAGGGTGCGGACAGCGCGGGCTACACCGACGAGTCCCTGCCGGTGGACATCCGGCTGGAGCAGGAGCAGCTGAAGACGCGGGTGCGGGCGGCGATCGAGAAGCTCCCGGAGAAGGAGCGAAAGCTCCTTCAGGGGTACTACTTCCAGGGCAGGACGCTGGAAGAGGCGGGGGCGGAAATCGGGCAGTCGAAGAGTTGGGCGTCTCGGCTTCATGCGCGCGCCATCGACCGGCTCAAGGAACTCTTGAACGAGGAGGAGGAACTTCCTCCGACCTCGACGGATGCAAGGAGGCTGTCACATGGCGGGTCCGATGGCGGGCATCTCCGCGGCGCAGGTGGCGCAGCAAAAGCTGCAGGATCAGGGCGCTCAGCAGACGACGAAGCAGGGCGCGTCGAAGTTCGACGGAGTTCTCGCTGACAAGGCGCAGGGCGCCGGTCAGGTGGACGCCGCGCAGGGCGTGAACAAGGCCCAGGCGACGCAGAAGACGGACATGGTCCGTCAGGTGGAGACGGTCAACAAGACGGAGAAGGCGGGCCTGAACAAGGTCAACGCCAACGCCGCCCAGCCCGTGTCCGCGAAGGCGGCCGAGCCCGTCGCCGCGAAGACGGAGACCGGCAAGACGGCCAAGGCCACCGACATGATGGAGCAGGTGCTCGGCGACCTGGAGAAGGGCCAGGGCAACCTGGAGAAGATCATCTCCCAGGCCGCCAGCGGCAAGCAGTTCTCCAACGCGGAGCTGCTCTCCCTGCAGGCGTCCATGTATCAGTACACCCAGCAGCTGGACCTGACGAGCAAGGTGGTGGAGAAGGCGACCACCGGTCTCAAGGACGTCGTCAAGACGCAGGTCTGAGTCCGTCCACCGTCCTTGGTGGCGCTTGACGAAGGGCGGCTCCTCCTGGTTGGAGGGGGCGCCCTTCCGCGTTTTCCGAGGCCCTAGTAAGCTCCCCGTGCCCATGATTCGCCGACCGCAAGCGTTTGTCGCCCCGCTCCTCGCCCTCGTGCTCGTGACGGGCTGTCACATTGAGCTCCAGCACGAGCTGAGTGAGGCGGACGCCAACGAAATCTACGTCCTGCTCAGCAAGAACGGCATCAACGCGAAGAAGGAGAAGGAGGAGGGCGGCAACGAGGTCCGGTTCATGATCACCGTGCCCAAGACGGATGCCGCCGAGGCCGCGGAGCTGCTCAAGCTCAACTCGCTTCCGCGTCCGGTGGAGAAGGGCCTGTCCCACTTCGCCAAGGGAAGCATGGTGCCCACCGCCACGGAGGAGCGCGCCATGCTCCTCAAGGCGATGGGCGGCGAGGTCTCCAACGCGCTCAACCAGATCGACGGCGTGCTGGAGGCGCGCGCGATCGTGAGCGTCCCGGAGAACAACGACCTGACGCAGCCGGAGAACAAGCCGATGCCGTCCGCGTCGGTGTTCATCAAGTTCCGGCCCGGCGCGGAGGGCAAGCCGCCCATCGACGTCAACGCGGTGAAGGCGTTCGTCGCCACGGCGGTGCCGGAGATGAAGCCGGACGCGGTGACGGTGCTGATGACGCCCGCGCTGGGACCCAAGGCGGAGAAGACCGACGAGAACCGGCAGCAGGACGTGCTGGGTCTGCGCATGACGGCCTCCAGCGCCAGCCAGTTCAAGGTGATGATCGCCGGAGCCTTCGCGCTCATCCTGGGGATGATGGGCGTCACGGCGTGGTCCATCATGCGCGGGGGCGGCGGCAACGCCCCCACGGCGCGTGGCCCCCGCCCCCGGGTCCGCCCGCCCGAGGCCTGACCGGTTCCGCGCCCCCCTTCGAGGGGGCGCCTTCTTTCCTCCCAGCGGGCGTCGGTGGGGCCCGCGAGGTGACGTTTGGACTCGTTCTTCACCTCGCTCAACAAGCGCCAGAGCATGCTGCTGCTGACCGCCGTGACGTTCGGCGGTCAGGAGAGCCTGGGCGCGATGGAGCACCTCCCGACGGAGGAAGGTGAGCTCTTGCGCCACCGCGCGCAGGAGATCCTCCAGATTCCTCGCGACAAGCGCATCCCGGCGCTGGTCCAGGAGATCAAGCGGCTGGTGAAGGACCGCCGCGGGCAGCTGTGGACCGCGGAGCCGGAGCGGCTGGCGGCGCTGCTGCAGCGCGAGCGCGGGGCGCTGGTGGAGATCGTCCTGCGCGCGCTGCCCGCGCCCCTGGCGGAGGCCGTGCGAGGCCACCTGCCGCCGCCTCGGGTGAAGCTGACCCGCGAGGTGCGGCCCCAGGTGCTCGACATCGTCCGGTGGAAGCTCGAGGAGGCGCTGGCGCGCGAGACGGGCGACTCGCAGTCCGCGGGGTTCAAGTTCTCCGACGTGCTCCTGCTGACGCAGCGCGAGCTGTTCACGGTGTGCGACCGGTTGGGCGCGCGCGTGCTGGGGCCGGCGCTGGCGGGGCTTCCCGACGCGGAGCGCGAGGCCCTGTTCGAGCCGCTGCCTCCGGACCTGAAGCTGCTCGCCTCCAAGTCGGTGGCGGCGAACGCGCCGCGCAAGCTGCCCGAGGAGGACGCTCGCGCGCAGCTGGAGCAGCACGATGCGCTGAGGAATCCGGCGGGCTCCATCCGCAGCGCGGGCGTGCAGCGCCTGGTGCGCGCGTGCGTGGCCCAGTCCGCGGAGTTCGCCGCGCGCATGGTGGAGAAGTACCGGGGCGAGTTCGGCGGGCTCATCGCGAAGTGGCTGCGCGAGGAGCGAAACCGGCAGCCGGCGCGGGGCGATGGTGGCCGCACGGACATCGTCATGGACCTGGAGCGGCTCGCCTCGCGCGGGCTCATCGAGCGCCCGGTGCGCCTGGCCACGCCGCCCCCGCCGCGTCAGTCCGCGGTGCTGCCGCCTCCGCCCGGCGCGCGCAAGGCCGCCGCTGCCGCCGCTGCCGCACGTCCCGCCGCGCCGTCCTCGGGGCGGGATGCCGCGCCTCCCGCGGGGCGGGAGGGTGCGAGTCCTCCGCCCCGCGAGCCCGCCGCCGCGCGCCCCGCTCCGGGGGCTCCCAAGGCCGCGCCCGGACAGGGTGGGACGGTCTCTCGTCGTCCTCCTGGCGCGGCGCCCGCCGTCCGTCGCGACTTCATGGCCGAGCGCGCCGCGAGGAACGCGGGCGCCATGTCCAGCCGCGAGGGCTCGCGTGTCGCGCGCCCCAAGGACGGGGCCTCGGATGGCTCGGCGATGCATCGGATTCCGCCGCGCCGTGACCCTGGGGCCTCCCCGGAGGCCACCGGGGACCACCGGGAAGCCCGGCGAGACCCCTCGGCCCCGGTGGCCCGCAGGGAGCCGTCCGGAGCCGACCCCCGGTCCGCTCGACCTGGAAGGGTGGATCCGGAGGGTGCCCGCATCGGACCGCCTCCGTCGCGCCTGGGACAGGGTGGGGCTCGTCCTCGTCCGTCGAGCGCTGCCGCGGGCTCGCCCGAGGCCCCGGCGCGTGCTCGCATCGGACCGCCTCCGTCGCGCCTGGGAGGCCCTCGCCCCTCGAGCGCGGCCGCTGGTGAGCCCCTGCCTCCCGGTGCCCGAGAGCGTTCCCGTGTGGCGCCCGACGCCGAGGGCTCGCGGGTGGCGCCCGCGGGGGATGGCTCGCGGGTGGCGCCCGCCGGTGATGGTTCCCGTGTGGGGCCAGCCGCCGGGGGCTCGCGGGTGGCGCCTGTCGGGGGCTCGCGCGTGGCGCCTGCCGGTGATGGCTCGCGAGTCGGGCCCGCGGGTGATGGCTCTCGTATCGGGCCCGCCGGGGGCTCGCGCGTGGCGCCTGCCGGTGATGGCTCGCGAGTGGGCCCCGCGGGTGATGGCTCTCGTATCGGGCCCGTCGGGGGCTCGCGGGTGGCGCCTGCCGGTGATGGCTCGCGAGTGGGGCCCGCCGCTGGGGGCTCCCGGGTAGCGCCCGCGAGCGATGGCTCACGCGTGGCGCCCGCGGCCGGCGGCTCGCGCATCCAGCGTCCCCCCGAGGCAGGGTCCCGCGTGCGGCCTCGTCCCGAAGCCCCCGAGGCCCAGGAGGTCTCTCGCGTGTTCCGCTCGCGCTCGTCGGTCTCCATCGCGGCGGTGCGCCCCGAGCCCTCCCGTGAGGGTGGGGCGGAGCGGCCTCCTCGGGTGCTGGCCGGTCGGGCTGGCACCTCCGCGGGGCAGGCGCCCGCGGGCGGGCAGGAGGGGACGTCCGTGCAGCGCAGGCCACGTTCACCGTCCGGGACGGACGACTCTTCGTCCTCGGGCTCGGGCGGGCGTGGACCTCGCGGCGGAACGCGCTAGCATCCGGCCCGCAAGGAGCGGCGCATGGCGATCGGCAAGGTGATCAAGGGAGACGGGACGGCCGAGCCGTCCGTCGTGTCGGAGCGGCCGGTGTTGCGGCCTCCGCGCGCGGGGGTGATGAACGCCGAGGTCTTCGAGGCGCGCCAGGGCGCCCAGGGCATCCTCGAGGAGGCGCAGCGCGAGAAGGAGCGCATCCTCGCGGAGGCGCAGCGGGAGCGTGAGGCGCTCCTCGTGAAGACGCGCGAGGAGGGACGTCAGGAGGGGCTCGCCCAGGCCACGGAGATCATCCTCCGGGCGAAGATGCAGGCGGGGGAGATCCTGGCCACCTACGAGCAGGACGTCATCGCGCTGGGGCTGCGCGTCGGGGAGAAGATCATCGGCCGGAGCCTGGAGAAGGACCCGGACCTGATGCTGGAGCTGTGCGCGGCGGCCATCGACAACCTGCGCAGCGCCCGCTCCATGGTGCTGCGGGTTCATCCCAAGACGGCGGCGGTGCTGCGCGCGAAGAAGCCGGTGTTGATGGAGCTCATCGGTCGCGCGGTGGACCTGGCCATCAAGGAGGACCCCGAGGTGGCCCCGGTGGGCTGCATCGTCCAGACGGAGTTCGGCACGGTGGACGCGCAGCTGCCCACGCAGTTGGAGATGCTCCAGAGCGTGCTCTTGCCCGACCAGAACGGCCCGAAGGAAGGCCCGGCGTAGCCGGGACGGGAAGGAGCCCACGTCCATGGCCATCGACCTCTCTCGTTATCTCGACCTCATCAAGGACGCCCAGACGGTCCGCGTCCGCGGCCGCGTCACCGAGCTGACGGGCCTCATCATCAAGGCGAGCGTCCCCAACGTCCGCGTGGGCGAGCTGGTGCTCATCAAGAGCCGCGCGCGCGGCGCCGTGAAGGCCGAGGTCGTCGGCTTCCAGGGCGACGAGGTCATGCTCATGCCCCTGGGTGAGCTGTACGGCATCGGTCCGGACAGCGAGGTGATTCCCACCGGCAAGCCGCTGAGCATCAAGTGCGGCGAGGCGCTCCTGGGCCGCGTGCTCAACGGCATCGGCGAGCCGATGGACGGCAGCCCCCTGCCGGACGAGGGGCTCATCGACTGGTCCGTGGACCGCGACTGTCCGGACCCCTTCACGCGTCAGCGCATCGAGCGGCCGCTGCCCCTGGGCGTGCGCTGCATCGACGGACTGCTCACCGTGGGCGAGGGCCAGCGCGTGGGCCTCTTCGCCGGCTCCGGCGTCGGCAAGTCGACGTTGATGGGGCAGATCGCGCGCAACACCAAGGCCGACCTGTGCGTCGTCGCCCTCATCGGCGAGCGTGGTCGCGAGGTGCGCGAGTTCATCGAGGACGCCATGGGCGAGGAGGGCATGAAGCGCTCCGTGCTCGTGTGCGCCACGTCCGACCAGCCCAGCCTGGTGCGTCTGCGCGCCGCCTACGTGGCCACGGCCATCGCCGAGTACTTCCGCGAGCGCGGCGGCAACGTGCTCTTCATGCTCGACACGGTGACGCGTCTGGCGCGAGCCCAGCGTGAGATTGGCCTCGCGGTGGGCGAGCCCCCGGCGCGTCAGGGCTATCCGCCGAGCGTGTTCTCCATGCTGCCGCGCATCCTGGAGCGCACGGGCAACTCGCAGAAGGGCAAGTGCACCGCCATCTACACGTGCCTGGTGGCCGGCGGTGACATGGAGGAGCCCATCGCGGACGAGGTCCGCGGTATTCTCGACGGCCACTTCATCCTCAACCGCGCCCTGGGCGAGCGAAACCAGTGGCCCGCCATGGACGTGCTCGCCAGCCTCAGCCGCGTGATGAGCGGCATCGTCTCGAAGGAGCACAAGAAGGCCGCGGGCAAGCTGCGCGAGACGCTCTCCACGTACGAGAAGCAGCGCGACCTCATCCTGCTGGGGGCCTACCAGTACGGCACGGACCCCCGCACGGACTACGCCATCGACAAGTACGACTCCATCATCGACTTCCTCAAGCAGGACACCCACTCGAACTCGGACTTCGAGGACACGGTGGGCCAGCTGGTGGGGCTGTTCGACGAGTGAGGTCCACCCAGGAGGGTGGGCTTGGGGCCCCCTGGTCCACTGGACGGGGGTGCACCTCCGGGAAACCGGGGTAGGATGGGGACACCATGCCCCCGTACCGGTTGCAGACCCTGCTGGACATGCGGACCCGGGCCAAGGAGGAGGCCGAGCAGGCCTTCTCCGACGCCATCAAGGCCCTGGAGCGCGAGAAGGTGGAGCTCCAGCGTCTGATGGATGAGCTGGAGCGACGCAAGCGCGAGCGCAAGGAGAAGGTCGCCGCCTACCTCAAGGAGATCATGGCCAAGGGTGCCGGCATCAACGGCATGAACATGATGGGCCGCTTCGAGGAGCGCCTGAAGGACGAGGAGGCGCAGGTGGCGCTGGAGGTCGAGCGTCAGCGTGAGGCGGTGAAGGTGGCCGAGCGCCTGGTCGAGCAGCGGCGCCGGGAGATGGCCGAGGCGGCCAAGGAGCTCAAGGCCATCGAGAAGCACAAGGAGACCTGGCAGAAGCAGGTGAAGCATGAGCGCCAGCAGCGCGAGGAGTTGAGCCAGGAGGAGATTGGCAACGCCTTGTTCCTGGCTCGGCAGCGCAAGTAACCTGCCGCCACCCCATCCCTCGGGAAAGATGTCATGAGCCGTGTCGACGACGACCGTGAAGCAGCGCGCCTGGCCGAGCGCATCATGCAGGAGAAGAAGCTCGCCGAGGGCCAGGCCAAGAAGCGCCAGGAGGGCACGTCCGCCTTCCAGAAGCTGATGCAGCCGCAGGCGCAGCCCCAGGCGACGGCCCCCACCCAGACGCCGCAGACGCCGGGAGGCCTGGCCCGTCAGGTGCTGGCCAAGGCGACCCAGCAGGGGAAGACCTTCGGCGAGGCCCTCCAGCAGCCGCCCCAGATGGGCGGCAACCCCGCCTCCACGCTGGCCCAGACGCAGCGTCGGGCGGACACGAACACCTCGGAGGCCCGCTCCGGCTCGCGCGCCTCGGACGCCAAGGAGACCCAGCGCACCTCCGAGGGGCGGGAGAAGGACCTGGACAAGGCCGACTCGGCCCTGGGGCAGGTCAGCTCCGAGCGCGGCGCGGCCATCCGCGCGGACGCGGACGCGGGCGGCAAGGGCAGCGGCGGCGGTGGCAAGGAGGACAAGAAGGGCGGCGGTGGCACGGAGATGGGGGCGGGCTTCCGCTTCAACCCCGCGCTGATGGCGCCGGTGCCGGTGGCCAAGCCCAAGGACACCGCGGGCTCCGAGCGGCTGCGCGCCATGGCGAGCGAAATCGCGCAGAAGATCGTCGACCGCGTGCGCGTGGGGACGAACGCCGCGGGCCTGGCCGAGTTCCAGATTGATCTGCGCGGGGACGTGCTCAACGGCCTGTCCATCAAGGTCAGCGCGCGCAACGGGAAGATCTCCGCCACCTTCAGCGGCACCAACCGTGACGTGCTGAGGATGCTCGAGGAGCAGAGCGACGGGCTTCGCACCGCGCTCGGGGGCCGGGGCCTGAAGCTCGAGACGGTCCGCTTCGAGGCGAAGACATGAGCGTGGAGCCGGAGGACGAGTCTCCGGGCGTGCACGAGCGCACGATGCTCGTGGACCTGCGCAACCTCAAGCCCGTCCGTCCTCCTCCCGAGAAGGCCGGCGCGCCGGAGAATGCGGAGCCGCGTCCCGAGAAGGCCGAGCGGCCGGAGAAGGTCGCGCGGAGCGCCTGGCGTCCCTTCACGTTCAAGGGGCTGGAGAAGGTGTCGCGCGCCCAGGGGCAGCTCGCCGAGCGGCTGCGCTGGCTGACGCCCAACGAGGGGACGCTGACGGGCGTGTCCGCCCGGCTCAAGGGGCTCTTCGACGCGGAGGTCGGCCTGTCGCTGGAGTCCGTGCAGGTGCGGCCCATGGCGGAGCTGCGCCGCTTCCTGGGGGACCCGACCTTTCTTGCGGTGCTGGCGCCCGGGGCGCTGCCGGGGCGGGCGGTGCTCGAGGTGGAGCTGGCGCTGGCGCACACGGCGGTGGACCTGCTGTTGGGCGGCGCGGGCGAGACGGTGGGCTTGAGGCCCCTGACGGACATCGAGGAGGGCGTGATGGGCTACGTCATCCTGGAGGCGCTGCGGGTGCTGGTGCCCGCGCTCCAGGCCGGCGTGCCTCGCCCGAGGCTGGACGGGGTCGCCCGGGGCGTGGACGAGGTGTCCGCGCGCCTGGGGGACGACGGGCCGATGTTGACGGTGCACCTGAACGCCACGCTGGGACCGCACGGCGGCATGGTGCGGCTGGTGGTGCCGGCGGCGGTGCTGGAGGCGGCCGAGCCCGCGGTGGAGAGCGCCCAGCGGCGCGCCCGCGTCAAGGCGGACCTGGCGGCGAACGCGGGCCGGCTGTCGGCGGTGCGCGGGTGGCTGCGGGCGGAGATTGGCACGGCGGAGCTGACCGGCCAGGACCTGGCGAGCCTGCGCGTCAAGGACGTGGTCCTGGTGGACGTGCTGTCGGCGCGGCCGGACCGGGGCGAGCCGGGCACGGCGCAGCTGCGGCTGGGCGCGGGGCGCTCGGGGCACGCCGAGGCCGAGGTCTTCGTCGAGGACGGGCGCTACCAGGCGCGCATCACCCGCATCATCCCCGGGGAGTCGGGGAACCCGCGTTCGGCCACCGAGGAGGGTGGGGGGCGGGACGAGGAAGAGGATTTCACCAACCCGGAGCTGGACGTTCCTCCGGAGCTCGAAGGGGCGCCCTTGGACGACGTGAACAAGCCGGACGGAAGCGACCTGCTGGGCGACGTGCCGCTGCAGATCGCCGTGGAGCTGGCGCGCATCCCGGTCACCGCCGAGCAGGTGGTGGGCATGCGGGCCGGTCAGGTCATCGAGCTGAGCCGGGGCCCCGGCGAGCCGGTGGAGCTGTCCATCAACGGCAAGGTGGTGGCCCGCGGTGAGCTGGTGGAGATGGAAGGCCAGCTCGGCGTCCGCGTCACCACGTTGGCGAGCTGAGCACCTTCGCGAGGACTGGAAGCAAGCGGGCTGCCAGACGGGGCCCGTGGCGGTCCTCCGGCCTTTGAACTAGCCTCGCCCCCAGCCATGGCAGTCCTCCGCAACCCCCTCCCGCGCCTGACCCTGGGCGTCACGCTGCTGCTCGCGCCCGCGTCCGTGTGGGCGCAGGCGCCCGCGCCGAGCCCCTCGCCCGTTCCCGCCGCGCCCACTGGGGCCGCGGTCGGGGACGCCGTGGCGCCGCCACAGGCAGGGCAGGGCGCCCCGGCCGCGCCTCCTCCTGCCGCGCCTTCTCCTGCCTCGTCCCCCGTCTGGGAGGACCCGTCCATCAACGCCGCCGCGGCTGCGGAGGCGGAGCCGGAGAGCATGGGCTGGATGCTCGTGCGCACCCTGATGGTCCTGGGCGCGGTGGTGGCGTCCATCTACCTGACGTTGAACGTGGGCCTTCGCCGGCTGATGGGCCTGCAGTCCACCTCGACGGGGCGGCAGACGGTGGTCTCCGTGGTGGAGCGGCTCCCCCTGGACCCCAAGCGCGCTCTCTTCGTGGTGAAGGCCGCGGACGAATACCTGTTGGTGGGCGGCGGCGAGGCGGGCCTGCAGTTGCTGTCGAAGCTGGATGCGGAAGCCGTCGAGCGCATCCGGGCACAGCGCCCGCAGACGAACGTGGTTCCCCTCAGCCCTTTCCTCCAGAAGCTCCTTTCCCGTCGCTCCGGGGGCTCGTCGTCCGAGCCCCCTGGCGCCTGATGGCCCCCTTCCCGTGAACGCCCTGACACCCGCCCTCCCTCGTCTTCCGCGCGTCGCGCCCTGGCTGTTCGCGGCCGTGGTGTCGCTGCATCCCTTCATCGCGCTCGCGCAGAAGAAGCGCCCGGGCGGCATCCCCGACTCCGTCGCCAACGAAGCGGTGAGCGCCGACACCTTCACCTCGCGCCCCCTCGTCCTCATCCTCGCGCTCGCCGCCATGGGCCTGGTGCCCTTCGCGCTGATGATGGTGACGAGCTTCGTGAAGATCTCCGTCGTCCTCTCCATCGTCCGCTCGGCGCTGGGCACCCAGCAGATTCCGCCCACCCAGGTGATTACGGGCCTGGCCGTCATCCTCACCGTCTACATCATGGCCCCGGTGGGCACCTCCATGTACCGGGCCTCCGAGGTGGACATCTGGGACACCGGCGGCGCGGGCAACTTCTCCTCCGCCAAGGTGGGCACGCTCCTGGAGGGCGCCGACCGCGCCAAGGAGCCCCTGCGCGCGTGGCTGATGAAGAAGGTCACCGTGAAGGACCGCTCGCTCTTCTACAACCTCGCCAAGAAGATGCGCACGGGTGAGGACCGCGACTCGGTGAAGAGCGAGGACTTCATGGTCATCATCCCCGCCTTCGTCGTGTCCGAACTGAAGGAGGCCTTCCAGATTGGCTTCCTGCTCTTCGTCCCGTTCATCGTCATCGACATGGTGGTGGCCAACATCCTGCTGGCGCTCGGCATGCACATGCTGTCGCCGACCACCATCTCCATGCCCTTCAAGCTGCTCCTGTTCGTGCTCGTGGACGGCTGGTACCTCATCGCCAAGGGCCTGGTCGTCGGCTACCTGTAAGAGGAAGGCACCCATGAACCAGCTCACGTTCATCACCCAGGAAGCGCTGTTCCTGGTGCTCGTGGTCTCGGCCCCGCCGGTGTTGATGAGCCTGTTGGTGGGCTTCATGATCTCCCTGTTCCAGGCGACCACGCAGATCCAGGAGCAGACGCTCACCTTCGCCCCCAAGGTCATCATCGTCTTCGGGGTGCTCGCCATGACGGGCCCGTGGATCGGCGGCCAGCTGGTGCGCTTCACGTTCCACGTCTTCGACCGGTTCCCCGCCCTCATCAAATGAACGCCGCGGAACTCGTGTCCGAGCTGGCTGCCCGGACCAACTTCTCCGCCGCCATCTTCACGGTCGCCCTGCTCATGTGCCGGGTGATGCCCGTGCTCATCTTCAGTCCGTTCCTGGGCGGTGAGGTGGTGCCCACGGAGATGAAGATGGGCATCGGCCTGACGCTGGCCATCGTCCTGTATCCGTCCATCGCGCACTCGGTGACGACCATCCCCCTGAGCGCGCTGCCGTACATCGCGCTGATGGCCAAGGAGATCTTCATCGGCTTCTCCATGGCCTTCGTCGTCAACGGCGTGTTCGAGGCCGCGCGCATCGCCGGCACGCTCGCGGACACCATGTCCGGCAGCAACAACGCCCAGCTCTACGTGCCGCAGCTGGGGCAGCAGGTCTCGCTCTTCTCCAACCTGAAGGTGCAGCTGTCCGTGGTGCTCTTCCTCACCCTGGACGGCCACCACCTGGTCATCCGTGCCCTGGCGGACAGCCTCACCACGGTGCCGCTGGATGGCTTCCCGCGCTTCAGCCAGGGCTCGTGGACCTTCTTCGACGTGCTCATCCGCGTCTTCGCGGACATGCTGCGCGTCAGCCTGGCCCTGGCGGCCCCCGCCACGCTGGCCGCGTTCCTCACCGACGTGGCGCTGGGCGCCATCAACCGCGTGGCGCCGCAGATCCAGGTGTTCTTCATCTCCATGGCCATCAAGCCGCTCGTCGGCGTGCTCATCACCTTCCTGGTGTTGGGGACGTTGATCGGCCGCATCCAGGACGAGCTGGCCCACATGCTGAAGGTGCTCCACGACGCCCTTCGGCTGCTGGCCTAGCGCCCACGGGAACCTCGCGCCCATGTCGGACGATAGTGGAGACAAGACAGAGGAGCCGTCGCAGAAGAAGCTCGACGACTCTCGCAAGAAGGGGCAGGTCTGGAAGAGCAAGGACCTGAGCGGCGTGGCGGTGCTCGTGGTGGGCCTGGCCGCCGTGAAGGCGACCTGGGACAACCTCGAGAAGGAGATCTCCAGTCTCTTCCTCTTCAGCTTCGACCACGTGGCGCGGGGCGGAGACCTGGCCGACGCGACGGGCCAACTGCTCTACCTGGGCGTGCGGGCGCTGCTGCTGGTGACGCTGCCGGTGCTCCTGGGGGGCGCGGTGATTGGCGGGCTGATGGAGTTCCTGCAGGTGGGCTCCCTGTTCACCATGGACCCGCTGATGCCCAAGCTGGACAAGCTCAACCCGCTGGCCGGGTTGAAGAACATGTTCAGCAAGAAGTCGCTGGTGGAGCTGCTCAAGAACCTCATCAAGATTTCCGTCACCGCCTACGTCGTCTACGGCGTGGTGCGCGACGCGATGCCCATGGTGCTGGAGACGGTGCGCCAGGACACTCACACCATCATGGTCATCATGGGGGAGCTGGTGACACGCGTGGCCGCGCGCGTGGCGCTGCTCTTCGTCATCTTCGCCATCTTCGACGTCTGGTGGCAGCGCAAGTCCTTCATGAAGGACATGATGATGTCCAAGGACGATGTGAAGAAGGAGTACAAGGAGAGCGAGGGCGACCCGCATCACAAGGCCAAGCGCAAGGAGTTCCATCAGGAGATCATGGAGGGCCAGCAGATGGAGGCCGTGCGGGACGCGGACGTCATCGTCACCAACCCCGACCACGTGGCCGTCGCCCTCAAGTACGACCGGGAGAAGGACGGCGCCCCTCGCGTGCTCGCCAAGGGCGTGGACCACAAGGCCGAGCGCATCAAGGGCATCGCCCGCGAGCAGGAGGTCCCCACGCTGCGCAACGTGCCGCTGGCGCACGCGCTCCTGCGGGTGGAGGTGGGCCACGAGGTCCCGGAGGAGCTGTACGACGCGGTCGCCGAGGTCCTCAACTTCGTCTACGAGCTGAAGAACGGCGCCCCCCAGGCCCCCGCGGCCCGCGCATGACGGGGTGGGGTGGGGCTACAATCGCCGGGACTTCGCGGAGCTGCCCATGAGTGACGACGCCGAAATCGCCATCGCGCTGAAGTACGACAAGGAGAAGGACGGCGCTCCGCGCGTGGTGGCCAAGGGCCTGCGGCTCAAGGCGGAGAAGATTCGCGCCATCGCCAAGGAGCACGGCATCCCCGTGATGCGCAACATCCCCCTGGCCAACGCGCTGTACCGGGTGGACGTGGGCCAGGAGGTGCCCGAGGAGCTGTACGACGCGGTGGCCGAGGTCCTCAACTTCATCTACGAGCTCCAGCGGGAACAGGCCGCCTCGGGCGGCAGGTAGGCGAGGGGGGCTGGACGGCCCCCCCCTGTCTGGGGTGTGCTCCGGAATCGACGATGGCCAGAATCAACAATCAGCCCCCCGGTGGACCCCAGTGGCCCTGGGGGGGACCCCGCAGCGTCCGTGAGCGGCTGGTCGACCCGTCCCAGGTCGACCGCAAGAAGCTGCGCAAGACGGGCAACCCCAAGAACCCGGCGCTCGCGTCCGCGGCGCTGCTGGACTTCATCGGTCCGGCGCACTCCTCGGAGGAGCTCCGCCTGCCCCTGCCGCCGCACCCCGGCGGACACGAGGCGGACCTGGAGGGCTTCAGTGACAGGCCCCACCTGGCCAGCGTGGCGGGGCGGGGGAGCGACGAGTCGCGCCACCTGCTGGAGCGCGGCCTGTCGCGCATCAACGCCTCGCCGGACCGCCTGGAGCGCCTCAAGGCCCTGCTCCAGCGCGAGGCCTCCATGCTCACCCTGGTGGACCAGGTGAACGAGGAGACCAAGGAGATCATCCGCCGGATGTGGGCGGAGCAGAAGGACGAGGGTTACTAGCGCCATGCCGGAGGACCCTCAGGACGAGGCGCAGCTGGCGGCACGGCTGCAGCGTTGGGCGGACGGCAAGTCCACGCTGCGCGAGGTGCGCGGCTACTCCAACGACGAGCTCTACGCCATCGCCAAGACGGCGTACTTCTTCTTCTACCAGGGGCGCATCAACGAGGCGCGCACGCTCTTCCAGGGCCTGTACGCCGTCAACCCCACGGACGGCTACTTCGCCAAGGCCCTGGGCGTGGTGGAGATGGCCGCCGGGAACGGGCAGGGCGCCCTGGCCGCCTTCGACGTGGCCGCCAAGCTGTCCCCGCAGGACCCCTCCGTCTACGTGGGCCGCGCCGAGGTGAAGCTGGCCCTGGGTCAGAAGCAGCAGGCGCTGGAGGACCTTCGCCGCGCCGCGGCGATGACGCCCCAGGATGATCCCGTGGTGCGCAAGGCCGGCGCCATGGTGACGGCGCTCACCCGCCGTTGAGTCCAGCACGCTCCGGCGTCCGGCTTCGGCCAGACGCCGGGTAGGTGAGCCTGGAACAGTCTGCTAGGCTCGCCGGGTTCACTCACCCCAACCCTCTTTGTGGAGAGGTGGAGAGTCATTCGATGAGCACGCAGAAGGCGAAGATGGGCGCGCTGCCGCCAGAGCCCGCGGCGCTGGTGGAGAAGCGCGAGAAGCTGCTGGCGGAGCTGGAGACGCAGTCGAAGACGGCCCAGGGCACCTTCCTCCAGGTCGTCCGCACCATGAAGATGCTGGTGTCGTCCACCACGCCGGGCGCCCCGTTCGACGAGCGCCTCTACGGCGACGTGTCCAGCGCGCTCGAGCGCTTCATGGCCGACCCCATCCTCCCGGTGCCTCCCGCGTTGGGCATGGTGGTGACGTACCTGTCGGAGCGCCTGAACACCTACGGGATGACCATCCAGAACGCCGTCAAGGAGGCGAACCCGGAGATGCACGCGAAGCTCGCGTTCACGCCTCCGAGCGCCCAGCCGGCCCCCGCACCGGCGGCGCCGGCCGCCGCGGCCCGCGCCCCCGCCGCCAAGGATGGCTTCGAGAGCGGCTCTTCTCGCCGGGCCCTGGCGCTGGACCCCGAGGCCAACCCCCCTCCGCCCGCGGCGGACCCGAAGCAGGAGCAGCAGAAGCTGGAGGGTTTCAAGGCCTGGATGAAGAACCCGAGCCTTGGAAAGATCAAGGGTTAGGCCTGTTTCCGGAGGGGACCCGGGACGGGCGGATAAGCCGGAAATGATCCGGATAATTCGCAGGAAACTTCTGGCCCCCTCCCCCGATAATCTTTTTGTAGCCGCCGCTGCACTTCACCTCGCAGCACTCACGAATTAATCACAGGAGAACGTCCATGAGCATCTCTGCCAACTTCAACGCCGCTGCGAGCAGCATCCTGGCCGGTTCCAAGGCCTCCAACGACATGATCGCGGCGGCCCCGAAGGATCAGCAGCCGTTCCTCCGCGCGCAGGAGCAGATGCAGCGCGAGGCGAAGCTGGTGGAGCTCATCTCCAACTCGATGAAGGCCATCGAGAAGATGCAGAGCGCCATCACCAGCAACATGCGCTAATTCGGTTCAGCGCTGGTCGCAGCACCCTGGCCTCGCAACAGCTCTCCGAGCTGCTGCGGGGCCGGTTCATTTCTGGCCGCCGGTGGACACGCGGCCCTCGAGCGTCCGAAACTTTCCGCGCCGCTCCACGAGAATTCCTTCAACCCTACCTTTTGGAGAAATCCATGGTCGCTCCCGTCAATGGCGGTCCCCGCTATACCTCCTCGACGCAGAAGACCGCGTCCGAGTCTTCCACCCAGACGCCGTCGGATCCGGCCGCGGAGCGGGCCAAGCAGCAGGCCACCATGGATGGAATCCGCAAGAAGGACCCCAGCAAGCTGACCGGCGCGGACCGCGACAACTACGCGAGCGCCCTGGGCACGGACAAGATCCTGGAGAACAAGGCGTTCCTCGGCTTCTTCCCCGACTCCGTGTCGGAGACCATCGCCAAGAAGCTGGACGAGGACGTCGCCAGCTTCATGAAGCAGAACCCCAACGCGTCCCTGAAGGACATCGACAAGCACGTCGACGACCGCTTCAAGGCGCAGATGTTCAGCGCGGTGGTGGCCCAGAAGGGCGTGGACATGGCCATCGCCAACCTGAAGAAGCAGTTGCAGAAGACGCGCGACGGCTTCGACGATTAGCTCGCTCGGCGTCTCCTGACTGGTGGGCCTGCTGGAGGCGGGCTAGACTCCAGGCCGCCTCCATGTTCCGCCCCGGGAATGAGTCCAGATGACGACGACCCAAGCCAAGGCGCCGGTCTCCGAGAATGATGTGAAGCCGCTGTCCGGTCCGGCGCTGCTGGAGCGGGCCACGCAGGGCTTCGACCTGTTCCAGGAAGGCCGCTTCCAGGAGTCGCTGGCCCTCTTCGAGGAGCTGGCCGCGATGGATGGCTCGGAGGCGTACTTCCAGACCGCCCTCGGCGCCTGCCACCTGGCGCTGGAGAACCTGGACCAGGCGGAGGCCTTCTTCAACCGGGCCATCGAGCTGGACCCCTCGGACCTGACGCCGTTCGTCAACCGGGGTGAGGTCCATCTGCGCCAGGGCAAGGTGATGGAGGCGGCGCGTGACTTCAACCACGCGGTGTCCCTGGACCCCGAGGGCAAGGATCCCTTGAGCGCTCGCGCGCGGATGCTGGCGGCCGCCGCCCTGGAGAGCGTGGAGGAGGCCCAGTCCGGCGCCCCCGAGCGCGACTCCGGCTCCGAGCGTCCCTGAAGTCCCCCCGTCTCCCCCCTGGACGGAACACCCCCGCCCGGCTCGTGAGGCCCCCCTTGGGCCCGGGGCCGGGCGCGGACTAGGATGGGTATCCTCTGATGTCCGCCTCCAATCCGAACAGCTTCCTCTCGAAGTACTCCGACATCGTCCTGGCTGTTGTCGTGGTGGCCATCGTCGGGATGATGATCGTCCCGCTGCCGCCGCTGCTGCTGGACGTGCTGCTGACGCTGAACATCAGCATCTCGGTGGTGCTGCTGCTGGTGTCCCTCTACGTGCCAGCGGCGCTGCACCTGTCGGTGTTCCCGACGCTCCTGCTCATCACCACGATGTTCCGGCTGTCGCTGACCATCTCCACCACGCGGCTCATCCTGCTGACGGGAGATCCGGGTGAGGTGGTGGTCGCCTTCGGAAACTTCGTGGTGCAGGGCAACTTCGTCGTCGGCGCCATCCTGTTCCTCATCCTGGTCATCGTGAACTTCATCGTCATCTCCAAGGGCTCGGAGCGCGTCGCCGAAGTGGCCGCGCGCTTCACCCTGGACGCGATGCCGGGCAAGCAGATGTCCATCGACGCGGACCTGCGCGCGGGCTCCATCGACCAGGACCAGGGCAAGAAGAAGCGCCGCGACCTGGAACGCGAGAGCCAGCTGTTCGGCGCCATGGACGGCGCCATGAAGTTCGTCAAGGGCGACGCCATCGCCAGCATCATCATCACCGTCGTCAACATCGTCGGTGGCCTCATCATCGGCGTGACGCAGAAGGGCATGTCCGCGGCCGACGCGGCCCAGAAGTACACGCTGCTCACCATCGGTGACGGCCTGGTCGGCATGATTCCCGCCATCCTCATCTCCACCTGCGCCGGCATCATCGTGACGCGCGTCGGCGGCGAGGAGGAGGGGGCCCACCTGGGCAAGGACATGGGCAGCCAGCTCACGGCCTACCCCAAGGCCATCGCCATCGCCGCGGGCATGCTCATCATCCTGGGCCTGGTGCCGGGTCTGCCGAAGATTCCCTTCTTCCTGTTGGGCTTCGGCGCGGGCTTCGGCGCGTGGACGATGCTCAAGAAGCAGAAGGAAGCGCAGATGGTGGAGGAGGCCGGGCCGGCCATGGAGTCGGACCTGGGCACGCCGATGTCGTCGGAGCCGGCGCCCAAGGAGCCGATGAACCCGGACTCCGAGCTCTTCATCCCCGTCGTCACGCCCATCGTCCTGGAGGTCTCCGACGCGCTGGTGCCGTACGTGGACTCGCGTCAGGACAACGGCAAGTTCCTCTTCGAGCTCATCCCGTTCATGCGCGATGGCCTCTTCGTGGAGCTGGGAGTCCGCTTCCCGGGCGTGCGCGCGCGCGGCAACTCGTCGCTGCCGCCGGGGGCGTACCAGATTCAAATCAACGAGGTGCCCGTCGTCACCGGGCAGGCCACGCTGGGCCACGTGCTCGTCAACGACACGGTGGACCGCCTGCGCCTGATGAACATCCAGGGCTTCGAGGCCATCAACCCCGCCACCCGCCAGCCGGCCGCGTGGGTGCCCGAGCAGCACCGCGACACGCTGGAGGCCGCGGGCCTGACGACGTGGGACGTGCCCGGCTACATCATCCTCCACGTGGCGGCCATCCTCCGGCGCAACGCGCGGGAGTTCGTCGGCGTGCAGGAGACGCAGACGATGCTGGAGCAGCTGGAGAAGGCCTTCCCCGCCATCGTCAAGGAGGTCATCCCCAAGGTCGTCAACGTCCTGAAGCTCACGGACATCCTCCAGCGCCTGGTGGAGGAGGAGATCTCCATCCGTGACCTGCGCGGCATCCTCCAGGCCCTGTCGGAGTACGGCCAGGTGGAGGCGGACAACGTGATGCTCACCGAGCACGTGCGCGCCTCGCAGCGCCGCTACATCTCCCACAAGTACGCGCGCGGCAGCGGCACGCTGGTGGTCTACCTGCTGGACCCCAACATCGAGGAGGCCATCCGTGGCTCCATCAAGCGCACCTCGGCGGGCGCGCACCTGGCGCTCGAGCCGGAGCTGGCGCAGGAGATCGTCCAGGCCGTGCGCTCGGAGTGTGGCCACCTGCCCCCGTCCGCCCAGCGCCCCGTCATCCTCACCGCCATGGACATCCGGCGCTACGTGCGCAAGCTGCTGGAGTACGAGTTCAACCCCTCGTTCTCCGTGCTGAGCTACCAGGAGCTGTCCCCCGAGCTGAACATCCAGCCGGTGGCCCGCATCTCCACCCGGTAGTCCCGGGGCAGGGCAGGGCGCGGGGGCGTCACTTCCGACCCCCGCCGTCGTGATCGGAATCCTCGCGTTTCAACGCAACTCGCGAGGCCGGACACCGACAATGGAAGGAAGGCGGGAGTGCGTGCTCTCCAGCGCGGATTCCCCGAGATTCGGGAGGAAGTCATGACGAGTGTCAATCAGGCCGGCAACGCTTCCCGTACCCTCAGCACTGGCAGCACGAAGGTCGGGCTGAGCGATGCGGAGCTGACGAAGAACCTCGGTCTCATCGAGAAGACGGTGGAGAGCGCGTTCGCGGACATCGAGTCCGCGGTGAAGGCGCTCAACCAGCTCAGCGAGAACTCGTTCTCGACCGAGCCGGTCCGGGTGAGCGACCTGACCGCGACGGTGGACTCCGGGAACGTGTTCCCCACGGAGAAGCCGCTCATCGACGAGAACACCTTCCGCCCGGCGGACAAGCTGAAGGTGGACGACAAGGGCACCATCACCACGCCGGGCGGCTACAAGATCGAGCAGCTGGGCCAGTTCGAGTGGAAGATCTCCGGTCCGGACGGCAAGAGCACCCGCATCTGGGGCGACCCGCACGTCGACGAGAGCGACGGCGGCAAGTTCGACTTCAAGCGCAACACCACGTTCCAGCTGCCGGACGGGACGGAGATCAACTGCACCACCGTGCCCTGGGGCAACAACGGGATGACGGTGACGGGCAAGCTGGACATCACCAACGGCGCGGACCACATCGCCGTCACGGACATCGACAAGGGCAAGGGCAAGGTCGGTGAACTGACCAAGGACGGCTACGAGACGACCGTCGCCTTCCAGTGGAACGACACCTTCCAGAACAACAGCCGGGACCTGCTCGTCATGGGCAAGGACTCCGACGACTGGGCCAACCAGGGCAAGGAAGTCCTGGGCGACGAGGGCGGCGGCGCCACCTTCAAGCACGGCAAGGACCTGGAGTTCCAGTACAAGGACACCCCCTCGGTGCTCAACCTGCTGCCCGAGCCGGCTAAGGACAAGAAGGACACGTCCAAGGCGGGGGACGTCACCCAGCAGCGCGACGCGCTGATGCAGAAGGTGAACGACCACATCACCCAGGCCATCGCCGTGCTGGGCAAGCCGAAGGAGTCCGAGAAGGAGCAGCCCCTCGAGGACCGCTTCAAGTCCGTCGCCGACATGTTCAAGGCGCTGGATGAGATCAACTCGCTGAATGATATGGTCAAGCCGCGCAGCAACATCTTCATCTGACCCATGGCAACAAGAGGGGCCCTGTCCGAGGGGCCTCTCGCGAGGTGGTCTTGAGCGGCAAACCGGAGAGCGGTGGAACGCCGGACGTGCGGATTCCGAAGGCCCTGGTGGACAAGCTCGTCAAGGGCGAGCTCCAGCTGGGCCAGTTCCTGGGAATGACACGTGAGCGGCTCTTCGAGTACGCCGCCGTGGGCCACAAGATGCTCCAGGCCGGCCGTACCCGGCTGGCGCTGGACATCTTCCAGGGCCTGACGGCGGCCGCGCCCCAGGAGCCCGCCTTCCACACCCAGCTGGCCGCCACGCTGCTGACGATGGAGCGCGTGGACGCCGCGTTCGACGCCTACCAGCGCGCGCTCGCGTTGGATGGCTCGCACGGCGACGCGCTGGTGGGCCGCGGCGAAATCCTGCTGCGCCGGGGCAACGTCCCGGAGGGCCTCAAGGACCTGAGTCGGGCCATCGAGCTGGACCCGGGCCTGAAGAAGCGCTCCACCCAGCGCGCCAAGGGCACGCTGCTCGCGCTGAAGAAGCAGGCCGAGACGCTCAAGGCCGCCCGGCCGAAGCGCTGACGTGACGCCGTCCCCGCGGTGAGTGCGTGCGGGCGCGCATGTCGCGCCCGCGCCTCCCGTGCCCCCTCAGGCGCCGGCGACCACGGCGATGAGCAGCACCAGGAACACCAGCCCCACCACGCCCATGACGACGAGCGGGACGAGCTTCTGCTTGTCCTTGAGCATCGCCATGGCGCCGCCCGGAGCGACCTCGTCCGGGACGGAGTTCTCCTGGGAGGACTGGATGGGCTCCTCGATGGGGCCGGGCTCGGGCTCGGGTTCCGGCTCCGGGGGAGCGGGCTCCGGCTCCGGCTCCGGGGGAGCGGGCTCGGGCTCCGGCTCCGGAGGCTTCTCCTTTCGCACCGGCGCGGGGCGCGAGGGCGACGGAGGCGGGGCCTTCTTCACGTCGGTGGCGAGCTGGACGGGCTCCTCGGCGGGCTCGGCCGGGTCGACGTAGAGGAAGCGCGTGCCGCCCACCTCCACCTCGTCGTTGTCCTTGAGCGCCTTGCGGTTCACCCGCTTCTTGTTGACCTTGATGCCGTTGCGGCTGCCCAGGTCCTCCACGTGGGTTCCGGACCAGTCGCGGCGGATCTTCGCGTGCTTGCGCGAGGTGAGGTCGTCCTTGAGGACGATGTCCACCTCCTTCTCGTCCCGGCCGATGACCAGCTCGGACGCGTCCGCGATTTCGATGCGCTCGCCCTCGCGGGGGCCGTTCATGATGCGCAGGTAGCGCTCCTCCGAGGAGGACAGTCCGCGCATCACGTCCTTCAGGTTGTCGCGCGCGATGAAGGACGTCTTCTCCGACGTGGCGTCCCCGTTGATGAGCTCCGTCACCTTGTCGAAGCGCACGTCGTACTGCGCGATGGCGATGACGTCGCCGTTGCGCAAGAGGCGCTTCTCGCCCTTGGGCAGGGGCTTGCCGTTGACCTGGGTGCCATAGGCGCTGCCCAGGTCCTCCAGGAAGAATAGCGTGCCCTCCTGGCAGATGCGCGCGTGGTTGCGCGACACCGCCTGCTGGGCCAGCACCACCTGGCAGGACTTGTCTCGCCCCAGCGTGATGACCGATTCGGTGAGGACGTGCTCGGTGCCCTTGGCTCCGGCCTCGCTGCGCTGCGTGACGGTGAGACGGACGCTCATCGAGGGGGTGGTGCTTGCAGGGAACTGCGGGGCATCAGAACGTCGCGTTGCTCAGGTACTTCTCGCACGTCTGATACTCGGTGGGGAACTCTTCGGAAGTCGCATACTTCAGGAAGTTCTTGCAGGCCACCTCGGCGTGCTCGTGCTTGTTGGCGTCCTGGAAGAGCTCGAAGAGTCCGAAGTGGCAGGGGGCGTACTTCCCATCCAGCTTCACGCACTTCTTGTAGGTGGTCTCCTCCTCGGCCAGAAGCCCCTTCTCGCGGAAGGTGCGGGCGAGGGTGAAGAGCGCGGGGGCGGAGTTCTCCGCCTGCTGGGTGTCCTTGACCTCACGCAGGCCCGCGTCCGTGAGCGCCGCCTTGCGCTGGGCCAGGGCGAGGTTGTTGACGCAGCTGGTCAGCTTGGCGTCCAGCTGGATGCAGTTGGCGAAGGCCTCGCGCGCGTCGACGAAGCGGCCCAGCTCCATCAGCGTGTTGCCGTAGTCGTGCCAGACGTCGGGGTTGTTCGGGTCCGTCGCGGCGGACTGGGCCATGTGCTCGGCGGCCTCTTCGTACTGGTCCTCCTCGAAGGCGATGATGCCCAGCGAGTGGTGGGCGGCGGCCAGGTTCGGATTGATGGCGAGCAGGGTGCGGAACTCCTTCTTCGCCTCCGTGTACTTCTTCATCTTCATCATCGTGACGGCGAGGCTGTAGCGCGTGTCCAGGTTGTCCGGGTTCACCTTCAGGGCGCGCCGGTAGTTGTCGTGCGCCTTCCCGTAGGCTCCCTCCTCCGCGTAGAGGTAGCCCAGGTTCTGGTAGGACTGGAGGTGCTCCTGGTTGTAGCGCAGGGCCTTGATGAAGTGCTTCTTCGCGTCCTCCTTGCGGCCGGCCATCATCGCGATGATGCCCTTGTTGGCCCACAGGTCCGCGTACTGCGGCGAGAACTCCAGGCCCAGGTCGCAGTAGACCTCCGCCTTCACCAGGTTCTGGGCGTGCAGCTCCTGGGCGCAGAGCTCGTTGTTGATGAGCGCGCGCTCATGCGGCGGCGGCGTGGACAGACAGCCGGCGAGCGGAAGCGTGCAGACCAGGGAAAGCGCGGTGACGAGACGGGCAAGACGCATGGCCGACCGAGTGTAGGAGAGCGCCTCCTTTGGCGCAACGCCTCGGCGGGGCCTGAATCCGGGCTGATTTCGGTGGGTTGCACGATTAGAGTGGCCGCCCATGCGTACCTTGCTCTGTGCTTTCACCTTCGCGCTGGCCCTGCTCGGGGCGGCCCCGGCTCACGCCCAGTTCGCCAATCGCAGCCTCGGGTTGTCGCTGGGTTACATGGACTTCAACCGCACCAAGGGGTTGGACGACGCCTTCTTCCTGGGCATCGACGCGAGCCTCTATATCGAGAACGGCTTCGAGCTGGTGTCCCTGTCGAAGGTGGCCTTCCCCCGCGACACGACGGACCCGGCGCGCAAGCGCGTGGTGGGCCTGGCCCCGTCGCTGGGCATCCGCTACCTGCTGATGGAGGAGAGCATCCGCCCCTACCTCGGCTCCGACATCAGCTACCTCATCGTCTTCAAGGAGAGCATGAGCAACTTCGTCGGCATCGGGCCCAATGCCGGCGTGGACTTCTTCATGTCGGACTCGGTGAGCGTGGGGCTCAGGGCGCAGTACAACTTCTACATCGCGCTCAACGAGAAGACGCAGAACTCGCTGACGTTGTCAGCGGGCGTGGCGGCGTACTTCTAGCGCTTGGGCAGGAGGGCCGCGGCGACGAGCAGCGTCCATTTCTCGTCGGACAGGTGGGCGGGCTTCTCCATCGCCAGCGCGTCCTGCAGCCGTGCGCCGAGCGCGGCGAACAGGCGCAGGCGGGCCTCCATGCGCAGCTCGTCCCGGCGGAGGACGGCGGTGAGCACCAGCTCCCGCTCCTCCGTGGACAGCCGCTTCACGCGTGAGACGAAGAGCGGATCCGCCAGCAGGCCCTCCTCGCCGGAGGCGTTGATGGCGGAGGGCACCTTCAGCCGCCGCTCCCGCACGACGATGGTGCCGGCGAGCATGTCCCCCAGCCGCTGCTGCGAGCCGGAGACGAGCGCCGTCACGCCACCCACCAGGTACAGCAGGGGGAGCCGGTCCACGGGACGGGCCAGGTTGCGCAGCGCCGCGTGGTAGAAGCCGATGCGCACGCCGCTCTCCTGGATGACCCGCAGGGACAGGGCGCGCTTGCCCACCGTCTGGCCGCTCCAGAGCGTCTCCAGGGTGATGCCGTAGCCCCAGTCCACCAGGAAGTACACGACGATGCCCAGCGCGCTCGCGACGCCGGGGAAGGCGGCCATGACCAGGCTCAGCCCCAGGATGACGGCGAGGCTGATGACCACGACGATGACCGAGTCCAGGAGCCACGCCAGGAAGCGCGAGTACAGGCCCGCGAGCGTGAAGCGGAACTCCACGTACTCCGGTGTGAGCACCGTGTGGGTGCCGTCCAGCAAGGTGTCGGTGGCCGTCGTCACGGCGGGCAGTGTAGCCGGCTCTCCGGGCATGCGGGGGAGCATGGGGGGATGCGGGTATTCCCAGGTGAGCCCTTCGGGGGCCCTGCCTGGCCGACCACCCGGCGAGTGCCCCGTGGGGGGCGCGGGCGGACGGGCGTCTGTGTTAATCATGGCTGTCGGGGTGGTGGGGTAGCCTCGCCGCCCCTCGCGCAACGTGCCCCCCTCCGCCACCTCATCCTGGAACCGCCGCCTCTTGCCGGCGGCCGCCTTTCAGTTCGCGCTCATCGCTGGGGTGACGCAGCTCAAGACGGCGGCCAACGCGCTGGTGTTGTCGCGTTTCGACTCGCAGGCGCTGCCCTACCTGTACCTGTTGGGTGCCCTCATCACCGCGGCGCTGACGGTGCTGCCGCGCTTCAAGCCGGGCTCGCCGTTCGAGTCGCCGGGCGTGCTGACGGGGCTGGGCGGTGTGGTGTCGATGGGGCTGGCGGTGGCGCTGTCGGTGGGCGTGAGCACGTCGGCGCTGGCGTTGTACCTGTTCGCGGACACGTTCTCGACGTTCGTGTCATTCCGGTTCTGGGCGCGCATGGCGTCCGCCTTCGATGCGCGCGAGGCCCGGCGCGCCTTCACCGCGCTCAATGGCTTCGCCATGGGCGGCGGCATCGTCGGAGGTCTGCTGGTCCAGGGGCTGGCGGAGCGGCTGGGCACGCCGGCCATGGTGGTGAGCGGCGGCCTGGGGCTCTTGGCCGCGGGCGCCATCTTCCACCACCTGTATCGCGGTGAGCCGCCGCCTCCGCCCCGGGGGCGTCCGGCGCCCACGTCGTTCATGGCGTTCAGCTACCTGGCGGAGAGCCCCTACGCGCAGGTGCTCGCGGCGCTGGGCATCTCGTTCGCGGTGCTGTCGTCCTTCGTCGACTACCTGTTCCGCATCCGGCTGGAGGGCCAGCTCAGCGAGGACGCGCTGGCGGCGCTCTTCGGTTCGCTGCAGCTGTGGATTGGACTGTTCTGCGTCGCGTTCCAGCTGTTGTTGACGCAGCGGCTGCTCAAGCGCCTGGGGCTCCTGCGCTACGTGGCGCTGGTGCCGCTGGTGCTCGCGCCGTTGGCGGGCGCGACGCTGGTGACGCCCGACCTGTGGCCGGTGCACCTGTTGCGGCTGGTGGAGACGGCGGTGAGCTACTCCATCCTGCCGGTGGGCATCCAGCTGCTCTACGCGGCGGTGCCGGATGACCAGCGCGAGGGGCTGCGCGCGGCGGTGGATGGGCTCTTGCGCAAGAGCGGCGTGGTGGTGGCCGGTCTGCTGCTCATCGGCGCGGGGCGCGCGGCCACGGGCATGTCGATGGCGGTGGCCGTGGTGGCCATGTGCGCGGCGCTCGGGTTGCTCCTGGTGCGTCTCAAGCCCGCCTACGTCGCGGCGCTGGGTGAGCAGGTGGGCGCGCACGAGGAAGAGGAGGTGGAGCTGGAGGGGGAGGAGGAGCAGCGCCTGTTGACGGAGGCGTTGTCGGCCCCCATGCCGGACCGCGTGCTGCGCGCCGTGGATTTGATGGAGCAGGCGGAGGTGTCGCTGCGGCAGCACCTGCCGGCGTTGCTGCGACATCCGCATGAGCGCGTGCTGGAGCGGGGCGTGGCCCTGGCGCTGGAGCTGGAGGCTCGCGAGCTGGCGCCGGTGCTGGAGCGATTGGTGGAGGAGGGGCCTCGTCGGCCTCGGGACCAGGCCGTGTGGGCGCTGGCGCGGCTGTCTCCGGAGCGGGCGGAGCGGCTGTTGCCGGCGCTGCTCAACCACCCGGACGTGGGGCTGCGGTGCGCGGCCATCGGCGCCCTGGTGAAGTCGACGGGGAGCGCGGCGGCGCTCGCGTCGCTGGAGGAGCTGCTCGCGCGCGGTGAAGGGGCTCCGGTGATGGAGCGCCGTGAGGTGGCGAAGCTGCTGGGGCGGCTCCAGGACGCGCGCTTCGCGGGGCCGCTCGCCCGGTATCTGGATGATGGGGACACCACCGTGCGGCGCGTGACGCTGGCCGCGGTGGGGGAGGGCGGCTACGTGGAGCTCGCGCCCCGGCTGTTGCCCTTCCTGACGTGGCGCGAGGAGCGCAAGACGGCCCGCGAGGCGCTCATCGCGCTGGGCGACGCGGTGACGCCGCTGGTGGAGGAGCACCTCAACAACAAGAAGGCGCCGCTGGCGATGCGGCTGCAGCTGCCTCGCGTGCTGCGGGGCATCGGTACGCCCGCGGCGCTGGACGCGCTCTTGTTCTCCAACGTGCGGGATGATGCCTCGCTGCACTTCCGCATCGGCGCGCAGCTGTCGCGGCTTCGCGACGAGCACCCCGAGCATCCGGTGGACGTGGACCGCGTGCGCGAGGCGCTGGGCCGCCGGCGGGACACGTATCGGGCGCTGGTGGGGGCCTATCGCGACGTGCGCGCGGCGTTGGGAGATGGCTCGTTGCTCACCCGCGCGGTGGGCGACCGGCTGGACCAGGCGCTCGAGCTGTCGTTCTTCCTGCTGGGGTTGTTGGACTCGTCGCACCGCATGCGCGGCATCCACTACAACCTGGTGGGGCAGGATGCGCGGCGGCGGGCGCTGGCGTTGGAGTTGTTGGACAACCTGCTCTCCGAGGAGGACCGGGAGCTGGTGATGGAGCAGGTGGAGGCGCACCACCGGGAGCTGCCTCCCGGGGCGTCGGGGCGGCTGTGGCGCAGGCTGGCGGCGCTGGTGCAGAGCGAGGACGTGGTGCTGCGCGCGTGCGCCCGCCACATCGCGCGGGTGAACGGGCTGGACGTGCTCCCGCAGGAGGGTGAATTGAGCGACCGCATTGTCCAACGGATGTTCGAGCTGGAGGGCGTGAGCGTCTTCTCCCAGAGCGACGTGGATGACATCGCGGCCATCGCTGCGGTGGCCCGCGAGGGCTTCTTCCGCGCCGGTGAGCGCATCTACGCGCAGGGCGACCCGGGGGACGCGCTCTACGTCATCGTCGACGGCGCCATCGATGCGTTCCACGACGGCGAGCACGTGCTGCGCTTCCAGGGCAAGCAGGCCTTCGGCGAGGTGAGCCTGCTGGATGGCGCGCCGCGTCCCACGGACATGGTGGCCGCGGTGGACACGCGGGTGCTCATCATCGACCGGCGTGACTTCCTGGACCTGCTCGCGGACCGTCCCGAACTGCTCACGGGGTTCTTCCGCGCGGTGAGCCTGCAACTCCAGGCGCTCATCGCGCTGCCGGACTCGCGCGAGACGGGCGAGCGGCTGGAGATGACCGCGCCCGCGGCTCCCACCGCGCCGCCGCTGCCCACGGGCCCCGCGCCCGAGGGCTCGGAGCCGCCGACGACGGAGAAGCGCACCCGGGGTGGAGACGCCTGAGCGGCTCGGCGTGCTCGGGTTGACCGAGGGCTTCGAGCCGACGGGTTCGTGGCGCTGCCCGCGGGGGCCGTGTCCGAGGGCTTGGGGCCGATGACGTAGACATGCTCCCGGGGCGGCGACACCTGAGTGGCTCGCCGCGCTCCGGCTTCTCTGGGACCAGGTGCCGACTGCTTCGTGCGGCTGCCCGTGAGGTTGATGCCTGAGTGGCGGTGGCGGCGTCGTTCGTTGCGCCCCGTGACGAGGCGCGCTCTCTCAGGAGTCCTTGGCCGGGTGGTCCTGGTCCGGGCTGGAGGGAGGGAGCCGGCGGGCACGCTCGTGCTGGAGGATGTGCGCGGAGGCCACCGGGATGAGCGGCCGCACGAAGAACTTCAGCGGAGCGAAGGAGCCCACGAAGCGGACCAGCGACAGCCCCGCATACGCCCAGGGGTGGCGCTCCACCGAGGCGACGGGCGCGTAGACCTCGCTCGTGCGCTGGGTCCACATGGCGCCGTAGCGCTGGAGAATCCCCCACCGCAGGCCCGGCACACGGGTGGTGAGCGTCGTCCACGCGCGCAGGAACCACGGAGGCCGCTGGCCCTCCACTTCATCCCAGGCGCGGCAGCTCTTGGCGGCGGTGAACACCATCAGCCACCACATGCCCCACAGCGAGGTGATCGCCGTGAGCAACGGGCCGCTCAGGCCCGTGCAGAACAAGGGCGAGGCGACGAAGACCGCGGCCGGGACTCCCACCGCGAACAGGAGCATCGCGCGCACCCGACGCTGGACCTTCTTGCGCAGCCACTGCACGTTCAGCCGGACGTGTGGCGTGAAGGCCTCGTCCTCCGGCTCGATGCGCGTGAGCAGGCTCGCGTCGCGCGAGATGACGTCGTGGTAGTCGCGTGAGAGCGCGATGATGACCCACTGCGCGAGCTGCATCGCCGCGAACAGGGCGATCCAGAACGGCAGGCTGAGCAACGAGAAGCCCTTGTACGAGAGGAAGGGCAGGGCGTCCTCCTCCGGCGGAGGGGGATGGACCTTCTTCCGGGGCTCGCTCGACGAGGGGGCTCCCGCGACGCCGCCGTCAGAGGGGGCCTCGGCGCCGCCCTGCTGGACCTCCGTCGTGATCGCCTCGGCGATGAGCGCTCCCAGCGCACTCGCGAGAGACGGTCCCCCGTCGCCCTGTCCGCTCGCCGCGGCCTCGACGTCGCGAACCCGCTGCTCGAGGGCCTTGTCGCGCGCGGCCTCGGCCTCCAGGGCCTGCTGCATGGCGGCGCTCGCGGCCTTGAGGCTCTCGCGCACGTCGGGGGGCAGAGAGTCCACGTCATCCAGCACGGCCTCGGTGCTCGCCGGGGCCTTGAGGGTGTCGTCCGCGATGGCTCCTGACCCCATCGGACGCGCGCCCGGGATGGCGGTCTCCGCGAGCCCTGCCCCCGCAGGGGCCTGGGAATCTCGCGCCGAGTTCTCGGAGGCCGGACGCTCATCCGCCGGCTCCGCCGCTGCCGCGAGTTTCTCGGAAGGTCGAGCCTTGTTCTCGGAGGCCGGGGGTTCGTCCGGCTTCGTGGCTTGAGGGGCCGCGTGCTTCTCGGAGGCCGGTGCCTGGCGCTCCCCTCCACGGGTTTCGTCTCCTGGCTTCGCGGACTTCTCTGCCGACGCGGTCTCGGTCGTTCCAGCTGAGGACATCGAGCCAGGCTTCTTCGCGAAGTGCGTTGGCGCCACCGTCCCGGAGCCTTGCTCCTGTTCAGCGGCCGCCTCTTCGTCACCCGGCGCCGCCTGCGCTTCCGCGGGCTCATCCCCGTCACCCTGCTCGGCGGCCTCGGCCTCTGCGACGGCCGTGCCCCGTGCCACGGAGGTCTCCTCCCCGGCCTGGGGGCCCGCGGAGGCCTCCTGCTTCTCACGCTCCCGGGCGGCGATGCGTCGTCGGCGCCGCTCGCGCAGGCGCTCCATCACCTCCGGGTCGACGTCCTTCGCCTTGTCCTCCGCCATGGCGTGCGCGGCCGCCTGGATGACCCGGGAGACCTCCGCCTCGACGGCCGCGTCCCGTCGCTCGTCCACCGCGTTCGCGGCCTTCTTCGCCGACCCCATGCACGTCAGCGCGAGCGCCAGGGCGACCATCGTCTGCATCATCCCCACACGCAGGTACCGGGAGCGCGCGGCGGAGTCCGCCAACAAGGCCCGGGCGATGTGGAACGGCAGGCTCATCCCATGCGCGAACTGCCTCAGCCGACCCTGCTGGCCCACACCGGAGCCATGCTCCTGGAAGTGGGTGGCTCCCTTTTGCAGTTCTTCCCAGAAATGCTGGGTCGAGGTACGACCGGAAGGGTTCTCCCCGCGCGCCGCGTCCTGACTCTGCTCTCCTCGGCGTGAGGGTGGGGCTTCAGGGGCCGAATGATCCGACACGCCGGCCACCGTATCACGTCCGGAGTTGTGCTAAACGGCGCTGCTGTGAACTCGACCCCCTGCTATCGCTTCCGTCCCTCCCGCCAGTCGCGCCTGTCTGGCGTGCTGGTCCTCGCGCTCGGCGCTCTGGCCGGCTGCGAGAAGAGCAGTCCTCCCCCCGCCGCGCCCGCCACCGAACAGCCGGACGCCGCTCCCGCGAAGCCCGCGGTGCCCAGCGAGGTCACGCTGCTGGTCACCGGCGGCACCTTCGGCCAGCTCCAGCCCGTCGAGGGCAAGGGCGGCGCCGCCGAGCTGCTCGGGCAATGGGTGAACAACGAGAAGCACTGTCCGGGCCCCGTGAAGGATGGCCAGGCCACGTGCGCGGACTCGGGCACCCTGGCGCTCGCCACCGGTGACCACTGGAACGGGCCCGCCCTGTCGTCCTTCTTCCTGGGCGCCCCCACGGCCGAGGTCATGGGCCGCATGGGCTACGCCGCCTCCGCCATGGGCAACCACGAGCTGGCGTTCGGCAAGGAGGCCTTCCTCAAGAACCGCGCCTCCGGCGGCTTCCCCTTCCTCGCCGCCAATCTGCGCGTGAAGGACCCGGCGCTCGCGGGTGACATGTCCCTGCCCGCGTTCCAGGTGTTCGACCGTCGCGGCCTGAAGATCGGCGTGGTGGGCCTGGCCTCCGAGAAGACCGTGCGCACGGCGATGGCCGGCCGCGCCGACGGGCTCGAGGTCACCGGTTACGAGGAGGCGCTCGCCAGCGCCGTCCCCGAGGCCCGCAAGGCCGGCGCGGACACCGTCGTCGTCGTGGCCGACACGTGCGTCACCGAGCTTCAGCCGGTGGTCGCCAAGCACCCCGAGTGGAAGCTTGCGCTCGTGGCCGGCGGCCGCTGCCCCGCGCAGGTGTACTCGAAGGAGAACGGCACCATCTTCGCGTCGCTGGACCGCGGCTTCTCCAAGTACCTGCGCGCGCACATCACCTTCGACCCGGCGAAGCCCGCGGGCGAGAAGGTCACCCAGTTCGAGGGCAAGCTCGTCGACGTGGCCGGTGGCACGCCCGACGCCGAGACCGCGCAGCTGGTCGCCAAGTGGAAGGCGCAGCTCGACGAGGTGCTGGGCCAGCAGATCGGCTTCACCAAGACGGGCATCCCCCAGGCCTCGCCGCAGATGGCGAAGTGGGTCGCGGGCGCGGTGCGCGAGTCGCTCGGCACCGACGCGGCCATCCTCAACAAGGGCGGCATCCGCGGCGACCTGCCGGCGGGCCCGGTGACTCGCGGCAGCATCTACACGGTGATGCCGTTCGAGAACTCGCTGCTCGTCGTGAAGCTCAAGGGCGAGGACCTGGCCAAGCAGCTGGCCAACCCCAACGCGCTCATCTCCGGCTTCACCGCCGCGGGCAAGGGCAAGTTCAAGGACGCCAAGGGCAAGGCGCTGGACCCCGCGAAGGAGTACACGGTCGCCACCGTCGAATACCTGTACTTCGGCGGTGACGGCTTCGAGTTCGAGAAGCTGGCCCCCGAGCCCACCGAGACGGGCATGGCGTGGCAGACGCCCGTGGTGGACTGGACCAAGCAGCTCGACTCCAACGAGAAGAAGCCGCTGGAGAAGCAGCTGAAGTAACCCGCGCCCACGCGCGGCTCCACGAGGCGCCGGACGAGCTCCCACCTGGGCTCCTCCGGCGCTTCGTCGTTGCGGGCCCCAGGGGACGTGGCCCCGGGGGCCTGGGCTGCGCGGCTACTCGCCGCCGATGGGCGAGGTCGCCGAAGGTGCGGCGCCGCACACGGCCTCATAGCGGGCCAGCGTGTCGTGCACCGTCTGGCTCAGCCGCACCGGCGTGCCCTCGTAGAGGACCTCCACCGCGAGCTGCTGCGTGGCGAGCGCCTCCTGGCACCGGCCGAGCTGGAAGAGGATGGTGGAGTACGTGTCCAGCACGCTCGCGTTCCCCGGCGCGAGGGCGAGGGCCCGCTGCGCCGCCGCCAGTCCCCGCTCGGGCTGGGCCGTGCGCGCGTAGTAGCGGGCGAGCCCCTCCTGCGCGGCGACGTTGTCGGGAATCAACTCCACCGCGCGCAGCCTCGCGGCCTCCTGTTCCTCCGTCGCGTAGCCCGCGGCATCCAGCGCCTGGGCGAGCGCGTCCCACGCCCTGCCGCTCTCGGGCCTGCGGCCCACCAGCTCCCTCGCGAGCTCCAGTTGCTCCTGCGGCTCGGCCGTGTTGCGGATGCGCAGCAGGGCCACGGTGAGGTTGCCCGGGTCCTCCTTCAGCGCCTGGGCCATCTCGAACTCGGCCTTCTCCAGCCGCTCCTCGGGGGTGGCGCCTCCCGGCGTCATCAGGAAGAGGCGCGCGCGGATGGCGTGCACCTCCGCGGGCTCCAGGGGCCGGATGTCGATGTCCCCGGAGACGGGCAGCAGCGGCGCGGTGATGGTCGGGGAGCGCATGGGCACCGTGCCCAGGGCGTAGGCGTGGACCTGTCCGGCCAGGTCCTTCACTCCGTGGAACGCCGCATCCCAGGCGACGCGCGGGTCCTCCCCGCCCATCAGCCGCTTCTGGAAGCGCTCGAAGCGCTCGGCGTGCTGGCTGATGAAGAAGTGCACCCAGAGCCACGCGGACACGTAGTACTGCTGGGACTCGGCGCTGCTCATCGGCCCGCGGCGGTCCCACTCCCACAGCTCGTCCAGCGTGCGCCAGCCCTGGCGCCGGGCGATGTCCAGGAAGGGGCCGTGCTTCGCCCCCAGCACCACCTCCTGCTTCTCCGGCTTGAGGGCGATGGTCTCCAGGTAGGTGGCCAGCCCCTCGGACAGCCAGCGGGGCTGACGCACCAGCGCGAACTGGGAGAGGTAGTGCGTCAGCTCGTGGGCCTGCGTGGAGATGTCCGCGCCCTCCTCGCTGAGCGCGTAGCTGTGGCCCGCCATCACCAGCACGGGGCCCTCGGCCATCGTCGCGGAGAAGCCCTCGATGCTGACCTGGGTGAACTCGGAGAGCTCCCGGCGGTTGCGCAGGACGATGACCTCCACCGTGCCCGGCGGGTCGAAGCTGCCGCCCCAGGCCTGCAGCAGGCCCTGGCGCATCAGCTCCAGCTCCCGCGCGGCCTCGGCGGACGTCTCCGCGTCCAGGTTCGTGCGGACGGTGAAGTGCGGGCTCTTCACCTCCACCCAGGGGCGGCCGCCCTCGAGGGGGCACAGTGCTCGCATGGAGCTGCACCCCGTCACACAGGCCAGAAGGCACCCCAGCAACGCCAGCCGACACGTCATGTTCCTGTTTTCCCACAACTGACGCCCGTAGGGCAGGGTGGGCATCCCTCCTCGCTGGGCTAGAGTGTCGTCATGGAGATGGCGGAGTTCATCGCGTCGCGCCGGCCTCGCTGGGAGAAGCTCGAACGGCTGCTGGACCAGTCGGAGACCCGGGGCCTCCGGGGCCTGAGCCTGGAGGACGCGCGGACGCTGGGGAAGCTCTACCGCGCCGTGTCGAGCGACCTGCTCTGGGTCCGGGCGCGCAGCGGTTCGGCGGACGTGAGCGCGTACCTCAATGATTTGGTGGGCCGGGCCTATGCGCTGACCTACCCGGGGCGGCGTCCCCGGTTCGCGGACGTGTGGGGCTTCGTGGCCCGGGGCTTCCCGGCGCTCTTCCACCGCGAGGTGCGCATGTACCTCGCCGCGGTGCTGCTGTTCCTCGCGGGCGGGGGCTTCGGCTACCTGGGGATGCTGGTGGACCCGGAGGCGGCGCACTACCTGGTGCCCGCCGAGCACCTGGACCTGGACCCCGTCCAGCGCGCCGCCGACGAGGCGAAGGGCGAGGGGATGACGGCCGACCAGCAGGCCCATTTCTCATCGTACCTCTTCACGCACAACATCCAGGTGGCCTTCCTGGCCTTCGCCCTGGGCGTGACGCTGGGGTTGGGCACGGCCATCATGCTGTTCGTCAATGGACTGTTCCTGGGGGCGCTGGCGCAGGTGTACGCGGCGAAGGGCATGGCCGGCTGGTTCTGGGCGTGGATCCTCCCGCACGGCATCCCCGAGGTGACGGCCATCTGCATCGCGGGCGCGGCGGGGCTCGTCATCGCGCGCGGGCTGGTGGCCCCCAAGGGTCTCACCCGGGGACAGGCGCTGCGCCTGGAGGCGGTGACGGCGGTGAAGCTGCTGTTCGGGACGCTCGCGCTGTTCGTGCTCGCGGGCTTCATCGAGGGCACCGTGTCGCAGATCCATCCGCCCAGGCTGTCGGTGGCCTTCAAGGTGACGTTCGCCCTGGTGGTGGGCTCGGGCGTCTATGCGTACCTGTTCTCGGACTGGCTCCGAGACTCCCACCCGGCCGGGCCGGGCCCGGACGCTCCCCCGGCGTCCTGACGGGCATCGTGGGCGACGGGGCCGTGCTACACGGGGCGGGTGCTGCTCCTGCCCCCGCTGCCGCCCCTGCCCGAGGTCCTCATCGAGTGCCCCCGCTTCTCGTTCGTGAAGCGGCGGGCGGATGGCTCGGTGGACTTCGTGTCGCCGGTGCCGTGTCCGTACAACTACGGCAGCATCCCGGGGCTCGTGGCGGATGATGGAGACCCGCTCGACGCGGTGGTGCTGGGCGCGCGGCTCGCTCGCGGGCAGCGGGTGCGGCTGCCGGTGGTGGGCGTGCTGGGCTTCGTCGACTCGGGGCGGGGCGACCCGAAGGTGATTTGCGGCGCGGCCCCGATGAGCGCCGCCGAGCGCGCGGGACTGGAGTCCTTCTTCCGCGTCTACGCGCTCTTCAAGCGGGGCCTGCACCTGGTGCGCGGCAACGACACCGACACCCGCTTCACGGGGTGGCTGCCGGTTCCGTCAGTGTCTTCCGCATCCTGAGGACGCGGTAGCTCAGCTCGCCCAGCGCCATCGGCCCCACCCACGTCTCCGGCTGGAAGCCCTCGCGCGTCCAGAAGCGCAGCGCCGCCGGGTTGGGCTCGGCCACGCCCACGCGCAGCACGTGCTGGCCCGAGGCGCGCAGCCAGTCCTCGTAGCCCGCGAGCAACCCCGCGCCCAGCCCGTGTCCCCGCGCCCCGGGCTCCAGGAGCAGCAGGCCGAGGTACGCCTCGCCTCGCGTCGGGAAGTCCTGGAGCCCCTCGAAGAGGCCCACCCACGCGCCCGTCGGGTCCACGAGGGCGAGCAGGTGCCCCTCCTCGGGCGTCACGCCAGGAGGACGCTCCAGGGTGAGTCGAAGGGCCTCGTCCGCACGCGCGGGGCGGCCGTAGCACAGACGGAAGAAGTCCTCGCAGCGCTCCATCAGCGGCTGGAAGCGCTCGGCCTCGGCGTCGCCGATGCGGTGCGCGGCGACGTCGCCGGATTGAAAGAGCGGGTGCATGGCGGGGTTAGAGGACGCCCCGGGCCTTGATGTCGAGGTAGCGGTTGACGGCCGCGAGGCTCAGGTCATCCGGCTGCACGTCGAGCATCTGCACGCCACCCTGGCTCACCCGCGCCTTGAGCACCTCGCGGTCCGTGAGCAGCTCCGAGGCCACCGCGTGCTGGAAAGACTCCTCGGGGCCCGGAGGCGGCGTGCGCAGGAGCTTCTGCAGCGCCGTGTCCTTCACCGACAAGCACAGGGGCACGTGCCGCCGCGCGAGCCGGTGGAGCGGGGCCACCATGGTGGACGCCTGCTCCTCGTCGAGGAAGTCCGTGAAGACGCACAGCAGGCTGCGCCGCGTGAGGCGGACGTTCAGCTCCTTGAAGAGGGCCAGATAATCCACGTACGTGAGGCTGGGCGTCGTGGAGTAGAGCGCGTCCACCATCTTCCGGTACTGCGTGCGCCCCGCCGCGGGCGGCAGGTACGTCTTCACGCCGTCGGCGAAGACGGCGAGCCCCACCCGGTCTCCGTTGCGCACGGCGACGAAGGCCAGGAAGAGCGCGGCGTTCACCGCGTGGTCCAGCTTGGTGAGCCCGTCCACCTGCGCGGCCATGGAGCGGCCCGCGTCCACGCAGATGAGGATGGACTGCGAGCGCTCCGACTCCAGCACCCGCGTCACCGGCCGTCCGCGACGGGCCGTGGCCTTCCAGTCCACGTCGCGCGCGCTGTCTCCCTGCGCGTAGTCGCGCAGTCGCGCGAACTCACTGCCGCGTCCGTCACGGCGAAGTTGCCGCAGGCCCAGGTTCACCAGGTCCAGCGCGGCGCCGGACAGGAGCAGTCGGCTGGCGCCTCGCAGGTCCGGGTACACCGAGAGGGTCTGCGTGGTGGGGAACACGCGCTCGTGGAGGACGAGCCCCAGCGGGCCCGACACGCGCGCGGTCACCTCCGTGAAGTCGAAGCGGCCTCGCCTCGCGGGCGTCACCCGGTACACCCAGCGCGTCTCGCTGTCCGGGGGCAGCTCCAGCGTGGCCTCGTCGGGCACGGCGGTGAAGGACTCCGGCACGCCGTCCTTGACGCGCACCCGGGCCGTCCGGCCGCCCCGGTGCACCAGCCGCAGCTCCACCTTGTTGGGCACGCCCACGTTGAGCCGCTGCGGCAACACGCGCCGCGCCTCCAGCCGCACCGCGCGCGCCCACAGGAAGTCCAGCACGGCGAGCGCCAGGGCCAGCGCGTCCAACGCCAGCACGGCGCCGCCCAGGCCGGGGAAGAACCCCGCGGCCATCATGGGCACGGCCAGCAGCGCGAACAGCGCCCAGAGGCGCCCGGTCGGAATCACCGGGGGACCTCCACCGCCTGCACCACCTCGCGCAGCACGTCCGACGGCGTGGCTCCGTCCAGCTCCGCGTCCGGCGACAGCAGCAGCCGGTGCTTCAGCACGGGGCCCGCCAGGAAGCGCACGTCGTCCGGCGTGACGAAGTTGCGCCCGCGCAGGGCGGCCAGGGCCTTGGACGCGAGCAAGAGGTGCACGCCCGCGCGAGGACCCGCGCCCAGGCGGATGCGACTGGAGGTCCGCGTCGCCGCCACCAGCTTGCGGATGTAGCCCAGCACCGGCGGCTCCACGTTGACCTCGTTGAGCGCGGCGCGCGCACCCAGGAGGCCCTCCTTCGTCACCGCCGGGCGCACCCCCGCGCGCGCCAGGTCGCCGGCGTCGAAGCCGCGGTGCACGGAGGCGAGGATGGCGTCCTCCTCCTCGGGCGCGGGGTAGCCCACGTCGATCTTCAGGAGGAAGCGGTCCAGCTGCGCCTCGGGCAGCGGGTACGTGCCCTCCGACTCCACCGGGTTCTGCGTGGCGAACACCGTGAAGAGGGGGGACAGCGGCAGGTTTCGGCCCTCGAGCGAGACGCCGCGCTCCTGCATGGCCTCCAGCAGCGCGGACTGCGTCTTGGCCGGGGCGCGGTTGATTTCATCGGCCAGCAGCAGGTCCGTGAAGATGGGGCCCTTCACGAGCACGAAGCCCTGGGACTTCAAGTCGAACACGCTGGTGCCCAGGATGTCCGCGGGCATCAGGTCCGGGGTGAACTGGATGCGCTTGAAGTCCGAGCCGATGCTGCGCGCGAGCGCCTTGGCCATCAGCGTCTTGGCCACGCCGGGCACGCCCTCCAGCAGCACGTGGCCGCCGGCGATGAGGCCGCAGAGCATCAGCTCCAGCACCTCGTCCTGGCCCACCACGGCCTTGCGCACCTCGCGCAGCACGCCCTCGCGGATGGCATGGGCGGCCTGCACGGCGGAGCCGGTCTGGACGAGCGGGGAGGCGGGGTCGTTCGCGTTCATGGGGTACCGGAAGTGCTGCGCCGGGCCTGGCCGGCGGGGTGGAGACCTTGCCGCAGCGTGGCCGCTCGCGCGGTGAGCTGCTGGAGGTCGGAGTCGTTGTTCACCGTGTCGGCCCGGCCGACCACTTCGCGCAGGCCGCGCGCGAGGTCCTCCCGGCCGCGCTCCTGCAGCGCCTCCGAGACGGCCTTGGGCGCCGCGTGCGCGGGCAGGCCCGCGTGCAGCGCGAACTCCTGGGTGAGCCCTCGGGCGACCAGCTTCGCCGCGAAGCCGTGGTGGCGTCCCTCGCGGTACAGCCGCGCCATGGCGAACAGGGCATCGGTGGCGCCCACGCGCACGGACTCGGGCGGAGGGCGGGGGCGGCCGAAGCGCTTGAGCGCCACGGACCACAGCGCCACGCCCGCGAGCAGCTGGAGCACCGCGAAGTGCAGGCCGTAGCGGCGCGCGAAGTCGACGACGGAGCGCTCGTTGGTGAAGCCGTGGTGGAACTCGTCGAACTCGTACGGGCCGGGGCCCAGCGCCGCCAGGGCGGAGAGCCAGAACTGCGCGTTGTCCGCGCGCGACAGCGCCACGTTCATCGCCAGCTCCGGTGCGCCCAGCACCAGCACCCGGCCCTGGCCGTGAGGCACCACCGCCGCCACCATGCGTCCCAGGCGCTCGTCCTCGAGGACCGGCACCGCGGTCGTCGGCAGCTCCAGGTACGCCTGCACCTTCACCTCCACCCGCTCCACGCCGAGCGTGTAGGGGGAGGGGAAGGGGGGCACCAGCGTGCGCATGGGCAGCGTCGTGTCGGCCTTGATGAGCTTCACGCTCAAGGCGTCGAGCAGCGGGTTCTCCCGCGAGCCCCAGGGGACGTAGACGGCGGAGCCGCCCGCGGACACGTGCGTGAGCAGCTCCGTCACCTCGCGGTCGTCGAGTGCGCTGGCGCGGAAGGTGTTGAAGCCCGTGCGCGGCACGTCCTCGTCACCCAGACCGGCGTCCGGCTCGGCGGCGAGCTGCGTCTGCTCCAGGTCATCCTCGCGAGCGCCCTGCACCTCCACCGCGAGCAGCACCGGTGTCGTCGAGCCCGTCGTGCCGATGCGCAGGTCCGCCATGCGGCGAGTCACCGGCAGGCCGCTCTCCTCCGCCAGGAGGTACAGCGCGCGCGCGCCATCTTCCTGCGCGCGGTAGGTGGACAGCGTGTCGGCGAACTCGCCACGACGCGCGCTCGAGATCAGCATCGAACCGAGCACCACGGTGAGCACCAGGCCGCCCACCGCGAGCAATGGGAGGCGGTCACGCACCGGCGGCCTCCCGGCGAGGGCGCGCGGTGCGCATCGACGTACTGACCACGGCGAGCACCCCATGGCCCACCATCAGCTCGAGGCGGCGGTCACGCACCGGCGGCCTCCTGGGGCGTGGGGGCGGCGAGCATCGGCGCGCTGAGGGCGCGGAACTCCTGGTAGCCGCTGCTGCCCACCGGCGTGTTGCCGTACCACGCGAAGTCGAAGCGCAGCGTCAGCTCCCGGAAGCGGGGCTTCCACTCCATGCGCCCCTTGAACTGGCTCAGGTAGTCCCAGTTGGACAGCGTCACGTCGTAGAGGATCGCGCCGTCGCGGTGCAGTCGGGACAGCAGTGCCAGGTAGAGGCTGCGCACCGCCTCGCGATACTCGCCCTTCGCGGCCAGCTCGTCCGCGAGCTGCGCCCAGCCCTCCGGCGGACGCGACAGCGCATGGCCCGCGTCCCCCGCGAGCGTCGAGGCGTCCAGGGTGGACACCTCCAGCCCCTCGCCCGCCTTGCGGCGCACGTTCTTCTTCAGCGCGCTCCAGAGCACATACAGCAGCACCGCCACCGTCAGCGTCGCGATGACCACCACCAGCGTGTTGGCCACGGCGCCACCGGACACGACGGGCGGCGTGAAGTTCCGCGTGGGCGGCGCCTCGTCCCGCTCGAAGAGCTTCTTGAGGAACTCCCCCAGCCAGGTCGTGAAGCGGCGCCACCAGTCGGGAGGCTGGGTTGGCTCCGGGGGCTCCTCGGCGGCCTTCTCCACCGGCGGCGCCACCGCGAACTCCGGCCGCGCCAGGATGTCCCGCGCCCGCGCCGAGGCCTGTCGCGCATCCACGGCCGCCTGCGCCTGCACCGTCCGCGAGCCCTGCTCCAGCCCCTGCTCCAGCGTGCCGAGCGCCGAGTCACAGTCCTCGTCGTCGTAGGCCTGCCGCTCCACCGCGCGCACCAGCCGGTCCAGCTTGCCGCGCTCACCCGTCCCCAGCGCCCCCAGCTTCTCGAAGCGCGCGTCCTCCTCCGGACCCGCGCCCTCGCACACCGTGGCCACCTGGCCCAGCCGACGCACGGCCTCGCGGCTCGACGTCACCGGCGCGCGAGGCGCGTCCTCCTGCGCCCGCGCCGGCGTGCCCGTCAGCAGCCCCAGCCCCAACACCACCGCGAGCATCGCCGCGCTCCGCTGTCCCAGGGGCTTGCCCGTGGAGCGCGGGGGCAGCTGCTGCGCCGCGGCCAGCAGGTCCAACCCCTCCTGGCGCACGCGCCCGTCGACGAGCAGCAGCGTGGCCGTCGCGGCGCGCACGGGCTCGAACAGCGTGAAGGTGAGGGCGGCCAGGAACAGCAGCCACGGCATGTTGTCCAGCGAGGCGTAACGCTCCGCGAACGTCAGGTCCACGCCCAACAGCTTGCGCGCCATCATGAGCAGGAAGTTCAGGCCGATGTGCAGGTTGAAGAACACCAGCACCTGCACGGACATGAGGAAGCGCACCTTCAGCGCCGTGCCTCGCGCCGGGCCCAGGAGCCGCGAGCACTGCCCGTACAGCCGCAGCACCGAGCCGCGCCCCTCCATCACGGCCGCGTAGCCCACGCTCTGCGCCGACACGACGAAGAACGCGATGCCCAGCGTCAGGTTGAACAGCAGCCAGTTGAAGACGAAGAGGTACGCCACCGCGACGAAGATCGAGGGCAGCCTTGCCAGCACCGCCTTCAGCGAGGCCCACGTGGTGGGCTCCGCCGGGCCCAGCAACACCGCCTGCACATGGTGCGCGGCCGCGCTCTGGCCCACGCCCCGCGCGAACCACGCGAGGGTGAACGCCAGCGACGGCAGCACCAGCGAGTGCCCCATCCGCGCCGCCTCCGCCAGGTACAGCACGGACGCGATGACGGCGGCTCCCCCCGGCAGCGTGAGGGCCCAGACGCCCGTGCTCCGGGCGCACAGGCGCAGCGCCGCGTCCATCACCGCGATGGCGTTCCGGGGCCGCAACTCGAGCGCGGAGACGGCCATGGCTCAGCCCATCACCAGGTGGAGCGTCATGTAGACCGCCCCCCAGACGATGCCCAGGCCCGCCACGGCGAGCAGGCCGCTGCCGACCGTCCACTCGCGTCGCTCGGCGGGGCCCTCGAGCGCCTGGAGGCGTCGCCCCAGGCAGCTCGCGCAGCGGTTGATGCCCTCGAACTGCGTGGTGCACTCCCGGCAGATGACCCGCCGGCACTCCACGCAGACACCGAGGCCGGCGCGCTCCGGGTGGTAGTGGCAGCGGCCCGAGCCCTGAATCATGCCGCCACCTTAAGCAGAGCCGGGCCCGCCACACCACCCCCAGCGCGCGGCTCAGAGCTCGTCGAGGAACTCGTCGTTGTAGGTGTAGCGCGACAGCCGCTTCACCAGGGCCTCCATCGCCTCCACGGGCTTCACCGCGAAGAGCATCTGCCGCAGCTTCTTCACCTTCTCGTACTCGCGCTGGGTGAAGAGCTTCTCCTCCTTGCGCGTGCCGGACTGGGCGATGTTGACCGCGGGGAAGACGCGCTTCTCGGCGAGCAGGCGGTCCAGGGTGACCTCGGAGTTACCCGTGCCCTTGAACTCCTCGAAGATGACCTCGTCCATGCGGCTGCCGGTGTCGATGAGCGCCGTGCCGATGATGGTGAGCGAGCCCGCCTCCTCGGTCGCCCGCGCGGCGCCGAAGATGCGCTTGGGGCGCTCCAGCGCGCGGCTGTCCACGCCGCCGGACATGGTGCGGCCGGAGTTGTCGACCTCCTTGTTGAAGGCGCGCGCCAGCCGTGTAATCGAGTCCAGCAGGATGACCACGTCCTTGCCCGTCTCCACCAGGCGCCGGGCGCGCTCCAGCGCCAGCTCCGCCACCTTGAGGTGGTCCCCGGTGGGCCGGTCCGAGCTGGACGCGAGCACCTCCGCCTTGATGCTGCGGCGCATGTCCGTCACTTCCTCGGGCCGCTCGTCGATGAGCACCACCATGACGTGCGCCTCCGGGTGGTTGGAGATGACCGCCTGGGCGATGCGCTGGAGCATGATGGTCTTGCCCGTCTTCGGGGGCGCGACGATGAGCGCGCGCTGTCCCTTGCCGATGGGCGAGATGAGGTCCAGCACCCGGGTCACCATCTCCTTGTGACCGTTCTCCAGCTTGAGCCGCTCGGTGGGGTCCACCGACGTCAGGTCCGCGAAGTGCGGCAGCCGGGACACGCCCTCCAGCGGGCGGCCGTCCACCGTGTCCACCTTCTGGATGATGCCCTTGTTGCCGCGCATCTGCGCGAAGGCCGTCAGGTACTGGCCCTGACGCAGCCGCAGCTTCTGCACCAGGTTCTTGGGCAGCTCCGGGTCGTCCGGCGCCGCCAGCAGGTTGCGCTTGAGCTGGCGCAGGAACGCGTTGGGCCCCTTGACCTCGGTGTCCAGCACGCCCTCCACCGGCGCCAGGTTGGACTGCTGCTGCGCCTGACCCTGGCCGCCGTGGTGCTGGCGCTGATGCTGCTGGCCGCCGCCGTGGCCCTGATGCTGCTGCTGTTGCTGGGGCTGCTGCTGGCCCTGCTGTTGCTGCTGCGCCTGGCGCTGCTTGTACTGCTCCAACTCCTGCGGCGTCAGGAAGACCTGGACCTGCTGGCCGTCCGGGCCCGCCGTCATGCGGTACGCCTGACCCTCCGGCGTGAAGAGCACCTGCGCGCCACGACGACGACGGCGCCGACGGCGGCGGCGTCCCCCGGGCTGACCGGGCTGGCCGCCCGACGCGGAGGCGCCTCCGCCTTCGCCCTCGTCGCCACCCTCGTCGTCGCCTTCGTCGCCGTCGTCATCCGCCTCGGGAGGAGGGACGGGACGGGCAGCCGCGGGCGGCGGGGTGGCATCACGGGGGTCGCGGTTATCGGAGTTTTCGCTCATGAGGTTTCCAGACCGTGTGCGCCCCTCACGGGCCATCCCGAGGGGAGGGCGGGGGGACGCAGGGTGACTCAGGCTGTGGGACAGGAAGCCGGGCGCGGGGCCTTCGAGATACGCGAAAGGCCGAACCGCCGGTCCCTGGAACACCCTGGTGGCCCAAGGCCGACCGGAGTGCGGAGACAACACTAACAGAGGAGGCTCGCGGCGCTCCCGGTTTTTTCAGCCGGTGTTGGCGGGCCGACCTCGCGGCCCGCCTGGGGGTTGCTCAGCGGACGGTGAGGGTGAAGGGCATCATCGCCTTCATCCCCGGGCGCAGCATCTCCAGGTCCACGCCCGCCTGCCGCGCCAGCTCCCGCAGGGCGGACGGGAAGGGCTCCACGGGAGCGGGCAGCAGGGCGAGCGCCGCCTGCACGCCCGGCTCCCCGCCCAGGCTGGAGAAGAAGCCGCGCGCCTCGCCCATCAGCACCAGGTCCAGCTCCTCCGACGCCGGGACGCCCGCGTGGCGGCGGGCCGACTCCACCGCGTCCTGCAGGCCGCCCAGCCGGTCCACCAGCCCTCGCGCCAGGGCGTCATTGCCGCTCCACACCCGGCCGCGCGCCACGGCGTCCACCTCCGCCTTGTCCTTCTTGCGCACCTTGGCGACCTCGGTGATGAACATGTCATAGGACGTGTCCACCCACTGCTGCACCGCGGCCTGCTGCTCGGGCGTCCACGCCTTCCACATGCCGAAGACGTCCGCCATGGGCGAGCGCGAGAGGGTCTGCTGGCTCACGCCGAGCTTCTCGCCCAACAGGCCCTCCAGCGCGGGCTTGAAGTAGAAGACGCCGATGCTGCCGGTGATCGTCGTGGGCAGCGCGAGCACCTCCGTGGCGCCCATGGCCGCGTAGTAGCCGCCGGAGGCCGCCGCGTCGCCCATGGAGGCGATGACGGGCTTCACCTTCGCCGCGTCCACCACCGCCTGGTACATCAGGTACGAGGCCAGCACCTCGCCGCCGCCCGAGTCCACGCGCAGCACGATGGCCACCACGGACGGGTCCGACTTCGCCGCCTCCAGCGCCCGCACCACCGTCTCCGCCCCGGCGATGCGGCTGAAGCCCAGTGGGTCCTCGCGGCTCTTGCCGCCGGCAATCGTCCCCAGCACCGGCACCACCGCGACGCGGCGGCGCGTGCCCCAGCGGCCCTCGCGCTCGTCGCGCGGCGCGTACGTGGCGCTGAAGCGCCCGCCCGGCACCAGCTCGCGCACCTTGCCGTCCAGCTCCGAGGGAAGGATGAGGCCGTCCAGGAAGCCCAGCTTCAGCGCCAGCTGCGGCGTGGCCAGCCCCGCGGCCCACAGCTCGTGCAGCTTCTCCAGCGGCACGTTGCGAGCCTGGGTGACGGCGCGCTCGTACCAGGCCACCTCGTTGTCCAGGTAGGCGTTCACCACCTCGCGCGAGGCCTCGCTCGGCTCGGTGAGGGTGAGCTGCTCGGGCGCCGTCTTGTACTTGCCCACCCGCGCCACGTCCCACGTCACGCCCAGCTTCTGCATCGTCCCGCCGTACGTCTGCAGGCTCGCGGCCAGGCCGTTGATGGGCAGCGACGACTCGGGGAGCGCGTAGACGCGCTCGGCGGCGGACGCCACGAAGTAGCCCAGGTCATCCGCCGACAGCAGCACCGCCATCACCCGCTTGCCGGACGCGCGCAGCCGCAGCACCGCCTGGCGCAGCTCCTCCGCCTTGCCCCAGTCCACGCCGGGCAGGCCCTCCATCTTCAGCACCACGCCCGACAGCCGCTCGTCCTTCGCCGCCAGGTCCAGCCACCGCGACAGCCGGAGGAACGGGTCCGCCTCGCTCACGCCCAAGAGCGACAGCAGCGGACTGCCGCCGCCCGCCAGCACGTCGTTGAGGTCCAGCATCGTCACCACGCCGCCGGGCGGCCGCAGCGAGCGGTAGTTCTCCGTGGACAGGCGCACCTGCGCCACGTGGTTCGTGCCGTTCTCCCCGCCGCCCGCCGCGTAGGTGAGGCCCAGGTGGCCGGTGTCCACCGTGACGGCCAGCTGGAGCGCCAGGGGCACCGCGTCGACGAAGCCGTGGGACACGCCGCCGCCCAGCCGCAGGCCCGGAATCACCTCCGCCTGCAGCGTGTACGTGGCCTGCCCCTGGCGGAAGGCCCCCTCCGAGAAGAGCCAGTCCACGCCCAGGGTGAAGCGCTCGCCCAGCGGGCGCAGGCCCAGGCCGAAGTCGTACGCGCGCTCAATCTTGAAGGCGCCCTCCCGTGGGGCGTTGAGGTTCCTGGCCACCGCCGCCAGCGACAGGTAGCGGGCGGGCCGGGCGGTGAGGCCCACGTCGAAGGTGTCCAGCGAGTCCACGTCCTCGTCGTCCGAGCCGAACGTGTGCCAGGACGCGCCCAACTGCAGCGTGGGGGCACCCAGGGACAGTCCCAGTGACGTGCGCCGGTAGTCCGGCCCGTGGCGGGGGCGCATCCACTCCATCGACGCGCCCAGGCCCAGGCCCAACAGCTTCGCGCCCAGGAAGACGCCGTCGGCGGTGCTGTCCTGCTCGAGGTTGCGCTCGTGCAGGTAGAACAATTGACCGGAGCGCACGAAGCCCAGGCCCGCGGGGTTGAGCGACAGGGCCGTGGCTTCGTCCACCAGCGCGGCGCCGGTGGGTGGCAACGTCAGCCCCCGTGAGGGCAGGGGGGCCTGGACGATGGAGCTCGTCTGGGCGAGCGCGAGCGATGGGAGCAGCAGGAGGGCGAGCAGGCGCATAGAGCCCCGGACTCTAGGCATCGCCCGTCCGGGGACAAGCGCCTCGTGTCACCAGTCCTCGGTTCCAGACACCCCGTCGAGCGGATCATCCCCGGGCTTCTTCGCCTTCTCCTGCTTGCGCGTCCGGCCGCCGCGGTCCTCGGCGCCCCAGTCCTCGGTGCCGCCCCGGTTGTCGAGCGGATCCGAGCTGCGCACCACCTTCTCCCCGCCGCCCTCGCTGGTGTTCACCAGCTGATTCACCATGCGCTCCATCTCCGACTTGAGCTGACCGAACTCGTCGCCCTGGAGCACCACGCGCCGGCCGCCCAGCTTCCGGCCGTTGCGCAGGTCGTAGTAGCCGAGGATGAGCTCGGTGCCCTCGCCGTGGCTCCTCACCGTGCCCACCATGGCCCGCTCCAGGCCCAGCGACTTGCCCAGCCCCGCGACGCCGTTGGCCTGGCTGATGCCGCGCGACACCTCGCTGGCCACCCGGTCCAACTGCGCGTCATAGGCCTTGTACGCGGCCGTGGGCACCAGCTCCGTGCTCACCTCCACGTCATCCGGCGTCACCTCCATGAGCTGGCCGTACTGGCGGAAGCCGGGCCGCTCGACGCGCAGCAGGTGCTTGCCCACCGTCAGCGCGGGAATCGTCACCGGCGTGTACCCGGCCATCTCCCCGTCCACGTAGACGCGGGCGCCGGCGGGGCGCGACTTCACCGTGGCGCTGCCGCGCAGCTGGGACGTGCGCCCGGTGGCCACCTGCACGCGCAGGGCGATGAAGTCCCGGCTGAAGCGCTTGGGGTTGAGCTCGAAGGTGGGGGACACGGCGATGAGGTCGATGAGGACCAGCTTCGCCTCCTCCACGTCACCGCGCAGGTGCAACAGCGCCGCGTACAGCGCCAGCGACTCGCACAGAGGCGAGCAGCCGCGCATGGCCGCCGGAGCGTTCTGCAGCTCCTTGAGCGTGGCGCGCACCTTCGTCTCCGCGTCGTCGTACTCCTTCTTGTCGAAGGCGGCGGCGCTCTCCGAGTAGCCCTTGCGCGCGCGCTCCATCGCGGACTGGGCGTTGGGGTCGGCGGGCAGGCCGAAGATCTCCTCGGACTTGCGGACGGTGAACCCGGCGAAGTTCCCCAGCGCCTCGTTCATGTAGCCCTCCATCTTCACGCTGCCGGACTCGGCCGCGGGGTCCATGGGGATGAGGAGGCTGGTGGCGCGCCGCGCGGGTGCGGGGGACGCCGCCAGGGCGAGCGAGGGAAGCAGGGCGAGGACGAGGGCTCTCATGGGGTAACCTCAGAAACGAGCGACGCGAGCGGGCGAACCGTCATTCAACCCGGAGCTCAGAAGCCTGTTCCTCCGGTGATGGGGTTGAACGGGCGGCCCTTGTCCTGGGTCGCCACGAAGACGGCGCCCGCCGTGACGGCCGCGGCGCCTCCGACGACGGCCCAGAACCAGGGCCGCTTGAGCAGGGACTGGCCGGACGCGCCGCTCTCGGCGACGCGCGGGGAGATGGCGCCCTGGATGAAGTCGCGCGCCTGCTGGGCGGCGGCCTCCGGGCTCTGGTCGCGCTCGCGGCCCGACAGGTCGATGTCCACGCCGCGCAGCCGCGCCTGGGTGCGCACGTCCCACGCCTGGAGCTCCGCCTTGAGCCGGCCCTTCTTGTCCTGCGACACGGCGGCCACCACCACGTAGCGCGCATCCAGCCGGTCGGCGATGGCGGCGGTGTCCGGCGGCAAGGTCTCGCTGTCGAAGGCGGCCTGGGAACCTGCGCGCACGGAGGCGTCGCGGATGGCCGTCAGGCCCGGCCCGGGGCTGAGCTCCGCCTTCACCTGCGCGCTCGCGCCGGACTTCACCTCCGTGTACTCGGCGTGGGGCGTGTGGCCCGGCAGCGTCACCACCACGGCGTGGTGGCCGGCGGGGACCGTCACGCCCCTCAGGGGCGTCACGCCCAGCTCCTGGCCGCGCACGCTCACCTTGGCGCCCGCGGGCTTGGACTCCACCACCAGCGTGCCGGCGGGGCGCGCCCCCACCTCGGCGCGGGCGTCCTCGAAAGCCTTCTGCACGTCCTGGCCGAAGAGCGCCTTGTCCGGACGGGTGGAGGGCTCGGCCACCGCGGCGCGCACGAAGGCCGCCTTTGCGCCCGCGGCGTCGCCGTTGAGCAGCCTGGCGGCGCCCAGGAAGAGGTACGTCTCACCCAGCCGCTCCGGGCGGAAGTCGCCGGGGGACTTCTCGTACGCCTCCGCGGCGGCGCGGAACTTCGTCTCCGCGGCCTCCGGGTCCAGGTTGTCGTACGCGGCCCGGCCCTCGTCGTAGAGGCCATCCGCCTGCGTCAGCGGCGTCGGCTCCGGGGGAGGGAAGGCCGTGCCCAGGTCCACGAACGGGATGTCCCCGCCGCGCTGCAGGTGCCTCGTCAGCTCCCCCTCCAGGCGGGCAGCGGCGTCGGAGGCGGCCGGCGTGCGGGCCACCGAGAACAGCGCCACCGTGCCGGACGCCACCGCGGGGGTGTTCGCCAGCGAGGGCCGCGCGTTGGGATTGACGGGCTCGTGGGGCTTCGTCGCCGGAGGCGGCACGGGCGTGGCCACCGTGGGCTTGTCCGTGCCGACGGGCTTCTCCGGGGGCGTGGGCTGCTCGGGCTCACCGAAGACGAGCGGCTGCGGCGACTCGACGTCCTGGACGTCCGTCGGCTCGGCGGTGACCGGGCTCTTCTGGCCCTTGATGCCGGGCTTCTTCTTCGCCTTCACCACCTTGCTGGAAGGGGTGGCCTTCTTGCGCGCGGCCTTCTTGCGCGTCGTCTGGGCGTGGGCGGGGAGGACGGCCAACAGCAGCGTGAGCAGCAGGGCGAGTCGGCGAAAGGTGTTCACGGCGTCGGAATCTAGCCGAGCTAGAAAGGGCCGTCACGAGCCCCCGCCTCGGCCCTCGGGGCAACACCCGGGGTGGCGGGGACTCGCGGCAGGATGACGGATGGCTAGACGTCCAGCGCCTCGACCTCGCCGGCGCGCTCCATGATGAACCGGAAGCGGGCGCTCACGTCCCGGCCCATCAGGTCATTGATGACGCGGTCCGTCTCGATGGGGTTGTCGATGGTGACCCGCAGGCTCATCCGGTTCTTCACGTCCAGGGTGGTCTGCTTGAGCTCGTCGGCCGTCATCTCGCCCAGACCCTTGAACCGCATGATGTTGGGCTTGGCGTTGCCCTTGACCTTCTCGCGGATGATGCGGTCGCGGTCCGCCTCGTCCAGCGCCCAGTACGTCTCCTTGCCGATGTCCACGCGGAACAGGGGCGGCTGGGCGATGTGGATGGCGCCGCTCTCGATGAGCGGGCGCAGGTGGCGGTAGAAGAAGGTGAGCAGCAGCGTGGCGATGTGGTGGCCGTCGCTGTCGGCGTCCATCAGCAGGAACACGCGGCCGTATCTCAGCTTGGAGATGTCGAAGTCCGCCCCGATGCCGCAGCCCAGCGCGCTGACGATGTCCTGGAGCTCCTTGTTGCCGGCCACCTTGTCCGTGGACGCCTGCTCCGCGTTGAGCACCTTGCCGCGCAGCGGGAGGATGGCCTGGGTGCGCCTGTCCCGGCCCTGCTTGGCGGAGCCGCCTGCGGAGTCACCCTCCACCAGGAACAGCTCGCTGACGTTGGGGTCCGTGGACGAGCAGTCCGCCAGCTTGCCCGGCAGGTTGAGCCGGTGGCTGACGGCCGTCTTGCGGCTGACGGCCTGGGACGCGGCGCGGCTGGCCTCGCGGGCGCGGGCGGCCAGGATGATGCGGGCCACCACCGCCTCGGCGACGCTCTTGTTGTCGTTGAGCCACTTCTCCAGGGCGGGGCGCAGCACGCCGTCCACCTGGGCCGTCACCTCGGGGTTGTTCAGACGCGACTTCGTCTGCCCCTGGAACTGCGGCTCCACCACGTAGACGGACAGAATCGCGGTGATGCCCTCGCGGATGTCCTCCGCGGTGAGCGACACGCCCTTGGGCGTCAGGTCGTGCGTCTCGATGTAGTTGCGCACCGCCTTGACGACGGCGCCGCGCAGGCCCGCCTCGTGGGTGCCGCCCATGTTGGTGGGGATGCCGTTGACGTACGAGCGGATGTGCTCGTCGGTGGCCTCCGTCCAGCCCAGCGACGCCTCCAGCCGCACGCCGTTGTCGCGCGAGTGGTAGAACGTGGCGCTGCCCGCCGGCACCAGGGGCTTCTGCCGCTCGGCCACCACCTTGGTGAGGTACTCGGCGATGCCGCCGTCGTGCTTGTACGTGACGGACGTCGCGGGGCTGGCGGTCTCATCCTTCCAGATGACCGTCATCCCCTTGTGCAGGTAGCTCTTGGCCTCCAGCCGCTCGCGCACCAGCTCCGCGTCGAACTTCAGCTTCTCGCCGAAGATCTCCGGGTCCGGCTCGAAGGTGATGGAGGTGCCGGTGCCGCGGGCGGCGCCGTCCACCTTCAGCTGGCTGGTGGCCTTGCCGCGCGCGTACGTCTGGACGTACTTCTTGCCGTCGCGCTTGATTTCAATCGTCAGCTTGCGCGCGAGCGCGTTGACCACCGAGCTGCCCACGCCGTGCAGACCGCCGGAGTGGATGTAGTTGCCCTGCTCGAACTTGCCGCCCGCGTGCAGCGTCGTGAGGATGACCTCCACGGCGGGCTTCTTGAGCTTGGGCATGATGTCCACGGGGATGCCGCGCCCGTTGTCCACCACGGTGATGCTGCGGCCATCCTTGTGGAGCACGACCTCGACGGTGGTGGCGTGGCTGTTGATGACCTCGTCCACCGAGTTGTCGAGGATCTCCCACAGCAGGTGGTGATAACCGGTGCTGTCGGTGCCGCCGATGTACATGGCCGGGCGCTTGCGCACCGGCTCCAGGCCCTCGAGGACCTGGATGTCCGCGCCTGTGTAGCTTTCCTTCTTCGTCGCCATGGCGTCCTCTGGCTAATCCTTCTTCTCGGGCAACGGGATGAAGACGACGGGCCGGGCCACGTCCTCCACCGCGTCGCGCTTGGACATCTCGTGGCCCTTGCCGCCGCGGCCCGTCACCCCGTACTTGGCGGGAGCGAGCTGCAGCTTGCGGCCCTTCTGCGTGTCGAAATCGATCTTCGCGTCCTTCTGGTTGGGCGCGCTGACCAGGAACTCCACCACCTGGTCGTCGTCATCCACCTTGATGACGGTGACGCCCTTGCCGGGGCCGGCCAGCTCGTTGACCTCCGCCACCTTGCACACCAGGGCGTTGGTCTTCTTGGTCAGCACCGCGAGCAGGTCCTTCTCGCCCGCCTCGCGCACGCCGATGATCTCATCGCCCTCGCCCGTCTTCGCGTAGCGACGGCCGGCGCGCGTGGAGACCTCCAGGTGCGGCTCCAGGAGGAAGCGCATGCCCATGCCCTGCTTCGTCACGCCGACCAGCTTCGCCGGGGCCTCGAGCCGGGCGTCCAGCGACCAGGCGGCCACCACGCGCTCGCCGTCGTCGAACTTGAACAGCTTCTGCACCGGGTCGCCGTAGCCGGTGGATGCCGGGATGTCGTTGAAGCGGGTGACGTACGCGGTGCCGAAGTTGCTGAACAGCACCAGGTTGGCCTTGAGGCTGCCGGCCAGCACCGCCATCACCGCGTCGCCCTCGCGCAGACGGGTGGAGGACGGGTCCTTCACCTCGCGCACGCGCTTGACCCAGCCGTCGCGGGTGAGGACGACGTGGGCGTCCTCGTCCGCGATGAACGCGTCCGCGTTGAACTCCACCTCCTCGGAGCCCGCGCCGCCAATCTTCGTGCGGCGCTTGTCGTTGTACTGGCCCTTGATCTCCCCGAGCTCGTCCTTGACGGTGGACCAGACCTTCTTCTTGTCCTTGAGGATGCCCTCGATGCGCTTGATCTCCGCGCGCTTCTCCTTGAGCTCCTTCTGGACGACCAGGATCTCCAGGCGGGCCAGCTTGTAGAGCTTCATCTCCAGGATGGCGTCCACCTGGAGCTCGTCCAGCTGGAAGCGCTTCATCAGCTTCTGGGCCGCGTCCTGCTTGCCCTCGGACTGGCGGATGATGCGGATGATCTCATCCAGCGCGTCGTAGGCCTTCTCGAAGCCCTCGAGCAGGTGCACGCGCTTCTGCAGCTCGCCCAGCTCGTGCTGGAAGCGGCGCGTGACGACGGCGAAGCGGAAGTCCAGGAAGTGCTGGAGGATGTCCTTGAGGTTGAGCCGGCGCGGCGTGCCGACCTCCGGGTTGTCCTCGCTGGGGACCAGACACGTCAGGTTCACGCCGAACGTCGTCTGCAGCGGCGTGTGCTTGTAGAGGTACGCCATCACCAGCTCGGCGTTGGCGTCCTTCTTGAGCTCCAGGACGATGCGCACGTCCTTGGTGGACTCGTCGCGCACGTCCACGATGAGCGGCAGCTTCCGCTCGCGCACCAGGTCGCCGATCTTCGAGACCAGGGTGGACTTGTTCACCGTGTACGGGATGGACGTGATGATGATCTGCGTCCCGCCGCGCTTGAGCTCCTCGGTGTCCCACTCGCCGCGGATGCGCACGCTGCCCTGGCCCGTCTCGTAGATCTCCCGCAGCTCCTTCTTGTCGTTGAGGATCTGCCCGCCGGTGGGGAAGTCCGGTCCCTTGACCCACTTGAGCAGGTCCTTGGTGAGCAGCGTCGGGGTCTCGATGAGGGCCACGAGCGCGTCCACCAACTCGCCCAGGTGGTGGGGCGGGATGTTGGTCGCCATGCCCACGGCGATGCCCGTGGTGCCGTTCATCAGCAGCTGGGGCACGCGTGCGGGGATGACGATGGGCTCGTTGCGGGTGCCGTCGTAGGTGGGCCGGAAGTCCACCGTCTTGCGCTCGAGCTCCCCGAGCATCTCGGTGGCGAGCTTGTCCAGGCGGCACTCGGTGTAGCGGTAGGCGGCGGCGGAGTCGCCGTCCAGCGAGCCGAAGTTGCCGTGGCCGTCCACCAGCGGGTAGCGCAGGGAGAAGTCCTGCGCCATGCGCACGAGCGCGTCGTAGATGGAGGCGTCGCCGTGCGGGTGGTAGCGACCCATGATGGCGCCGACGACCTGGGCGCACTTCTGGTACTTCGTGTCGAACGACAGGTTCAGGTCGTTCCACATGCCGTACAGGATGCGGCGCTGCACGGGCTTGAGGCCGTCGCGCACGTCCGGCAGGGCGCGCGAGGTGATGACCGACAGCGCGTAGTTGATGTACCGGCGACGCGCCTCGTCGGCCAGCGAGGCCGGGACGAACCCATCACCCCCACCACCGGAGCCCGCGGCACCACCCCCGCCGCCCGAGCCCCCCTGCTTCTTTCGCGTCTTCAATTCGGCTTCTGCGCGCATGCTCTTCGAACCCAGGTGAGAACGTCTCGTACCCGAACGCGGTGCGTGACTCGCGCACTCCGCGCCATGGACTCTGAAATCTTCAACAAAGCGGCGGGACTACCATGCCCCCCTGACAAAGGGAACGAATTCGGGGGGTTGCACGTACTCCGAGGCATCCCACCTGAATCTCCGTCCAGGCCCGCCTCCGAGTGGAACATCTCTGTAACCCCCTGAAATTCCGGCGGCCGGGGCGCGCGAGACTCCCCAGCGGGCGGGACGGTGGGTGCGGGTAGGATGGGCCGTGGAGGGAGGCTTTGGACCCCGTGGGGTAGGGCGACCGGGGAGCGTTCGGCCGCCCGGCTGCCCCATGACGTGCCGCGTCACGGGCCCTCGTCAGGACGCGGCGCGGGCCTGTTCTTCCGGGTTCGGAAGGTGCTCGGCGGGGGGCGTCCGCTCGCCTCCGTGGCTGCTTCCCCGGCCCGCGCCGAGCACCGAGTAGAGCGCCGGGAGCACCAGCAGCGTCAGCAGGGTGGAGGACAGGACGCCGCCCACCACCACGGTGGCCAGCGGTCGTTGGACCTCCGCGCCGATGCCCGTGTTGAGTGTCATGGGGAGGAAGCCGAGCGCCGCCACCGAGGCCGTCATCAGCACCGGACGCAGGCGGGAGACGGCGGCCTCGCGGAGGGCTTCGGGGAGCGCGCGGCCCTGGCCGAGCAGCTGCCGCAGCCGGGACACCAGCACCATGTCCCCGAGCACGGACACGCCGCTGACGGCGATGAAGCCCACCGCGGCGGAGATGGAGAACGGCAGCCCGCGCGCGAGCAGCGCCAGCACGCCGCCCATCAGCGCGAAGGGGACGCCCGCGAAGATTCGCAGCGTGTCCACCCAGCGGCGGTACGTGAGGTGGAGCAGCAGGAGGATGAGTCCCAGCGCGATGGGCACCACGAGGGCCAGCCGCGCCTGGGCCCGCTCCAGGTTCTGGAACTGGCCGCCGTAGCGGAGGTGGTAGCCCGGCGGCAGCTCCACCTTCGCCAGCGCGGCGCGCACGTGGGTGACGAAGCCGCCCAGGTCGCCGTCGCTCACATTGGCCTGGATGACGATGCGCCGCTGGCCCCACTCGCGCTGCAGGGTGGTGGGGCCGGACACCTCGCGAATCGTCGCCAGCCGACCCAGGGGCACACGCTCACCTCCGGGCGCGGTGATGGGCACGGTGGCCAGCCTCGTGGGCTCATTGCGGTACGCCTCGGCCAGCCGCACCGCCAGGTCGAAGCGGCGCTCGCCCTCACGGACCTCGCCCACCACGCGTGTGCCCACCGCCTCCACCACGTCGAGCACCTCGCGCGCGGCGATGCCATGCCGCGCGATGGCGACCCGGTCCACGGTGACCTCCAGCACGGGCTGACCCGTGAGCTGCTCCAGCGTCACGTCCGTGGCGCCGGGGACCGCGCGCACCAGCGCCTCCAGCTCGCGCGCCTTGGCCTTGAGCACGTCCAGGTCATCGCCGAACAGCTTGATGCCCACGTCCCCGCGCACGCCGGCGATCATCTCGTTGACGCGCATCTCGATGGGCTGGAGGAACGCCATGCGCATGCCGGGCAGGTCCGCCAGCTCCGCCTTCATCTCCGCCACCAGCTCCTCCTGCGTCGCGGCGCGCTTCCACTGCTCGCGGGGATGGAGCGTGACGAACACGTCGGACAGCTCGATGCCCATCGGGTCCGTCGCCACCTCGGCCGTCCCGGTGCGCGTCCACACGCGCGCCACCTCGTCGGGGAACCGGCTCCGGAGCACCTTCTCCACCTGCCCGCCGTAGCGCACCGACTCGGTGAGGGACACCTCGGCCAGGCGCACGGTGTTGATGACGAGGGTTCCCTCGGACAGCCTCGGGACGAACTCGCGACCGAGCCCCGTGGCCGCCAGCCCCGTGCCCACCACCAGCAGCCCCGCCACGATGAGGACCGAGCGCGCATGGGACACGCTCCACTCCAGCAGCGGCCGGTAGCCCCGCTGCAGCCAGCGCACGAGGCGCGGCTCCGGGTGTCCTCGCCTGCCTCGCTCCAACGCGAACGACGCGAGCACCGGCATCAACGTCATGGACAGCAGCACGCTGCCCAGCAGGGCCAGGATGACGGTGAGCGCCATGGGACGGAACAGCCGCCCCTCCACGCCCTCCAGTGCGAGCACGGGCAGGTACACCACCATGATGATGAGCTCACCGAAGAGCGTGGGCTTGCGGACCTCCACGGCCGCGTCCCGCACCACCTGTTTCAGGCTCCGTCCATCGCGGGCGCCGGCCAGGTGCCGCTCCGCGTTCTCCACGAGGATGACGGACGAGTCCACCACCAGCCCGAAGTCGATGGCGCCCAGGGACATGAGGGTGCCGGCGATGCCGAAGCGCAGCATGCCGCTGAAGGCGAACAGCAGGGACAGGGGAATGGCGGAGGCGACGATGAGCCCCGCGCGCCAGTTGCCCAGGAAGAGGAAGAGGACGGCGATGACCAGCAGCGCGCCTTCGAGCAGGTTGGTGCGCACCGTGCGCAGCACCAGGTCCACCAGCTCCGTGCGCTCGTAGACGACGTCCACCTGCACATCGTCGGGCAGGCGCTGCTTCACCTCGTCCATGCGCCGAGCGAGCGCCCGCGTCACCACGTGCGAGCTCTCGCCCATGAGCATGAAGCCCAGGCCCAGGACGACCTCACCCTCGCCGTCCGCGGTGGTCGCGCCTCGACGAATCTCGTGCCCCACCTCCACCTGGGCCACGTCGCGCACGCGCACGGGCACGCCGTCTCGCGCGGCCACCACCACGTCGCCCACGGCCCGGCCATCCTCCAGCACACCGATGCCGAGCACCAGGCTCGCTCCACCACCGCGCTCCACCATGCCGCCGCCCACGTTCGCGTTGTTCGCCTCCAGGGCCCGGTACAGGTCGCCCAGGGACAGGTCGAACTGTCGGAGTCGCTGCGGCTCCACCACCACGTGCCACTGCTTCTCGCGGCCTCCCCACGCATTCACCTCGGCCACACCGGGCACCGCGCGGAGCTGGGGCGCGATGACCTGGTCGTGCAGCGTGCGCAGCTCCTCCAGGCTCCGGCTCCTGCTCTTGACCAGGTAGTGGAAGACCTCGCCCAGCCCCGTCGCCACGGGCCCGAGCGTGGGTGCCTCGATTCCCGGAGGCATCTTCACGCGGCCCATCCGCTCCGAGACCTGCTGCCGCGCGAACCACACATCCGTGCCGTCGCGGAACTGGAGCGTCACCTGCGACAGCCCGAACTTGGAGATGGAGCGCAGTTCTTCCAGCTGCGGCAGTCCCGCGAGCTGCTGCTCGAGCGGAATGGTGAGCTGTCGCTCCACCTCGACGGGCGAGAGCGCGGGCGCCACCGTGTTGACCTGCACCTGCGTGGGGGTCGTGTCGGGGAAGGCATCGAGCGGCAGGGCCCGGAACGCGAGCAGCCCCGAGATGACGAGCGCCACGGTGCCCAGCAGCACCGCGCCACGGTGCTCCAGTGACCCATCGATGATGCGCGTGAGCATGGGCTACGGGCCTCCTTCCTCGCAGCAGCCCGCGCCGATGGAGTCTTTGAGCACCTCGGTCTTCAGCAGGAAGGCGCCCGTGGTGACGACCTCCATGCCGGGCCGCAGGCCCTTGACCACCTCGACCTCGTCACGCGTGCCCGCGCCCAGCTCCACGGGGACAGGCTCGTAGAGTGTCTCGTCCTTCTTCACGAAGACGAGCACCTGTCCCTTGGCGCGCTGGATGGCGGAGTGGGGCACCATCAACGCCTCGTGCTCCTCGGCCACTTGAATCCGCGCGCGCAGGAACATGCCGGCCTTGAGGGCGCGGTCGGGGTTGGGCAGCTCGGCGCGGGCGCGCACCGTGCGGGTGGCGCGGTCCACGGAGGCACCCACGCGGGTGAGCGTGGCCTCACGGACCTCTCCGGGAAGACCCTCGAGGCTCAGGGTGACCTTCTGCCCCGCGCGCACCTGGGCCGAGTCCGCCTCGGGAATCTCGAGCAGGGCCCAGAGCGTGGAGAGGTCGGCGACCTCGAGCAACGTCTGTCCCGCGGCGACATGTCGGCCGGACACCGCGTCACGAGCCACCACCGTCCCGGCGAAGGGCGCGGAGAGATTGTAGCGCCCCTCGCTGCTTCCCTGTTCCGCGCCCGCGGCGCTGAGTGCCGCGCGAGCCGCCTCACGCTCCCCCTCGGCCGCGGCGAGCTCGGCCCGGGCCTGCTCCAAATCCTTGCGAGGGCTGATGCCACGCTCGACCAGCTCCTGCTCCCGAGCGAGCGCCGCGCGAGCCGTCTCCAGCCGCGCGAGGGCCGCGGACAGTCGACCCTTGTCCTGTCCGACGGAAGGAGAGGTGAGCGCGAGCAGGGGCTGGCCCGCCTTGACGTCGTCGCCCTCGTCGACGCGCACCTCGCTCACCAGCGCATCGCCTCGCGCGGACAGCCGCGCCAATCGGTACTGGTTGAAGGTGAGCTGGCCCACCACCTCCAGCGAGCGTGCGAAGTGCCTGCGCTGGAGTCGATGCGTCTGGAGTCCCGCCTCCCGCGCGGTGTCGGCGGAGGCCAGTCGGATGCGTGTGCCGGGCGTGGGGAACAGCGGCATCTCGGCGCCCGCGGCCTTCACGAACTCCGGGTGACAGAAGGGGCAGACCGACTCCGGGAAGCCGTGCTCGCGGCAGTAGTCACCCGCGGCGATGAAGCCGGCCACCAGCTTCGGGTTGCATTGGGTGCACTTCGATTCGGGGACCGCGTGCTCCTTGCACCAGTCGGCGGGAGCGGCTGGCGCGGTGAAGGAGAGCGACGGGTTGCACTGACGGCAGTGGGACTCGGGCAGCCCATGTGCGTCGCACCAGTCGTCCTGGGCCTTGTAGACGTCGACGAGGTCGGGGTCGCACTTCGTGCACAGCTCCGAGGGCACGCCGTGCTCGCACAGCGTGACGGCGCGAGCCTCGGGGGACGGGGGCCCCGCATCGGAGGTGGTGCTCTTCGCGACCTCGGGCTGGGACGACTTCGTGCACGAAGCGCCCAGGACGAGCAGTCCCGCCAGCGCCAGGAGACCGATGCGAGGGCCCATCTACTTCACGCCCTTCTTGGCGAGGTCCGGGTGGCAGAGCGAGCACTGGGACTCGGGGCGCTCGTGCTCGGCGCACCAGTCGTTCTTGGCCTTGAAGACCGCCGCGAGCTTCGGATTGCAGCGCGTGCACAGCGACTTCTGCACGCCGTGCTCACACTTGGGCTTCTCGGCGGCCTGCGACTGCTGCGCGGGCTTGGGCTCCTCGGCCGACGCGGCGAGGACGGGGAAGGACACGAGGGACACGACGAGCACGAAGGTCTGGAGGGAACGCATGGCATGACTCCGGCCAGGGCGGTACCCCGGCGGCGTATGTCCGCGCGGGAGTGCGCGGAGGGTGGCTTCAGCTTCAGCGGGGCAGCACGGTGACGTGCGCGTCCGCGCGAGACCCGGGAAGGGGACTCGCTGGACACACGTCTCCCGTGAGGGGCGGAATCACCCTCTGGGAGGCTGGAAGATGTCGCGTCCCACGCCGTTTGGGAGCAGCACGTCCGGGTGGACGTGGATGGTGGGCCGGACGAGCGGCTCCTCCACCAGGCTCACGAAGGGCAGGGGCGCGGGCGCGGCCCTCAGCGGACAGCAGAGGCACAGCGCGCAATCCGCGGCGCAGTCCGAGCAGTCCCCTTCCTCGGCTTCCTCTTCGCAGTCCGCGTGCGTGTCCGATGCGAAGGCGAGCGTCTGGAAGACGCCACCCGTCATCAGCACGAGGAGGAGCGCGAGGGTGCGCAGGAGGAACCGCATCGACCCGAAGGCTTACTGGAGGTCTTCGCGGAGAGTCAACGCGACGGGGTCGACGCGCGAGGTGGGTGCTCGCGGATCAACTTCTCCAGCAGGCGGCGCATGGCTCGGGAATCCCACTCGCGAGGCCCCGGGAATCGAGCGACCAGGCGCCCGTCCACCACCAGGATGCTCTGGGGCAGGGTGTCCACGCCGAACGCGCGGGCGACCAGGTGTCCCTCGTCCAGACGCAGGTGGAGCGCGGCGGATGGCGGCCCTTCGAGGAAGGTCTCCACCGCCCTCGTGTCCGTGTCGTGGCTGAAGACTACGACACGCAGCGCGTCAGGAGGCGCTTCGGCCAGCGACACGAGCTGCGGCGTCTCCGTGCGGCAGGGCGGACACCACGTGGCCCAGAAGACGACCAGCAGGGCTCGCGAGTCGGGGACCTCCGCGAGCCGCGGGGCCGGCCCATCGACGCGGAGATAGCTCGGAGGAGGCGGCTCGGTCCGACAGGCTGTCAGCGGCGACAAGAGGAGCAGTGCGGCGACACCGGCACCGAAGCGGGAGCCGCGCACCCGAACTCGAAGGTGCGACGGACCCGTGTGAAGCCGCGAGTACTGGGAGCCTCGCGCGAGCACCTTCACCGCGCACCTCCGGAGGCGATGACGTGATGGCCCCCCGGCACCCGCCGCTCGATGGCCCCACCCCCGGACGGGCCCCGACGCACGCGCCCTGCGAGCCCATCGCGGGCCCGAGGACGCGACACGTGTGGGGACGGGAACGTCAGGGGTCGGCCTTGGGCGCCTTGCCCCAGTTGCCGTCCTTGAAGATCTTCACGTTGCCCTTGGAGCCGCCTCCGCCAATCAGGCCCGTCACGTTGGCCTGGATGGGCTTGCCACCGGGCGGCTGGTAGACGACGCGCGCCTTGCGGCCGGCGGGGATGGACGGGTGGGTGCTGTCGATGAGCAGGTAGACGGTCTTCCCATCGGACTGGATGCGGTCGGTGTCGTGCTTGTGGCTCAGCTCGGCGAGCAGCTCGCCGTCGTCCACGCTGCTCGCCTCGTTGTTGAGCAGGCGCACCTTGACGCGCAGCCAGTTCTTGGCGCCCTTGCCGCTCTCCGTCGCGTACTCCCGCACGCCCTGGATGATGACGGCCAGGTCGGCGCCGTTGCCCGGCGCCCCCGCCGCGAGCTTCAGGCCCGTCTGTTTGCTGGAGTCCGCGTCGATGAGCAGCGTGGCGTTGGCACAGCGGTTCTTGCATTCCTCGCCCCACGGCTCCTTGTCGAAGCGCAGGCGCATGGCGAAGTCGCTGCCCTGGGGCGCGATGACGGCGTCGACGATGACCGGACGCTCGCCGTCCGGAGGCGCGGTGTACTTGAAAGTGGACCGTTCCTTGGCGACGACGCTCGAGCCGGCGAGGAGGGTACAGGCGAGCAACGGCAGAGAGCGCTTCACGGGGTGTGGACCTCCAGGGAAAAGACGTCCATTCAAGTGGGAAGCGCCCGTGCCTTCAAGTCTTGGGCGTTAGAGTCTCCCCGGGAGGTGTGAGAGATGCGGAATCCCTACGTACGTCAGCTCAAGTTGGGCCCCATGGACAACTTCGTCTACCTCGTCGGCGCGGCGGACTCGCCCGACGTCGTGGTGGTGGACCCGGCGTGGGACGTGGATGCGATTGAACGGGCAGTGGAAGAGGACGGCAAGCGCCTGGCGGGCGCGTTCGTCTCGCACTGCCACTTCGACCACATCAACGGCCTGCCGGACCTGCTCTCCCGACACGACGTGCCTGTCTACGCGCAGCGGGCGGAGGTGGAGTTCTCCGCGGAGCTGCGCGAGCTGTCGGGCGCGCTGCGCCTGCTCGGGCCCGGAGACGCGGTGCCGGTGGGCGCCGAGACGTTCCATGCGCTGCACACGCCCGGACACACCCCGGGCTCGCACTGCCTGCTCGCCGGAGACGCGCTCGTGTCCGGGGACACGCTGTTCATCAACGGGTGCGGGCGGTGCGACATGAACGGCGGCGACCCGGAGGCGATGTACCGCTCCTTGTCGCAGGTGCTGTTGAAGGTCCCGGACTCCACGCGCCTGTGGCCGGGGCACGACTACGCGGACGTCCCGGTGGCGGCGCTGGGCGAGGTGCGCCAGAAGAACCCGTACTTCTCCTTCCCGGACGTCGCCTCGTTCGTCGCGTTCCGCATGCGCCCGAGGAAGTGAGCGCCTGGGCCGACGCGGGACCGGAGGCGCGAGGACACGCCTCCGGCCCGCTCACGTCACGACGGGACTACCAGTAGACGGCGACCGACGAGACGCGGTCGTTCCACGAGTGCCAGCGGCGGAACGGCCAGAAGCCCGTGTACCAGCCGTAGCTGCCCATGTTGCCGATGGCCCACGCACGGCCGACCCACAGCACGTGGCCGCCGAAGTAGGAGTGCTCCGTCATCAGCGTCCAGCGGCCGCACTGGGTGCTCCACATGGAGGAGATGCGGTCATTCCACCAGCCCAGCGTGTTGTAGCCCCAGCCCGGGTAGACGGAGAACGCCGCCCCGCCGTACCACGAGTGCTCGAAGAAGACCGACCAGGGGTTGCACGGCGCCATGCCCGTGGTGGGCTGCTCGGAGGGGAACTGGTGGGTCTGCTGGAAGTACTTCGTCAGGTCCGCGGTGGTGCGGAAGCCCTGCACCACGGCCATCGCCGCGGAGTTGCCGTCGAGCACGTAGTGGGACAGGTGGATGTCCCGCTCCTGGAGCTGCTGCGCCGTGTAGCGCACGCCGTCGACCAGGATGGGCAGCTCCGGCAGGAAGCCCTCGACCGGCGCCTGCTCGATGTCCTCACGCGGCGCGTCCCGCAGGACCTTGCTCAACGGGATGCGCGCCAGCTCACCTTCCTTGTTGGGGAGGTCGCCCGTGTTGTGCTCGGGCACCGGCTCGATGTTCTGCGCGAACGCCGCGCCCGTCGACAGCAGCGACGCCAACACCAGTGAACCCATCACTGACTTGAGATTCATTGCCTGCTCCTGGGGTGTGGGGATGACCGCGGCCCATCCCGGCCGCGTCGCCCGCACTCATAGCGTGTCTGTTTTGTGGCAGACAAATCAGTGAATTTTTGTTTAGCGGTTAATTCGTGACTCACGTTCCGCTGGACCTGGGGCGCGGCTGTCGCGGCGCCGAGCGCGTACATCCGCGTCGGCGCGACACGTGCCCGTGCGCGTCTGGAGAATGCCTGTCGTGTTGGAAGGGGAGGCCCGTCGCTCCCAGGGTCGATTCAGGCGGAGATGGAAGAATCCAGCCTGTCTTGCCTCATGGGAGCTGCGGGCCTGTAACCGGTTACATCCGTTGCTGGGCGGGCATCCAGTCCCAGAACGCCTGCGTGCCGTACGACTGGGACCCGCCGGTGTGCGCGCTGCCCGTCAGGACGAGGTGAGCGTGTCACGCGGTGCGCCGATGCTGGTGGCGAACGGGGCGATGGCCGCCACTTCGTGGTGATGGTGAACAGCTCCGACTCCGTCGTCGCCCGGCCCAGTTCTCCCATTCCCTTGAGGTGGATGAGGGTGGGGTAGCGCTGCGTCGACGTCAGGTCGTCGGGGAGGGCCGCTCCGTCACGCCCTCCGGGCCCGGGAGCCCACGGGGGGCATCTGCAGGCCCTGGGGCCTTGCGTGGAGCGAGCGGTAGGCGGCGATGGAGAGCAGTCCCACGGCGAGCAGCGTCCACAGGGCGGCCCAGACGACGGCGGGCACGTAGGTGAGGTCCGCGAGCAGGGCCGCGTCGCTGCGCGAGCGCACGGCGCTGTTCCACAGGTCGTCGCGCAAGTCGAACACGGCGTACAGCGCGGTGAAGGCGGCGATGAACAGGTTGACGAAGTCCACCGCGCCGTCCGGCAGCCACTTCGCGCCGATGCCCATGACCGCGGCGGTGCCCACGCAGAAGGCCAGGGTGAAGGCGTCCCCCGCGTAGAGCAGGCCCATCACGACCAGCCACACACACGCGGCCCCCAGCACCCACCGGCGCAGCCGGAAGCGGAAGGTGGCGAGCAACAGGCCCGCGCCGGCCACCGCGCTGCCCAGGTAGCCGCCCGAGTACACGGCGATCTGCCGCAGCATGCCCGGCGGCAGGCGCGACAGGCAGGAGCCCGACTCGTCGGCCGCGAGGTGGATGCGGTCCACCGAGCCCCCCACCAACAGGGTGGCGAGCGCGTGCCCGCTCTCGTGCATCATCACCACCAGCAACTTCAGGGGCCAGAAGACGGGCGAGTACCAGAAGTACCAGCCGACCCCCAGCATGACGAGCAGGAGGGCCAGGCGGCCGAAATCGAGCTGTGCACCGCTGGCGGTCTTCATCGGTACCGGGGCCTCCCCACCATGGGACACCCCAACACTTAAGTCGGGTCCCTCTTCCCGGGAAACTCCTGGCTTGCCGCGGGGCGTCGTGACCTCAGGCGGATGTCGCCTGCGGGCGCCGGACGGGGTAGGGATGGGGCATGAAGAAGACGCTCCTCCTGCTCTCGCTCGTGGCTGCCCCGGCGCTCGCCGGGGAAGGGAAGTGGACCCCCCAGCAGGTCCTGGAACTGGACCCGGCCTGGCTGCGCGCCCAGGGCCTCCAGGTGCCCCCCAAGAAGCTTTGGGACCCCAAGCGCGGCACCGGCCTGCTCGCGGGCGCGGTGAATGTGGGCGGGTGCACCGGCGCCTTCATCTCCGACACGGGCCTGGTCATCACCAACCACCACTGTGCCTTCGGCATCATCCAAGAGCACAGCACCCCCCAGCGCGACCTCATCACCCAGGGCTTCCTGGCCACGGAGCGCAAGGACGAGCTGCCTGGCAAGGGCGCGCGCGTGCAGGTCCCCCGCAGCTTCACGGACGTGACGGCGCAGGTGCTGGCGGCGGTTCCCGAGGGCGCCGATGACACGGCCCGCTTCAAGGCCATCGAGCGCAAGCAGAAGGAGCTGGTGGCCGAGTGCGAGAAGCGCCCCGCCACCCGCTGCCAGGTGTCCACCTTCGACGGCGGCGTGAACTACACGCTGGTGGATGCGGTGGAGCTGCAGGACTCGCGGCTCGTCTATGCCCCGCCGCGCGCGGTGGGCGAGTATGGCGGCGAGGAGGACAACTGGATGTGGCCGCGCCACACCGGCGACTTCGCCATCCTCCGGGCGTACACCGCGCCGGACGGGACGTCGGCGGCGTACAGCGAGAAGAACGTGCCCTACAAGGCGGAGTTCTTCTTCCCGCTGTCCCCCGAGGGCGTGAAGCCCGGTGACTTCGTGATGGTGCTGGGCTACCCGGGCCGCACCTACCGCGCGCTGCTCGCGGAGGAGATGGCGGAGCGCCAGTCGCGGCTCTACCCGCGCATGCGCGACGTGTTCGGCGAGGCCATCCGCATCCTCGAGGAGGAGGGAGAGAAGGACCCGGCCGGGAAGATCGCCGTGGCCTCCACGCTCAAGGGCCTGCACAACGTGCACAAGAACGCGGGCGGGCAACTGGCGGGGCTCAAGCGCGGGCGCATCGTGGAGAAGCAGCGCGAGGCCGAGGCGGCCGTGGCGGCCTGGGCGACGAAGAACAGCGCGAAGTGGGGTGGGGCGCTGAAGGCCCGCGAGGCCCTGCTCGCCGAGCAGAAGGCCACCTCGAAGGTGTTCGAGCGCGAGTTCCTGCTCGGCGCCACGGGCCGGCTCGCCCGGGGGCCGTCGCTGGCGGTGACGCTGGCGCGGCTGGCCACCGAGCGCGCGAAGCCCGATTTGGAGCGCCGCCCGGCGTACATGGAGCGCGAGCAGGTGCGCATCAAGGACCGCCTGGAGCGCGAGCAGAAGAACGTGTTCCTGCCCGCGGAGAAGCGGCTCCTGACGGCCTTCGTGCGGCGCGCACAGGCGCTGGGCGCGGACGAGCGCATCGCCGCGGTGGACAAGCACTTCGGCAAGACGTTCGTGGAGAAGGACGTGGCGGCGAAGGTGGACGCGATGTACGCGGCCACGCAGGTGCTCACGCTGGCCGAGCGGATGAAGATGGGCACGGAGACGCTCGCGCAGCTTCAGGCTCGCAAGGACCCGCTCCTGGCGTTCGGCCTGGACCTGGCGCGTGAGCAGGAGGTGCTGGACGAGGCGCAGGACCGGCGCGACGGCGCCTCGTCGCGGCTGCGGCCCGACTGGCGCAAGGCGGTGCTGGCGCATGCGGGCAAGCCCGTGGCGCCGGACGCCAACGGGACGCTGCGGGTGACGTTCGCCAAGGTGCAGGGCTACTCGCCGCGGGATGGCGCGGTGTACACGCCGCAGACGACGCTGTCGGGCATGCTGGCCAAGCACACGGGGGAGGAGCCCTTCGACGTGCCCGAGCGCGTCTCGAAGGTGGCCGAGGCGAAGCGTTATGGTGCGTGGGCGGACAAGAAGCTCAAGGAGGTGCCGGTGAACTTCCTGTCGGACGCGGATACGACGGGTGGCAACTCGGGCAGCCCCACGGTGAACGGCCGGGGACAGCTGGTGGGCGTGAACTTCGACCGCGTCTGGGAGAACGTGGCCAACGATTTCGGCTACAACCCGGAGGTGGCGCGCAACGTCAACGTGGACGTGCGCTACGTGCTGTGGATGTTGGACCAGGTGGAGAACGCGGACGCCCTGCTGCGGGAGCTGGGCGTGCGCAAGGGCCCGCCGGTGGCGGGGGAGACGCGCTGATGACCGAGCCGGCGGACACCTCGTTGGCACTGCCTGTCTTCCGGCCGGAAGAGCAGGTGTGTGGCAACTGCAAGTTGTGGAGCCCTCACTCGGTGGATGAGCGCCGGGGGTGGGTGGGGCCCTGCCGGCTCCAGTCGTCTCGGGGGATGTTTCCGCCGTCCGCCCCCATCTGTGACAAGTACGCGCCCCGGGGCACGGCCGTGGCCCCGGCGGCGCAGTCCCCCTCGCGCGAGCGCGCCGCCCGGAGCGTGGCCCCGGTGGTGATTCGCCGGCGGGTGGCGGACCCCAACGAAGTCATCGACCTGGAAGGGCTGAGCATGACGCGTGAAGAGCTGATGGACATCTTCCGGGAGGCGTCGGGCCTCGCCGAGGCGCCGCCGCTCGCGGGCAAGTGGGAGGGCGGCACGGTGCGCCTGGTCCCCGGCAACCCGGAGCTGCAGGCGAAGGATTTGCCCATCGACAACCTGTTCCACAAGGTCGTCATGGTGCGCGACCGGCTGCGCGTGCTCGAGCAGAAGCTCAACGCGCACCCGAAGCTGTCCGATGCGGAGAAGGTGGAGATGCAGAGCTACATCACCCGCGTGTACGGCTCGCTCACCAGCTTCAACGTCCTCTTCAAGGACAAGGGCGACCAATTCGTCGGCGCCAAGGGCGACGAGTAGGTGGCTCAGGGGCGCTGGCCGCGCTCCTCGAGCAACTCGAAGGTGCGCTGCCGGGCGCGGTGGAGGGTGCTCTTCACGGTGCCCTCGGGGATGCGCAAGAGGCGCGCGATTTCGGGGTACGTCAGGCCGCGGACCTCGCGCAGGTAGAGGACCTGGCGCTGCTGCTCGTTGATGTCCTCGAGCGCGGCGGTGAAGTGCCGTTCCATCTGCGTGCCCATGGCCTGCCGCTCGGGAGAGAGGGGCTCGGCGGGCTCGTGGCTCAGGCGCTCGCGGCGCTTGCGTGCGCGCAGCCAGTTGATGCTGCTGTTGACCATGACGCGGTGGAGCCACGTGGTCCACGCGGCGCGCCCGCCGTAGCCGGGCGACTTCCAGGCGAGCCGGGCGAAGACGTCCTGCACGACGTCCTCGGCGTCATCCGCGTCACCGACGATACGGCGGGCGATGGCGAGCGCGCGGGCGCGGTGCTCGTTGTAGAGCTGCGTGAGGGGCGGAAGGTCGATGGCGGCGGCGTGCATCACGGGTGGGCTCCTGGGCACCCCAGCGGGGACCTCCCTTGGAACGAACCACCCGCGAAAAGGGTCTACGCGCCTGTGTGACGGTTTTTTCTCACCGGGCGCGACGAACCTCGCCCTTCAGGGCAGGGTGGCACCATGGCCCATTTCGAGGACCTCTCGCCGTGCGCGTATTTTCCAGGCGGGGACGACCGGCTGGTGGCGGTGGGGTGGCTGGAGCGCGAGCATCCCTTCCCGCGAGGTGAAGTGGACGCGGACTTCTTCGCGGCGCTCGTCCGCCTGTGCGTGGAGCCGTGGCAGCCCGTGGTCTTCGCCGGGCGGCACGCGTGCTCGTTGTGCCGCTTCTCGGGTGGGCCTGGGGCCCTCTCGTATGACTCCCTGACGGTGTCACTCGGCAGCGCGAACGTCTTCGTCCCGGATGGGGCGCGTGTCTTCGTCGCGCCCACGACGGTGCTGCACTACCTCGATGCGCACGGGTACACGCCTCCACGCGAGTTCCAGGAGGCGGTGCTGCGGTGTCCTCCGATGCGCTCGATGCCGTACCTTCGGGCGCTCAAGGAGAGCGGACTCTCGTTCCGGAGGTGAGGCGGGCTCCCCGTGCCCCGCGCGATGTCCGCGAGGCACGGAGGAGGGGACGCCTACTCCTGCTCGTCCTGTTTCGTCAGGCCCCAGTCCTTCAGGCGCTTGAACAGGGTGGAGCGGGCCACGCCCAGCTCGCGGGCCACGCGCTCGCGGTTGTTGTTGTACCGGCGCAGCGCCGCCTCGACGATCTGCCGCTCGAGCTTCTCCAACATCTGCTCCAGCGTCATCCCCGGAGGCAGCTCGGGCACCGCGATGCCCGTCTCCTTGTTCATCTCCTGGTCGAACGTCAAATCGTTCGCGTCGACGACCGGCCCCTTGCGCAACAGCAGCGCCCGGTGCACCACGTTGCGCAGCTCGCGGATGTTGCCCGGCCACGTGTGGTTCTGGAGCCGGTCCATCGCGGACGCGGACAGCTTCACCGTCTGCCCTCGCGGCGAGTACAGCTTCACGAAGTGGTCCGCCAGCGCCGGCAGGTCCCCCTTGCGGCTGCGCAGCGGCGGCAGGTGCAACGGAATCACGCAGAGGCGGTAGTACAGGTCCTCGCGGAACTTGCCCTCGCGCGCCGCTGCCAGCAGGTCCAGGTTCGTCGCCGCCACCACCCGCACGTCCACGTGCATCGGCCGGCTGGCGCCCACCCGCTTGATCTCGCCGCTCTCCAGCGCACGCAGCAGCTTCGCCTGCAAGTCCAGCGGCAGCTCGCCAATCTCATCCAGGAACAGCGTGCCGCCGTCCGCCTCCTCGAAGGCGCCCTTGCGCGCATTCGCCGCGCCCGTGAACGAGCCCTTCTCGTGGCCGAACAGCTCGCTCTCGATGAGCTCCTTGGAGATGGCCGCGCAGTTGACGGGGATGAGCGGCCGGTTGGCCCGCTGCGAGCACTGGTGGATGGCCCGCGCCACCAGCTCCTTGCCCGTTCCGGACTCGCCGAGAATCGTCACCGCCGCCGTGGAGGGCGCCACCCGCTCGATGAGGTCCGACAGCCCCTTCACCGCGTTGTCGCTCCCGATGATGCCGTGGAACGACGTCGGCTCCTTGCGGTTGCCCGTCGCCGCCGCCTCGAGCACCAGCTCCGTCTCGCCCACCCTCAGCGTGGTGGGCAACGACACCTCCGCCTCGAACACGCGCACCGGCCCCAGCCACGTGCCGTTCGTCGAGCGCAGGTCCACGACGTGGAACGTCCCGTCCCGCCGCGTCACCTTCAGGTGCTTGCTGGACGCGAACCGGTCCTGGAGCACCAGGTCGCACCCCGCGTCCTTGCCCGCCGTGAAGCTGTCCCCCGAGAACCGATGCACCGTCTCGTTGGGGCCCTGCTTCACGCGCACCTGCGCCGGCTGCCAGCGCAGCGACTGCGCGTCACGGGCCTGGATGGACGTGGTGTGCCCCACCTCGGTGGCCACCTCCGCGCCCTCGCCGCCGCCGCTCAGCCGGAACACCGCGCGCCACTGCCCCAGCGCCAGGTCCGCGCCGTCCGGCAACGCCGCCTCGGTGATCGACGTGCCGGACACCGTGGTGCCCTTGCCCGACAGGTCCTGCACCCGGCACTCCACGCCGTCCCACAGCAGCGCCACCTGCTGACGGCTCACCTCCGGGTCCGGGATGGCGACGTCGCTCTGCTCGCCGCGACCGAGCACCAACCTCGCCCGGTCCACCCCCACCCTCAACACCTCCTCGCCACGACGGAAAAACACCAGCTCCGGCATCCACGGCCCTCCTGTGCGCCCGCGCTTTACACGTCCCGGCGCGCTGACTTCAACCACCACGCCCCGGGAAGGGCGCACCCGAGCCGTTGCCCGCTACCGCCGGGGCAGGAACGTCGGCCGGTTCAGGAACCCGCCGAGCCTGGCCGCCCGGAAGCTCGGGTCCTTCTTGTCCGGAGGGAAGATGGTGATGCCCGCCGCCAGCAGGCCCAGGCGCTTCTGCGCCTCCGGGTCCAACCGCAGGTTCACATCCATCGCCGGCTCGCTGTACTCCAGCCGCTTGCCCAGCTTCAGCGTGCCCGTGGCCAGCGCCTCGATGTCCTCGCCCTTGAGCTTGAGCTCCTTCACCGTGCCCAGGCCCTTGTCGAAGTCGATACGGCCCACCAGCGCGCCGAGCGCCACCTGCGGCAGGTCCATGGGCATGGAGTTGCCACCGCCCATCGGAATGGAGGCCTTGCCACCCTTGATGATGAGCCCCTGCGTGTCGAGCAGCAGCTCCCCGTTCGCCAGGGACAGGTCCGGCTCCGGGCTCTTCCCCTTGGGCAGCGTCAGGGCCAGCGTGCCGTTGATGACGCCGTCCAGGTCCACGCCGAGGAAGCCCGGCAGGTTGCCGCCGCTGACCTTGAGCCCGTCGATGTCCGCGCGCACCTTCGAGTCACCCAGCAACCCCACCGACGCCGTCACCGTCCCGCCCATCGCGTTGGCGCGCACCGCCACGCCCGGAGGGAAGAGGGTGGGGCGCACCGCCAGGCTGTCGATGATGACCGCCTCGCCCAGCTCCGCCGCGCCCGGCAGGCCCTCGCCGCTGATGAGCTTGCCGAGCAGGTCCGCGCTCAACGGCTGGGGCGGCTTGCTCACCCGCACGTTGGTGGCCGTGACGCCGGACAGCCCCGGCCGCAGCGAGCCGATGCGCACCGCCAGCCCCGCCTGCGCCGCCTCGTTGATGATGCGCGCGCGCACCGTCTCGTACGGGAAGGTGAGCAGCAGGCAGAGGATGAAGGCCACGAGCGCGAACGCGCCGTAGCCCAGGATGACCTTCCAACGAGCGGGCTTGGAGTCAGAGGACATAGGGCTATTGCTTCATCCGGTAGGTGGCCACCGTCGTCCACGCCGTCAGCGTGTCGTTGGGCCTCGGTTCGATGCGCAGGTACTTCACCTTCACCACGCCCGGCCCGCTCTCCACCGTGCGCATGAAGTCCGTCAGCTTGCGGAGGTCCACGTCGGAGAACGTCAGCTCCACCGAGCTCTCCATGATCTTCCCGTCGCCGATGCCCACGTCGCCCTTGGGCGTCATGTTGGGCACCTGCAGCCCGGCCGCCGTGGCCTTGTCCTCGATGTAGGTGATCAGCTGCACGTTGCTGGACGTCAGCTGCGTCTCCACGGCCTGCCGCGACGCCTGGGCCTCGCGATAGCTGGCCGCCAGCGCCTGCACCTCCTGGAGCTTGCCCAGCTTGTCCTCGGTGCGCTTGCGGTAGCCGGACGCGCTGTTGGCGAACGTCATCAGCACCACGAACACCACGAACACCGCCACCGCCGTGCCGGCGATGGCCACCATGCGCCGCTCACGCTCGCTGAGCCGCTCGAACCACGTCTGCAACGGCGCGAGTGCTTCCTGAAGTCTGGCCATGACTAGCTCTCCCCGCCTTCCGCCCCGGGGCACTGCACCTGGACGTCCAGACGGAACGTCACCTTCTGTCCGTCCCGCGTGCGCTCCACCTTGCCCTGCTTCACTTCCTTGAAGCAGGCGTGGTTCCTGAGCGCGTTGGACAGCGTGTCCACCTGCTTGGAGGAGTCCGTCTCCCCCTGGAGGATGACGCGCTCGGTATCAATCTGGATGCGGTCGAACTTCACCGGGATTTCCTTGGGGACGTGCTCGGTGACCTCCGCCAGGAGGTTGACCGCGGACATGCGCGGCAGCGCCGCCGCGGGGCTCTCCACGCCCTTGAGCATGTTGAGCGCGCGGTTGTAGTCCTTCTCGCACCGCCCCAGGATCCGCTGCGTCGTCTCGCACAGCGCCGCGTCCACCTGCGCCTCGCGCCGCGACAGCACCGAGTTGCGCACCACGCCGAACGCGATGAGCAGCAAGAGCAGCGTCGCCGCGAAGGACGCCAGGAGGCCCAGCTTGTCCTTCACGTAGTCGAAGTCGCCCTTGAAGGCGAGCTCGCCCCGGCGGTAGTTGAAGCGCGGCGCGCGCGCGCCCGTCGCGTTGCCTCGCAGCGCGAGCGCGTACGCCTGCGCCGCCGTCGGCTGGTCGTCGGCGGCGATCGCCTCCGTCGTGTCCGCGGGCAGCGCCAGCACGCGCACCGGCAGGTTCAAGTCTCGCGAGAGCTGCTCCGCGAGCCCCGGCATGCGCGCGGTGCCGCCACACAGCACCAGCGCGCCCACCTGCTGGCGGGTGCGCGCGGTGAAGGACTTCAGCGTGGGCCGCAGCTCGCGCAGGACCGGCTGGAGCCCCCGGGTGAAGGCCGCCGCCGCGCGCTCCGCGTCCGGCCCCTTCGCCGCGCTGGCCAGCGCCCCGTGCTGTTCCTTCCAGTGGTGCGCCTCCGCCAGCGACGTCTGGAACTCCGTGGCCAGGGCCTTGCTCAAATCCTTGCCGCCGCCGGCGAACGTGCGCGCGAAGCGGACCCCCGTGCCCGGCGTGCCGATGGCCACCGACGTGCGCTCGTGGCCCAGGTCCACGATGGCCACCGCGCCGCCCTCGTTCGCGCCCTCGAAGAGCCCCGCCGCCTGCTGGAGCAGGTTCTGGTAGGCGAGGCCGGGGTGCGTGACGACGCGCGGGTCCACCTTCAGCTCCGCGAGCACCTCCAGCAGCGCCTTGAGCTCCTCGGTGCGCACCACGCCGACGAGCAGGTCGCTCGCCTTCTCCTTGCCCTCCAGGTCCTTGTGGCCGACGACCTGGTAGTCGTAGACGACCTCGGAGATGTCGAACGGGAGCTGGCTACCGATTTCGAACGGCAGCGTCGCGTCGATGCGCTTGCTGTCGGAGAACGGCAAGGTCAGCGTGTGGGTGATGAGCGCGGGGCCGGGCAGGGACACCACCACCTGGTCGGCGTGGCCCGGCGGCAGCTTGCCGAGCAGCTCCGTCACCGCGGCGCGCAGCGTGTCGGCGCGCTCGCCTTCCTGAGCACGGCGCACCTCCACGTAGCTCCGGGTGGCGTGTCCCTTCGTCCGCGCCTCCAGCACCACGCCCTTCACGGCGTGGCTGCCCAAATCGAGGCCAAGAATGCGGGCCATGCTATTCCTCTCTCCAGTACAGGAGCTTGCCCAGCGTGTCGTCCAGCCGGACCACCGCGGTCAGCGTCTTCTGCACGCTGCCCGCCTCTCCCACGGATTTGATGGTGAACGTCTGACTCTTGTCGCCGATGAGGCGGTTGCCCGCCACGTTGGACTTCACGGCCGGATTCACCACGATGCCGGCGCTCTCCACCACCGCCACGAAGTCCTGCACCGCCATGCCGAAGAAGCTGAACATGCGCGCCGAGCGGATGCGGGTGATGAGCTCGTTGAGGAACACCGGGTCCCTCAAGCGCGGGTCCGGCCGGGCCGGGTCCGCCACCGACATGATGGCCAGCCCCATCATCACCGGGTCATCCGTGTTGATGTTGGGCCGTGAGTTGATGTCCGGATACACCGTGAGCCTGTCACGGAAGGCCGACATGAACTGGTCATTCACCCCGTGCACCCGGTACAGCTCGTCGACGCTGTCGAACCGCGCGTTCTTCGGCTCGTAGCTCGGCTCGTACCGGCTGTAGGGCGAGCCCTCGTCGGAGAAGCCGGACGGCATGGGGTTGACCGGGTCATTGCGGTTGATGGCCGAGCCCGTCTCGTCGTCGTCCGCGTAGTCCTTGATGGCCAGCATCACGTCCTGCGGATTGCTGCGGACCTTGTTCGCGTCGTCGCGCTCCCACAGGAACTCGAAGCGCTTGTCCTCGAGCATGTCCAGCATGCGCAGCGCGGTGGGCAGCGCGTCGCCGGCGCCCGCCATCAGCCGGTGGACGTTGAGCTTCTCCTCCTCGTCGGAGATGGTGGACAGGAAGCAGCCCTCGAAGCCGCCGAACGAGCGGCGCGTCATCTGCGCCGACATCTCCTTCGACGCCGGGTCCTCCTCGCCGTCCATGCGGAAGTTCCCGTCGTCCTCGTCCACCGGGTCCAGGGGCGGCGCGTCCTCCTTGCCGTTCTCCAGGCCCTCGCTCTTCACCAGGCCCTTGAGCATGTGGCAGTCCACGCGCGCCATCCGCCACAGCTGGAGGTTCAGGCTGGAGGGCTGGGGCGTGTTGCCCTGCGCGCCCACGTTGCCGCCCAGAAAGCCGCTGAGCAGCGACGCGGGGTTGGGGATGGGCGTCGCGTCCACCTGCTTCTGGAAGCGCAAAAGCAGCCGCGACAGCGCCACGCCCGAGCGCGCCATGTAGTACGCGCGGACCTCGTCGCGCTGGTTGGCGGCGAGCTGCAGGTCCACGCGGCTGTTGTACGCGAACTCGGTGGCGATGATGGTGAGCAGCGCGATGGACACCACCGCGATGATGAGCGCCACGCCGCGCGAGCGCCGCTCGTTCGCGGCCGCGGAGCGCGGCGCGACAGGCTTGGGACGTCGCCGGGACGTCTGCTTGGGGAAGGGCAGGGGCATCAGTACCTCGGCAGCTCCGTGTTCAACATGATGCGCGTCTGGGTGCTGTAGCGCGCTTCCTTGCCCGTCTCGTCCACCGCCGTCACCGTCACCCGCACGCGCGTGGGCAGGATGCTCTTCTGCTCCGGGCGCCGGGTGTCCCACTCGTCATCCCACTCCTTCTTCTCGGAGTTCCAGTACTCGAACTCCAGCTTCTTCACGCCCTCCAGCAGCACGTCCGTCGTGCCGCCCCGGTCCATGCGGTCGTCCACGTTCGGGTTGACCCGGCGCTTGAGGTCCTGTCGCCCGCGCGCCGTCTTGTCCTCGGACGCGTCCACGAAGTACTCCACCACCGCCTGGTCGGACTCCTTCACGTCCGTGTACAGCCGCTGGTGCGCGAACGTGGTGAACAGGAGCCGGTCGCTCTCCCCGACGAAGTTGCTGGGCCGGTCCTGCTGGTCCCGGAAGCGCTTCAGGTCGAACCGGTCACTGACGTACGCGGAGCCGATCTCCCGCGACATGCGGTTCATCGCCACCCGCAGCTGCCGGTAGCGGTCCGCGTCCGCCTCCACCGTCTCCTTCGCCGTCAGGCCCGTCTGGAAGGCCATGGCCACCACCGTGCCCATCAGGGCGGTGATGGCCACCGCCACCATGACCTCCATCAGCGTGAAGCCACGCACGCGCCGGGTCATCGGTCGTTCCTCATCAGGCCGCCGCCCAGGTTCGGAATCTGCGGACGCCCGCCGCCCATGCCGGGCGGGAGGATGCCGCCCGCGCCACGGCCGCCCTGCTGGCCGCCGTTGGCGCGGTTGAGCCACTCCGAGCGGCGCATCAGCGGCTTGCGCGTCTGCGGATGCAGCATGACGCCGTTGGGGCCGGGGATGGGGTTCTGGACGATCATCCCGGGGCTGTCGGGGTCCACCCACTGGTTGTCCGCGCCCGGCGTCTGGCCACCGGCGTTGGGCGTGAAGCCGCCGTTCCTGTCCGAGCCCGGCCCGAGCGACACCACGTGCGTCACCAGGTCGATGCTCTCCAGCTGCGTGCCCTCCTGCCAGTACACCGTGAGGTGCACCTCGCGCACCGTCTGGGTGAGCTGCTGCACCATCTGCGTGAACATGGGCTGCGCCATGCCCATGGCCGCGCCGCCCAGGCCGCCGCCCGCGGGCTGCGGTCCGCTGGAGCCGCCCTTGCCATCCTTGTCGCCGCCGCCACCGCCGCCGAAGAGGCTGGCGATGCCGCTCATCGGGTCGCTCGAGTCCCCGCCGATGGGCAGGTTGAAGAGCGCGCCGATGAGCTGGTCGGGTGACACACCGTCCAGCTTGGGCGCGATGATGCGCGCCTTCCACTTGAACTGGGGCCAGCCCTCGTCGGAGAAGTCGCCGGACTCCTCGTCGTCGTCGGGCGTGAAGCCGTCGTCGTAGAGCTGCTGCTCCACGTCCGTCATCTTCGAGCGCGCCAACAGCGAGGCCACCGTGAGGCGCTTGGTGTAGACGTGGTTGGCCACCGCGCCCGCGTTGAGGTCGAAGATGGCCATCAGCGCGAGGCCGAGGATGGCCAGCGCCACCACGACCTCCAGCAGCGTGAAGCCCCGGGCCTGTCTCATCGTGGCACCTCCAGCGCCTCGCCCACGATGTTCACCTTGCCGGTGAGCGGGGACACGTCCAGGGTCCAGATGTTGTCGCCCTGGCTCAGGTAGACGTAGGCCTTCTCCGTGTAGCCCTGCGGGAAGAAGTAGAGATACGCGACGCCGCTGTCCACGGCCTCTCGCTGCTGGCGCGTCCACACCGACACGCGCACGTCCGAGGGCAGCTCGCGCGGCGGAATCTCCTCCGACGTGAAGGACGAGAAGCGCGACTGGCTCTCCACGCGCTGCTTCTCCGCCTCCATCAGGTCCTGCGCGCTGACCGTCTCCCCGGCCGAGGCCACGTAGCTGCGCCGCTCCTGCCCGTTGCCGGAGCCGCTCCGGTTGGAGCGCCGGGCCCGATCCCTCTCGGAGTTCTCGTCGCGCAGGGCGGTGTCGCGGTCCCTCGCCGTCGTCACGCCGCTCTCCGCGCACTCGGCGTGGTAGCGCGTGGCCTTCTCCTCCTTGGCCTCCGGAATCTCGAACACCAGCCGGCACGTCTTGCCGCGCAGCGCCGCCGAGTCGTAGAGCGAGCGGATGGTGCCGGCCAGCTCGCCGGCCGCGCCCTTGGCCTTGGCGCCGGTGAGCGAGCCGATGCCCATCACCGCCGCGGAGAACAGCATCGCGACGATGATGATGGCGATGGAGATCTCGATGAGCGTCAGGCCGCGCTCCTGGCGCCGCCGTGTCGCCGTGCTCCGCGTCATGGCTGCCCCCAGTCCGCCAGCACGCCTCCGCTGCTCAGGTCCGCGTCCAGCCCCGCGCCGCCCTGCTTGCCGTCCGCGCCAAGCGAGATGACGGCGCCGCTCCTGCCGTCCATCCAGTAGACGTACGGGTGGCCCCATGGATCACTGGGCACGCCCTCGATGAGCTTCGCCTCGATGAGCGGGGTGAAGCCCTCCTCCTTGGAGGGGAAGTGGCCCATCAGCCGGTGGTGCGCCTTGAACATGCCCTCCAGCTTGCGGATCTCCGTCCGGGCGCGCCGCTGCTCGGGCGCCAGCGTGCGGTCCTCCGTCGCGTAGACGAGGGCGAACGCCAGCACCGTGGCCACCAGGAAGATGCCGCCCAGGATGAGCTGGCCCGACCGGTTCGGACGGGCGCCCCCCGCGGGTGAGGACGTCGGGGATGTCACTGCGTTCTGCTCGTTCATACCCAAGTCCTGTCAACACACGGGGCGCGCCGGTTCTTCACTTGGTGGCGGCCCCGTCCGCGGACGAGATGTCCGCGTCGTTGCCCTCACCGCCGGCCGTGCCGTCCGCGCCGTAGGAGATGATGACGGGCTTGCCGCCCTCGTTGAGGTACACGTAGTCGTTGTTCCACGGGTCCTTCGGCATCGACTCCAGCGACTGCGTCTCCACCAGCGCGTTGAGGCCCGCCGACGTGTCCGGGTACTTGCCCTTCTTCGTGTAGTAGAGCTTCAGCGCACCCTGGATGTTCTTGATGTCCAGGGCCGCCCGGTCCCTTCGGGCCGCCTCGAGCTGGGGAATCACCGCCACGCCGACGGCGGCGGCGATGAGGCCGAGGATGGTGATGACCACCATGATTTCGATGAGCGTCATGCCCCGGCGGTTGCGGCGGCGGCGCTGCTGCTGGGTGTTCTGGTTCGTCTTGTTCATGTCTCTCACCTCGGGGTGACTTTCTGGCAAGCCACCGCTTCGTGTTCTGGACTTCCTGTCAGGGGACCCGGGGGACGTCCACCACTCCGGGAGGGGGCACGGCGGCCCGGGGGCCGTACAGCCGGGCCCCCACCGTCACCAGCGCCGCGGCGACGGCGATCATCGCCGCCAGCGTCACACGCTGAATCCAACGGTCTAACGTCTCATTCGTCATGGGCGTCGCACCTCACCGGATGGCCGAGTTCACCTGGAGGATCGGCATCAGGATGGAGAGCGCGACGAATGCAATCACCGCGCCCATCACCACGATGAGCAGGGGCTCGAGCAGCGAGGTGAGGGCGCCGATGCGCACGTTCACCTGCGTCTCGTAGTTGTCCGCCACGTTGGTGAGCATCTCCTCGAGCTGACCGGAGCGCTCGCCGATGGCGACCATGTGGTAGACGAGCGGCGGGAACTCCCCGGAGCGCTTGAGCGGGTTGGCGATGCTCTCGCCCTCGCGGATGGAGTCGCGGGCCTTCTCGACGACCTCCGCCAGCACGGTGTTCGTCATCACCGCCTTGACGATGTCCATGGCCGCCAGGAGCGGGACGCCGCTCTTGAGCAGCGTGGACAGCGTGCGGGCGAAGCGGGAGATGGAGAGCAGCCGCACCAGGTTGCCCACCACGGGCGCCTTGAGCGTGAAGCGGTCCCACTTGGGCTTGCCCTTGGGGCTCACCGTCCAGCGCATGAACAGCCAGCCGCACAGCACCATCACCGGGACGGCGATGAACCACCAGTCCTGGAAGAAGTTGCTCGTGGCGATGAGCATCCGCGTGCTCAACGGCAGCGTGGCCTTCATCGTCTCGAAGATCTTCGTCACCTTCGGGACGACGAACACCATCAGCGCCACCAGGATGCCGCCGCCCACCACCATCATGATGGCGGGGTAGAGCATGGTGCTCAGGATCTTCTGCTGCAGCCGGGCCTGGTTCTCCGTGAAGTCGGCCAGGCGCGTGAGCACCGCGTCCAGGGCGCCGGACGCCTCGCCCGCGCGCACCATGTTCACGTAGATGCTGGGGAAGATCTTGGGGTGCTGCCCCAGCGCGTCCGCCAGGGACGAGCCCTCGTTGACGCGCTGCTTGATGTCGGAGAGGGCGCGCTTGAAGCGCTCCTTCTCCACCTGGTCCACCAGGGCGGTGAGCGACTCCACCAGCGTGACGCCGGCGCCCAGCAGCGTGGACAGCTGCCGGGTGAAGATGGCCACGTCGTCGGTGTTGACGCGGCCCCGGCCCAGCTTGCGCAGGTCGATGTCGCGCGCCACCTGCGCGGCGTTGGCGCCCTTGGACACCGCGCCCCGGCTGCCCTCCGCCTGGGCGAGCACGTCCGTGAGGAAGATGCCGTCGGCGCGCAGCTTGGAGCGCAGCGTCTTGGGCGAGTCGGCTTCCAGCAGGCCCTTGATCTGCTTGCCCGCGGAGTTGAGACCTCTGTACTCGAAGACCGGCATGGCTCGATGACCCCGGCCCCTCCCAGGGAGGAGCTGTCGGTTACATGTCCTCCTGGGTGATGCTCAGCACCTCGGCGATGGTCGTCTCCCCCAGCGCAATCTTGCGCGCGCCGTCCTCGAGCAGGGTGATCATCCCCTTGGAGGTGGCGGACTTCTTGATGGTGGAGGCGTCCACGTTCTTCAGTACGAGCTGGCGCACGTCGTCGTCCACGGGCAGGAACTCGTAGATGCCCGTGCGGCCTCGGTAGCCGTTGCGGTTGCAGGTGGGGCAGCCGACGGCCTTGTAGATGCGCTCGGTGCCGTAGCGCTCCTTGAAGGAGGCGCGCGAGTGGCCGATCTCCTTCAGCTCCGCGTCCGTGGGCTGGTAGGGCGCGCGGCAGTCCGGGCACACGCGGCGCACCAGGCGCTGGGCGAGGATGCCCGTGAGCGACGACGCCACGAGGAACGGCTCCACGCCCATGTCCACCAGACGGGTGACGGCGCCGGCCGCGTCATTGGTGTGGACCGTGGAGAGCACCAGATGGCCCGTGAGCGAGGCCTGGATGGCGATCTCCGCCGTCTCCTTGTCGCGGATCTCACCGACCATGATGACGTCCGGGTCCTGGCGCAGGAAGGAGCGCAGGCCTTGGGCGAAGGTGAGGCCGATCTTGGGGTTGATGGCCATCTGGCCAATCCCCTTGAGCTGGTACTCCACCGGATCCTCGACGGTGAGGATGTTGAGGTCCGGGGTGTTGATCTTCGACAGCGCGCCGTAGAGCGTCGTCGTCTTGCCGGAGCCCGTGGGGCCGGTGACGAGGATGATGCCGTGCGAGCGCTTGATGACGGCTTCCATGGCGTGGAGCGTCACCTGGCTCATGCCGATCTCCGCCAGGTCCAGCAGCGTCGCCGTCTTGTCCAGCAGACGCATGACGATGCGCTCCCCGTTGGTGGTGGGGATGGTGGACAGACGGATGTCGATGTCGCGGCCGGCCAGCTTGATGCGGATGCGGCCGTCCTGCGGCAGGCGCTTCTCGGCGATGTTGAGCTGCCCCATCACCTTCACGCGGCTGACGATGGCGTTCTGGTAGCGCTTGGGCGGCTTGATGACCTCCTGCAGCACGCCGTCCACGCGGAAGCGCACGAGCAGCTCGCGCTCCATGGGCTCGATGTGGATATCGCTCGCGCGCTCCTTGGCGGCGCGGAAGAGCACCGAGTTCACCAGCCGGATGACCGGGGCCTCGTCGTCCGTGTCCAGCAGGTCCTGCGGCTCGTCCAGCTCGTGGGCGATGGCGTCCAGGTCCTGCGTCTCCATCTCGTCGACCAGCTGCTCGGCCTCGTTGATGGATCGGTCATAGACGCTGTTGATGGCGTCGGTGATGGTGGTGTCGAGCGCCAGCCGGGGGCTGATGCTCTGGCCCAGCAGCAGCCGCGCGTGGTCCAGCGCGGACGTGTCCAGCGGGTCCGCCACCGCCAGGACCACGCTGTCGTTCTCCAGCGACAGCGGGAGGATGTGCGCCTGCTTGGCGAAGTTGATGGGGATGCGCTTGACCAGCTCCGCGTCCACCTCTTCGGTGAAGATGCGCGCCAGGTAGGGCAGGTCCAGCTGGTGTCCCAGCGCCTTGGCGACGTCCTCGGCGCTGACCGCCTTGAGCCCCACCAGGACCTCACCGATGCGTCCGCCCTTCTCCTCCTGGAGGGCGAGCGCCTCGCGCAGCTTCTCCTCGGTGAGCGAGGGGACGAGCGCGCGGAGGATCTCCCCCAGCGGCCTGCCGCACAGGAAGGCCTGGCCGTGGGAGACGACCTGGGTGGAGTCGTTCCGGGCAGGGGCCGCGCCGGACGCGGCGGTGGCGAGAGTGGGGTCTGCGGTCACGTTCATGGGCTCTATTCCCCGGTCTCGGGCTGGATGCGCAGGCGCTCGGGCGACGCGTCTCCGGTGGACTCCGGAGCCGGCGCTTCGGGCGTCTGCGGCGCCGGAGTCGCGGGGGCTGACTCTTCGGAACCGGCGGGAGGCAGCGGCGCTTCCCGCACCTCGGGCTCGGGCGACGCGGGGGCCGGGCCCCGCGCGGGCGGCACGCTGTTCGAGCGGCCGGCCGGCGGGGTGTTGGAGCGGGACGGCGCCGACGAGTTCGGCGAGATGACGCGCTCACCCGACACGCCCGGGCCGCCATTCTCCGCGCGCTGACGCTCGCGCAGGACGGCCTGGTTCATCTTGGACAGCGGGCCGGGCTTGCGGCTGAAGTCCACCGCCACGTCGTAGCCGGGCACCTGGCCGTAGAACTGCTCCACGAACTGCTGACGCTCCTTCATCTTGCGCTCGAAGATGACGCGGAAGTCCTCGGGGCCCCGGATGATGTAGGGCGTCAGGAACAGGAGCAGGTTCGTCTTCGTCTTCTTGCGCGTCGTCTCGCGGAAGAAGTTGCCGATGATGGGGATGTCGCCCAGCACCGGGACCTTGGTGACGGACTCGATGGTGCGGTCCTGCATGATGCCGCCCAGCACCACCGTCTCCTGGTCCTTGGCGATGACGGTCGTCTTCGCGCTGCGCTTGCTGGTGGTCGGGCCGAGCACCGCGTCGTTGGAGGCGATCTCCTCTGTCTGCTCGGTGATGACCATGCGGATGTAGTCGCTCTCGTTGATCTGCGGCTTCACCGTCAGCTTCAGCTCCACGTTCTGACGCTGGATGGGCGCGTACAGCGAACCCAGGCCGCCCAGCGCGCCGAGCAGCGACGTGTTCAGGCCGCCCGCGCCGCCGGCGGTGCCGGTGCCCACGCCCGTGCCCAGCGACGAGGGCGAGAAGCCGGACTGGAAGGGCACGTTCTGGCCCACGGTGATCTCCGCCTCCTCGTTGTCGCTGGTGAGGATGTGCGGCGTGGACAGCACGTTCACGTCGGAGCTCTGCTGCATCGCGTGCAGCACCACGCCGAAGGCGGGGATGTCCAGGCCCAGCTTCTCCAGGGCGGGGATGACGGGGCCCTGCAGGCCCGCGAGGAAGCCGCCGAAGGACGCCAGGTTCGCCAGGCTCAGCGACGGGGGCAGGCCCGAGCCGGTGTTGTTGGTGCCGATGAGGCCGGGCACCGCGCCGTCATCCGTCTGCAGCGAGAAGCCGCTGTGCAGGTTGACGCCGTACTCGGCATTGCGGTCCAGGTTCACCTCCATGATGACGGCCTCGACGAAAACCTGGCGGCGGGGCGTGTCGAGCTGCTGGATGACCTGGACGATGTTCTTGTAGTCCGACTGGCTGGCGACGATGACGAGCGAGTTGGTGCCCTTGTCGGCGGAGATCTTCACCTCGCCGCTGAACAGCTCCGCCGCCTGCGTGGGCGCGTTGCCGCGCGGCATGCCCGGGGGGAGGTTGGGGGCGCCCGGCGTGCGGGGACGGTTGGCCGTGCCCTGCGCCAGCGACTGGAGCGTGCTCGCCAGCTCCTCCGCGTTGGCGTTCTCCAGGTAGTAGACGTTGATGCGGCCACCCGTGCCGGACGGGATGTCGAGCTGGGTGACGATCTCCTGGATGCGCTCGAACGCGGCGGGGCTCGCCACGATGATGAGCTTGTTGGTGCGCTCGTCCGGGATGATCTGCGACAGCGTCACCGGGCCACCGGCGGACTCGCCGCCCTGGGAGGGCTGGGCGACAATCTCACCGCCGGGCTGACCCGCGGGCGGCACGCCCTGGGTGAAGTTGCCGGGGCGGGTGGCGCCGGGGCGCGCGCCCTTGCTCTCGAACAGCTTCTGCACCGTGCCGGCCACGTCCTGGGCGCTCGCGTACTGCACCTGGATGACGCGCAGCTCGTCGCTGGCGGCGCGCGAGTCCAGCTGGTTGATGAGCCGCTCCAGGCGGTGGATGTTGGAGCCCACGTCGTTGACGATGATGGTGTCCGGCGGGTACGGGATGGTGTCGCCGTCCTTGGACACCAGCTGCTGCAGCACGCCGCGCAGCGGCTCCACCTCCACGTTGCGGATGCGGAACAGCTTGGTCACCATCTGCTCGTTGGTGGTGTACGGCTGGCCGTCCTCGACGATGGTGGGGATGGGGTTCTGCTTCGCCGAGCGCTTGTCGACGATCTTCATGAAGCGGCCGTACTGGTAGACGGCCAGGCCGTTGGCGTCGAGCGAGGCGAGGAACGCGGAGTAGAACGCGTCCGCGTCCACCTCCACGCGGCCGTTCTCCGGGCCGATGATGGAGATCTTCCCGCGCACGTTCTCCGGGAGGATGAACGTGCGGCAGGTGGCGTCCGCCACCGTCTGCACCAGCTTCTCGATCTCCACCTTGTCGAAGTAGATGCCGTAGCGCGCGTTGCGCCGGGCCTCCTCGCACGTGGGCGTCCGGCGGGGCCCTTGATTGGCCTCCTCCGCGGCGCCGCTGGGGGACTGGGGCGTGATGGTCCGCTCACCGGGCGCGGAAGGCGCGGAGGTGCCGGGCGGGGTGGGGCGGCGCTGGGCCTGCGCGGGGACGGCGAGCGCGAGGCACAGGCAGAGCATCCAGGACGGGAGCGTCTTCATGGAGGAGCGGGCGCGACGTGGGGTTTAACGGACGTTGTAGGACTTGCGGATCGGCGCGCCGTTGCGCTCGATCTCGATTTCGATGCGGGAGGAGTCCTTCATCTTCGAGTAGACCTCGAGCGCCTTCTCGGGGCTGTTGAGGTCGAACCCGTTGATGCGGCGGATGACGTCGCCGTTCTGGACGCCGATCTTCGAGTAGATGGAATCCGGGCGGATGGAGAAGAGCTTGAACCCCACCGCCTGACCGTCCTTGAAGGCCGGAACGATGCGCGCCTGCATGGCCACGTCGTTGAGGTTGTTGAGCGTCTTGTCGATTTCCGCGCGCGGCACTTCGTACTCGTTGTCGCTGACGGCGCGGATGCCGCTGGGGGACGCGGTGTTGGTCTGCGCCACCGGAGGCGTCGGCGGGGTGAAGGCCTGGGCGCCGTCACCCGGGTTGCCGTCGATGAACTCCTTGCGGCCCCCGTTGAGGATGATGACGCGCTCACGCTCGATTTCGAGCACGGTGGCGCCCTGCAGGGCGTTGCCCACCATGTACGTCTGCGAGCGCTGCGTCACCATGTCCTGGACCGACGCGAAGGACCAGTCCGGGTTGCTCGCGACGAGCGTGCCGAGCAGCTTCACCCTGAGGCCGCTCTTCACCGGGGCGGCGTTGGGGTCCACCTCCGGCGTCGTGGGCTCCCTCACCGCGACTTCCGGCTCGGGAATCTTGATGCCCGTCACCCGCGACAGGCCCTCCATGTCCGGCAGCGCGAGCGCCGCCTGCGCGGGCCGGTTCGTCGGCGCACGCGCGGTGGCCCCCGAGGACGGCACGGGGGAGATGGAGGATTCGACGAACAGGTTCACCGTCTTCGCCGCCAGCAGCGCGACGAGGAGGATGAACAGCAGGTTCACCGTCCAGAAGTATTTGCGAAAGAAGAGTTCCATCACGCTTCCGAGAAGAAAGCCGGACCCGGGAAGAGCAAGGCAGGTGCCACCCTCGGGTCAGACGGGCCATCCCAAGGGGACGGCCAAGCACGCGTAATTATTCCGAAAAGGGCGGACACCCCAGGCAGGGGAGCGGGCTGCTCCAGGGCTTGGGACAAATTGTCAAAGCAGGGTGGGGGCCTTTGTGACGGCCTGTCAGTCGTCGCTTCCGGCGGAGGGCTCGCCGCCGGACGACTGCTCGCGCTCCAGCTTGCGGTAGATGGTGCGGGCGGCGATGCCCAGCAGCCGGGCGGCCAGCGTCTTGTCGCCCTTGGTGTGGCGCAGCGTCTCGTGGATCACCCGGCGCTCCACCTCCTCCATGGGCGTGCCGATGGGGATGACCAGCTGGGTGGCGGCGCCGAGCGGGCCCTTGCGCACCGACTCGGGCAGGTCGCTGGCCTCCAGCACCTCGCCCCGCGCCAGCACCACCGCGCGCTCGACGGCGTGCTCCAGCTCCCGCACGTTGCCGGGCCAGGCGTAGTTCTCCAGCGTCTGCAGCGCCTCCGGCGAGAAGCCGCGCAGCGCCTTGCCGTTCTTCGCGGCGAAGCGGCGCAGGAACGCGTCCGCCAAGAGCGGGATGTCCTCGCGGCGCGAGGCCAGCGCGGGCACGCGGATCTCCACCACGTTGAGCCGGTAGTAGAGGTCCTCGCGGAAGCGGCCCTCGGCCACCTCCTTCTGCAAATCCTTGTTGGTGGCGGCCACCAGCCGCACGTCCACCTTCACCGTCTGGGTGCCGCCCAGCCGCTCGATTTCGCCCTCGGCCAGCGCGCGCAACAGCTTCACCTGCGCGGGCAGCGGCATCTCGCCGACTTCGTCCAGGAAGAGGGTGCCGCCGTGGGCGCGCTCGAAGCGGCCCTCGCGCCGGGCCACCGCGCCGGTGAAGGCGCCGCGCTCCACGCCGAACAGCTCCGCCTCCAGGATGTTCTCCGGCAGCGCGCCGCAGTTGACGGCGACGAACGCGCCCTTGGCCCGGCTGGAGTACTCGTGCACCGAGCGCGCCGCCAGCTCCTTGCCCGTGCCCGACTCACCCAGCAGCAGCACCGTGGCGGTGGAGGGCGCGGCCTGGCGGATGGTGTCCAGCATGGCGCGGAAGGCGGGGGACTGGCCCACCATGCTGCGCCCGCCCTGGGCGCTCATCTCCGCCAGCTTCGCCTTGAGCGTCTGGTTCTCCGAGACGAGCGCGCGCTTCTCCAGCGCCTTCTGCACCGCCTTCACCAGCGAGTGGCGCTTGAGCGGCTTGGTGATGAAGTCGTAGGCGCCGTCCTTCATCGCCGCCACGGCCGTCTCCACCGTGCCGTAGGCGGTCATCAGCACCACCTCCACGTCGGGGCGGATGGTGCGCGCGGCGCGCAAGAGCTCCTGCCCGTCCATGCCGGGCATCATCAGGTCCGTCACCATCACCGTGACTTCGGGGCGGCGCAAAAGCTCCAGGGCCTCCGTGCCGTTGGCCGCGGAGAGCGTGGCCATGTTCTCCCGCTGGAAGATGCGCGTCACGGAGTCGAGGTTGGCGCGGTCGTCGTCGACGACGAGGACGGTGGAGGTGGTCATGGTGGGGGCCGCACTATGCAATACCCGTTCCCGTCAGGCGTGCTCCTCGTCCGCCTCCACGGGGCCTCCGCCCATGCGGCCGATGTCCTCGCGCTTGACGGAGTCGACGTTGAACTTGCGCGCGCTGGCGAGCATCCGGTCCACGGTGTCGTCGAAGTCGGGCTTGCCGCCGTTCTTCTTGAAGCGCAGGAAGTTGATGCGCGCGACCACGAAGTTCTTGAGGTAGGGGCTCTGCAGTCCCTTGGCCTTGAGGGAGTCGACGACGGCGACGACGGCGTCATCGAGCTCCAGCAGGCGGTCCGCGCGGGCGTCGCGCACCTTCAGCGCGTCCTCCAGCGGCACGTCCATGAAGTCCTCCACCGCCTTGACGAAGGGGTGGTAGGCGCCCGCGGAGTAGCGGGGGCGCTTCTCGTACGCGGCGCCGAGCGTGATGAAGGCGGGCTCCTCGAACAGGTGCGCGAAGGCGGACTCCTTGCCCGCGCGGCCCGCGCCCACGAGCCCCCGGTACATGCGCACCACCTCGAGCGAGCGCTCCTTGAGGTTGTGGGCCTTCTCCGTGTTGAGCGCGAGGATTTGATAGGCCACGTCCTCGTCGGGCAGCAGCAGCGCGACGATGGACTTGGCGCCCAGCAGCTTGCTCGCGTGCAGGCGGTGGTTGCCGTTGGGCGTCCAGTAGCGGCCCTCCTTGCGCACGGCGATGACGGGGTCCAGGAAGCGGTCCAGGCGCTCCATGGCGCTGGCGAGCCGCATCACGTGGGGCTCGGACAAATCACGCTGGTAGGGGGTGGGCTCCACCTTGTCGATGGGCAGCACCGCGAGCACCACCGGATGTCCGCCCAAGGGGTCGCGATAGACGCCGAGCACCTCGCCGCCGTCGGTGCGCACCGCCTCGAGAATCTCCGTGGGGTACTCCACCGAGTCGCTGGCCACGTCCTGGGGAGACAGGCCGCGCGACTTCGGTTCCGCCTTCTTGCGGCGGGGCTTCCTGGGAGCGGCGGCGGGCTTCTTCGCTGCGGCGCTCTTGCGTGCGGACTTCGCTGCCATGGGTGCGTCCTCCTCGCGCTGCGGACGAGTGATGTAGCAGGAGACCCTGACACGTCCTCCCCCAGCGAGTGGGGGAGGAGGAGCGCTCCGGCGTCGCCCACGCTAGGGGGACGCGGCAGGTAGGGCTACCCTCCCGACAGGGTGAGCTGTCGGAAGCGGACAGTGGGCGCGCCCACCGTGCCTCCGCGGAACTGGAGGTCGTTCCCCACGCCGTCCAGGTCCTGGAGCATCTTCAACACGTTGCCCGCCACGGTGACCTCCTGCACCGCGTGCGTCAGCTCGCCGTTCTCAATCCACAGGCCGTTGGCTCCCGCGGACAGCTCGCCCGTGACGGGGTTGGCGCCGTGGCCGAGCAGGGACGTGACGTAGAAGCCCCGGTCCACGCCCTTGATGAGCTCCTCGGGCGAGGCCGTGCCCGCCTCCAGGTAGAGGTTGGTGGTGCCGATGCTCGGCAGCGCGTTGTAGCCGCGCTTGGCGTTGCCCGTGGGCCGCGCCTTCGCCTTGCGCGCGGTGAACGCGTCGTAGAGGAAGCTCGACATGACGCCCCGGTCGATGATGGGTGTGCGCCGCGTGGGCACGCCTTCACCGTCGAAGGGCGCGGTGGCGAGGCCTCGGGGCAGCAGGCCGTTGTCCACCAGCGTGACGTGCTCGGAGGCCAGGCGCTTGCCCTTGAGCGAGGCCAGCATGCTGGCCTGCTGGTGCACGGCGTTGCCGCTGGCGGCCTTGGCCACGCCGGACATGAAGGACGCGGTGACGAGCGGGTCGAACAGCACCGGCACCTGCTGCGTCTTCACGCGCCTGGCGCCCAGCATCCGCACCGCGCGACGCGTCGCCTCGCGGCCGATGGACTCGGGCGACTCCAGGTCACCCAGGAAGCGCTTGTAGTCGAGCCAGTAGCCCTTCTGGAGCTGCCCGTCCGCGGCCGCCACGGGCATGGCGTACATGAACACGTACGTGCCCGAGTAGCCTCCGGCCATGCCTTCCGACGACGCGACGTAGACCTCCGACACGAAGTCCCCGGCGCCCACCGCGTTGAAGGTGCTGACGCGCGAGTCCTCCGCGCGGCCCGCCTTCTCCATCTCCAGCGCGGCCTTCACCTTCCAGTCGCCGGGCAGGTTGGCCACGGCCTCGTCGTACAGCGCGCCGGTGTCGCCGAAGCGGCCCAGGTCCCGCGCGCCGGGCAGGCCGTTGAGCTTGTTGGGCGCGGCGGCCTCGGCCAGCTTCAGGGCCTGGTCCACGAGCAGGTCGATGCCCGAGGGCTCGAAGTCCGACGTGAAGGCGAACCCGAGCCGGTCCTTCGTCACCACGCGCAGGCCCACGCCCTTGGCGGTGGACTGGGTGAGGTCCTCGATCTGCCCTTCGCGCACGCGCACGGTGCTCTGGCGGCTGACCTCGATGAAGGCCTCGGCCTGGCGGGCGCCCTTCTTGGTGGCGCGCTGGACGATTCGCTTCGCGAGCTTCTGGTAGTCCATGGTGTCGGTGCTCTCTCTTCAGACCTGGGTTCCGCCGACGGTGACATTGTCGATGCGCACGGTGGGCAGGCCCACGCCCACGGGCATCGACTGGCCGTTCTTTCCGCACACGCCCATGCCCGGGTCCGGCTGCGGGTCGCACCCCACGCGGGACACGTTCTTGAGCGCCTCCGGCCCCACGCCGATGAGGATGGCGTTCTTCACCGGACGGCCCAGCTTGCCGTCCTCGATTTGATACGCCTCGCTCACCTCGAACACGAAGTTGCCGTTGCTGATGTCCACCTGACCGCCGCCGAACGTGGCGCAGTACAGCCCGCGCTTCACCTCCTTGAGGATGTCCTCGGGGTGGTGGTTGCCCGGCGCGAGGAAGGTGTTCGTCATGCGCGGAATGGGCAGGTGCTTGAAGGACTCTCGCCGCCCGCTGCCGGTGGAGCGCTGGCCCATCAGCTTCGCGTTGAGGCTGTCGTAGAGGTAGCCCTTGAGCACGCCGTTCTCGATGAGGACCTTGCGCTCACCGGGCGTGCCCTCGTCGTCGATGTTGATGGAGCCGCGCCCGCTGGACACCGTGCCGTCGTCGATGACCGTCACCAGCTCCGAGGCGACCTTCTGCCCCAGCTTGCCGGCGAACAGCGACGTGCCCTTGCGGATGAAGTCCGCCTCCAGGCCATGGCCCACCGCCTCGTGCAGCAGGATTCCGCTCCAGCCCGGCGCCAGCACCACCGTCTGCGGGCCCGCCGCGCAGTCCACCGCGCCCAGCGTGGCCACCGCCTGCCTCGCGGCCTCGCGGCCCACGTCCTCGGGAGGGAACGTCGCCCAGTGGGTGAAGGGCACCCGGCCTCCGCCGCCGTACGAGCCCGTGCGCCGCTCGTTCTTCTTGCCCTGCGCCACGACCTGGATGGACATGCGGCACAAATCCTGGGTGTCCTCGGTGTAGCGGCCCTCGGTGTTGGCCACGGCGATGCGGCGCGTCTGGTCCACGTAGGCGCCGTTGACCTGGGTCACCCGCGAGTCGAACGCGCGGGCGGCCTTGTCCGCGCGGGTCAGCAGGGAGGCCTTGAGGGACACCTCCACGTCGGCCAGCGGGGTGGGGACGCGGTAGTGGCTGGGCACGGCGATGCGTGAGACGGGGAAGGCCCGCTCGGAGCCGGTTCCCTGGGCGATCATCGCCGCGGTGGAGGCGGCCCGCAGCAGCGCGGGCTCGTCCCAGTCGTCGGAGAAGGCGTAGCCCACCTTGCCCCCGGAGATGACCCGCACGCCCACGCCCTGGATGAGGCCCGTCTGGGCGCTCTTGATGCGCGACTCCTCCAGCACGACGCTGGTGCTGTGGGTGCGCTCCACGTAGACCTCGGCGAAGTCTCCGCCGCGCTCCATGGCCACGGCCAGCAGCCGCTCGAGCAGCGCCTGGGGCAGCAGGGGGGCGGGCGCGACGAGGCGGACCGCCAGGGGGGCGAGCTGGGAGGTGGAGGCACGCCGGGCCGGCGCGGACACTCGGGGCATTTTGCGGGACTCCCTCGGTGAATCGTTGGGGGTGTGGGAACCTACATAGGAGGGGGAAACGTCCTGAGCAACGGACAATGGCCCCGCTTCTTTCCCCAAGGGCGGGCTTGTCGCATTCCCACCGTGGTGGCGCCGCTTTAAGATGCCGGACGTTTCGGAGACCTGGACCCGACCCCATGCCTGCTCGTCCTCCATCCCCCCCTCGCCCTGGTGCCGGAGGTAAGCCCTCATCCCGGGGCCGCCCTCCGCGCGAGGTGTCCTCCGACGAGGACTTCGCCGCGCCACCCTCCGGAGACGAGGGCCAGCCCGACGGCCCCGCCAACCCGGAGCTCTACGGGGACGCCGAGCCGCCGCGCTCGCGCACGGACGAGACGCGGGTGGCCTCGGTGTCCGACGTGCGCGAGGAGTCCCGGCGTCGCCAGGAGGAGGAGGACGACAACGCGGACGCCACGCGCGCCGGGCCGCCGGTGCAGATGCTGGTGCTGGCGGGGCCGGACCGCGGGCGCAAGAAGCGCTTCCAGGGCGTGCGCATGGTGGTGGGGCGCGGCAAGGACTGCGACTTCGTGCTGGATGACCAGTCCGTGTCGCGCCGGCACCTGGAGCTCATCTACGGCCAGGGCGGCGTGGCGATGCGAGACCTGGGCAGCATCTCCGGCACCCAGGTGAATGATCAGCGCGTGGAAGAGTGCACCCTGAAGCACGGGGATGAGATCGCCATCGGCAAGACGCGCCTTCGCTTCGTGGACGAGGCGGAGCAGATCAAGGAGCTGCGCGCGCAGGCGGAGGCCCGCGAGGCGGAGGAGAAGCGCGAGCGCGAGGAGGCCGCGAAGGACCGCGACGAGGCGCGCAAGGCGGCGGGTGCGTCCCGGGGCACCGACGTGGACCCGAATGATCCGCGGCTCAACGAGGCGACCAACGCCAACTACCGGATGCCGGACGAGCTGAAGGAGAAGAACCGCGACGCCAGCGGCGTGAAGAAGGGCAAGGGCGCCATCGCGATTCCCCGGCCGCGTCCGCCTCCGCGCAGCGCCGTCACCGGCGGCGGAGGGAACTCGAAGGCGAAGCTGCTCATCGGCGTGGGCGGTGGCGTGGTGGTGCTGCTCATGCTGGGGCTGATGCTCATCCCCTCGGGACCGCCGCCCCCGCCTCCGGTGGACCCCAACGTGGAGCGCTCGAAGCTCCTGATGCAGAAGGCGCGCGAGGCGGTGCGCTCGGACGACTTCGCTGGCGCGGTGAAGCTGGTGGAGGAGGCGGAGAAGCTGCGCCCGGGCGCGGACGACGAAGGCCTGGGCAAGGCGGCGGCGAAGGAGCTGCTCGTGCAGCAGTCCTTCCAGGCCGTGCGCGAGCTCATCGACGCCAACGACTTCGAGGGGGCCCGCCAGAAGCTGTCCGAGACGCCCCAGGGCACCGCCAAGACGGACGACGTGCGGCGCAAGCTGGAGCAGGAGGTCAAGACGAAGGACGAGCTGTGGCGCATCCAAAAGATGGAGGAGGCGCTCGCGGCGCGTGACGTCGCCACGGCCCAGTCGCTGCTGGAGCAGGTGCCGGAGCTCAACCGGCCCGCGTACTCGCAGAAGCTGCAGGACCTGCAGGCGGAGCTGGCCAAGGAGGCCCGGGACAGCGCGGTGCGGGACAGGGCCAGCCGGGAGCGCAACGAGGAGCGGGCCAAGGAGGAGCGCAAGCGCTTCATCGCGGAGGCCTTCACGGACGTGGAGCGGCGCTTCAACGGCGGCGACTACCAGCGCGCGGTGCTCGAGTGCGACCGCGTGGTGGAGAAGTACAAGGCGGACAAGGACGTGAAGGACCGCTCGCGCCAGCTCAAGACGCTCATCCCCCAGTTCCAGCGCGCGCTGGACGACGCGCAGAAGAAGCTCGCGTCCAATGCGCTGGAGTCCGCGTCCAAGCCCCTGCGTCGCGCGGCGGAGCTGTACCGGCAGATCGGCTTCGATGGTTCACTGGGGCGGACGCTGGACGAGCAGCTCGCGTCGGCGGCGCTGGCGGCGGGGCAGGCGGCGCTGAAGAAGGGGGACCTGGCGGCGGCGGGCAGCAACTTCCGCGAGGCCCTGCGCCTCAACCCGGGAGATCGTCGGGCGCGGGATGGCCTGGACGACCTGAGCAAGAAGGTGGAGGAGCTGTACATGCGCGCGTATATCGAGCGCGACCGGGACCCTCGCTCCGCCGCGGAGAAGTTCAAGGTCGTCATCGAGACGGCGGCCGAGGGTTCGGATACGAAGCGCAAGGCCGAGATGTACCTGAGCGAGATACAGCCGTGAGGCGCTCGCCAACAACGTTCGTACGTGGAGAGATGGGATGAGCGAGTCGTCGCTGCGTGAGCTCGGGATGGACCTCATCGAGGAGCGCCAGTTCGAGCGCGCCCTCGCCGTGTTCGCGGAGGCGGTGCGCCGGGTCCCCGCCGACCACCGCTCCCGGATGATGGCGTCCCGGTGTCTGGCCGAGCTGGGCGAGCGCGAGCGCGCCGTCACGTCGTACCACGCGACGGCCGAGGGCCTCTTGCGTCGCGACTACCTGCTGTCCGCGATGGCCGCGTGCAAGCTGGGGTTGGACCTGGCGCCCAACGAGCGGCGGTTGAAGGAGACGCTGATCCGCGTCCACTCGCGCGCGGTGCGCAGCGCGCCGGGTCGCGCCGTGGTGCCGCCGCCCCTGCCGCCCGAGACGCTGTACGACGGGAAGGTGGAGACGGACCTGATGGGGCTGGCTGGAGAGGAGCTCTCCAACCGCGCCATCGAGGTGCTGGCCGCGCCGGATCCGGGTGGCTCCGCGGATCCGAACAGCCGTCCTCCGCTGCCGCTGTTCGCGGCCCTGGACCGGGACGCGTTCATCGACCTGGTGGGCCGCATGGCGTGGCGCCGGGTGCGTCCCGAGGAGGTGGTGAGTCGCGAGGGCGAGCCCGCCGACCACCTCTACGTGCTCGTCGCCGGCAAGGCGGAGGTGACGCGGCAGATGGAGGGTGAGGCGCGCACGCTGGGCTTCCTCGGCGGCGGCTCCATCTTCGGGGAGATTGCTCTTTTGACGGGCGCGCCGCCGACGGCGACGGTGTCCGCGGTGTCCGACACGGAGGTCTTCGAGATCCGCCGCGAGCACCTCAACGCGGTGGCCAAGAGCCACCCGGCGGTGCCGCAGGTGTTGGCGGACTTCGCGCAGCAGCGCATGGCGCGGAACCTGATGGCCACCTCGCCCATGTTCCAGACGCTGCCGGAGTCGGAGCGGGGCGCGCTGCTGCAGCGCTTCACCTTCCGCGCGCTGCAGGGGCACGAGAAGGTGCTGGTGGAGGGCGAGCACTCGCCGGGGCTGTTCCTGGTGCTGGCCGGTGAGCTGGTGGTGCAGAAGGAGGACCCGGCGGGCGGCACGGTGACGCTGGGCGTGCTGCGCGAGGGTGATGTGGCGGGGGAGATTTCGCTGCTGACGGGGCTGCGCGCCTCGGCGACGGTGGTGGCCACGCGCAAGACGGCGGCGGCGTTCCTGGAGCGCAACGCGTTCCATGCGCTGGTGCAGGCCTTCCCGCACATCCGGACGTACCTGGAGCAGCTCTCGGACCGGCGGCTGAAGCAGATTGGCGAGGCGCTGCGGCCCGCCGAGATCATCGACGCGGACGAGCTGGTGCTCGAGCCCGAGGCGGCGTGAGGAGCACATGGTGACGTTGTCGCGTTCGCGGGTGGTGGGCGTGGCGCTGGCGTTGGTAGCGGCCGGAGCGGTGCTCTATTTCTGGCCGCGCCACGAGCCCGGTGTCCCGGAGGCCGTCACGCGTCAGGTCATCACGATGACGCGGGCCGCGGAGGCCAAGGACATCAGCAAGGTGATGGAGGGCGTGTCCGAGCGCTTCAAGACGGACGGCGGCATGGACTCGCGGCAGGTGCGCGGCATCCTCACCGGGCAGGTGCTGCGCGGTCAGTGGGTCCGCATCTTCACCACGAACCTGGAGGTCCACGAGGTCTCGCCCACGCAGGGTGACTTCCAGGCGCGCTTCATCTTCGGCCGCTCGCAGGCGGAGAGCGTCAAGGACCTGGCGGCCGACAGCGTGCTGAACGCGTACCTCATCGAGGGGACATTCGAGAAGGAAGCCGACGGCGAGTGGCGCGTGGTTCGCGCGAAGTACCGGCCGCTCGAGGCGACGGAGTTGCTGTAGCCGCTCGCAGCGGGCGCTTCACTGGAGCAGGGCGCCCGTCTCGTTCAGCCAGGCCTTGGCCATGGCGCCCTGGCCCGCGGACTCCAGGCCCTTCTTCACTGTGTCGATGCGCGAGGCCAGCTCCTCGCGAGGCATGCCCTGCGCCCGCGCGCGCACCAGCCCGAAGTAGTAGTGCTGGCAGCCCGCCGCGTACGCGCTCTGCGCGAAGAGCAGGTCGCCCATGGCGGTGTATGCCTCCGGCAGTGAGCCCGCGCCCGTGTCCGGCGCGATCACCGCGAGCAGCGCCTTGGCGCCCTCGTAGTCCTTGCGCCGCACCAGCAGCGCGCCCTTGGCGTACTGCGCCTTTGCCAGCCCCACGCCCTTGGCGGCGATGGCCTTGTCGTAGGCGACGAGCGCGTCGTCCTGCCGCTCCGCCGCCTCCAGCAGCCCGCCGCGCGCCAGCCAGTAGCGGCCGTCCTGCTCCAGCAGCGGGACCTTCTTCCCGTCCGCGGACGCCACCTGGATGGCCCCGAACGCGCCCTCATACGCATCCAGCAGCGCCAGCGCGCCCGTGGTGTCACCCGAGGCCTGCAAGCTGCGAGCGCCGTCCAGGTAGAGCAGGGGCGCCGTCTTGCGCTTCTCCACCGCGGCCTCGAACGCCCCCCGCGCCTCGGGCACCTTGCGCGCCGCCAGCGCCCGAGCCCGGGCGAACAGGGCATGCACGTCATCCGGCACGGCCTTCAGCGCCGCGTCGGCCTCCTGGAGCGCCTGGTCCGCGGCGCCACGCGACAGCGCGAGCTCCGCCTTCAGCGCCCCAGCGCGCGACGTCAGCGCGGGCGTCAGCTCCGCCTGCTTCTCCTGCGCCGTGGCGAGCGCGCGCTCGGCCTCCTCCAGCTTCTTGCCCTGATACGCGTGCGCCAGCCCCATGCCCAGCCGAGCCATCAGGTGGTCCGGGTTCACGCTCGTCGCCTTCTCGAACGCCTCCACCGCCTGGGCGGGCTGTCCCTCGTCCAGCAGCGCCTCCCCGTACGCCGTGGTGAAGCGCGGATCCCGATACGCGTTCTCCGCCGCGCGGGCGAAGGCCTGACGCGCGCCGGGCAGGTCCCCCTTCGCCTGCAGCGTGAACGCCTGCGCCAGCGTGAGCCGGGGGCTGTTGGCCCCTTGCGCCTGCAGGTCCGCCAGGTACTTCTCCGCCTCGGCCGTCTTGCCCTCCGCGAGCAGATGCAGCGCGCGGGCGCCATGCCGTTCACCGGAGCGCGAGTCGAGCGCCTCGGCCCGGGCCAGATACTCACGGGCCCGCGCATCCGCGCCGGGCTGATGGTGCTCCAGCCACAGCACCGTCTGGATGTCGGCGGCCAGCGCCTGCGCGTCGCGGGCGTCGGAGTCCAACTGGAAGAGCTTCTCCAGCTCCGCCATGGCGCGCGTCAAGTCGGACGGATTGCCTCGCAGCGCGGCGGCGCGGGCCGCGCGCAGGTGCTCCTCCGTCTCCTTTCGCACCGTTCCCCGGTGGACGAAGTAGGCCACGGCGCCCGCGAGCACCACCGCCACCACCGCCACCTGCGCCAGCGCGCTCTTCCAACTCTCGCGTCGCTTCCAGTCGCCGTGACCTTCGGTGCTCATGGACCTGTCTCCCCGCGCTGGAGTTGGATGCTATTAGGTACGCCCCTCGCGGGTGTCAATGGACGGAGCCCGGAGCACGGGAGGAGTGAGCAATGGCGGTCCACACGGTGCTGTCCCCCGACGTCTTCACGCGCATCGCAGAGACCTTCGGGCTGGGAAACGTGCTCGGCGTGACGCCCATCCCCCAGGGCTCCATCAACACCAACCACCGGTTGGAGACCGACACCGGCCGCTACTTCGTCCGCCACACGACGGTGCGCTCCTCGGACGACCTGCGCTTCGAGTCCGCCCTGCTCGCGCACCTGGCCGCGCACCACTTCCCCTCGCCCGTGCAGCTCACCACGCGCGAGGGCGCCACCTTCGTCGAGTTCGCGGGCGGCCGCGTGAGCGTCTTCCGCTGGCTCCCCGGTGAGGAGAAGCGCCACCCGGGCCTCACCGCCGAGCACCTGGAGCGGCTGGGCACCGAGCTGGGCAAGCTGCACCGCGACACCCAGTCCTTCGGCGGCAGCCGCGAGAACCCGTACTCTCCCCAGGTGGTGCGCGGGTGGCTGGTGGAGCTGGCGCGCCACCCGGACCCGACGCTGTCATCGCTCTCAGGGGAGCTGGAGGGGATGCTCACCCACGCGGAGTCACGGCGACAGGGCCTGGAGCCGCTCGGCGTCATCCACGCGGACCTCTTCACCGACAACGTGAAGTGGCTGGGCGACAGCGTGGGCGCCTTCTTCGACTTCGAGATGGCCTGCCGCGAGGCCTATGGCCTGGACCTGGTCATCACGTTGAACGCGTGGTGCTTCGACGGCGGGCAGTACCTGCCGGAGCTGTGTCGCGCGCTGCTGCGCGGCTACCAGGATGTCCGCCCGCTGGCCCCGGTGGAGCGCGAGAGCCTCTTCGGCCACGCGCTCTTCGGGGCGGTGCGCTTCACCGCGAGCCGCATCCGGGACTACCACCTGTCCGCGCTGCCCGCGGACAAGCTGGTGCGCAAGGACTACCGCACCTACCTGACCCGGGCCCGCGCGCTCACGGCCATGGGGCCCCAGGGCTACGCGGCGCTCCTGGGGCTGTGAGACCTCAGATGCCGGTGAGGATCTTCCACTGGTTGCCCTCGAGCCGGAACACCATCTGCTCCAGCTCCGCCTCCTTCTGCGGGCGCGAGGTGAGGCCGGGCATCCGGAAGTTCAGCTTCCAGTAGTAGATGGCCGTGGCGATGTCCTTGCCCACCTGGACCTTGCGCACCTCCATCTCCACCTTGGGCGACTGGAGCTGCGGGAAGAGCGTCTCCAGGTACGGGCCCAGGTTCGCCGCGGTGAGGTCGTCCTCGGGATCACTCGGCGTGCCGGCGTCCTCGCGGAAGTCCTTCGACACCAGCGCCTGGATGGCGTGGGCGTCGCGTGCCTCGATGGCAGACCGATAGGCCTCCATCACTGCCAAAATGGCGCGGGTCTCGTCGGTGTCGTCGATTTCAGTGCCGGGGATGCGCTTCGGAGCGCAGGCGGCCAGGAGGGTCAGGGCGCAGATGGCGAGGAAGCGGTAGAGCATGGCGGGGCCTTACGAAGACAATGCGGAGGAAGTCAACCCATTCCCCACGGCCCCGCCTGCACTTCGCGTGCCTCAGCCCTTGCGGATGACCTCGGAGATGAAGCGGTTGAGGACGGGAATCTCGTTGTCGAGGATCTTCAGGCCCTCGCCCTGGATGACCTTCTCGCCGATGAGCGCCAGGGGCTTCATCAGGAAGGGCAGCTTGAGGGAGATTTCACCGTCCAGCGAGCGCTCCGTCTGGCCCGCGCCCAAATCACGGAAGCGCAGCGTGCCCGTGTTCACCAGCATCTTGGAGATGGTGTGGGACGTGGGCACGTTGGTGAACGTGAGCTCCTTGCGGCGCTTGTCGTAGGTGGACGACTCGATGAAGGCGAACCACTCGGGGGGCACGCGCTTGGGGCCGATGCTCTCGATGACGGGCTTGGGGCGGTAGCGCACCCGGCGGCGGACCACGTCACCCTCGGCCTTCACCTCGAGCGGCTGGAGCTCCAGCAGCACGCCATGGTGCTTGAGCAGGAACTCGAAGTACCGCTCGTCGAGGAGCGCGCGCTCCACCTCGTCCACCGTCCCCTGGATTCGCTGCCTCGTCTCGAACCGCATCGCTTCCCTCCTGATGACCTGGCTCGTCGCCGCTGTGTGGGCTGCCTGCCTAGCGGAAAGCGCGGCTAGCGGAAAGCCTGTCGTGGCACGAGCACGCCCCGGAAGGTCTTCTCCTCGAAATCACACCGCTCCACCCACTCCAGGGCGGTGGCCTTGAAGGCCGTGCCGAAGTCCGGGAGGACACCCACCTCGTGGCGCACCGCGCCGCAGTCGCCCGAGAGATAGGAAGCCTCCACCTTCAGGCGCAAGGCCTCGCGGCGCAGGGACAGGGGCAGCGAATCGTCCGACAGCGCACGTTGCAGCGACTCGCCGGCCAGGACGGGGGAGCCCACCTGCTGCAGCCTGCGGCCCAGCAGGTAGTTGAGGTACGGGTCCGAGGGCAGGGCCTGCAGGGCGCGCGACAGGAGCAGGAGCCGCAGCTCCTCCTTGGGCGCCAGGAAGTACGCGTCGATGCCGGCGCGGCGCGCCGTGGACTCCAGCGCGGCGAGCTTCACCTGGGCGGTGCGCGTCAAATCCGGTGTGGCGTCCAGGGTTAGCACCGTGTCCAGGTGCGCGCGGGCCTGCTCGGGTCGCTCGCGCCGGGTCTCCACGTCGGCCAGCGCCATGGCCACCTCGGCCTCGGAGACATTCTGGCCCTTCACCTTGCCCGCGAGCGTGGTGAGCACGGTGGTGGCTTCGTCGTAGCGCTCCAGCGCGGAGAGGGCGGCGGCCTCGCCCAGGCGGTAGGCGGGCTCCTCGGGCTGGAGGGTGGCGGCGCGGGTGTAGCGCTCCAGCGCGTCCGACGGGTCCGTCACGAGCGAGGCGCGGGCGGGCTCGGTGAGGCGGGCCACCTCGCGCGCACAGGCGCGGCTGAAGAGGCTGCCAGCGCGGAAGCGCGCGAAGGCGCGGGCCACGGCGGCGTCGTCCAGGGGCAGGGCGTCGACATGTCGCTCCCACTCACCGACGAGCTCGTCGAGGGGCCGCCCATAGGCCTCCTGGAAGTCCGCGTGCGCGTAGAGCGCGCGCAGCCTGTCCGAGCCATAGGTGTCAGCGAGGTACAGGAGGAAGGAGCCCGCGACGGTGTACGCGCGCGCGGGGGCGGATTGGTAGAAGCCCTCCGGCCCCATCAGCTTGCGCATGTCGGGCGCCAGCTTCTGACGGCGCATGCCCGCGGCCCACTGGTGCAGCGTGAGGTCCCCCTGCGCGGGGCCGTCCGCGGCGACGGCGAACCCCTCGATGACGCCCATGAGGGGCCACAGGCCCAGGCGCGTGGTGACGCGGAAGGGACCGCTGCCAGCGGGCGCGGCCATGACGTGGGCCAGCTCGTGGTGCAGCGTGGAGTGGGGGAAGGGCTTGTCCTGGATGTGCAGCTCGTGGCGCCAGGGCTTCGCGTACTGCGTGCGGCCGGCGCCCACCAGCCGCTGCTTCTCCTCCTCGTTGCGATACAGCCACACGCGGATGCGCTCGGTGGGGGCCACGCCCAGGAAGCGCTGGACCTGTGTCCAGCGGAACTCCATGTCGCGGGCCATCCGGTCCACGTCCTCGCGCGACTTGCCCCGGGGGTAGTGCAGCCGGAAGTGCTCCGTGTCGCGCACGCCGCCCAGCGTCTCGGCCAGGTACGCGTCCGTCATCCGGGTGCGCAGCTGGGGCCCCTTCACCTCCAGGAAGCCGATGGCCACGGCGGGCAGCAGCAGCCCCACCAGGACGCCCACGCGCGGGGCGGCTCTCGACAGGTGCCCCGAGTCCACCTGGAGGAACGCGGCGGCGAGGCCCGCGAGGACCCAGGCCCACAGGAGCGTCTCCAGCCGGAACCAGCCGAGCGCGGGCGTCATCACCAGCGCCTCGTCGTAGAGGGGGCCGGGGAGATGTCCCAGGTAGTGGTTGAAGGCGAAGACCTGGGGCCCGGCGACGATGGGCCACACCGTGGGCACCAGCGACAGCAGGACCAGGAGCACATGCATCCCCACGCCCCGGGAGGGACGGCGGGCCCCCAGGCCACACAGCACCCCCGAGGCCGAGGCCAGCACGGCCGAGGGGAGGGTGAGCATGGGATAGAAACCCACCAGCTCGAATGGATCACACGCCGTGCGTAGCCACGCGAAGACGGTGGAGGTGAGGAAGGGGGGCACCAGCGCCGCCACGTTGAGGACCAGGGCCGCACCCAGGGCGCGGGTCACGGCGGTGCCGGGGGCGTCCGGGCGGAGGGCGCCGGGGGGGCGGGGCTCCTGGCCGAGGAGGATCCGACGCTCCTGGGCGGCGGCGGCCACGCCCGTCCCCCCGCCGAGCAGCCCCACGGCGATGGCCAGGGCCAGGCCCAGCTCGAAGCCGGGGACGCCGAAGAGGGGGAGGAGGACGAGCGTCGAGCCTCCGCCCGCCAGGAGGAGCAGGGGGGCCAGGACGGCCGGGCGACGCATCAAGGCGCGGGCACGGGTGAGGACTTGCTCCATGGCCTCCCCTATACTCCCGGGCCGCATGTCCGAACAGAAGACAGGTCCCGAGCACCGCCAGCACGGGCGCGCGCCCATCGAGCTGAAGGTCGACTACAAGAAGCTCAACTCGTTCTTCGCGGACTACACGAAGAACATCAGCAAGGGCGGCACGTTCATCAAGACGAAGAAGCCGCTGCCCATCGGCACGCGCTTCCTCTTCAAGTTGACGGTGCCCCACCGGGAGGCGCCGTTCGAGTTGCTGGGCGAGGTCGTCTGGTCCAAGGCGGACGGCGACGAGCCGGGCATGGGCATCCGGTTCATCTACAGCAGCGACACGCAGCGGGTGGAGTTCGAGACCGTGGTGGAGCGGCTGATGTCCGACAGCCTGGGGCCCGAGCTGACCGAGAAGCTGCTCAACAAGCCGCTGCACCCCCAGCACCCATGAAGACCTCCCGTCGGCTCGGCCTGGTCCTCCTGTCGCTCGCGCTCTGCGCCTGTCAGCAGGAGGCGCAGGGCCGGCAGCCCTCGTCCACGCCTCCCGCGCCCGTGAAGCCTCCCGTCACCGACGTCACCGCGAAGGACTACGTGGGCCCCACGCTGCCGCGCGCGCACGTGCGGCTCAAGGACGCCTTCGGTGGGGTGCATCGGGTGGAGGTGGAGGTGGCCGCCACGCGCGACTCGCGAGAGCGCGGGATGATGTGGCGCACGGAGTTCGCCGAGGGCAAGGGGATGCTGTTCCTGTTCCCCCAGGAGTCGATGCAGGGCTTCTGGATGCGCAACACGCTCATCCCGCTGGACATCATCTTCATCACCGCGGACCTGCGCATCGCGGGCATCGTGTCGCGCGCGGTGCCCAGGTCGATGGAGACGCGCTCGGTGGGCGCGCCCAGCCAGTACGTGCTGGAGGTTCCGGGCGGCTGGGCGGAGAAGGTCGGCTTGCGCAAGGGCTCGCCGGTGGAGTTCGAGGGCGTGTCCAACCTCCGCATCGACCCGTGACGCGCGCGACGTTGCTCGCGCGTGACGTCATGGGGCCGTGACGTGATGAAGAAGTGACGCACTGAACAAGCCGTCGCCACACAGCCTCCTCAGGATGCGCTCGCGTCCGTTCGCCCGCATGCGAGCGCGACGCGAACCCCTGGAGGAAGTGGCTCATGTCTTCTCGTCTGTTGCGGCTCGCGACCGGTGCGGTGCTTCTGGGCAGCTCGTTGTCCTTCGTCGCCTGTGAGGGGGACACGGGCCCCGCTGGCGCGAACGGGCAGGATGGTCAGGATGGCGCGCCCGGCGAGGATGGAGCCCCGGGGGGTGACGGTGGACCGCAACGCGTGGCCGATTCGATGGCCGCTTGGCTGTAAACCCGCTACCAACTCTCCCTCGTCGAGACAGGCGGCTGAGGCGGAGTGTTGGCGCTCCCCGGCAATGGGACTCACGGGCTGAAGATTCATCAACTTCGGGCGATGTTCTTCAACCGCTTCGCATGGTCGCTCGGCGAAATTGCATTCCGATGCAGCGGGTCCCCGTGCCACAGCGGAGTCGGCAACTCTCGCCGGGGCGACGGAGATGGTCGGTTGTCAACGGCCCCACCCATTCGGTATCCCATACGAAAGGCGCTGACAAATGTACGGGCAGAATCGTATGCGAGCCGACCGATACCGTACGCGATCAAGATGCCGGTGGTAGCGGTGAGAGCAACAACGCCGAAAGCGATGGCTTCGATGAGCCCCCATGGGTCGTTACCGCTCACCCGATACGCTGCGACAAAGCCAGCCGCAATTGATGGCAGACCAACGAGTACCCACCGCATGGCGACATGGTGAGTGCTCCATCCCACTGGAGTCAAGATGGTGGGCATGCGGCTGTCTATCGTGGACACCGATGACTTCGGTGCGCCCTTGCCCGAGGGCTTGGTGTTGGGCACGCACTCCAACGACTCGGGTGGACAGACGCCATGGGTCACCATCTTCACGGGCGAGAAGGACGTGCAGGGTGTCTACGGCGACCCCTGAGGGATTGTGGACGTCGAAGAACAACTGGGTCCCCACCGTGCCCGGCATGCAGGCCGGTGCGCCGCGTGCGCTCGACTTCGCGTCGCCCGCGCCCGGCGACATGGTCAGCTTGGACACGCGCTCCACGCACCACAAGGATGGCCACGGCTTCTTCCTCCCGGACGCGTTCCGTCGCGATGCGGGAGGACAGCCGTCGCGCGAGGTGTATCGGCTCAACCTTGCCATCCTGGAGGCGGCGATGACGGTGGACCCGGCGCTGCTGGACGCGGCGAAGTCACGACGCCGGGTGGAGCCGGTGGACGAGCGCGCGGGTGGGGTGGACCTGGATGGAGATGGAGTGCTGGCCCGGGGTGTGGAGGTGGTGCGCGGACTGCCGACCCACTACGCGGGGGCCGCTGCGAAAGTGAAGGTGCGGCGCGACTTCTACCCGCGCGGTGTCGAGTTCCTGCACACCGTGCGGTACGTGGACCCGGATGCGCCCGCGCTGTTGTCCGCGCGGATGAAGGAGGTCCGCTACTCGCGCAAGGACGAGGAGTATGCCGGCGACCAGGTGATGGCGTTCTACGGCGCGGAGCAGGAGAAGAAGATGCGCAACCGGCTGCCCGCGTTCCCGGGCACGCCGGAGCTGGGGCTCATCAACGAGTTCGGCTGGAGACTGCAGGGGTTCATCGAGGACGCGAAGGGCCGGCTGCGCGTGCAGACGATGGAGGAGCACGTGTTCTGCATGGGCTGTCACACGAACCTGGGGGTGACGGTGGACCAGACCTTCGGCTTCCCGCGCAAGGTGCCGGGGAGGGAAGGGTGGCGGCACCAGGACCTGCGTGGCATCGCGGACGTGCCGCAGGCGGGGCACGCGAAGCCGGAGGTGCTCACGTACTTCGAGCGGGTGAAGGGCGGCGACGAGTTCCGCGCCAACGAGGAGTTGCTCGCGCGCTTCTTCGCGGACGGGAAGGTGGATGAGACCTCCGTGCGTCGGGCCTCGGTGGGGGGAGACAAGGACCTGGCGTGGCTGCTGACGCCGTCGCGTGAGCGGGCGCTGGCGCTGGGGCGGGCGTACATGGCGCTGGTTCGCGAGCAGGGCTTCACGAAGGGGCGCGACACGTTGCTGGCGCCGCCGACGAACGTGCTGCCCTCGGTGGAGAACGGCTCCACGGGGCTCGAGGACGCGGGCCTCATCTTCGAGGACGGCCGGCTGCACCTCGCGTGGGAGTAAGTCGCGGGGCTCGTGGCCTCACGCGTGAGCGTCATCGGCGAAGGCGGGTGACGCTCACGCGGACGGAGGTCCTTCACCTCGGCGGAGCGTAGGGGCTCCATCGAGTTCGTGACCGCTGAACTCCGAAGACGCGCCGAGGCGCGAACACGCGCCGGTGCTACCGAGGGTCGAGCATCTGGTTTCAGGTGGTGACGCCTCGCGAGCGGCGTCGCCTTGTCGCGCTGCGACGCGCGGTCGCGGCTTTGGCGCGTCGGACTCCGTGTGTCCGCGCAGTCCCGCTGCTACTTCGCGGCGGGGCGCTCGGCGAGCTCCGTAGCGCGCAGCAGCAACTGCTTCATCGTCACGGTGCCCAGGAACTGTCCCTGCGCATCCGTGACGACCACCGGCTCGTAGACCGCCTCCGGAGGCCGCGCCATCGCGAGCCCCACGAGCGCCGTCACCGCGACCTGGTCCTCGATGATGAGCGAGGGCGCATGCACCGCACTGCCGGGAACCCATGACGCGAGGTTCCGCCGCGTCACCAGCGCCCGGGGCCGAGCACCCTCGAGCACCACCACGTGGTCCGCCTGCGGCGCGTCGCGGAACACGTCGTTCACCGTGTCCACTGTCGCGGACACATCCACCGTCGCGCGCCGGATGACCAGCCCTCCGACCGTCGTGTCATCCGCGCGCTCACGCAGGAGCAGGGCGCGCATCGCCTCGCGCCGCCGCGACTCGAACGCCTCGGCCGGACGCATGGGGCTCGGCGTCGGACGCGCGAGCAGGTAGCCCTGCGCGTGACGGATGCCCAGCCGCAGCAGCACCGTCATCTCCTCCCACGTCTCCACGCCCTCGGCGATGAGGATGGCGTCCACGCTCGACGAGAAGTCCACCAGCGACTTCACCAGGTGCTGCCGGTACGCGTGCAGATGGATGTCCCGCACCAGCGCCTGGTCCAGCTTGATGAAGCGCGGTACGCAGTGCACCAGCGTCACCAGCCCCGAGTGCCCCGCGCCGAAGTCATCCAGCGCGAGCCCGAAGCCCTGCGCCGCGCACTCCCGCGTCAGCCGCTGCAACAGCGCGCCATCCTCGATGACCGCCTTCTCGGTGATCTCCAGCACCAGATGCCGAGGCCCCAACCCATGCCGCTCCAACAGCGCCAGCGTCGAGCCATCCCCGAAGCGAGGATCACTCAGCACATCCGGGCTCACGTTGAAGAAGAACGGCGCGCGACGCTGGTCCTCCGGCAGCTTCGAGATGCAGCGCAGCGCCGATGTCCAGCACGCGCGCTCCAGCTCCCACGTGTAGCCGGAGACCCGCGCGTGCGTGAACAGCTCGTGCGGTGACTCGAGCGAGCCCTGTCCGCGCGACAGCACCTCGTACCCGATGACCTCTCCCGTGCGCAGATCCACGATGGGCTGGAACGCGGAGGTCACCCCAGGCTCGGTGCCGTTCCACAACCAGAGGGGAATCAGACCGGGCTGTCGGACGAGGGGGTGGGTCATGACGGGGCAAATGTTACCTGACGCTACCCACGTCTACAGTTCATGCCTGCGAACCACCACCACAACCACCACTCAGCGTGCGAGACAGCGCCCGTTCCCCCCTCTACCCGTGTTCGATATCCGGGAATTCCACGCTCAGGACGTACGAATCCGAGCGGTTCGGGCCTCCGAAGGAGCCTCCTCCCCGACAGGTTGGACGGGTTCCGGGACATGCGCGAGGGTGGCCTGCGAGGCCACGGCGTCCAGTCCCTGCCCCTCTTCCCACTGCACGGAGGACAGCGCGCGAAAGCGTCGCGCGAGAGATGACAGCTCCGCGGCCTTGAGCTGCGCCTGTCCGCTGCGCAGCGACAACAGCGCCACGCGCGCGCGCTCCAGCAACGCCACTTCGGAGCGCAGCCTCGCGAGGATTCGCTCACGCCGCACCTTCAGCTCCCCCAGCCGCTCCACCTCCTCCGCGAGCGACGCGGCGGCCGCCTCCAGCTGCCTGCGGGCCACCGCGTCCGTGGTGGCGCGCGCGGCGCGCTCCAGCTCCTCACGCTCGGCCCGCAGCTCCGCCTGCGCGCGCTCCTCGAGCTGGGACTCCACGCCCGCCCACTCGGAGGCCAGCTCCACCGCGTCGCGGGTGATGCGCGCCAGCGTGCGGGCCAGCTCCTCGCGCGCGGGCTCTCGCGGCAACAACGCGAGCGACTGCCCGCACTGGCGATACAGCGCGAGCGCCCGCTCGCACTGCGTCCGGAAGTCCCCCGCGAGCCGAGGAATCAGCTCCTCCGCGCGCGCCTCCACCGGGTCCGCCGTGAGCGCCAGGTGCGCGGCCACCGAGCTCAGTCCCACGAAGAGCCCCAGGATGGCTCCCGTCGCCCCCGCCGCGAGCAGCGCGGGCGTGGCCAGGTCCGCCAGCCGCGCGGAGAACACCCGGGCAATCTCCGAGCCCGCGAGCGTGAGCCCCGCGCCCAACAGCGCCCCCAGGCCCAGGTGCACGAGGGTGGGGCGCGCCTCCGCCACCTGTCCCTCCACGCCCTTCTCGCTCAGCCGCGCACGCACCAGCAGCGAGCCTGCCGCCGCCGCGCTGCAGGCCACCGTCCACGCGGGCGCCATCCCCAGCGCATACGGCACCGACGTCAGCAACACGCCCAGTCCTCCCAACAGCACGCGGTCCCACTTGTCGCCCTGCGCGCACGCCAGCACCACGGCCGCCGGCACCAGCCACGCCAACGGCAACGGCACCCCCAGCCTCGCCGTGACGAGCTGCACCAGCCCCGCGCCCGCGCCCGCGGCCAGCGCCCTCGTCACGGTCCGCTCGAAGGCTTCGCGGTGGTGCAACTGCAAAATGGTGGCGTTCATCGACACTCCGAGCGTGGGGGCAGGGCAAGGGGCTCCCCCTTTCACGCATGGCCGAATTAAAAGGTCTGCCGCAATGAGAACCCCCCCGGTCCCCGTGGCGATGCGCGCGCTGGTCCTCCACGCCTATGACGGGCGCCCCGAGTCCCTCCAGGTCCAGACCCGCGCCGTGCCGCGTCCCACCGCGGGGCAGGTGCTGGTGCGCATGGCCGCCTCGCCCATCAACCCCGCGGACCTCCAGTTCGTGCGGGGCCAGTACGGCGTGCGCAACGCGCTGCCCGTGGTGCCGGGCTTCGAGGGCAGCGGCACCGTGGTGTCCGCGGGGAGCCTCGCGGGGCAGCTGCTGGTGGGGCGCCGCGTGGCGTGCGTGGCCCCGGTGGGCGGGGATGGCCTGTGGGCCGAGTACGCCGTGGTTCCGTTGCAGCAGTGCATCCCGCTGCGCGCCCACATCTCCGTGGAGCAGGGCGCCAGCCTCTTCGTCAACCCCTTCACCGCGTGGGTGCTGATGGAGCGCGCGAAGGAGGGCGGCCACGTGGCGCTCGCGCAGACGGGCGCGGCGAGCAGCGTGGGGCGGATGCTGGGCTCGCTGGCCCGTCGTCGGAACGTGGCCATGGTGCACGTGGTGCGGCGAAAGGAGCAGGTGGAGCTCCTTCGCGGCCTGGGCGTCGAGCACGTGCTGAGCAGCGACGAGCCCGAGTTCCAGGAGCGACTGCGGCTCATGTGTCACGAGCTCAAGGTGACGCTCGCCTTCGACGCGGTGGCGGGGCGACTGACGGGGCAACTGCTGAGCGCGTTGCCCGAGGGCGGGCACGTCACGGTGTACGGCGCGCTGTCGGAGCAGGAGTGCCGGTTCGACCCGGGCGACGTCATCTTCGGACGCAAGACGGTGGACGGCTTCGCGCTGTCGGAGTGGGCGCGCCGGGGCTTCGGCCGCGAGCAGCTCAAGGCGCTGATGGGCGTGCCCGCGCTGGTGGGCCGCGAGCTGGAGACGCCCGTGCGCGCGCGGCTGCCGCTCGAGTCCGCGGGCGAGGCGGTGAAGATCGCCTCCGCGGACATGACGTCCGGCAAGGTGCTCTTCATGCCCGCGCAGGGCTCGCTGACCTGACGAAGGCCCGCGCTCAGGCCTTGTCGCGCGAGATGGGGCCGACCTTGCCCTTCGTCACGCGCAGGTAGTCGGCCGGGGCCAGCACGAGCTGCGTGCCTCGCACGCCCGCGGAGACGGCCACCTCGTCGAACAGCTCCAGCGTCTCGTCGACGAAGACCGGGTAGTCCTTCTTGCCGCCGATGGCCGTACAGCCGCCGCGCACGTAGCCGGTGAGCGGCTGCAGCTCCTTGAGCGGCACCGTGTCCACCTTGCGGTCCCCGCTCAGCCGGGCCAGCGCCTTCAGGTCCAGCTCCGCGTTGCCGGGCACCACCGCCATCAACACGCCGGTGCGGTCTCCTCTCGCGACGAGCGTCTTGAAGACCTGCTCGGCGGGCATGCCCACCTTGGCGGCCACGGTCTCCGCGGAGAGGTCCTCCGGGTCGACCTCGTAGTCGCGCAGCGAGTACTTCACGCCCAGCGAGTCGAGCAGCCGGGCGGCGTTCGTCTTCATCGCGTCACACCCCGAGAACGGCGGCCGCGGCCTTCACCCGCGCGAGGGCATCCTCGGGCGTGGTGCCCACCGCGGACAGGTGTCCCATCTTGCGTCCCTTGCGCGCCTCGCGCTTTCCATACAGGTGCAGCCGCACGCCGGGCAGCGCCAGCGCGTCCTCGAAGCGCGGCCCGCCCTCGCGCAGCCACAGGTCGCCCAGCAGGTTGACGATGGCCGCCGGGCGCACCACCTCCACCGAGCCCAGGGGCAGGTTGCACGCCGCGCGCACCGCCTGCTCGAACTGCGAGGTGAGGCAGGCGACCTCCGTGGAGTGGAAGCTGTTGTGCGGACGGGGCGCCAGCTCGTTGACGAGCACCGTGCCGTCGCGCAGCAGGAACAGCTCCAGCACCAACAGGCCCTCCACCTGCAGCGCGTCGGTGATGGCGCGCGCCAGCTCCGTGGCCTTCGCGGAGACCTTCTCCGGCAGGGGGCCCGGCAGCAGCGACCACGCGAGGATGCGCTCCTCGTGGTGGTTGAAGGCCGGCGGGTACACCGCGAGCTCGCCCTTGGGGCTGCGCGCCACCAGCACGGACAGCTCCGACTCCAATTCCAACGCGGCCTCGACGACGACGGAGCGCTCACCCAGCTCACGCCACGCGGAGGCGGCCTCACCCGCGGTCTTCACCTCCACCTGCCCGCGCCCGTCGTAGCCGCCCTCGCTGGACTTCACGAAGCACCGCCCGCCCAGCGCCTGGATGGCCTGCGCCAGCTCTTCGGCGGAGTGCGCCTCGCGCCACGGCCCCACGGGGAAGCCGCCCCTGGCGAGCCAGCCCTTCTGCCGGCCGCGGTGCTGGATGATGTTCAGCACGGACGCGCCCGGCCGCATGGGCGCATGGCGCGCCACCGCCTCCAGCGTGGCGAGCGGCACCTTCTCGATTTCGAGCGTCACCGTGTCGCAGCCCTTCGCCAGCTCCTCCGCGGCGGCGATGTCCCCGAAGGACGCGGTGAGGCAGCGGTCCACCACGGAGCGCGAGGGGCACGTCGGGTCCGGGTCCAACGCCTGCACCTGGAAGCCGAGCGTGCGCGCGGCCAGCGCCATCATCCGCCCCAGCTGCCCTCCGCCGAGGATGCCAATCGTCCCACCAGGGAGCACCACGCGCGGGCTCATGACAGCTCCCGGTGCGCGAGCACCTCGTCGGTGCGCGCCTTGCGCCACGCGGCCAGCCGCTCGCGCAGCTCCGGGTACTTCAGCGCCAGGATGGACGCGGCGTGCAGCGCGGCGTTGGCGGCGCCCGGCTTGCCGATGGCCTGCGTCCCCACCGGCACGCCCTTGGGCATCTGCACGATGGAGAGCAGCGCGTCGATGCCGTTGAGCAGCGTGGTGGGCATGGGCACGCCGATGACCGGCAGGAGCGTCTTCGCGGACACCATGCCCGGCAGGTGCGCCGCGCCCCCCGCGGCGGCGATGATGAGCGACAGCCCGCGTGACTCGGCCGTGGACGCGTACTCCATCATCCAGTCCGGCGTGCGGTGCGCGGAGACCACCCGCACCTCGTGGGGGATGCCCAGCTCCTTCAACACGTCGATGCCCGGCTGCAGGTACTCCAGGTCGCTCTTGCCGCCCATGATGACCCCGACCCAGGGGGTGTTGCCGCTCGCCATTCGGTCCACGCCTCCATGCGCTCTCCGGCCGAAGGCTGGAGGAACGCGGAGATAGGGCCGGGCGATTCCGACGGTCAACCTGGAACTGACCCGGCCACGCCCGTGCGCACGGTGGGTGCGCTCGCTCGCTTCGTTCCGTCCCAAGTCTCCGACTGGCCACCTGTAATACAGGCATGTCAGATTATTCTGATGAAAAGAGCCTTGCATCGCGTGCTGGTTCATCGAGCGTTCGCTCTCGGACTTCTCTGTGTCTGGTTGGGCCCGGGGTGTCAGGCGGGGCGTGGAGAACCCGAGCCGTCGGCGCCCGCAGAGCGCTCGGTGGGCTCGCCCCTGACCTCCGGGTTCACGAGCTTCCACGGCGTGGTCTTCAGCGCGAGTGGCCCCATCGCCGGGATGCACTGCCTGCGCATCGCCGCGACCTTCGACCCGCACGGCTGGGACGACAACTACCTGTGCTCTCCGACGGACCTCGGGTTCTTCTGGTACGACGGGGACACGACGTTCCCCTGGCCGGACCTGCGTTGCATCGAGATGACCGAGCGAGGGGACCCCGCTCTTTGGTTCGACAAGCGCCTGTGCGTCCCCCACGACTCGCCGCTCACCATGACCTGGTCGAGCACGGGGCCGCTGCCGGGCAAGGAGTGCATCCGCTTCCACGAGCCCGAGGACCCCTACGGGTGGAGCGACAACTACCTCTGCCTGGAGGCGCCGCTGGTGATGGCGTTCAGCGCGTCGGGCCCCATCGCGGGGATGAGCTGCACGTCGATGAACGAGCCGGCCGACGCCGCGGGAGGATGGACGGACAACCACCTGTGCACGAACAAGGACATCGGCCTGCGCTGGAGCATCAACGGCGAGCTGCCCGGCATGCGCTGCACCCAGATCCACGAGTCCGCGGAGCCGGCGTACAACGCGTGGCACGACAACTACCTGTGCGTGCCCCCGGAGGCGGAAGCGATGTTCTCCTATTCGTCGGCGGGCCCGCTGCCGGGGCGCCTGTGCACCCAGCTGCTGGAGGCGGACGACCCCTATACCTGGGACGACAACTACCTCTGCTACCACGAGGTGCCGGTGAACCTGGAGTTCTCCTCCGCGGGGCAGATGCCGGGGAAGGTCTGCACGGCGCTCACGGAGACGTCCGACGTGGCGGGCACGTGGCTCGACAACTACCTGTGCGCCCAGCGCGACGTCGGGATTCGCTGGAGCCTGGGCGGGCCCATCTCGGGCATGCGCTGCACGCGCATCTGGATGAACGGGGAGGGCGTGGCGACGGGGTGGAACGACAACTACCTCTGCCTGCCGCCGACCTCCGCCCTGAACTTCGTCTGGTCGCCGATGGGCCGCTGCGCCAACAAGATCTCCGTGCCCTTCGACGAGAGCGCGGACCCGCACGCCCACTGGATGGACTCGTACCTCTGCTACTGAGTCCATCGCCCTGAAGCGACACACCCCGCCTCGCCACGTGCGCGCGGCGGGACGGGGTGGGGTGCTTGCCCGGGTGGCGATGCGTGGGCCCTTCAGTACGTGGAGCCCACCTTGCCGAAGCCCTTCAGGGCCTTCACCTTGGACTTCTTCACCGCCGAGCGCAGCTCCTCCTCGCTGCCGGCGCTGCTGTACTCGTCCAGCGTCGCCTGCTGCTCGGCCAGGTCCGCGGCCACCGCGGCGGGGCTGGCCACCGCGCCGGCCTCCTGCAGCATCACCTGGTTCTGCTGGATGTAGCCCTTGGCCTCCTCGCGGCGGCCGTCACGCAGGGCCTCGGCGGCCTTCTGGAGGTTCGCCGCGCTGCGTGCCCGCACCGCGTACACCGTGGCGTCCTTGTCCTGGCGCGCGAGGACCTCCTCCTGCCGGTCCGTCACCACCGCGGACAGCGCGGCGTTGTCCTCCACCGGGGCCTGGCGGATGAGGTCCGAGTAGCTCAGGGACACGTCCGTCACGCGCACGGTGCTGCCCACGGCCTGGCCCGTCGTCACCAGCCTGACGACGACACGCTCCAGCTGGCCGGCGGAGAAGTCCGGCAGCGACACCGTCACCTGGTTGCCGGACTGCCGCGCGTTGTAGCCCATCACCTCGCCCAGCGACGTGCCGGACGGCAGCGTGAAGGTGAGCGTCACGCCGCGCGCCACCGTCGTGGAGGCCTGCTGCAAATCCTTCTGGAAGAGGGCGGCCAGCTGGCTTGCGTCCTCGAGGAAGCCGTACGCGCCCGCGCCGTACTCGGCGAAGGCCTGCATCAGGTCCTCGTTGAAGTCGGTGCCCACGCCGATGGCGCTCACCGTGATTCCGGACGCGCGCAGCTCCTGCACCTGGCGCTCGAGGCCCTCGTCGTCGGTGATTCCCTCCGTGGGCTGCCCGTCGCTCATCAGGATGAGGCGGTTGACGCGGAACGAGGACTGCGCGGTGGACAACTGGAAGCGGCCCGCGGACAGGCCCGCGGCGATGTTGGTGCCGCCGTCATCCCAGATGCCGTCCACGTACTGGAGCATCCGCTCGCGCTGCGCGGGCGTGGCGAGCGCCGCCGGCAGGCTCTTCACGTCCGAGCCGTAGTGGACGATGGCCAGCCGGTCCTCCTCCCGCATCAGCCCGATGAGGTGCCGCGCGGCCTGCTTCGCCTGCGCCAGCTTGTAGCCGCTCATGGAGCCCGACCGGTCGATGACCAGCGCCAGGTTCACCGGGCTGCGCTTCGCCCCCGGCACCTCCGCGCCCATCAGGTCCACCGTGGCGAACAGCTCCGAGCTGCCCGCGGGGACGTACGGGTGCGACAGGCGGCTGGTCATCGTCAGCGAGCCGGGCGCGCCCGTCAGGGGAGGGGGCCTGGGCGGCGGCTCCACCACCACCACGGGCTGCGTCTTCGGAGCGCCCACCTGGGGGAGGCCCAACACCAGCGCGGTGAGGGCCAGGACTCCGGCCAGGGAGAGGAAGAGGACCGTTCGATTCATGTGGCAGGGCTCCTGGGCGTGAGGACGCGGGCCCTGCCTTTACGAACCAGCGCGGGGAAAAGGTCTATCCCCCGCGCCGGAAAGTGTCACCCACCCTGCGAGGTGCCCAGGCGCCCGGCGCAGAAGAAGGGCGAGTTGTTCTCGCCGAAGGTGTTCCGATAGAAGTCCTCGTCCGCGGAGCGAAGCGCCTCCAGCGTCTCCTGGTCCAGCAGCAGCGAGCGGCACGTCATGCGCTTGGGGAGGTTGGGCTCCACGTCCGTGGTGTCCTTCACCTCACACGCGCTGGCGCTCGCCCCGTCGATGCAGGGCTTGCTGCAGTAGCCGCGCGCCGGCGCCGTCAGGTTCACTTCACCTTCCTCCGTGCGGGCTCGCGGGTACTCCTGATCCCGCACGCAGATGAGGTCCTCGCACTCCACGGAGCCGAAGGAGATGAAGTCCTGGCGATCCGCCACCTCGCTCTCCAGGACCGGCACCGCACCCGTCGGATACTCGGCCTCCTCCTGCGGCGTGGCCGCCTTGCGCACCAGGGTGCAGGGCTTGCCGATTTCGCTGCTGACCTTGCATCCCGCCAGCACGAACACGGTGGTCGCGAGGAACGCGGCTCGGACGGACATCTTCATGAGACCTCTTCAAAAGGGGGGAGGGGCGTGGAGGGGCCACGCTCAGCGCTCCCCAGGGTAGCACAGCACCTCCCCGTGCCAACGACCCTCGAGTCGCACTGTCCGCCCTGGAATTGTGCAGGAATACCGGAGAGATACAGGGCAGACAGGCATCACAAGGGCGGTTGCCGCTCGGGAATACGACCGATAGGATGGCGAAGCAGAAAGAGTCGCGCTGAACCCCCCGGTGGAGTCTTTCCCCCCCTCCCCCACGGAGCCCCCGGTTTGAATCGCCACACGTTGCTGCTCGCGCTGTGCCTGGTGCCTGGTCTGGCATCCGCGCAGAGCCAGGAGGGCATGGGACTCGACCTCACGGAAGAGACCCAGCCCAAGTCGGAAGAGTCCACCACGCCACCGCCGGCGGAGGAGGCCGCGCCCGCGAGCACGGCCACGCGCCCCGTCGAGGAGGAGGCCCCGCCTCCCGAGGCCTTGATGCCGCTGACGGACATCACCCAGGAGGACCGGGTGAAGAGCGTCCAGCGCAAGGTGTACCGGAAGAAGGGCCGGTTCGAGCTGACGCCGCTCATCAGCATCTCCGTCAACGATCCGTTCTATTCGAAGGTGGGCGCGTCGGTGCGAGGCGCGTACTACCTGGCGGACACGCTGGCCATCTCCGCGCGCGGCTCGGTGATGCAGGTGGTGCCGTCCGACGACGTGCGCACCGCCAAGCGCACCTTCAACAGCAAGATCTACAACTCGGTGCCCCAGTGGTCCGCCATGGGCGACGTGGAGTGGAGCCCGCTGTACGGCAAGGTGGCGTTCCTCAACTCCATCCTCCACTTCGACGGCTACCTGCTGGCGGGCGCGGGCGTGGTGAACACGGAGACCTCGTCCCTGCCGGGCCGCGGGCTCAACCCGGCCGCGGACCTGGGCCTGGGCATGCGCTTCGTCGCCCAGGACTGGATCGCGGTGAACGTGGCGCTCATCAACACCTCCTACGTGGATCAGCCCCTGGGTAGCGCCAAGGGCGCCGTGCAGAACGTCATGACCCTCAACGCCGGCATCTCGCTGTTCCTGCCCTTCCGTTCGACGGGGAGGGACGCGGAATGAAGCCCGTCTTCCGTTGGCTGCTCGCGCTGTGTCTGACGGCGCCGGTGCTCGCGCACGCGCAGGCCTCCGAGGAGGAGGAGGCCGGCGACGTGTCGGAAGTGGACAAGGACCGCCTGGGGCCCCTGCGTGAGCGGGTGCGTCCGGTGTCCGGTCACGTGTTCCTGAAGAAGGGGCGCTTCGAGTTCAGCCCGTCCGCGACGGTGTCGCTGCGCGACGCCTTCTTCACCAAGTACATCTTCGGCGGCACGCTCACCTACCACCCCATGGAGACGCTCGGCGTCAGCCTGCGGCTGGGCTACGCGTTGACGTCGGTGGCGGGCGCGGCGCAGATCTGCACCTTTTCCGACGGCACGGACGGCTCCACGCGGGGCTGCTCGTCTCCGACGATGAAGGACCTGGACGGTCAGGCGCCCGGGCAGCTCAAGCTCATGGGGGGCGTGGACCTCCAGTGGGCGCCCATCTACGGCAAGCTGTCGCTGCTCGCCGAGAAGTTCGTCCACTTCGACCTCTACGGCGTCGTCGGCGCGTCCGTCGTCCAGTACCGGGGCCCGGACCTGGATGACACCACGGGCCTCTTGGCGAAGGACTACCTGACGCCCGGCGGCAACGTGGGCGTGGGCCTGCGCTTCTTCTTCAACCGCTGGGTGTCGCTGCGCACCGAGGTGCGCGACCTCATCTACGTGGAGAAGAGCCGCACCTCCGACAGCTACCTGCGCAACCAGCTGATGTTCGAGCTGGGTGTGTCCTTCTTCTTCCCCTCGTCCAACCCCGAGTCATGATGCGTTCCTTCAGGCTCATCCGTCTCGCCGTCCTCGGGCTCGCGCTCGCGTGGACGGCTCCATCCTACGCCCAGAGCTTCGAGGGTCTGGACCTGGGCGGTCAGTCCAAGTCCAAGAAGAAGAAGAAGGGCGCGACCTCCTCCAAGTCCGCCAAGGGCTCCAAGTCCGCCAAGGGCAAGAAGAAGAACGGGCGCGGCAAGACCGCTCCCGCGTTGGTGGAGGCTCCCGAGGACGAGCCGATCCCCGCGCCGGTGGAGGCCGCTCCCTCGGCCGTCACGGCTCCGGCGGCGGCGACGCCCGCCGCGACGACCTCCACGCCCGCGACGCCGCCTCCGGCGCCCACCCCCGCGGCCCCTCCGGCGCAGGACAGCGCCGGTGGCTTCGGGCTGGACCTGACGCAGCAGGAGGCTCCCAAGGCTCCGGCGCCCACCATGTCGTTCGACGCGGTGGACGTGTCGGGCAAGACGGCGGACCGTCAGCGCCTGGACGTGGCGGTCAGCCTCTTCAAGAACGACGAGTACGAGAAGGCCTCCATGGCGGCCCACGAGCTGCTGGCGGACCCGAAGCTGGCGGGGCTGCACACCGAGGCGCGCTACGTGCTGGCCAAGTCGCTCTACCGCATGGGCATGTACCACTCGTCGCTCGGCGAGTTCTCGAAGATCCTCTCGCTGGGGCCCTCGACCAAGTTCTTCAAGACGAGCCTGGAGTGGCTGTTCTTCATCAGCCGCAAGACGAAGAACGAGACGGTCATCCTCGATGAGATTGCCCGGCACGCGAACCAGGAGTTCCCGGAGAAGTACCGCAACGAGTTCCGGTACCTGCTGGCGCGCTACCACTTCGTGCGCGGCCGCGCGCTGGACCAGGTGGGCCAGACGGCGGACGCGGACAAGAGCTTCGCCGAGGTGAAGCGGCTGACGCTGCTCATCCCGAAGACGGACGCGTTCTATCCCCGCGCGCGCTACCTGGACGGCATCGCCAGTTTCCGCAACGGCAGCCGTCAGAAGGACGCGGCGTCCAAGCGCGGCAACGGCGAGATGCTCGCGTCGGTGGAGGCGATGAAGGAGGTGGTGCGCCTCACCCGCCCGGTGGCCGGCAAGTCCGCGGACCAGGCCAAGGCGGACAAGTCCCTGCGCGAGCTGGCGTTCATGCAGCTGGCCCGGACGCACTACGGCATGCAGCAGAACCGCTACGCGCTGTTCTACCTGGGCAAGGTGGAGCGCGGGAACACGCAGTGGCTGGAGTCGCTCTTCGAGTCGAGCTGGGCCAACTACCGCGTGGGCCAGTACGAGCAGGCGCTGGGCAACCTGATTACGTTGTCGTCGCCCTTCTTCCGCGAGGAGTACTTCCCGGAGGCGCTCATCCTCAAGGCGGTCATCTATTACGAGAACTGCCGCTACCGCGAGTCGAACATCATCCTCCAGGACTTCGAGCGCACGTACCTGCCGGTGCATGACCAGCTCGAGGGCCTGGTGAAGAAGGACATGGAGGCCTCGGCCTACTACTCGGTGCTGGCGGACGTGCAGAAGAAGAACAAGGAGGGGCTGGAGAAGAACGACACCGACCTCATCCTGGAGCGCATCCTCCGCCTGGCCCTCACGGACCAGGACCTGCGCAAGACGAACGACTCCATCCTCGAGCTGGAGGGGGAGATGGACGCCTTCGCCAGCCGCGGCGACACCTTCAAGTACTCCGAGCTGTCCAAGCAGCTGCTGGAGGAGCTGAAGGTGCAGCGCCTGAGCCTCATCTCCAAGGCCGGCATCATGGCCAAGGGCAAGCTGGAGACGGAGCTCGTGGCGCTCAAGCAGCTGCTCGCCAACGGCCTGCGCATCAAGTTCGAGACCACCACGAAGGAGAAGGAGTTCCTGGAGGAGCAGCTCAAGGCGGGCGGCCGCACGGCCATCGTCAAGAAGTACCGCTTCTCCGTGGCGGTGGCGGACGACCAGCTCTACTGGCCGTACGAGGGTGAGTACTGGCGCGACGAGCTGGGCACGTACCAGTACACGCTGACCAAGGGCTGCATCGACCGCGACTCGGCGAACCGCAACGTCCAGTCGGCGGAGGCCCAGTAGCGGGAGGCCCCGCGTCGAATCGTCGCGGGGGGCTCGCACGGAGCGCCTTTTCGACCGCCGGAGCGCTATCTTCCGCGCTCCGGCGGTTTTTCATTTCAGGCAAAGGGAGCTACGGGTGAGCCGGACGGCGTCACTGCGCGTCGTCTTCGGAATCGTGTCGCTGGACCTCATCGGGTTCGGCATCCTGATTCCGCAGCTGGGCGTGTACGGAGTGAAGTTCGGGGCGTCGCCGTTCACGGTGGGGCTGCTCATCTCCGTCTTCTCGTTGATGCAGCTCATCGCGGCGCCGGTGCTCGGGCGGCTGTCGGACAGGTACGGCCGCAGGCCCGTGCTCCTGGCCAGCCAGGTGGGCTCGCTCCTGGGCTACCTGCTGTTCGCCGTGGCGCACTCGCTGCCGCTGTTGTTCCTGGCGCGCGTCATCGACGGCATCTCCGGCGGCAACATCGCCACGGCGCAGGCGGTGGTGGCGGACATCACCAGGCCGGAGGAGCGGGCGCGCGGGATGGGCGTCATCGGCGCGGCCTTCGGGCTGGGCTTCGTGCTGGGGCCCGCGCTCGGGGGCTTTCTGGGCGCGTGGGGCGGCAACCTGGCCATCGGCCTGTTCGCCGCGGGGCTGGTGGCCGTGAACCTGGTCTGCACGTACCTGTTCCTGCCGGAGTCGCGCGCGCCGGGCGGGCCGGAGGGCCACGCGCGCACGCTCAAGGGCGTCTCCCAGGCGCTGCGGCTGCCCGTCGTCGCGAAGTGCCTGGTGCTGATGCTGCTGTTCACCACGGCCTTCGCCCAGATGGAGGGCACCTTCTCCGTCTACCTGCTGACGCGCTTCCTCTCCTCGGGGCCGGTGGCGCTGGAGGAGGGAGGGCTGTTCCTGCACGCGGTGCGCACGGACGCGGCGGTGCTGAGGGAGGCGAGCCTTCGCGCCGGCTGGCTCTTCGCCGTGGTGGGGATCCTGAGCGCGCTGGTGCAGGGTGGGGTGGTGCGCCGGCTGGTGGGCAAGGAGGGGGGCGGCTCCGGGCGGGAGGCGCGGGTGGCCCTGGCGGGCTTCGCGGTGACGGCGATGGGACTGGCGCTGTTGCCGGTGGCGCCCACGTACGGGTGGCTGTTCCCCGTGATGGGGCTGTTGGCGGTGGGCTCGGCCCTGACGAACCCGTGCCTGTCCGCGCTGGTGTCGCTCCACGCGCCGGCGGACCGGCTGGGCGCGGCCCTGGGGGGCTTCCAGGCGGCGGGCTCGCTGGGGAGAATCGTGGGCCCGGCGCTGGGCGGGTGGCTCTTCACCCGTTTGGGGCCCGGGGCGCCGTACGGCACGGCGGCGGGAATGCTCGTCGTGGGGGCCCTGGTGGCCGCCTCGTTGGTGGGGCAGGCAAGAATGGCAGGCGCGAGGGCCCAACAAAGGTCGTAAGATGGAGGCCATGGTGGTCAAGCAGCCGCAGCCCGTGACGATTGCCTTCGACGTGATGGGGACGGACCATGGGCCCGCGGAGGTGGTGCGCGGCGCCGCGCAGCTCTCCCTGGACTCACCGCACATCCATGCGTTGCTGGTGGGGGACCGCACCCTCATCGACAACGCGCTCGCGGAGACGAAGCACAACGGCGAGCGCATCTCCGTCCAGCACGCCTCGGACTTCGTGGGCATGGACGAGAAGCCCGGCGAGGCGCTGGCGCGCAAGCCCAACGCCTCGGTGGCGGTGGCGGCCCGGCTCGTCGCCGAGGGCGAGGCGCAGGCGCTGGTGTCCGCGGGCAACACGGGCGCGGGCGTGCTCGCGTGCGCGCGTCACTTCCAGCTCATCCCCGGGGTGCGCCGCGCGGCGCTCGCCACGGTGTACCCCACGCGCTCGGTGCGCGGCGCGAAGGAGGACCCGTTCTCCCTCATCCTCGACGTGGGCGCGACGGTGGAGGCCACCGCGGATGACCTGGTGACGTTCGCCGTCATGGGCTCGAACTACGCGCGCATCATCTCCCGCAACGAGCGGCCCAAGGTGGCGCTCCTGTCCAACGGCGTGGAGCCCCAGAAGGGCCCGCCCCGGGTGGTGGAGGCGCACGCGCGGCTGTCGGAGATGAAGGACATCCACTTCATCGGCAACGTGGAGGGCATCGACATCCCGAAGGGCACCGCGGACGTCATCGTCACGGACGGCTTCGTGGGCAACGTGTGCCTGAAGATGCTGGAGGGCGTGCACGAGACCGTGGTGGAGCTGGCCCAGTACGCCTACAAGGAGAGCCTGCGCTGGCGCGCGGGCCTGGCCATGCTGTCCAGCGGCATCCAGCGCATCAAGGACATCACCGACTGGAACCAGTACGGGGGCGCGCCCATCCTCGGGTTCGACCGCATCTTCATCAAGGCGCACGGGCGCTCCAAGGCGCACGCCATCGCCAACGCGGGCAAGGTGGCCGCCAAGGTGGTGGCCAACAACCTGGGCAACGCCATCCGGGAAGGCCTCCAGAAGTGAGTCTGCCGGACCGTATCGATCCGCGGCCTCCGCGGCGCATCTACCGCTGGGACCTGGACAAGACGTACCTCCAGACCGACTTCGACTCGCTCCGCGACCTGCTGCGCACCGCGTTCCAGAAGGCGCACGAGAAGGTCGCCGTCCCGGGGGCGAGCGCGCTCATCCGCGAGCTGTCGGAGAGCGGCGACTCGCGGCTGTGCATCGTCTCCGGCAGCCCCAAGCAGATGCGCGCGGTGCTGGAGGAGAAGCTCAAGCTGGACGGCGTGCGCTGGGACGAGTTCGTCCTCAAGGACAACGTGGGCAACCTCCTGCGCGGCCGCTTCCGGGCCCTGCGCGGGCAGGTGGGCTACAAGCTGCCGGCCATCCTCGAGAGCCGCGTGAAGGCGCCCGCGGAGGCGGAGGAGGTCCTCTTCGGGGACGACGCGGAGGCGGACGCGTTCATCTACTCGCTCTTCGCGGACCTCATCGCGGGGCGCGTGGACGAGCGGGTGCTGTCCCAGGTGCTGGAGGCGGGCGGGGTGTACCCGGACGACGCGGAGCGGGTGCGCGCGGCGTGGAAGCAGATTCCGGTGGCGGACCCGGTGCGGCGCATCTTCATCCACCTGGACAAGCTGACGCCGCCCGCGCACTTCACGCCCTACGGGCCACGCGTGGTGCCCATCTTCAACTACTTCCAGGCGGCCCTGGTGCTGCTGGCGGACGGCCACCTGTCCGCGCCCCAGGTGCTGAAAATCGCCGTGGAGATGGTGCAGACGGCCGGGCACAACATCATCACCCTCTCCAACTCCTTCCAGGACCTCTTGCGCCGGGGCCTGCCGCTGCAGCAGGCGGCGGTGGCGCTGTCCCAGGCGCTGGAGGGGCCCAACAAGCTCCTGGCCGCCATGCGTCCGATGCCGGACATCCTGTCCGCCTTCAGCAAGCGGCTGGCCGCCCTGGGGACCCCGCCGCCCCCGCCGCCGGTGCAGGCGGTGGACTACGTGTCCCTCATCCACCACGCGCTGCCCCGCAACCACAAGGGGCGCACCCGGCCCTCACCTGGTGGGTAGGGCCGCCCGGGTCGCCCGCCCGCCCTCTGTCCAGGGGGCCGGGCGCCCGGTGCTTGGGACGTTTCCAGAACGTTTCGGTCCGTACCAGTGTTGATACCCAGGCAGAGTCCGTGGGCGGGCCTCGGGCCGGGGGCCGGTGTCCGGCTCCCAGGTCGATACTCGTGGCGGACCCTATTGACGGCCTGGAGCGAACTGGAACCGGATGTCCTTCGACGCTGCTTCGAATGCGCGGATGAGCCCCTTCTCGCCGGACGAGCGGAGGGTGGGGCACTGTCGCTCCACCTGCCCGGTGGGCTCGCTGAAAGGGCGCTACTCCCTCCCGGGGCGGATGCGCTATAGACGGCTGCCCCTGAAGCGCCCCATGCGGGGTGTCCAAGGCGATGACGCGAGTTTTGACTGAGACGCCGCCTGCCGGCGGTCCACTGTCACCTGCGCCCGATTTTGACGCGCGCGAGGTTGCCTCCTTCGAGGCGGCAGTGGGCTCCAGGCGCGGCGACCAAGAGGTTTCCTACATGTCTTCCAATCTGGAGCTGACGGCGGCCCCCTCGGAACAGGCGACCGCCCCCGAGAACGAGGCCACTGCTTCAGCCCCTTCCGAGGTCGAGTCCCCATCCCCCCTGCTGGCCCAGTCGGCCCCCACCGCCCGCGCGCCGGAGCCCCCGTCGGAGGACGAGGCGGACGACGACGAGGATGACGACGACGAGGCGGACGCGCTCGACGACACGGGCCTGGGCGCCGTCGAGGAGGTGCTCGCCGCCGCCGAGGCGCAGGACGCGGCCGAGGCCGCCGCCGACGAAGAGGTGGAGCAGGTGCCCACCGTGCTCGAGCCCGAGCCCGAGCCGACCCCCTACGAGCGCGAGCTGCACGCGCCCCACGTGCGCTCCACCGGCGAGCCGGCGGAGATCGACCCGGACGAGCTGGACCCGGACGCGCTCAAGGTGGTGCTGCGGCTGCATCAGCACGGGCACCAGGCGTACCTGGTGGGCGGCTGCGTGCGCGATCTGCTCCTGGGCCGCAAGCCCAAGGACTTCGACGTGGCCACCAGCGCGCACCCGAACGAGGTGCGCGCCATCTTCCGCAACTGCCGGCTCATCGGCCGGCGCTTCCGGCTGGCGCACGTCTACTTCAAGGGTGGGAAGATCATCGAGGTCTCCACCTTCCGCGCGAACCCCACGGAGCTGGAGGCCGCCTCGCCGGCCGCGCCGGAGGACGAGGGCGACAACGGCGGGGATGACCTGCTCATCACCCACGACAACGTCTTCGGCACCGCGCAGCAGGACGCGCGCCGCCGCGACTTCACCATCAACGGCCTGTTCTACGACGTGAGCGAGGGGCGGGTCATCGACTACGTCCGCGGCCGGCGTGATTTGGACGAGCGCTTCATCCGCACCATCGGCGACCCCGAGGTGCGCATGCGCGAGGACCCGGTGCGAATCCTCCGCGCCGTGCGCTTCGCGGCGAAGCTGGACCTGGACATCGAGTCGCGCACGTACGCGGCGATGGAGGGCGCGGTGGAGGACCTGCCGCGCTGCGCGCCCGCGCGCCTGTTGGAGGAGACCTTCCGCCTCATCCGCGGCGGGGTGTCCGCGCCCGCGCTCAAGCTGCTGGACGCGCTCGACGCGCTGAAGCTGCTGTTGCCGCCCGTCAACGCGTACCTCAAGCAGCACGGCAAGGAGGGCGAGAAGACCTTCTACGCCTTCGCCCAGGCGCTGGACCGCCGGGTGGCCGCGGGCGAGCCGCTCGACGACGCCATCCTCCTGGCCGCGCTGCTGGTGCCCATCAGCCACTCCGGGCCTCCGGCCGAGCCGCAGGATGGGGGCCGCCCGTCGGTGTCGCAGGTGGTGGAGGAACTGCTCGCGGGCTTCGTGCAGTCGGCCCGGCTGCCGCGCCGCATCGCCGAGCGCTGCCGCATGCTGCTGCTCGCCCAGCGCACGCTGTCGGGGGAGCGCCGTCGCAAGAGCGCGGCCTTCCGTCGGCACCCGCTGTTCGGTGAGGCGCTCACCGTGTTCGAGATGTCGGTGGAGGCCACTGGCGAGGGCCGTGAGCAACTGGAGGCGTGGAAGGCTGGCGAGGTGCCGCCGCCGCGCGCCGAGTCCTCGGAGGGCGAGGGTGGCTCGGAGCCTGGTGGTCAGCGCAAGCGCCGCCGCCGTCGTCGTCGCCGTCGTTCCTCCGGTGAAGGGGCCGCCTCGGCGGGTTCTTCCGGCTCGGGCGCCGGCGAGGCGTGAGCATCCAGGCGCCGCGCGCGGACGTGTCCCGTGCGCGCGTCTACGGCGGGTTGGTGCTGGGCGTCGTGGCCGTGTCCTGGGCCGCGCCGCTCATCCGCTTCGCCGAGGCCCCGTCGCTGGCCATCTCCGCGTGGCGCCTCACCTTCGCCGCGGCGCCGCTCCTGGCGCTGGCGTTGGTGCGAGGGCGCCCGGAGCTGGCGTCCTTCTCCGTGCGCACTTGGGGCTGGCTCCTGGTGTCGGGGCTCGCGCTGGCGCTGCACTTCGCGACGTGGATTGCGTCGCTCCAGTACACCACCGTGGCCAGCTCCGTGGCGCTCGTCACCACGCAGCCGGTGTGGGTGACGCTGTTCGCGTGGCTCGCGCTGTCGGAGCGCGTGGGCTCGCGGGGCGTGGCGGCGCTGGTGCTGTGCCTGTCGGGCAGCGTGCTCATCGGCGCGCGGGACTTCGCGGCCGGCGGCACGGCGCTGTGGGGGGATTTGCTCGCCGTGGCCGGGGCCATCCTGGCGGCGGTGTACTTCGTCGTGGGCCGCCGCGTGCGCGAGTCCATGTCGCTGGGCACGTACGTGGGCGTCGTCTACGCGGTGGCGGCGGCGGCGCTGATGCTGGCGCACGGCTTCGTCGACTCGCCGCTGACGGGCTTCTCGTCGCGCACGTGGTGGGTGTTGCTGGGGCTGGCGCTGGTGCCGCAGCTCATCGGCCACTCGCTGCTCAACGCCTCCGTGCGCCACCTGTCCGCGCCCTTCGTGGCGGTGGCGTCGCTGGGGGAGCCCGTGCTGTCCACGCTGTGGGCGGTGCCGCTGCTCGGCGAGACGCCGGACTGGGTGCAGCTCGTGGGCGGAGGGCTCGCGCTGGTGGGCGTGCTGGTGATGTCGCGGGACGAGGCCGCGCGGCAGCCGCCTCCTCCGGACATGGTGCCCGCGGCGGACTGAGGCGAGGCCTCAGCGCTTCGGGGGCGTCTTGTCCACGGGGCGCTCGGAGCGGTGCGCGTCGTCGCTCGGGGCGTCGCTGCCCGCGATGTCCGCCATGGTGATGGCCTTGCTGCCGAAGCGCTCCGCGATGCGGTCCATCGCCGCGTTGAGCTTGGCGGTGCGCGGCGGCGCGGCCGGGAAGAGGCCCAGCTGCGGTGGGGCCTCGTCGAGCTGCACGCTCACCCCGGTGAGGCGGATGGGCTTGCCCTCGTGCGCGCGCTCCAGCAGCTCCAGCGCCGCGCGGTAGAGCGTCTGCCCATCATCCGTCACCTCGCGCAGCGTGGTGCGGCGGGTGAGCAGGGTGAAGTCGGACAGCTTCAGCTTGAGCTGCACCACGCGCCCCTGCACGCCCGCGCGCCTCAGCCGCCGCGCCACCCGCAGGGCCTGCGCGTGGATGTGTGGCTTCAAGGCCTCCACGCCGACGAGGTCCTCCTCGAAGGTGTCCTCGGCGCCCACGCTCTTGGCGGCGCGGTCCGGCACGACGTCGCGCGCGTCGATGCCCTGGGCCAGCTCCCACAGGTGCCGGCCGCTGGTGCCCAGCCGCTGCTCCAGCCAGGCCACGTCCTTCGTGGACACGTCGCCGATGGTCTTCAGCCCCGCGCGCTGGAGCGCCTCCTCCGTCTTGGGCCCCACGCCCCACAGCCGCGACACCGGCAGCCCCGCGAGGAAGGCCACCGTCTCCTCGGCGCGCACCTCCCGCTGGCCGTTGGGCTTGGCCAGGTCGGAGGCGATCTTCGCCACGAACTTCACCGTGGCGATGCCCGCGGAGGAGGGCAGCTGGAGCTCGTCCGCGATGTCCTTGCGGATGCGCCGCGCGATGTCCGAGGGCGCGCCGAACAGGCCCACCGAGGCGGTGACGTCCAGGAAGGCCTCGTCCAGCGACAAGGGCTCGATGAGCGGCGTGTAGCGCTCGAAGATGGCGAAGACCTGCTCGCTGGCCTCCGCGTACGCGGGGAAGCGAGGCTTCACCACGATGGCGTGCGGCGCGGCCTTCACCGCGCGGGCCATGGGCATGGCGCTGCGCACGCCGAAGGGCCTGACTTCGTAGGACGCGGCGACGACGACGCCCCGCTGCGCATGCCCGCCCACGATGAGCGGTTTGCCCTTCAGGGCCGGGTTGTCCCGCTGCTCCACGGACGCATAGAAAGCGTCCATGTCCACGTGGATGATGGCTCTCATTGCAGGAGCCACTCTACCGGCTCTGTCTGACGTTTCCGGACTCGTAGGACGCTCCAGGTCAGGGGCGCTCGCTGTCGAGCATGTGCATCTGCTCGGCCCCATACCGCTCGCCGGTGAAAGCCACCAGAGACTCGAGGGCGGAGACGTCCTCACGGGACAGCGGACGTGCCAGGGCGGCGAGCGCGTCCTCGACCTGGGCGACGCGCCGGGCGCCGATGATGGGGACGAAGCCGGGCTGACGCGCGAGGACCCAGGCGATGGCGAGCTGTGCGGGCGACAGGTCCCGCTCCTGGGCGAAGCGATGCAGCGCCTGCACCGAGGCCTCGTTCGTCGCGCGGTGCTCGCCGCTGAAGCGGGGCAGGTGCGCGCGGAAGTCTCCCGCGCCGGTGGGCTTGCTGCCGGTGAGCAGGCCGCGCGAGAGGACGCCGTAGAGCGTGGCGCCCACGCCCAGCTCCCTGAGCGCGGGGAAGAGGTTCGCCTCCGGGCCTCGGCTGGCGAGCGAGTACTCGAGCTGCACGTCGACGATGGGATGCACGCGCTGGGCGCGCCGCACCGTCTCCGCGCCGACCTCCGACAGGGCGATGTGCCGCACGTAGCCGGCCTTCACCAGCTCGGCGATGGCGCCGACGGTCTCCTCGATGGGGACGTTCGGGTCCAGGCGGGCGGGCCGGTAGATGTCGATGACGTCCACGCCCAGGCGCTTGAGTGAGTAGGCGGCGAAGTTCTTCACGGCCACGGGGCGCAGGTCCATGCCGCCCCAGCTGCCGTCCGGTCCACGCATCGCGCCGAACTTGACGGAGAGCTGCACCTTCTCGCGGCGTCCGGCGATGGCGCGGCCCACGAGCAGCTCGTTGTGGCCCATGCCGTAGAAGTCCCCGGTGTCGAGCAGCGTCACGCCGCGCTCCAGGGCCGCGTGGATGGTGCGGAGGCTCTCCGCTTCATCCGCCGCTCCGTACATCCCGGACATGCCCATGCAGCCCAGTCCGAGCCGGAAGACCTCCGGTCCCGTGCTCCCCAGCTTCACCGTGTGCTTCGTGTCCATGTGCGCCTCCTGGTTCGTTGCGACACGGCAAAGGTGAGGCATCGCCATGATTCAATCCAATCAATAGGATGGATTCCTCACATGAACGCGCTCTATGAGAAGTCGCTCGACCTCAACCTTCTCCGAGTCTTCGTCGTGGTGGCGGAGGCGGGCAGTGTCACGGCGGCGGCCGCTCGGCTGTACCTCACCCAGCCGGCGGTGAGCGCGGCGCTCCGGCGGCTGACGGAGGCCGTGGGAGCTCCCTTGTTCGTGCGCAGTGGACGGGGACTGGCGTTGAGCGCGCGGGGCCGGAAGCTGCTCGCCACGGCGAGGCCCCACCTGGAGGCACTGGTGGAGGCGGCCTTATCCCCGGCGGCGTTCGACCCCGGCACGAGCGAGCGCACCGTGCGCCTGGGGCTCTCCGACGCGAGCGAGGCGTGGCTGCTCCCCCGGCTGCTGGCGGTCCTCGCGCGCGAGGCGCCGAGGATGCGGCTGGTGGTGCTGCCCGCGCAGTTCCGGAACGTGGGGGCGCTGTTGAGCACGTCCGCGGTGGACGTGGCGATGACGGTGGCGGACGAGCTGCCGCCGAACATCCGCAGGCTGAAGCTCTTCCACGAGGGCTTCGTCTGTCTCTACGACCCACGCCACGCTCGGCCCGGCAAGCGCTTCACGCTGGAGCGCTACCTGGAGCACGAGCACGTCATCGTCTCGTACAACGGCGACTTGCGCGGCGTGGTGGAGGACGCGCTGGGACTCCAGCGCAAGGTGCGCGTGTCGATTCCCTCGTTCCACGGGGTGGGGGAGCTGGTGGAGGGGAGCGCGCTGCTGGCCACGGTGCCGGGGAGGGTGGCGCGCCAGGTGGTGGCGTTGCGCCCGGCGCTGCGGACGGTGAAGCTTCCCTTCTCGGTGGAGGGCTCGCCCCTGGAGCTGTTCTGGCGCGTCACGTCCGAGGACGACGAGGCCCTGCGCTTCATCCGCGAACACGTGGTCCGGATTGCCCGGAGCCAGGGGCCCTCGACCTGAGCGGTTCTGCTATGACTTCGCGTCGCTCCCCGGTGGACCCCCGCCCACCGACGGAGCGCCCCGCATGACGCCCTTTCGACTGGTCATCTTCGACTTCGACGGCACCCTGGCGGACTCGCTGCCGTGGTTCCGCTCCATCTTGAACGACGTGGCCGACCGCTTCGGGTTCAAGCGCCTGTCGCCCGAGGAGCTGGAGGCGCTCCGGGGGCTGTCCGGCCACGACATCCTGGCGAAGGCGAAGGTGCCCCTGTGGCGGCTGCCCTCCATCGTCAACCACATGCGCAAGGAGAAGCTGGCGGCCGCTTCGTCGACGCCGCTGTTCCCCGGGGTGCCGGAGCTGCTCGCGGACCTGCAGGCCGCGGGCGTCACGGTGGCCATCATCAGCTCCGACAGCGAGGCCTCCGTGCGCGCGGTGCTGGGGGAGTGCACCCGGGCCGTGGCGCACTTCGACTGTGGCGCCGCCCTCTTCGGGAAGGCCGCCAAGTTCCGCCGCATGGTGAAGCGCGTGAAGGTCAGCCCCGGGGAGGTCCTCTCCGTGGGCGACGAGATTCGCGACCTCGACGCGGCCCGGGAGGCGGGCATCCCCGCGGCGGCGGTGGCGTGGGGCTACACGCTGCCGGAGGCGCTGGCCCGGCACTCGCCGGACCGGCTGTTCCGCACCCTGGACGAGCTGCGCGCCGCGCTCCTGGGCTGAAACACACGGGCGGTGGGGCGGCCCGCGGGGCCCGCCCTCCGCTCGGGGATTGCGCCGGTTAGCTGCGCTGCGCGTAGAACTCGACGATGAACGGCTCGTTCACGTCGACGGGGATCTCCTCGCGCTCGGGCAGGCGCACGTAGCGCACGCCCTCGCCATCGCCGAGCACCTGCACGTAGGGCGGCACGTTGCGGCCCTTCATGCGCTCGAACGACTCCCGGACGATGGCCAGCTTCAGGTGCGCGGCGTGGTACTTCACCTCGCTGCCCGGCTTGACGCGGAAGCTGGGGATGTCCGTCGCGGCGCCGTTGACCTGGAAGTAGCCGTGGCGCACGAACTGGCGCGCCTGGCGGATGCTGGTGGCCAGCCCCGCGCGCAGGATGAGCGAGTCCAGCCGGCTCTCGAGCAGCTGCAGCAGCACCGTGCCCGTGTTGCCGGGCGAGCGGCGCGCCTCCATGAACGCGCGCCGGCACTGCTTCTCCAGGAGGCCGTAGTAGAGCTTCAGCTTCTGCTTCTCACGCAGGCGGCGCGCGAAGTCGCTGTTGCCCATGCGCGCCGTGGCGCCGTGCTGGCCGGGCGGGTAGGGCCTGCGCAGCACCGGGTCCTTGTCCGGATCCTTCGCGGTGATTCGCGACAGGGGAATCCCCAGTCGCCGGCACATCTTGCCCCTTGGTCCCAAGTCACGCGCCACGTCGTGTCCTCCACGTCCGGCCCGATGCTGTCAGGCTCAGTTGATTTTGATAATCAGTATCAATATCAAGATCAGTACCGTGAAACCGGTCCGTGGGTCAAGGGGGGGCGTGGACTCCGTGTGTGGGGCGCTTCGCGGAGGATGTGGAGGGGAGGGCGTGCGGCGTGGGGCGTGGCGGGTTGGGCGGTGGTGCCGGCGGATTCGCCGAGGTTGGCGGGTGGCGCCGTGGTTGCGGTTGACCCGGTCTTGATGCGGGCTGCCGCGAGACGTGTCTGCCTTTGTAGAGGTTTTCGAGGACAGCGGACGGGTGGTCCGTCGAGACACCGTGTCTTGCGATTTGCGTGGGGTTGGTCATTCTTGACGCGGGTGTGTCGGAACGGGTTGCAGCGGCCTGTGTTGTGAGGGGTTGCGGGAAGGGCATAGAGTCGCGGTCCTCCCTTTCCCGGAGAGACTCAAGAAATGACTGTCTTCAAGAAGCTTGTCTGGGCTTGCGCCGTCGTGTCCCTGTCCGCCTGTGGTGGTCCCGAGCAGTCCTCGCCCGAGGAGTCGTTGGGCGCGCGTGAGGACGCGCTGACGACCAGCTCCTTCGGGGGCTGTAGCTTCACCATCTCCTCGGCGGTGATTCCCGGGGAGCTGCCTCCGCGCTACGCCATCACCCTGACGCGCGCCGCGTCCGGCACGTGTCCCTACGCGGCGGGCAGCGTGGAGCTGGGTCGCTCCTACAACACGCCGCACATCGCCGTGCTGGGCACGGGCGTGGGGCTGGCGACGGCCTACTCGACGAAGGGCTCCCCGAGCGGCAGTGCCAACACGCAGTGCCGCGTCAATCACATCGACGTGGCGACGCTCGGGAAGGTGCGCGACGACACCATCGTGGTGAACTTCGGCGCGGGCAACGTCAATGTCTGCAACCTGGACAAGACGGACGCCGGCGCCACGCTGGTGGTCTACGGGACGAAGACGGGCCCGCTCCCGGGGGAGACGGGCAGCGGCAGCAACTACGTGGCCACGTACTACAACTACTTCACCAGCACGACGCCGCCCGTCTACTACGCCTACTGACGCAGGAGGTGGGCCCGCGGGGTGTCTGGCTCCGTGGGCCCGCATGGGCAGGGCGCACTCAGGGTGTGTTGGGGTAGAGGGCCGTACCCCCCGAAAAACAGTCCCTGGAGGGACGAATGCAGGCTGGAAGGTTCGTCAGCGGTGCGTTGCTTGCGGTGGGGTTGATGCTGGCGGGTTGTGGTGGCCCCTTGGAGGAAGACCTCGGGGAGCAGGAGTCCACGTCACGTGAGGGCCTGGTTCCCGACTGCAGCATCACGTCGGCGGGGACCGTCTATTACACCTCCTCGACGCGCTTGCGCATCGTGGGCTACCGGGGATGCGGTTGTGGCTCCTGGACGAGCTGGGGCACGACCTCGACCTACTCCCAGTCCACGAATGCCTGCATCCCGCCGGTCAGCATCCCGGAAGACTGAGGAAGCGCGTGTGAGTCGAAGGCGGTCCGTCCGGTGATTCCTGGGCGGGCCGTTGTCGTGTTGCTCAACCCGAAGCCTGTTGGAGAGTCGAATGAAGGCGAGCGTCATCTGGGGTAGGCTGTTGCCCGATACGCTCGTGTTCGATTGTCTCTGAGCCCGTAGCGGCGTGTCAGCGGGCCGCGAGCAGGACGCCGTTGTCGTCGGGGTCCTGCTCCGCGTGGTGCAATGAATAGCGCTGGGTGTCGACGTCCGCCCATTCGTTGTAGCCGTGGAGCCAATCGCGCAAGCCGGAGATGAAGCCCTGGAGTTGTCTGCTCGCCCCTTGCTCCAGCTGGTTTGCCCGCTGTTGGAACAGAAGCATTTCCTCGCGGACCTTTCGGGCGGTGAAGTCGACGCCCTCCTGGAGCGTATGTCCTCGGGCAACGTGGAGGCTGACCATGTTCCGGACCTGGCTTGGGTGCAGCGTCTCCACGGCCATGCTGTGGATGTCATTGTTCCAGATGATGGTGTTGATGGTGTGGTGGATGAGTCGCTGGACGCCGAACTGATGGTACTCGGCGGCGGAGACCTTCCCGGCGTTCGCCGCATCGCACAAGGCGAGGCAGGGCAACACGCCGCCGACGTATCGGCGGAGCGCCTCATAAGAGCGTTGGGCCAAGGGCTCCTTCATGATGTTGCATAGAATCTGGAGTCCTGCGGCGGAGCCCCACAGCCGAATCCCGTGAGCGAAGCGCTCGAAGTGCTCTGGGTCGAGCCGTGCTCGCATCCGCTGGCAGATACCCAGGAACGCCATCTCTCCGAAGCGAGGTGTCGCGGACGCGTGGTCGAAATCGATGATGTCCAGAATCGCCGTGAGATTGGGGAGTGTCTCCTGAGCGACGGCGTCCACCCTGTCCACGAAGAGGTCGTCCACGATGAAGTACCAAAGGACGAAGTCCGTGAGGAGTTGCACCAGCTCGCGGTCCGCATGCGGATAGCAGCGGGCCATGAGCCAGCCGTACTTCCCCCGGGCGTGCCGGGCCAGCTGTTTCTCGGAGATGATGAGCCCCTGCGTCTGTGCCCAGCGCAGCGCCTCCTGATCAACGGCCTCGGCGAATGGCGCGCACGCGCCAGACCACGGAAAGGTGAAGGTGGGGTACTGGATGTGCTCCAGTTGAGCGGCGAGGTTCTCGTTCACGGTGTTCATCCTTTCGCACGTGACGTGCCGTCGCGGGGCCTCGTGAGTTCGTGCAGGACGGACGGACTGTTGGAATCCCGCTTCGCAGACCCTGCTTGCCCTCCAGGCCGCTTCAGCGACCCATTCGCAGGGACGCGGAAGGGGCGCGCGTGCGTTCCTGGAAAAGGGAGGGTTTGAGGCGGGGTGTCGTCAGTATGAGGATGGTTTGAATGATTCGCAATGTGTTGCATGCTTCTCGGGCGGAGCGAGGAGGCTGCGGGGAAGTTTGCTTCGTGCTGCGGGCCGGGGTGCTCCCCGCAGCGAAGCCTGGGGGGCTCGGCTATCGTGTGGCGCATGAAGACCCTGACCGAGTACCTGTGGTTCGAGACGAAGCAGCGCCGGGAGCTGGTGCGCCTGACGGACACCGTGGCCTCGCTGGTGCGCAAGAGCGGCATCCAGGAGGGAATGGTGCTGGTCTCCGCCATGCACATCACGGCGGGAGTCTTCGTCAACGACGACGAGTCCGGGCTGCACGAGGACATCTGGGAGTGGCTCCAGAAGCTCGCGCCCTTCGGACCGGATTATCGCCACCACGGGACGGGCGAGGACAATGGTGACGCGCACCTCAAGTCGATGCTCGTCCACCACCAGGTCATCATCCCCGTCACCGCGGGCAAGCTGGACCTGGGCCCGTGGCAGCAGGTCTTCTACGCGGAGTTCGATGGACAGCGGCGCAAGCGCGTCATCGTCAAGGTGATGGGCGAGTAGTGGGGGTGGGCCTGGTTGTCGCGCATCCGGTCGCGCAGCCCGGAGAAGATGCCTCTTGGCGCGCGGCTCCCGCGAGTCTCCGTTCTGAGCTGTATTCCATTGCGGGGACTGGGAGGACGCGCGCTCAACGACTACATTGCCTTCCCATGGACTCCGTGACTGCCAAGGCGTTGGGGCGCTATACGTTGGTGTCGAGATTGGGCAAGGGCGGCATGGCGGAGACGTGGCGTGCGCGTCTGGTGGGCGAGGCCGGCGTGACGAAGTCGGTGCTCATCAAGAAGGTGCTGCCCGAGTACGCGCAGGATGAGGGTTTCCTCCAGATGTTCATCAGCGAGGCGCGCATCTCCGCCTCGCTCTCTCATGGCAACATCGCCCAGGTCTTCGACTTCGGTCAGGCGGACGGCGAGCACTTCCTGGCGATGGAGTTGGTGGATGGTCAGCCCCTCGACCGGATCCTCAAGCGTTCGCATCAGCCGGGACTGGCGTCCATCCCCATCGCCCAGGCTGTCTTCATCACGCTGGAGGTCTGTCGGGGGCTGCATTACGCGCACACCCGTGTGGACAATCGCGGCGTCAGCCTGGACCTGGTGCACCGCGACATCTCTCCCGAGAACATCCTGGTCAGCTACGAAGGGCAGGTGAAGGTCGTCGACTTCGGTATCGCCAAGGCGCGGGAGCTGAGAGGCTTCAACACGGAGCCCGGCGTCGTGAAGGGCAAGTACCTCTTCTTCTCCCCGGAACAGGCGCGCGGAGAGGAGGTCGACGCTCGCACGGATGTCTGGGCGACCGGAGTCGTGCTCTATCAATTGCTGTGCGGTCGGCTTCCGCTCGAAGGGCCCTCGTACGTCGTCATGCACCAGCTCCAGGAGGGCCGGTTCCCGTCGCCGCGCTCTCTGCGGCCGGAGCTGCCAGTCGAGTTGGAGGAGATCCTCCAGAAGGCCCTCGCGGTGCATCGTGAGGAGCGCTTCGAGTCAGCGCACGCCTTCGCGGAAGCGCTCTCCGGCTTTCTCTATGCCACCACACCTCGCTTCTCCCCGATGTCCGTGGCGTGGCTCGTCCAGACGCTGTTCGCACGGGAGTTGCGTGAGGAGGGGCGCCCGCCCCAGGTTCCCGCCGCATTCAGCGAAGCGCTGGCCCGCCCCACATCTCCGCGAGCCATCAACACCGCGCCGGAGGCCTTGATGGAGACGGGGGCATCCACCCAGGCTCCTCGGGGTGTCCGACGTCTGTCGGGCATCGGGCTCGGCGCGGCCTGTCTGCTCCTGGGAGGGCTCGGGTTCGCGGTCTGGCGTCTGTCCGAACGAGCGCCAGCGTCCATGCCGGTGACGCCGACGGCGCCCATTCGCGTCGTGGAGGCTCGTCCTGTGAAGCCCCGGGCCACGGAGGCCCCCGTCGCGGAGGCGCCTGCGGTGCCGCTCCCCGCGGTCGCCCAGGCTTCCGTGGACTCGGAGGGCGAATACGCCAACCTCATCAAGCAGGCGAAGAGCGCCACGGTGGGCAATCGCTTCAAGTCCGCGGCCGCGAGCTACCGCAAGGCGCTGGGCCTCAAGCCCGACTCCACGGAGGCCAAGGCCGGACTGGGAATCGCCCTGACGAACGGCTTCGAGTCCGAGTCCGCCTTCCGCGAGGCCACGAAGCTGCTGGCGGACGTGGTCCGGGACGACGAGAAGAACGCCCGGGCCTGGCTGTCGCTCGGCATGGCGTACCAGTCCATCGGCAAGAACTCCGAGGCGGCACGGGCCTACAACCAGTACTTGAAGCTGGAGCCCTCCGGGGCCTCCGCCAATGAAGTCAGGGCGATGCTCAAGTCGCTGGGGAACTGACGCTCGCGTCGCCGTGCTCGCCACGCGGCAGCGGCAATCCCAGCCGCTCCAGCTCCGCGCGCAGCTCCGGGGGCAGGGGACTGGTCACATGCAGGGGCTTCTTCGTCACCGGATGCGACAGCCCCAGCGCCCGCGCGTGCAGGAAGAAGCGCCCCAGCTCCGGCGCCTCGCGCCCGCCATACAGCGTGTCCCCGACGATGGGCGCGCCGATGCCCGCCAGATGCGCGCGCACCTGGTGCAGCACGCCCGTGAGGATGCGCACCTCCACCACGCTGTGCTCTCCGGCGCGCGACAGCACCCGGAAGCGAGACACCGCCTCGCGCGCGTCCTCGGCACCGTACGGCGCGGGCTCCACCCGGTCCGGATGGCGCGGGTGGTGACGCAGCGGCAGCTCGATGTCGCCCTCGTCCACCAGCGGCCCCGTCACCAGCGCCAGATAGCGCTTGTCCACCGCGCGCTCACCAAACGCCTCGCGCACCGTGTTCCAGGCCGCTCTCGTGCGCGCCGCCACCACAACGCCCGACGTCTCCACGTCCAGCCGGTGGCACAGCCCGCCCTCGCGCGGGTCCACCGACGCCTGCGCGCACTCGGGGTAGCGCGCCACGAGCGCGTTGGCCACCGTGCCCGTCTCCCCCGACTGCAGCGGGTGCGAGGGCCGGCCCGCGGGCTTGTCCACGAACACCAGCTCCGCGTCCTCGTGCAGCACCGTGAGCGGGAAGTCCTGGTCCGGCACCGCCTCGCGCGTCTCCTCCTCGAGGACGACGGCCACGGCCTGGCCCTCCACCAACGTCAGGCCCTTCTTCGCCGCGCGGCCGTTCACCTTCACCGCGCCGGACTCGAAGAGTCGCTTGAGGCGGGCACGCGACAGGCTCAGCGCCTCGCCCACGAAGAGGTCCACGCGCTGGCCCGCCTTGTCGGCGGCCACCGTGAAGGTGTGAAGCTGGGAGGTGCTCACTCGGAAAGTGCCTCGTAGACTTCCTCGGCCGTCTGGAACCGGTCGTCCGGCTCCTTGCGGATGAGGCGGTGGGCCACCCGCGCGAACTGCGGGTCCCCATGAAGGTTCAACGCCAATACGGGCGGAGGCTCCGTCTCCAACACCTGCCGCCACAACTCGTGCGGCGTCTTCGCGTCGAAGGGGGGCCGCCCGCTCAGCAGCTCATAGAGGATGACGCCCAGGCTGTACAGGTCCGAGCGTCCATCCAGCGGCTCTCCGAGAATCTGCTCCGGCGCCATGTAGCGGTACGTGCCCACCATCTTGCCGGCCTCTGTAATCGCCACGTCGTCCGCGAGGAACTTCGCCAGGCCGAAGTCCATCAGCCGCACCTGCCGGTCCTCGTCCACCATGACGTTGGAGGGCTTGAGGTCGCGGTGCACCAGCCCGTGCCCGTGGATGTAGGCCAGCGCCTCGCACAGCTGGAGCATGGTGTCCTTCAGCCGCCCCATGCGCTCGGGCCGGTTGAGGTCCTCCACGCGCGGCGCCCGGGCGTCGTCCGCGGGCTTGCGGGGCGCGGGGGCGGGCACGTCGAACCCCTCCAGCGAGTCGTCCGAGTCCAGCGCGTCCTGGTTGTCCTCCGCGCCGTAGCTGCGCAAATCCTCGCTCGGGGGCTCCTCGTTGAAGGCGTCCATGCTGAACAGGCCCTCGTGCCCCGAGCGCGAGTCCCCCGGCAGGTCCAGGTCCGAGTCGCTGCCCACCCCGAAGTCGTCGTCCGCCGTGCGCCGCACGGACAACAGGCTCCGGGGCGCGCTGGAGCTGCTGGGCGACAAGAGGTCGTCCCCGCGAATCTCCAGGTAGTGGCGCAGCGTGAGCCCCTCGATGAGCTCCATGGCCAGGTAGGGCCAGCCCTGGTGGACCCCCGCCTCGAAGACCTTCACCACGTTGGGGTGGGACAGGTCCGCCAGCGTCTCGAATTCGCGCGCGAGCCGCCGCGCCGCGCGCTCGTCCAGCGTCGGGCCGGCCGAGAGCAGCTTCAGGGCGACTTCGTCGTTGCTGCGGCGGTCCAGGGCCCGGTACACGGTGCCAGCCCCGCCGCTGCCGAGCGTCTCCAGGACGCGGTAGGGACCGATGAGCTTCGGGGGCATGCGTGGCGCGGATCCTACGGAGCCGGTCGCGCCAGGGCAAACTCGTTGACGCTCGGCTGCATGGTCCTGGGCAGAACACTCGGGGAGGGATTTCACTTTTCCAGGAAAACCTGGGAGAACCTTCAGCCCAATGCAAGTCGGGAAGTATCAACTCGTCCGGAAGCTTGCCTCGGGGGGCATGGCGGAGGTCTTCCTCGCGAAGGCCGCTGGCCCCATGGGGTTCGAGAAGACGCTCGTCTTGAAGCGCATCCTCCCGCATCTGGCGGAGGACCCCGCGTTCGTGGAGATGTTCCTGGGCGAGGCGCGGCTGGCCGCGCAGCTCGAGCACCCGAACATCGTTCAAATCTTCGACTTCGGCGAGGCGGACGGCAGCTACTTCCTGGCGATGGAGTTCATCGACGGGCCCACGTTGCGGCGGCTGGTGAAGCGCGCGTCGGAGCAGCCGTTGCCGCCGGTGGTGTGCGCGAAGCTGGTGGCGCAGGCGGCGGAGGGGCTGGCGTTCGCGCACGAGTTCAGTGACGCGGCGACGGGGGAGCCGTTGGGGCTCATCCACCGCGACGTGAGCCCGGACAACATCCTGGTGTCTCGGCAGGGCGCGGTGAAGGTGGTGGACTTCGGCGTGGCGAAGGTGGCGGGGCAGGGGCATCGCACGCAGACGGGCGTGGTGAAGGGGAAGGTGGCGTACATGCCGCCGGAGCAGCTGCGCGCCAGTCCCCTGGACCGCCGCGTGGATGTGTATGCGCTGGGGGTGGTGCTGTACGAGCTGCTCACGGGCAAGCGCCCGTTCGAGGCCACCACCGAGGCGAGCACGATGCAGGCCATCCTGTTCGAGCCCTTCGTGCCGGTGGAGGCGCGCCGGGCCGATGTGCCCGAGCCGCTGCGCAGGATTCTCGAGCTGGCGTTGATGAAGGAGCGCGACGCGCGCTATCCGGACTGCCGCGCGCTCCAGTCGGACCTGGAGCGCTATCTGCTGTCGTCGGGCGAGCCGGTGGGGGCGTACCAGCTCTCGCAGTTCGTGGCGAAGGTGATGGCGGAGGTCGGGGGCACGCCCGCCGCGGGGGTGGTGGCGCCCGTGGGCATGACGCCGCCGAAGCCCGCGAGCGCGCCCCGGTCGATGTCCGCGCCCGTGGAGGAGCGGCCGATGAAGACCACGCCGCTGCCGGCGGTGGTGGATTCGACGTCGCCGACCACGCCCATGCCGCTGTCGGTGCGCGGGGTGATGGGCGGCGAGGTGGCGCAGGCCCGGCCTGTTCCGGTGGAGGCGCGGGAGAAGGGGAAGCGGGGGAGCTCGCGGCATGCCTTGCCGGCGCAGGCGGGGATGGCGGGGCAGGTTCGTGGGGCGGATGACGGGTGGAAGGCCGCGTCGCTCGCGGGAGCCACGGACGTGGCCCAGGGCGCCGAGGCCGAGCGGGATGCGAATGACCGCGTGCGGACGGACGCGGGGGCGTCGGATGAGGACCACATCTCCACGGGGGTGCAGGTCTCCGCGCCCATGGGCCCGGGGCGTGGGTGGTTGCTCGGAGTCATGGCGGCGGGAGTGGTGCTCGTGGTGGGCGGCGGTCTGGTGCTGGCCACGCGCGAGGAGTCTCCGAAGTTCGTGAACCCGCCGCCGCTGCCGGTCGCGACGAAGCGCGAGTCGGTGACGGCGCCTGAGCGCGAGGGCGTGGCCCAGGTCGCGAAGTCACCCGAGGTGGCGGCCCCGGTGGTTCAGGCCCCCAATGGGCAGGAGGTTCTGCCCGAGCGTGCACACGTCGCTCCGCCCTCCGGCGCGCCTGCTGGGAATCCGGTGGAGGTCGTGAAGGGAACGGAGCCGGCGCAGGCAAAGCCTCCCAGGGTGGCTCAGGCGGGAGGAGCCAACGTGGAATTGCCGGCCGCCGTCGCTCCTCGGCCGGCGCAAGGGGCCGCGAGCCCCGTGGGGCAGAAGCCCTCGCAGATTCCCGTGTTCGAAGCGAAGCCCGCGGCCCGTGTGAAGCCTCCGGTGCGCGTGGGCAAGGGGACACTGGAGTTCCGCATCCGGCCCTATGCCGTCGTCACGCTGAATGACCAGGAATTGGGGCCGACGCCATTCGCCCCCAAGGAAGTCCCGGCGGGAAAGCACCGCATCAAGCTGCACAACCCCGACCTCCAGAAGACACAACATGTCACCGTGGAGGTGGGGGCAGGGGAGACCAAGGTCATCAAGCACAACTTCGAAGCGGAGTAGGCTCACGCCGCTTCGAGGTCCTGGGGCCGCTCCGTCAGCACGAACCCGAAGGGACGCAGACGGTCGAGTCCTGCTCCGGGGAGCATTGGTATGTGCCCGCGCATTGGGTGTTGGCATCCAGGCACGCGGAGCCGAGGTTGGGGTAACCCTCGTCCTGGACGCTGTCGCAATTGTCGTCCTGGCCGTTGCACAGCTCGGGGGCGCCGGGGAAGACGGTGGCCAGGTCGTCCCGGCAGTCGGAGCCTCCGAAGTTCCTGGCGACGAACCCGTCATTGTCGGCATCCCGGCCATCGAGGGTCATGGACGCTGGGACCACCTGCCCGGGTCGCACGGTGACTCCCTGGTGGAAGACGCCGATCTGGACTCCGTCGCAGCGCTGTTCGAACGAGCGGACCGTGACGCCGATGTCGGAGGACCACGAGTCAGGAGGGAGGAACGCCACGCGGAGGTCCCTCGCCTGGCGCGCACGGAGGTCGGTCACATCCGCGATGAACTCCTTGTCACTCGCGGCGTCCCTCGCATGCAATCTCAGACAGCCTGGGGTGAAGCCGAGGAGCGCGGTGGAGACGGCCACCACTCGACAACCCGAGCCGTCGCCCAGCACCGCCTCGGTGGTGCCTACCTCGAACACTCGGGTCACATCGGGCTTCCTGTCGCAGTCCGAGTTGGGTTCGGAAAGGCTCGGCGCGGAGCAGGAAGAGGCGAGCAACAGGGACAGGATGGATGCACATCTCATGGCCGCGAGACCTCGTGACGTTCAGAAGGACGGGTGAGACTCCCCACGCGAGGGCACATGCGAGGCCCGCGCAACCGATGCCAGGAAGGTGCCCCTGGACCCGAATGACTGCTCATGTCCCTGCGAGGCTAACATACCTCCCAGCCCTCATCCCTCGCCGTGATGGTTTTCCAGGACCGCCTTGGCCAAGGCAATGAACCGCACCCGGAGCGCCCGGGGCTCGATGACCTCGAATCCCTGGCCCACCGCGCACAACTGGTCCATCGCGATGGCCTCACGCTCGAAGTCGAGGGTGACTGTCTTTCGTCCGTGGGTAGCATCCCCCGCGTCGAACCGGACGCCATCCACCGGAGGGCGCATCCGCCGCAGCAGGCCTTCCGCCTCCGGCGTCAATCGCAGCGTCACCTCGTACTGTGCCCGCTTCTGCGCGAAGCGCGCGCACCACTCCTTCCAGAACGCGGGCAGGTCGAACCGCGCGGGGCGCTCGAAGGTCTCCGCACGCACCTTCACCCCGTCGATGCGCGAGCCCCGGTACACCCGAGTACCGGCCTCCGTCCCCGCGACCAGGTACCAACGGTCCGCCTTCAACACGAGCGCGTACGGCTCCACCTGTCGCCGGCCACGCTTCCCATCGAAGTCCCGGTACCTCAGCGACACCCGCCGGTTCTCCCACGCCGCCTCGCGCAGATCCTCCAGATGGGGCACGGACTCCCGTTCCGCGAACCAACCCGATGCGTCCACATGCAGCCGCTGCCGCGCGTACTCCAGCGCCGGCTGCTGCAACGCGGGCAGCGCCGCCGCCAGCTTCACCAACCCGCTGCGCAGCGGCGCGCTCAACCCGATGTCCCCCAAGCCCCCCGGTGTCGCGCTCATCGCCGCCAGCGCGTGCAGCTCCGCGCGCGTCAGGCCCGTCAGCTGCGTCTTCCATCCCTCGAGCAGCGCCACGCCGCCCTCCGAGCCGCGCGTCGCGTAGACCGGCACGCCCGAGGCAGACAGGGCGTCGAGGTCTCGATGGATGGTCCGCGCGGAGACCTGGAGCTCACGCGCCAGCTCGCCTGCGGTCAGCTTCGGGCGACTCTGCAACAGCATCATCAGGCTGACGAGTCGGTCGGCGCGCATCTCGGAACCTCCGCCGTGAACGGTACGGAACCAACATGACAGAGGTTGTCATATTACCCCCCGTACGGTGCGCCCCATCGCCGGCCACCCCGGTCGGTCCGTGAGGAGACACCCCATGAAGAAGCCACTCGTAGGCCGCATCGCCCTGGTCGCCGGCGCCACCCGAGGCGCGGGCCGCGGAATCGCCACCCGACTGGGCGAGGCCGGCGCCACCGTCTACTGCACCGGCCGCAGCGTCCGGGGCCGTCCCGCCTCGGGCGACTCCCGCCCGGAGACCCTCGAGGAGACCGCCGAGCAGGTCACGGCGCTCGGTGGCCACGGCATCTCCGTGCGCTGCGACCACACCGTGGAGGAGGAGGTCATCTCCCTGTGCGAGCGCATCCAGCAGGAGCAGGGCCGCCTGGACATCCTGGTCAACGACATCTGGGGCTGCGACCGGCTCACCCACTTCGGCCAGCCCTTCTGGAAGCAGTCCATCCCGGACGCACGCACCATGCTGGAGCGCGCCGTGCTCACGCACGTCATCACCAGCCGCCACGCCGTCCCCCTCATGCTCCCGCGCAACCAGGGGCTCATCGTCGAAATCACCGACGGAGACCACTTCGCCTACCGGGGCCACGTCCTCTATGACGTGCTGAAGATGGCCGTCATCCGGCTCGCCTTCGCCATGTCCCGGGACTTGCGCCGCACGGGCCTCACCGCGCTCGCCGTGACGCCGGGCTTCCTGCGCTCCGAGGAGATGCTCGAGCACTTCGGCGTCACCGAGGCCAACTGGCGCGACGGCACGAAGGTGGACCCGGACTTCATCGCCTCCGAGACGCCCGCCTACGTGGGGCGCGCCGTCGCCGCGCTCGCCGCCGACCCCAACGTCGCCTCCAAGGCCGGCCGCGTCCACAGCTCCTGGGCCCTGGCCCGCGAGTACGGCTTCACCGATGTGGACGGCTCCCAGCCGCACTGGGTGGATCACTTCACTCGCACCCACGGGCTGCCTTACCCCGTCGCCGACGAGGCCCGGTACGCCACCTGGGGACAGAGCCCCATCGAGGCCCTCCGCCCGAACTGGCCCGAATCCTGAGCCCCCATCCCCGGGCTCGCGCACCTGTGCCCACATGCGCGCGAGCCCCGAGGCCGCTCACCGGGGCCGGGCGACCGACCAGGGGCCGGGGGTGACGGTTGGACCACGCTGGCGTGGACGCGGCGCGGTGTCGCCGGTAGGGTGCGCGGCTCGAATGGAACGCCCCCTAGTGGTTTCCGCCCTCGAAAATCAGGTCAAGGCCCGGCCCATGCCGCGCCACGTGGGCATCATCATGGATGGCAACGGTCGGTGGGCGGAGTCGCGGGGTCTGGACCGACTGGAGGGGCACCGCGAGGGCAGCGCCAGTGTGCGTGAGGTGACCCGCACCGCCCGCCGCCTGGGCATCCAGGCCCTGACCCTCTACGCCTTCTCCTCGCAGAACTGGGCCCGCCCCGCCGAGGAGGTCGCGGGCCTGATGGACCTGCTGCGCGACTACCTGGAGCGCGAGCGCGCCGAGATCCTCGACAACGGCATCCGACTCAACGCGGTGGGTGACGTGGACCGGCTGCCCCGGTTCGTGAAGGACCCGCTGGAGCGGCTCATCGCCGACTCCCGCCACAACACGGGGATGGTGCTGTCGCTGGCGCTGTCCTACGGCGGCCGGGAGGAGATCCTCCGCGCCGCCCAGCGGATGGCCCAGGCCATCACCCGGGGGGAGCTGGCGGCGGACCGCGTCGAGGAGGCCGACTTCGAGTCCTTCCTCTGGACCAACGGCCTGCCGCCCCTGGACCTGATGGTGCGGACCAGCGGCGAGCTGCGCGTGTCCAACTTCCTGCTCTGGCAGATGGCGTACGCGGAGCTGTGCTTCACCGACGCGCTCTGGCCGGACTTCCGCACCGACGAGTTCCTGCGCTGCGTGTCTCAGTACCAGCAGCGTGAGCGGCGCTTCGGGTTGACGACGGCGCAGGTGAAGCGGGAAGACCCCCCTCAGCGGGCCAAGGCGTGAACGACAAGAACAAGAACCTCGTCATCCGCATCGTGACGGCGCTGACGCTCCTGCCGTTGGTGCTGGTGCTGCTCTTCCTGGGCGGTGTGTGGAGCGCGGGCCTGCTCGGCCTCGCCGCCGCCGCGTGCGTGGGCGAGTACTACCTCATCGTGCAGAAGCGGCTGAACGCGGCCGCGTGGGTGGGCATGGCCTTCGCGGCGGTGCTGCCCTTCCTGCCCCTGCGGGACGCGGCGCGCACGGGTGAGACGGCCTTCTGGCTCACCATCGTCTTCGCCTTCTTCGCGTGGATCTTCCACCTGTTCAAGGGCCCGCTCGCCGAGGCCCCCACGCGCACGGCCCACCTGGTCAACGGCTTCCTGTATGGCGCCGTGGGCCTCACCGCGCTGTCCGCGCTGCGCCTGCTGCCCGACCATGGCCTCGCGTGGGTCATCTGCGCGCTGACCATCACCTGGGCCAACGACACCGCCGCCTACTTCTTCGGCCGCTTCATGGGGCGCCACAAGCTCTACCCCGAGGTGAGCCCGAACAAGACGTGGGAGGGCTTCTTCGGCGGCATGCTCGGCTCGGTGGGCGGCATGTTCATCGCCCGGGGCTTCTTCTTCCCCGTCTTCACCGTGTGGGACTGCGTCATCCTGGGCATCGCCGGTGGCCTGCTGGGCCCCGTCGGTGACTTGTGCGAGTCCATGCTCAAACGGGCGTACGGCGTGAAGGACTCGGGGTTCCTCATCCCGGGGCACGGCGGGGTGTTGGACCGCATCGACGCCTTGCTCTTCAACGCACCCCTGGTGTTCGTCTACGTGCAGTTCGTGCGAGGGCTCCTGCCGTAGAAGCGTGAGATTTCGCTCGGCTGGCTGGCTGGCGGCCCCGGATGTGCGTTGTCCGTCCGGGGGTACACGATTACTCTTGCCGCCATGCCCTCACTTCAGAACCTGGGGTTCTTCATCCTGCTGCTCGGCGTGCTCGTGACAGTGCACGAGCTCGGCCATTTCCTCGTGGCGAAGGCCTGCGGGGTGAAGGTCCTCAAGTTCTCCATCGGCTTCGGGCCCAAGCTCATCGGCTTCATCAAGGGTGAGACGGAGTATCAGATCGCCATCCTGCCGCTGGGCGGGTACGTGAAGATGGCGGGGGACCTGCCCCACGAGGAGCTCAGCCCGGACGAGGCGAAGCGGGGCTTCCTGGCGCAGCCGCCCTGGAAGCGGGGGCTCATCGTCCTGGCGGGGCCGGCCTTCAACCTCATCTTCCCGGTGCTGGTCTATTTCTTCGTCTTCCTGGGCCCGCACCAGGCCACGTCCACCCTGGTGGGCTTCGTGGAGCCCGGCAGCCCGGCGGAGCTGTCCGGCATGCGCCCCGGCGACCGCGTCCTGTCGGTGGAGGGCGAGTCGGTTCGCACCTTCGACGACATGCGGGAGACCTTCGTGGGGCGCTTCGAGCGGCCCATCCCCATCGTCGTGGACCGGGGCGGCCAGCCGGTGACGCTGACGGTGACGCCGAAGAAGAGCACGGAGACGTCGCCCATCGACACGGTGGAGCGGGGCCTCATCGGCGTGGCGCCGGTGTCCAAGCCGCCCTTGGTGGGCGTGCGAGCGGGCTCGCCGGCGGAGGCCGCGGGCCTGCGCACCTTCGACCGGGTGCTGAGCGTCAACGGCGTGCACGTGCCGGACGAGGCGCGGCTGTACCAGGAGCTGGGCCGGCATCCGGAGGGTGAGCCGCTGAAGCTGGTGGTGCGGCGCATGTCCACGGTGGAGGCCGGCGTGGTGATGGGCCAGGTGCCCGCCCTCGTCGAGGTGACGGTGCCCCGGCAGCCGGGCGTGGGCCTGGCGGCGGTGGGCGCGGAGGCCGCGGACACGTACGTCGCGACGGTGGCCCCTGGCAGCGTGGCGCAGAAGGCGGGCCTTGCGCCCGGAGACCTCATCGTCGCGTTCAACGGCAAGCCCGTGCAGTCGCTGCGGATGATGGAGAACGAGCTCACCGAGCTGAAGGACCAGCCCTTCACGCTGACGTGGCGCGACGCGAAGGGCGGCGAGCACACCGAGAAGCTGGCGCAGGCGCCGCTCAAGAGCGAGGACGCGATGGGGCAGGAGACCTCGCGGCTGGCGCTGGGGGCGCGCGGCTGGGCGCTGATGGACGCGGACGCGCCGAAGGTGGACGAGGTGACGGTGCACCTGGGGCCCGCCGCCGCGTTCAAGCAGGCGGCCGTCGTGGTGCCGAAGATTGTCGGGCAGATGGTGAAGGTGCTCGCGGGGCTGTTCACGCGCGACGTGCCGCTGTCCTCGGTGGGCGGTCCCATCATGATGTACCAGCTGGCGGCGAAGAGCGCCGAGCAGGGGCTCGACTCGTTCCTGCACCTGATGGCCATCATCTCCATCAACCTGGGCGTGATGAACCTGCTGCCCATCCCCGTGCTGGATGGCTTCGCGCTGCTGTCCGCGGCGTGGGAGGGCATCCGCCGCCGCCCCATCCCCACGCGGGTCCGCGAGGCCGCGAACATGGTGGGCCTGGCGCTGCTCTTCCTGCTCATGCTGCTGGTCTTCACCAACGACATCACCCGATAGAGGCCCCATGCGCGCGAGCACCGTCGTCCTCCTGCTGGCGCTGGGCTGCTCCACCGCGTGCGCCTCGCGCGCGGCGAAGCCGGACTCTCGCGACGAGGAGACCCGGACGCGCTCCGGTTCGACTCCGGGCGTGACTCGGCGCGAGCAGATGCCGCGCTCCTACCTGGGCGAGGGGCTGGCGTCGTTCTACGGCCCCGGGCTGCACGGCCGGCCCACCGCGAGCGGGGAGCGCTTCAACCAGAACGCGCTCACGGCCGCGCACAAGAAGGCGCGCTTCGGCTCCTGCATGAAGGTGGTCAACATGGAGAACGGCCGCTCCGTGCAGGTGCGCATCAACGACCGGGGGCCCTACGTCGAGGGCCGCATCATCGACGTGTCCAAGGCCGCCGCGTCCAAGCTGGGGATGCTGGACAAGGGCGTGGTGCGCGTGCGGCTGTATCGCTGCCCCGATGACACCGTGTCGGAGATTCCCCAAGCAATGTGGGCCGCGCCGGTGTAGGGAGCGCCCATGTTCCTCGCGCTGGACACCTCCACGCTGACGATGTCGCTCGCCCTGGTGGAGCGGGGGCCGGACGGCGTGCGCGTCGTGGAGCACCAGGTGGTGCGTCCGCCCATCAAGCAGAGCGAGGCCCTGCCCGGCGTGGTGGGGGAGCTGCTCGCGCGGCACGACGTGAAGCTCGCGGCGCTGGAGGGGCTGGTGGTGGGCCTGGGGCCCGGCTCGTTCACGGGCCTGCGCATCGGCCTGGCCACGGTGAAGTCGCTGGCGTACGCGGCGGGCCTCAAGGTGGCGGGCGCGTCGTCGCTGGCGGCGGTGGCGATGGAGGGGCCCGAGGACGTGCCGCTCCACGTGCTGGCCGTGGCGCGCAAGGATGACTTGTACCTGGGCGCCTACGTGCGGCGCGGCGGGACGGTGGAGGCGCTGGAGCCGGAGACCGCCATGTCGCCCCAGGAGGTGGCCCAGCGCATGGCCGCCGAGCCCCGCGCGGTGGCGCTGGGGCCCGCGCTGGTGGACTACCGCGCGGCGCTCGAGTCCCACGGCGTGGCGCCCGAGCGGCTCCTGTCCGGGCACGACTTCCCGTCGGCGGTGGAGCTGGTGCGGCTTGCCCGCATGCCGGAGACCTTCTCGCTGGAGGCGCTCTTCTCCATGGAGCCGCACTACGTGCGCGCCTCCGAGCCGGAGCGCAATCCGAAGTTCCCTCCGCTGCCGGGGCCGGTGCCCACGGCGCGGCTGAAGGACGACTGAGGCCCTCCTTCCGGGACGCTGCTTGCGCCTGGAGGAGTCACGCACGCACGAGGACGCGTCATGAAGAACGACTTGCAGATTGCCGTGGTGGGTGCCACCGGCGTGGTGGGCCGCGAGGTGCTGGCCGCGTTGTACGCGCGGGACGTGCCCGCCGAGCAGGTGCGCGCCTTCGGCTCCGAGCGCTCGAAGGGCCTGGAGGTGGAGTACGGCGAGGACTCCATCGAGGTGGAGCGCGCCGCGCCGGACGTCTTCCGCGGCGTGGGGCTGGTGCTGCTGGCCACGCCCGCGGAGGTGTCGCGCACGCTGGCGCCCGCGGCGCAGGCCTCCGGCGCGTGGGTGGTGGACATCAGCTCCGCGTTCCGGAGCGACGGCAACGTGCCCCTGGTGCTGCCGGGCTTCAACACGGAGGCGCTGGCGCAGGTGACGAAGGGGCGGGTGGTATGCCTGCCGGGCGCCGTCACCACCGCGGCGGTGCACGTGGTGGAGCCCTTGCGCCGGGCCTTCGGCGTGGTGCGCGCGCAGGTGACGGCGATGATGGGGGTGTCCAGCGCGGGCGTGCGCGGCGTGGCGGAGCTGGAGAAGCAGACCGCGGACCTGTTGTCCGGGCGCGAGCCGGAGCCGCACGCGTTCCCCCACCGCGTGGGCTTCAACCTGGTGCCGCAGGTGGGCGGCTTCATGGTGAACTCGCCCTGGACGGAGGAGGAGGCGGGCTGGACGCTGGAGGCCGCGCGCCTGTTCGCGTCCCGGGGCGAGGCGCCGGTGCTGGCCGGCACCGCGGTGCAGGTGCCCAGCTTCTACGGCCACGGCCTGTCGCTCCACGTGCAGCTCAAGAAGGCGGGCCCGGTGGAGCAGGTGCGCGCCGCGCTCAAGACGTCCCCGGCCCTCAAGGTGCTGGATGCCCCCGGCGAGCGCATCTACCCCATGCCCATGCTCGTCACGTCGGACCCCACGGTGCACGTGGGCCGGGTGCGCGCCTTCCCCCAGGCCCCCGAGTGGGTGACGCTCTTCGCCGCCGTGGACAACGCCACCCGGGGCGCCGCCCTCAACCTGGTGGAGGCCGGCCTGAAGCTGGTCGAGCGTCCCGTCTGACAAATTGGCACGGCCCCGGGGGCCGTCCTGCCTGTTTGGCGCGCCAGGGCGGCTCGAAACGTCCGAAAAAGGGCCTGTCGGAAGGCGTTGTGTGTGGCCCCCCGCTTGCTAGCGTCCGGCTACCCATGCGCCTCACACTCGCCTTGCTCTTGCTCTCCGCGTCGACCGCCCTGGGGCAGACCGTGACCTTCTCGGTCTCGGGCAACCAGGGCAACGAAATCGTCGTCTCCAAAGCCGACTGCGCCAAGGTCACCCAGGTCACCTGGACCCGTCAGGCGACCAACCAGTGCGACACGCTCTACATCTGGCTGTCCCCGGACACGTGCTCGGACACACCGAGCTCGAGCGAGGTGACGCTGGAGGAGATCGAGCGGTCCTCGTCGGTGACGACGGGCACGGTGAGCCTGAACGTCAGCGAGGCGCTCACCAAGGCGGGCCAGACGTGCGAGGCCCAGACGGAGAACAAGAGCTTCAAGCTGTGCGCGTCCGTGCGGCCGTTCAACAGCACCGGGACGACGTGCGAGGCGACCGCGACGAGCGTGGGCACGCCGGCCATCACCCTGACCTTGGACCCCAAGCCTCCCGCGGCGCCCATCCTGCCGACGGTGACGGGCCTGGACACCGCGCTGAGCGTGGACGTGACGGCGCCGAGCGACTCGTCGCAGATGAAGGTGGAGGTGGTGAAGCTGGTGGCGGGTGAGGATGGTGGCAGCACCACCGCGGGCGACGTGGTGCGCTCCAAGGAGCAGACGTCGTCGAACACGCTGTTCCGCATGGACAACCTGGAGAACGGCGTGGAGTACGGCGTGCGGGTGTTCGCGCTGGACAAGGCGGGCAACCAGAGCGAGCCGTCGCCGCTGGCGACGGGGACCCCCATCGCGAGCAATGGCTTCTGGGCGGCGTACCGGGGCGCGCAGGGCGCGGAGACGGGCGGGTGTGGGGCGGGAGGTGGCGGACTTGCCGTGGGCGCCGTGGTGGCGGCCCTGGGCTTCTGGACGGTGTCGAGGAGGAAGCAGTCATGAGTCGGGCATGGGGCCTGGGTGTGGCCGTGGCGTTCGCCGCGCTGCCCGCGTGGGCGCAGGACGCAGGCGTGGTGTCTCCGGATCTGGTCGAGTCCCCCCGCACCGGCGGCATCATCTTCCGCCTGGGGGGCTACAAGCCGCTCATCGACGAGGAGAAGGGCCTGGGCGGCACGCCCTACAAGGACACCTTCGGTGACTCGTCGCTGCTGCTCGTGGAGCTGGAGTTCCAGCGCTACTTCTACCAGGGCATCGGCACCGCGGGCGTCGGCGTGTCGGCGGGCTACGGCGAGAAGTACGGCGCGGCGAAGCTGGCGGACGGCGGTGGGGACGCGGCGGAGCGAACGGCCATCAAGGTGGTGCCGCTCGCGTTCAACCTCTTCTACAAGTTCGACTACGCGGCCTTCGAGTGGGGCATCCCGCTGGTGCCGTACGGCAAGCTGGGCCTCATCTATTCGCCCTGGTGGGTGACGAAGGGCAGCGACACCGAGGTCTCCGGCGGCGTCACCGGCAAGGGCGGCAAGTGGGGCTGGGGCGGTACGGCGGGCCTGGCGTTCCTGCTGGACGTGCTGCAGCCGCGCTTCGCTCGTGACTTCGACTCGGGGCTGGGGGTGAACCACAGCTACCTGTTCGCTGAGTACACCTACGCGGATGTGGACGATTTCGGAGGGAAGGGTCTGAACTTGTCCAGCCGGCGCTGGATGTTCGGACTCGCGCTGGACTATTAGCGGCTCATGCCGCACTCCCCGCGCTCCGTCCTTCGGTCCGTCACGCTGTTCCTCCTGTTGACCGCCGTGGGCCTGTCGGGCCCCGGCTGTCGGCGCGCGGTGCGCGCGGACCTGGGTGAGGACCGCACGGTGGAGGCGGGCGTGCCCGTGACGCTGGGCTCCGGGGAGAAGGGCGCGCAGGCCCTCTCCTGGGACGTCGGCGACGGCACTCCCACGAAGCAGGGCGCCCAGCTGTCGCACGCCTTCGCCCGGCCCGGCGCGTACACCGTGCGCGCGCTGCACGAGGGCCAGGAGGTGGGGCGCGTGCGGCTCACCGTGGTGCCGCGCCCGTTGCTGCGCGCGGTGCCGGGAGACGCGCAGACGGTGCTGTGGATGCCCCGGCTCCAGGGCAACGTGGAGCCGCTGGTGGACTTCCACGAGCGACTCATCGGCCCCGAGGAGGCGGAGGAGGCGCTGCGCGAGGCGCCCCTGGTGTCGCTCGTGTTGCAGAGCCTGACGCAGGGCTCGAGCGTCGTGGACCCCGAGGAGGGCTTCGGCCTGTTCATCCTGCCGGAGTTCGACGGCGTGGTGGCGGTGCTGGGCATCACGGAGCCCGACGCGGCGATGTCCGCGGTGGCGAGCGAGCTGGAGAGCTCCGGCCACCAGGTGATGCCCACCGATGATGGCGCCATGCGCGTGGTGCCGCAGGATGGCAGCGAGCCGATGCTGCTGTTCGTTGATCGGGGCTACCTGTACCTGGCGATTCCCGACGGGCCGGAGGCGGAGGACGACGAGGAGGGGGAAGAGGGCGTGCCGCTGGAGGTGCTCGCGGTGGAGCCGCCGCGGCCGGCCGTCGCGGACGTGCAGCTGGTGCGTCGGGCGGTGACGGAGCTGACGGGGCCCGGGATGTCCGAGGTGGCGCTGCTCAACGAGCTGCGTCCCAAGGTGGGCGAGGGGAATGTCTACCTGTACACGGGCGCACCGAGGCTCGACGAGGGGGAGGAGGAGGGGCCGGTGCGGGGCTTCTTCGCCTCGATGACGGTGCGCCCCGAGCACGTGTCGCTGGATGGGTTCCTGTCGTCCACGCGGCCGCTGTTGCAGGGGGCGAGCGCGCCTCCGTCCGCGCTGATGGCGGAGAGCGGGTTGGGGCCGGTGGCCGCCGCGCAGCTCTCCGTGCCCCCCGAGGAGCTGGCGAAGCTGGCGTTCGGTGCGCCGGGCTCGCCGCGTCGCGAGCGGATGGTGGAGCGGTGGCGCGCGCGGGGACTGGACGCGGAGGCGCTGTTGAAGGCGCTGCGTGGTGACGTCGCGATGCTGGTGTACTTCGATGCACCGGGCTTCCTGCGGAACTTCGTGCGCAACCAGCGGCCCGAGCCTCGGGGCACCGTCCTCATCGACGCGGGCCTCACCTCCGTGGAGCCGGTGCTGCGGCTGCTCGATGAGCGCGCGCAGGGCTCGTCGCTGCGCTTCGCGATGGAGAAGATTCCCGGAGGCCGCCTCTACAAGACGCTCCTGTGGGGGCAGCCGGTGCAGCTGCGCATCGGCCCCGAGCGCGCCACGTTGATCGCCGGTGAGCCTTTGGAGGGGCGTCCTCGCGGCGATGTCGGCAAGTCGCTGCGCGAGCGCTTCGGCGGTGAGGCGTTCGGCGCGGGGCACCTGTCGGTGATGGCGGACCTGGGGCGGCTGCGCGCGGAGCTGGATGCGCAGGAGTCGCTGCCGGGCGTGCCCGCGGAGCGACTGGCGTCGGCGCAGGCGCTCATCAAGGCGGTGCTGGAGGGCTTCACGCCGCTGGACTCGGGCTTCCTGGACTTCTCGCTGGCCGAGGGCGGCGCGAGGCTGAAGGGGAGTCTGCGATTGAGGGAGAACGCTCGCGCGGGACAGGAGTGGAAGTGAGCCCGGGCGGCGCTGTCACCGTGCTGTACTTCGCCGCCGCGAGGGAGCGCGCGGGGACGGCCCGGGAGCGCGTGGAGGTGCCCGAGGGCGCGACGGTGGAGGTGGTTCTCCAACTGCTCGCGGCGGCGCATCCGGGGCTTGCTCCGTTGCTGCCGCACCTGCGCGTGGCGGTGGACCAGGAGTTCGTGGGCGCGGAGGCGCCGGTGCGGGCGGGCGCGGAGATGGCGTTGATTCCTCCCGTGGCGGGTGGCTCGCCGGGGCTGTTCCGCGTGGTGGAGCGGCCGCTGCGGTTGGAGGAGGTGGTGGAGGCGGTGGGGGGCGAGGCGTACGGCGGGCTCGTCACCTTCAGCGGCTCGGTGCGCGACGCGACGAAGGGGCGGCGCGTGTTGCGGCTGGAGTACGAGGCCTACGCGCCGATGGCCGAGAAGAAGCTGGCGGAGATTGGCGCGGAGGCCGCGACGTCATGGCCGGGCGTGCGGCTGGCCATCGTGCACCGCGTGGGCGTGCTGGTGCCGGGGGAGCTGGCGGTGGTCATCGCCGCCGCGGCGCCGCATCGCAAGGAGGCCTTCCGGGGCTGTGAGCACGCCATCGAGCGGCTCAAGCAGGACGTGCCCATCTGGAAGAAGGAGTTCTTCGAGGATGGGGAGGTGTGGGTCGGCCTGGGGCCGTGAGGCCTTCGTCAGCGCATCCGGAAGCTGGCGGGGATGTTGACCTCGGGGCCCGCGTCCGCCGGTTGCTGCTGCTCGCGCTCGGCGTCGGTGATGGGGCGCATGGGCGTGTCCAGGCCCATGGCCTTGCGACGCGCGGCCTCCTTCTCGGCGGCGAGCTGGAGGGCGCGGGCGTTGGACTCGGCGGCGCGCTCGGGCGTGGGGCCCGCGATGAGGAAGCCCACGGGCAGGCTCAGGAAGAGCAGGCCGACGATGGCGAGCCAGCCCATGTCCTTCCACTGGAGGGGGCCGACGCGCTCCTTCACGACGGAGGCCTGGACGAGCAGGGACAGCTGTCCCTCGGTGAGGCGCAGCGTCATGCCGTCCGAGAGCGTCACGGAGGCGCGGCCCTGGTCCTGGACGAGCTGGGAGCCGGGGAGGGCGGCGAAGGCGTCTCCGCGCTGCTTGTGCTCGACCTGGACCTTGGGGGGCAGGTGGATGCGCCAGCCGCGCTCGGTGCGCTCGGCCATGAGGAACGGCTCTTCCGGGAGGGTGAAGCCGTAGAGGGGCAGGGGCGCCTTCTCATCCGGCGCGGCGTGGACCCGCGTCTGCTCGCGCCCGTAGCTCCAGGCCTCGGCCAGGTTCTCGCCCCAGTACAGCTCGAAGTACAGCCCGCCGTCCGCCTTGGCCTTGGTGCTCATCTCGCGCGTAAGCATATGCGTCCCGCCGCCTGTCGGCCGCATCATCGGGGCCGGAAGCCCACAGGTGGACAGGAAGCGTCCGCCCGCTTGCCCGACAACCAGGGGAGGCTCGCGGTTCCCCTCGCGGGTTCCGGGGCAGGGGATTTCAGGCCGTCGTCCTGCCCATCACCGAGGGACCGCCGGATGAGGGGGTGTCCTTCGTCCCGGACTCGGCGGGTAGCGGAGGTGGCGTCGCGGGTGGAGCGCTCGCGGGAGGCGGCGTGGACGATGGGCTCGCCGCGGGTGTTTGTGTGTCCGCGCCGTGTGGCGCAGGCGTGGTTGTCGGAAGGCCCGACGGCGCACCTGCTGGCGCCGCGCTGTTCGCGGGTGCGTCCGTCGCCCCGGCTGCCGTGGCGGGCGTTGCCGTGGCTCCCACGTTCGTGGGCGTCGCGGAGCCCGTGGATGGCGGCGCGCTCGTTGTGGGGGATGCGCCCCCGCCGCTGCTCCCGGCTGGATTGAGCGCGCTCGCCGCTCCGGAGGCGGGGACCGTCACGCCGCGCGAATCAACTCCTGCCGGTGCGCCTGTCACTGGCGTTGGCGCAGCGGGTGCTGCCTTGGTTCCCGTCGCAGCTGCTGCTCCCGAGCTGGCGACAGGCGGAGCCACAGGTCCTCCAGGGCCCGTGCCGCCCGGTGTCGCGGTCGTGGGAAGCGCCGTTCCCGCGGGTGCGCCGCCGCCAGGGGCCGTCGCTCCCGAGGACGCTCCGATGGGAGGTGCACTCGCTCCCGTCGTGGGGGGCGCTCCGGCCGTGGTGCCACCGGGTCCCGTCGTCGCGGGTGACGCGGACTCCGACTTGAACCGCTCGGGGAGCGCCCCGCGAATCTCCGCGAACGCCACCGCGACGATGACCGTCGCGCTCGCGAGGAACCCCACCGTCTGCGCCACCGTCTCCACGCGAGGCGGCAGCTTGCGACCACTCACCGCCTCCACCAGCAACAGCACGACGCGCCCGCCATCCAGCCCCGGAATCGGCAGCAAGGTCAGCAGCGCGAGCGCCAGCGACGCGGCCACCAGCGCTCGCAGCACCGAGTCCAGCCCCGACGACGCCGCATCGGACGACTCCTGCCGCACCAGCGCCCCGGGGCCCGTCGGTCCACCCCGCGCCTGTTCTCCCTTCGCCAGCCGCGTGAACATCGTCACGCCCTCGGCCGCGAGGTTCATCGTGTGCACCGTCGCGTGCCTCAGCGCCTCGCCCGGCGCATGCGTGCGGTACACGTACTGCTGGCTCACGCCGATGCGTCCCTCGCCACGCTCGTCCGCGCGCGGTCGCACCGTCACCGTGCGCTGCTCGCCGTGCCGGTCCACCCGCAGCTCCAGCGTGCTGCCCACGCCCACCGCCACCTTCTCCACGAACTCCGTCCAGCTGCGCAGCGCCTGACCGTTCACCGAGTCGATGCGGTCTCCGGGCAGCAACTGCGCCCGCGCCGCCTCCGAGCCCGGCCGCACCGTGCCCACCGTCAGCGGCACCACGACGTGGGTGCCCGACGTGTAGAGCGCGAACAGCACGCCCAGCGCGAACAGGTAGTTGGACAGCGGCCCCGCCAGGATGATGAGCGCGCGCCGCAGGGGCCCCAGCGTCCGGAAGCTCGCGGCCTCCGCGACCTCCGAGCGGTGGGGATTCATCCCCTGGATGTGCACCGTGGCGCCCAGCGGCACCGCCCCCACGACGAACTGCGTCCCCCCCAACCGGAAGGACGCCATGGGTGGACCGAAGCCGAACACGAAGCGGGGCACCCGCACCCCGAGCAGCCGCGCGGCGACGAGGTGCCCCAGCTCATGCAGGGCCAACAGCCCTCCGAGGGCCAGCAGGACGAGCGCGTAGTGCATCCTGGACGGCGCTCCCTACAGCTTCCGCCGCTGCCCGGTCTGCTTGTACGTCCGGTAGTCGGAGAGGATGGTGCCGTGGTCGAAGCACAGGTCCGACGGCAGCGCGTCCAGCGCGAACGTGCGCGCCTCCGCCGCGTCATCCGAGCCCTTCGGCTCACCGTCCGCCGTGCCGATGTACACCGTCGACAGCGTGTGCTGCCGCGGGTCCCTCTTCGGGTCCGAGTACGTGAAGAACTGCTCCACCAGCTTCACCTCCAGCCCCGTCTCCTCCTTGACCTCCCGGATGGCCGCCGCGTCCAGGGGCTCGCCCTCGTCCACGAATCCCCCCGGCAGCGCCCAGCCGATGGGCGGGTTCGCGCGGCGGATGAGGACGATGCGTCCACCGGCCAGCTCGATGATGCAGTCCACGGTGGGCTTGGGGTTGCGGTATTCGGGCATGGGGGCCACTCTAACCCCGACCGCCACGAGCGCACTGCACTCGATGCATTCGTGGGGTATGGTGCGCCCCGTGTCCACCCCGAGACGCTTCCGCCTGCTCGTGCCCGCCCTCCTCGTGAGCGCCATGTCGGGCTGCCTGCCCTTCGTCCAGGAAGCGGGCGACTACGAGTTCACTCCCGTGGAGATCTTCCGCGACGACTGCGGCCTCTACGACGCCAACCGCGACTTGTTCCGCGGCAGCCTGCAGGTCACCGGCCGCGTGGTGCGCCTGAACTTCGGGCTGCTCGACACGCAGCTCATCGGCTACTTCCTCGCCGAGGGCGACGACTTCGCCATCGACGGCACCACCATCAACGCCGCCACGCCCGTGCGCGGGGTGGACTGTCTGCTGGATGAAGCCAGCATCCACATCGACGCGACGACGCAGTGCGAGACGCGCTTCGACGGGGCGATGCGGGTGCGCTACGCCTCCGAGCAGCGGCCCGCCGAGTGCGCGTGCGAGCTGTGGATGCGTTTTGAAGCCGTCAAGGAAGCGAACCGCTGCGAATAGCGTGCTTGAGCCCGGCCTCCGGGGTTCCTAGAACAGAGGGGTTGTCGCCCACTCTGCGGAGGAGCCCATGGCTGAAACGCAGCAAGAAATCTCCTCGGTCCTGACCGAGACCCGCGTCTTCCCACCGCCCCAGGAGTTCTCCCAGCGTGCTCACCTGAAGAGCATGGAGGACTACCAGCGTCTGTGGGACGAGGCCGCCCGAGATCCGGACAAGTACTGGGGCGAGCGCGCTCGCGAGGAGCTCTACTGGAAGGAGCCCTTCCAGACGGTGCTCGACTGGAAGCCGCCACACGCGCGCTGGTTCGTCGAGGGGCGCACCAACCTGGCCTACAACTGTCTGGACCGGCACCTGGCCACGCGCCGCGACAAGCCCGCCATCCTCTTCGAGGGTGAGCCCGGAGACCGGCGCACCCTCACGTACGGGCAGCTCGCCATCGAGGTGAACCGGCTGGCCAACGGGCTGAAGTCCCTGGGCGTCAAGAAGGGGGACCGCGTGGGCATCTACCTGCCCATGGTGCCCGAGGCCGCGGTGGCGATGCTGGCGTGCGCGCGCATCGGCGCGGTGCACTCGGTGGTGTTCGGCGGCTTCTCCGCGGAGGCGCTCCAGGAGCGCATGAAGGACGCGGGCGCCAAGGTGGTGCTCACCGCGGACGGCGGCTGGCGCAAGGGCGCGGTGGTGCCGCTGCTCAAGAACGTGGAGGCCGCGCTGAAGAACATGCCCAGCGTGGAGAAGGTGGTGGTGGCGCGCCGCACGGGAGACGCGCTGGCGCTCACCGACCCGCGCATGGTGGCGTGGGACGTGCTGGTCAACGGCCAGTCCGACACGTGCGAGCCGGAGTGGGTGGAGAGCGAGCACCCGCTGTTCATCCTCTACACGTCCGGCTCCACCGGGAAGCCCAAGGGCGTGCTGCACACCACGGCGGGCTACGCGGTGGTCGCCTCGCTCACCACGCGCTGGGTGTTCGACTTGCGCGAGGATGACGTCTACTGGTGCACCGCCGACGTGGGCTGGGTGACGGGCCACAGCTACGTCGTCTACGGGCCGCTGATGAACGGCGCCACCACCGTCATCTACGAGGGCGCGCCCACGCACCCGGGGCCGGACCGCTTCTGGGACATCATCGAGCGCTACAGGGCCACCATCCTCTACACCGCGCCCACGGCCATCCGCGCCTTCATGCGATTGGGCGACGAGCACCCGCGCAAGAAGAACCTGTCCTCGCTGCGCCTGCTGGGCAGCGTGGGCGAGCCCATCAACCCCGAGGCGTGGATGTGGTACCGCGACGTCATCGGTCAGGGCCGCTGCCCCGTCGTGGACACGTGGTGGCAGACGGAGACGGGCGGCATCATGATTTCGCCGCTGCCGGGCGCGACGCCCACCAAGCCCGGCTCGGCCACGCTGCCGCTGCCCGGCATCCACGCGGAGATCCTGGACCGCGCGGGCAACGCGGTGCCGAAGGGGCAGGGCGGCCTGCTCTTCGTCACGAGGCCGTGGCCCTCCATGCTGCGCACCGTGTACGGCGACCCGGACCGCTACGTACGCACGTACTTCAGCGAGCTGCCCGGCAAGTACTTCACCGGCGATGGCGCGCGCACGGACATGGACGGCTACTTCTGGCTGATGGGTCGCGTGGACGACGTCGTCAATGTCGCGGGCCACCGGCTTGGCACCGCCGAGGTGGAGAGCGCGCTCGTCGCCCACAAGCTCGTGTCCGAGGCCGCCGTCGTGGGCCGCCCCGATGACCTCAAGGGCACAGCGCTCGTGGCCTTCGTCACGCTCAAGCAGGGCAACGTGCCCTCACCGGAGCTGAAGAAGGAATTGGCCCAGCACGTCTCCAAGGAGATTGGCGCCATCGCGCGGCCGGATGAGATCCGCTTCGCGGAGGCGCTACCCAAGACACGCTCCGGGAAGATCATGCGGCGGCTCCTGCGCGACGTCGCCGCGGGCAAGCAGGCATCGGGAGACACCACCACGCTCGAGGACCTCAATGTCCTCGCGGCGCTCCAGCAGAACGACGAGTAGCGCATGGAGGCGCGGAGGGTCCCCTGGGCCCTCCGCTTCTCAAGATGGATGTGTCACGTCGTGCTACAACGACAGGACTCCAAGGGTTTGAAACGCAATCGGATTTCACCCAACGTATGAAGGTTGGTCCGCACTCATAATTCGAAATATCCGGGTGTTGAGGAGTTGTTGACACTGGAAAGATGCAGGGGCATTAAAGGCCGCGCTCACCCCCCCGAGCGCGACGTGCCAGGTCCTGTTCCAGCGTCGTTCCCCCTCCCCCTCGGATGTGTTCATGAATCTACGCGATCAGCTCGATTCGCCGTTGTTCACCCATTTCATCGCCAATTACACGCATCCGACCGGCCCTGATCTGCTGGCTCGGACGGAGGCGTTCTTCCAATGGCAGGAGTCACGGCGACAGACAGGATTGTGGCCGTACTCGCGCAGCCTGGAGGGCGCGCCGACCGCTGAGTGTGGCGTGCGCAGCGAGGGTGGGGTGGCGCGGCACGGGGTGAACTTCGGCTCGCAGGACTATCTGTCATTGTCCACGCATCCAGCGGTGGTCGAGGCGGCGCATCGGTCCATCCGGGACTACGGCGTGCACAGCGCCGGCTCCGGGATGTTCGGTGGCAACACGACGCCGGGACTCCAGCTGGAGCAGGCGCTCGGAGAGCATCTGGAGATGCCGTACGTGGCGCTGTTCGCGACGGGGTGGGGCGCGGGCTTCGGCGCCATCGCGGGGCTGGTGCGTCCGGAGGACCACGTGGTGCTGGACGCGCTGTCGCACGCGAGCCTCCAGCAGGGCGCCAGCGCGGCGACGCAGAAGGTGAGCCGGGTGCCGCACCTGAGCAACCGCGCGATGCGCCGCAAGCTCCAGGAGCTGCGCGCCCACGACACGGCCAATGGCATCCTCGTGGTCACCGAGGGCCTGTTCTCCATGGACTCGGACATTCCTCGCATCGAGGAGCTGCAGAACCTCTGTCACGAGTTCGGCGCGACGCTGCTGGTGGACGTGGCGCATGATCTGGGCGCGCTGGGCCCTCGCGGCACGGGCAGCCTGGGAGCGCAGGGGCTGTTGGGGAAGGTGGACCTGGTGGTGGGCTCGTTCTCCAAGACGTTCTCGTCGAACGGTGGCTTCGTGGCGACGCGCTCGCCGGCGGTGCGCCAGTTCGTGCGGGTCATGGGCGGGCCGCACATCTTCTCCAATGCCATCCTTCCGGTGCAGGCGGCGGTGGCGCTCGAGTCATTGCGCATCGTCCGCTCGGACGAGGGCGAGGTGCTGCGCGCGAAGGCGATGGAGAACATCCTCGCGCTGCGCGCCGCGTTCGCCGAGGGCGGGGTGAAGTGTCTGGGGGAGCCCTCCAACGTGGTGCCCGTACCGGTGGGCGACCCGAAGGTCGCGAGGGTCGCGGGCAGGCTCGTGTTCGAGCGCGGCGTGTTCCCCAACATGGTGGAGTACCCCGCGGTGCGCATCCGCGAGTCTCGCTTCCGCATGCAGGTGATGTCGTCGCACTCGGTGGAGCAGATGAAGCTCGGCGCCGAGGTGGTGCTGCGCGCGGTGGCGGAGGCGCGCGAGTTCGTGGAGGCGCCGCAGCAGAGCCCCCTGCGCACCGCGCGCGCCGAGTCGGGCAAGCGCGCCGAGGTCTGACGCGTCAACGAGGCCCCGCGCCGTTCCAGTTGGAGGGCGCGGGGCGCGGTCCTGGGCTGACGCTCCCCTCGTCGAGAGCCCGCGTCGTTGCGTGTGGAGGGCGCGAGGCCTCGTGCTGATGAGGCGCCGCGCGCCTTCCACTGCGTCCGGGTGCCGCGTGGCGGTCAGGTCGCGCGGCACCTCCGAGGCGTGCGGAGATCTCCTCAGCGCGCGGAGGAGTCGTCCGCGCTCAGCTCCTTGAGGTGGGTGATGTCGCCCCACGTCACCAGGCGGAACGCGCCCTGGTGGTAGTCGAACTGGTTCCAACACGCGTTGAGCACCGAGAATGCGCGGGGCGTGGCCGGCGGAATGCCCAGGCTGTGGCGGAAGAAGCTGCTCAGCACGCCGCCATGCATCACCACCACCACGCGCTCGCCCGCATGGCGGGTGCCGACCTCGCCCAGGCACTCCACCGCGTGGCCCAGCCGCTGGGACGTGCTCTCCCCACCGGGGACGACGAAGTCCGGTGCGTTGGTGGCGTACGCGCCGAAGACCTCCGGGTGACGGCGGCTCGCCTCCTCGCGGGTGAGTCCCTCCAGGACGCCCAGCCCCCGCTCGCGCAGCCGGGCATCCGGGCGCACGTCGTGTCCCGTGCGCGCGGCGATGCGCCTCGCCGTCTGCACCGCCCGGCCCAGATCACTGCAATACAGCGCGCTGAAGGACACCGTCACCAGCCGCGCCGCGAGCGCGTCCGCCTGCCGCACGCCCTCGGGGCTCAGCGGGCTGTCCTGGTGGCCCTGCAAGAGCCCCTTCGCGTTCCACTCCGTCTCGCCGTGCCGCAGCAGGATGAGCTCGGTCTTCATCCCGGAAGACTGACGGCGCCGGCCGCACGGGGCAAGGGCTCCGTGCGGCACTGTTGGCGGTTCAGCGTGCCCGCTCCAGGTGCGTCATGCCCTCCTCGAGCAGCGCGGCCACTCCCCGACGCACCACGTGGACGACCTTGCGACTGTAGGCCGGGCCTCCATGCGTGTAGTGCCCGCTCACCTTGTGGTGCAGCTCCGTGGCGCCCCACACCAGCACCAGGTCCGCCCACTCCAAGTCACTGCGGGCCCGGTCCGACGTGCGCCGCTCCGTGCCGTCCACCATGCGCAGGTCGATGTGCGGCCCGAGCTTCGACTCCAGCTCCTCGCGCACCGCGGGCGAGCCTCCCACCACCACCACCTTGCTCACGCCGAGCCGGTGACACGTCTCCACGAAGGCCACCTCCGCCCGGTGGTTCGCCGAACCTCCGCACCTGGCGCAGTGGCTGCGAGGCTCCACGCGCAAGGGCTCCCGGCCGCTCGCCTGGGCCACCTTCACGCACGCCCCATCCGAGCACACGGGGAAGAACCGCCCGTCCAGCACCTGGGCCGCCTTGAGCAGCTTGGGCTCGCTCATCCGCGCCTTGCCGGGACGGGTGAGGCCCGCCTCCTCCAGCACCGCTCGCGCGCGCAGCTTCGCGTCCGTGAGGGTGATGCCCCGCTCCGACAGCCAACCGTCGATGTCTCGGTCCGTGCTCATGACTTGCGCCTCGTCGTCGCGATGGGCTCCACGCGGAACAGCTCCGCCTGAGCAGGGGACGGCTCACCGGGCTCCACCAGCCCGAGCACCTCCTTCACCGGACCGAAGCTGCGTCGGTGGATGGGCAGCACTCCCTTCTCCCGCAGCGCCTGGACGTGGCGCGCCGTCGGGTAACCCTTGTGGTCGGCCAGGCCGTAGCCCGGGTAGCGTTGGTCCAGCTCCGCCATCAGCCGGTCGCGCGTCGTCTTGGCCAGGATGGACGCCGCGGCGATGCTCATCGAGAGCGAGTCACCCTTGATGATTCCTCGCTGCGGCGCCGGGCACTGCGGAATCGTCCGCGCATCCACCAACACGTAGTCGGGCTTGAGCCCCAGCCCCTCCACCGCGCGGCGCATGGCCAACAGCCCCGCGTGGTAGATGTTGAGCTGGTCGATCTCCTCGACCTCCGCCCGGCCCACCGCCCAGGCGACGACGTCGCGCTTGAGCGACTCCGCCAGCGCCTCGCGCTTCTGCGCGTCCAGCACCTTCTTGGAGTCGTCCAGGCCCTTGAGCCGGTAGCTCCTGGGCAGCACCGCGGCGGCCGCCACGACGGGGCCCGCGAGCGGCGCCATGCCCGCCTCGTCCACCCCCGCCACGTGCACGAGCCCCTGCTCCCACAGCTCCGTCTCGAAGCGCAGCAGGTGCCGCAGCCGCTGGCCCTCCGAGCGGTTGCGCTCCTGCCTCGCGCGAATGCGCCGCGCCAGGGACTGGGCGCCTCGACGCGGGTCCGCGTCCAGCGCCTCCAGCAGGCCCGAGGGGATGGGGTGTGCCTGGTTGACGAAGCGCTCGGTCAGCTCGCCGAGCGCGCACTGGAGCCACTGCTCCCGGCTATCGATGGACATGCTGGCGGACCCGAAGAGCTACCGGAACGGTAGGACGCCACGCGGGGCTCCCCAGGGGGGGAACGCGGCTCCCGCCACAACACGTCCCCACCGCCGTACACACGGGAGCGCCCGCACGCTGGGAGGCTCCGAGGACGAGGAAGAGGGGGGAGGTGGCGAGCATGCGGGTCTGACGCATGGCTCCAAGCCGTACCGCATCGGACCGGCCGAACACAACCTCTGCGGTGCCATCTCACATGGAAATCCGTGAGATGTCCGGGAAGTTGGAGGCCCGAGGGCCTGTCAGGGGCTCAACTCCAGGGTCAATTCGGACGGCTCGGGGACGCAGTTGCAGGTGTCACACACCCACTCCACGTGGGAGGCGGGGGACACCTTGGAGCCGGCGGTGGCCGTGACTCGCACCGGGCTGGGCGCCAGCGTCTCGTTGACGGCGGTGGTGACGCCGTCGGAGCCGGTGACGCCGGAGATGCTGACGTTGGAGGCCACGTTGGTGGCGGTGACGGTGGCGCCGCGCACGCGGGCGCCGTCCGCGGAGACGACGGCCACGCGCACGGCCATCAGCGTCGTCTCGCACTCGTCATGGCCTCGCGACATGCGAGGCGCGTCGTCACAGCCGGACAGCAACATGCCGAGTCCGAGGAGCCCACCCACCCATCCACACGCCCGAATCATGCACGGGAAGGTGATGCCGATGCCCGCGCGCGGCAATGCCCGGTTCAATCAGGCCGGGGCCGGCTGCGCTCGCTCGCGAATCTCGCGGCCTGGGTATCCGGATAGCGGTGTTGCACGTACTGGTAGACCTCCTCCGCGCGCGCCGCGTCATTCATCCGCTCACCCAGCACGCGCGCCAGCATGACGAGCGCCCTGGGCGCGGTGGGCGAATCCGGTGCCACGTCCGCGGCGCGTTCCAGCGCGGTGACAGCCAGTGGGAAGTTTCCTTCCACCGCCGCGGCCTGGCCGATGAACAGGTGGTGCTCGGAGGGCACCCTCGCGGCGGGCAGTTGCTCCAGCGCGGCATACAGCTCCAGCGCCCGGGCCACGTCGCGCCCACCCACCGCCAGCGCGAGGGCGGCGAGCCGCTCGTCGGCGCCCACGGGTGCGCCGGGTGTTTCCTCTCCGGGGGACTCCGCTTCCCGCGCGGGAGTGTCCCGCTGCACGCCGGCTCCCCCCAGCGGGGCGGACCCCCGGGTGGGCTGGGCGTTCCCCAGCACGGGCGCCACGTAGTCGCTCGGCTCGCCGTAGCCCACGCGGTCTCCGCGCACGTACAGCAAGAGGCCCAGTACGTGCGCCGCCAGGAAGGGCACCACCAGCGTGATGGCCTCCGCGAGGAAGCGGGAGATGAAGACCAGGCCCAGCGCGCGCACGGCCGCCGCGAGCACGTGCGCGGCGCCATGGACGACGAGCAGCCCCGCGAGCGCGGCGCAGGCCACCAGGTAGTCGGAGCCCAGGCCGCGCGCCAGCCGCAGCACCATGGCCGGGTTGAGCATGTGCGAGACGGGGTGCTCCGACGCCGCGAGCAACAGCCCCATGGGCAGCCACAGACCGCCCACCCCCACGAGCAGCCAGAACACGGGGTCCGCCGTCAGCCCCGGCGGCATCCGCCACTGGATGAACCAGGCGAACATGTCCAGCTTCGCGCTGCCACCCGGGTGTGCCCACAGCCCGTAGACGAGCGACGGCAACCCGGCCACCAGGAACACCAGCAGGCCGCGCAGGCCGGGCAGCAGCGCGTCCCGGAAGATGTCGCTGAAGTCAGGGATGTCGAGCGACGTGTCGCCGCGCGCCGTCTCGCGCACGAGCCCGAAGAAGGTCGCCCAGAACAGGCCGCCATAGAAGGCGATGAGCGGCGGCCGCATGACGAGGAAGGAGTTCTCCGCCAGCCACCCCACCATGCCCAGGAAGATGCTCAGCGCGACGAGCAGCTGCAGGCCCGCGGCGGAGAAGGGGTAGCGCCAGGCCTTGCGCAGCCGACGGGTGAAGGGCACCACGTCGCGGTGGAGGTGGAGCACCTCCGTGTCGCCTCCGCACAGGCCGCACCCCACCAGCTCCACCGTCTGGACGCGGCGCCCCACCGCGCACTCCGGGCACAGGGATGCGCCGCAGGACTGGCACTGCCAACCGGCGAGCTCCCGGGGATGTTGGCGACAGGCGATGGAGGCGGAGGACATGTCCCCCGCAGCCTATGCCGCGCCGGGGGCCTCGTCCCAGGGGGCGCCGAGCCAGGACTGGTACGCGGCCTTCTGGGCCTCGGTGGGCCTGTCCACGCGCGACAGCCACACCGCCTCCGCGGGCTTGGCGCCCAGCACCACCGGCACCTCCAGGAGCCTGTCCCGGCGGAACACCGTCACGCGCACCGTCTCGCCGGGGCGCTTGTCCTCGCACCGGGCGACGAGCGCGGCGCCGTCCGCCTTCCAGCCGTCCAGCGCCACCACGTCGTCCTCCGCGTACAGCCCCGCGTCCTGCGCCGGTGAGCCGTCCAGCACCGTGGCCACCGTGGCGCTCCCCTTGAGCGTCAGGCCCAGCCACCCCTTGGGGCGCGCCTCCGTGGCCTTGCCCTTGGGCGGCGTGCCGCCTCTGTCACTGGCGGACTCTCGCGGGCGGAAGTTCGCCTCCAGGCCCACGTGCGAGAGGACCGAGTAGTCCAGCTCCTCCGTCGTGCGCAGCGCCCGCTCGAAGAAGGTCGACAGGTCCACGCCCGCCACCTCGCTCGCGGCCGCCTCCACGCCGTCCTCGCCCACTCCGGAGCCGTCGCCGTGGCGCTCCCACAACAGCCTCATCACGTCATCCAGCCCGCGCGCGTCGCGGGTGGCGCGGCGAATCTCCAGGTCCAGCAGCGCCGACACCACCTCGCCCTTCAGGTAGTAGGAGATGGCGCTGTTGGGCGAGTTCTCGTCCGGCCGGTAGTGCTTCACCCAGCTCACCAGCGACGCCTCCGCGAGCGTCTGCGTGCGTCGGCCCGGCGTGGAGTGCAGCGCCGTGAGCGTCTCGCCCAGGCGCGTGAGGTAGCGCTGCGCGGACATCAGCCCCGCGCGGCGGACGATGAGGTTGTCGTAGTACGCGGTGGTGCCCTCGAAGGCCCACAGGAGCGCGGTGTAGTTCTCCCTCGAGTAGTCGAAGGGCACCAGCGCTCGGGGCTTCACCCGCTTCACCATCCACAGGTGGAAGTACTCGTGCGCGGCCAGCGTGAGCAGGTCCTCCCAGCCGCGCCCCGTGGACAGGCCCGTGCGCGGGAAGAGCAGGGCGGTGCTGGCCTGGTGCTCCAGGCCGCCGCGGCCCTTGTCCGTCAGGTACAGGAGGAACAGGTAGCGCGGCATGGGCAGCCCGCCGAACAGCCGCGCCTGCACCTCGCACAGCCGCTGGAAGTCCGAGCACAACCGCTCCGGGTCCGCCGGCGTGTCGCCCCAGACGACGACTTCGTGGGACACGCCCGCCACGGTGAAGGTCAGCGGCGTGTGCGGACCCACCTCGATGGGGCTGTCCACCAGCGTGTCGTAGTCGTTCGCCACGAAGGCCCCGTCGCGCTGGCCCAGGGCGCAGAACGACGTCCAGCCCGCCGGCGCCTCCACCGTGACGTGGTGCTCCAGCTCGCGCGTCGCGTCCGTGTAGAGGAACACGCAGGCGCCGTTGAGGTACGCGTGCGTGCCGTCCACGTGGCTGGTGCGCACCGTCAGCTCGTTGCAGTAGACGCGGTAGCGCAGCGTGACGGCCTGGCCCTGGGCGTCCACCCGCCACGTCTGCTTGTCCACCCGCCGCACCGGCAGGGGCGTCCCGTCCCCCGTCGACGCGGTGACGTCCTGGACGTGCCGCGCGAACTCGCGCACCAGGTAGCTGCCCGGCGTCCACACCGGCATCCGCGCGTCGAGGGAGGCTGCGCCCTCGGGGAAGGTGGCCTCCACCTCAAGCAGGTGGGTGTGGGGCCGGGGCAGGCTGACGCGGTAGCGGACGACGGTGGGGGACATGGCCGGGCCTTTCTTCCCGGGCAGGCTACTTCGCCCGGACGAGGACGGCCGCGAAGAAGCCGTCGGTGCCGTGGGTGTGGGGCGCCAGCCTGAGGAACGGGCCGGGGCCGAGCTTTGCTCCCAGCTCCGCGCCCAACAGCTCCGCGACGGGGCGCACGCTGTACTCGGGGTGGCGGGCGAGGAAGTCCTCGACGACGGCCTCGTTCTCCTCGCGCAGCACGCTGCACGTGCCGTAGATGAGCCGGCCGCCGGGCTTCACCATCCGCGAGAAGCGCTCCAGCAGCGCCTTCTGCCGGGCGGCGTGGGTCTCCAAATCCTCCGGCGTCAGGCGGTAGCGCGCGTCCGGCTTGCGGCGGAACGTCCCGGTGCCGCTGCAGGGCGCGTCCACCAGCACCCGGTCCGCCTTGCCCACCAGCGCCTCCAGCGCGGTGTCCACCTCCGGCCCCTCCGCGGGGATGAGCTGGGCGCGCACGTTGTGCACCCCCGCGCGGCGCGCGCGCTTCTTGAGGTCCTCCATCCGCCGCTCGTCGATGTCGAGCGCGTGGAGGTCACCGCGGTTCTTCATCTGCGCGGCCAGCTGGAGCGTCTTGCCGCCCGCGCCCGCGCACGCATCGACGACGCGCGTGGGCGGCGCGTCCACCAGCATGCCGAGCAGCTGGCTGCCCTCGTCCTGGATCTCCAGGAAGCCCTCGCGGAAGCTCTCCAGCGCGAAGACGTTGAGGCGCGTCTCCAGGTGCAGGCCCATGGGCGACAGGGCCGTGGGCTTCGACTCCACCTCCGCGGCGGCGAGTCGCTTCGCCAAGGCGTCCCGGTCCTCCTTCAGGAGGTTGGCGCGCACGGTGAGCGGGGCGCGCTCGTTCATCGCCTCGGCGGCGCGGGCGGCGTCCTTGCCGTACAGCGCGAGGAAGCGCTCGGCGAGGAAGTCCGGCAGCGACGCGGCGATGGGGAAGCGCTTCTTCTCCGGCAGGGCCTCCAGCGCCGCGGCGGCCTGGGGCAGGGCGGAGAGGGCCTGTGCGTCACCGGGCGCCAGCGAGGAGGTGCGCGCCACGTCGGCGAGGGGCTCGCCGTGCAGCACGCGCGAGGTGGCCAGGCGCAGCACGTCCTGCCGCGTCGCGTCCAGCGAGTCGAAGCGCGGGTGGGCGCGCGACAGGAGGAAGTCCACGGTGCGCTGGCGGCGCAGCAGGGCATAGACGCGCTCGGCGACGGCGCGGCGCTCCGACGAGTAGAGGTTGGCCTTGCGGCGCAGGGTGAAGTCCAGCGCCCGGTCCGACAGCCGGCCTTCGTGGCGCACCAGCGCGTACGCCTCCAGGCAGGCCTGGAGCACCAGGTCCTCGCGCAGCGGACGCGTGGAGCGCTCGCGCTCGGCGGCCGTGAGCTTCTTCTTTCCGGACGAAGGGGAGGGGGACTTCTTCTTCGTGGACGGCCGCGCGAAGCGGCGGGACTTGGATGGGGGAGCCATGACGTGCAGGGGCCTTTGCATCCCCGGGGCGGGTTGACAAGCGGGGAAAGCAAACCCGGGTGGCCGCCGGACGCCCTTCGCGCCCGCCGACACACCCGGGGATGCCCGCGCCTGGGGGGAGGGCGGGGGGATTTCAGTCGGAGCGGCCGGGCCGGCGCCGACGCATCAGCCCGGCGAACAGCAGCCCCGCCAGGGGGAGGAGGGTGGCGGCGGGGCCCGCGGCGCAGCCTCCGGAGCCGCCGCCGGGCTCATCCTCGGTGCCGGGCGTGCCGGGCAGGGTGGGCGTGGGGCGCTCGTCGGGCGTGCCCGCGTCGGTGCCCCCGCCTCCGCCGCCGGACGCGGAGGTGACGGTCACCACGGACGTGGCGGTGCGCGTCACCGCGCCGAACGTGGCGGTGGCCGTCACGGTGTACTGGCCCGCCTTGGCGTAGGTGTGCTCCGCGGAGCGGCCCTGGGCCGAGCCGCCGTCGCCGAAGTCCCAGCTCACCGGGACGTCCGGAGTCGTGGTCGCCAGGAAGAGCGCGCGGTGGGGGGCCACGCCGCGCTCGCCCTCCACGGTGACGCTCAGCGCGTCCGCCGGGGGCGGCTCTTCCACGGGCGGCAGGTCCTTGCGCAGCGTGAGGCTGTCGAGCACCTTGCCGTCCGTCGTCAGGAGGTTCGCGGTGAGCAGCCCGTCGACCACCTCCACGTCCAGGAAGCCATACGCCTTGTTGTCGCGCATGGCGCTCCAGGCCGGCTGGCTGGTGTCGAACGCGCGCAGTGTCGCGCCGCCGCCACCCACCACCAGGTAGGGGATGCCGCCCGAGGATGCCACGTCGTCGCCCTTCATCGGCTTGCTGCGCTCGTAGTTGTGGTCATGCCCGGTGAGCACCAGGTCCACGCCGTACTTCTCGAACAGGGGGGCGAACTGGCGGCGCATGGTGAGCTGCGAGCCGTGCTCGCCGCTGGACCAGGGCGGGTGGTGGAAGAAGACGACCTTCCACGGCTGCGTGGTGCCGGCCAGGTCCGTCTCCAGCCACGCCTTCTGCTTGGCCAGCGAGCAGCGCTCCGCGGACGACAGGCCGATGGCGCAGTTGGAGTCGAGCGACACGAAGTGCACGTGCCCCCAGTCGAACGAGTAGTAGCGCTCCGTGCCCTCCGGGTTGTTGGTGGGCATGTAGAGGTTGTCCAGGTACGGCTGACCCTGGTTCGTCACGTACTCGTGATTGCCGGGCGAGGCGAACAGCGGCACCTGCGAGAGCAGCTCCGCCATGGGCACGAAGAGGTGCTCCTGGAAGTCGGCCTCGGTGCCGTCCGGGTAGGCGTTGTCGCCCAGGGCGACGAAGAGCTCGGGCTTCGTCTGGACCATCCGGGCCGTCACGCGCCGCTGGTCCGAGCCGCCCGTGCCGAAGTCACCCATGGCGGCGAAGTGCACGCGGCGCGTGCCGGGCACGGGCGCCGTCCTGAAGCTCTTGGCCGGCGTCTTCAGGCCGCAGGCGCTGACCTCATAGGTGTACTCGGTGCCGGGCTTGAGCCCCGTGAGCACCACCGCGTGGACCTTGCCCGAGTCCACCGAGCGGGCGACCTCGTTGGTCGCTCCCACGCCATAGCGCACCTCGGGCGAGCAGTTGGCCGCCAGGCGGAACGCCACCAGGGCCGTGTCGGGACCGACTTTCTGCAGATAAGGGTCGCGGGCGAGGACGCCCGCGGAGGCCATGCCCGACACCAACGTCAGGGCCACGGCGAGGGGAAGTGGGGTGAAGCGGTTCTTCCGATGCATGCAGCCTCCTCCCGAACCATCTCGGGACGGAGGCCCAACCGTTCACTCCGCGACCTTCATCCAACCTTCCCGTTAAGGAGCGGGCGGCGAGGCGAGCCCTCGCACGCCCGTCACTGGGACAGCGGACAGGCGCTACTTCTTGATGTCGTAGGAGGCCAGGTCCTCGGTGCGCTCGCCCTCCTCGCGCACCTTGCCGATGCCCGGCACCAGCCAGTACGTGCGCTCCTTGCCCTCCTTCACCTCGCCCGCGTCGTTGAGCTTGTCGCGGCGGACCTTCACGGCGTTGGTGAAGGTGCCGGCGCGCGTCTGCACCGTCACGCCCACCTCCAGGACGCGCCACGTGTAGGTCGGGTCGCTGTCGTCCTTGCTGCCGTCACCCAGCACCGTGAACTCCTGCACGGCGCTGGTGTAGGCCCAGGGCACCGTCGTGGGCGCGCGCGCCAGCGACTTCACCGTCGCCGGGCTCCACGTGGTGGTGCGCACCTGGACGCCGTCGCGGTGGTCCTCCTCGCGCAGGCGCACGACGAGGCCGTTGCTCTGCTCGAGCTGCCACGAGTACTCCTCGTAGAGGATGCCCGTGGCCACGCGGTCCTGCCGGCTGTGCACCAGCACGCCCGTCGTCCCCGCCGGGGCGCCCGGCACGTCGCGCGGGCCGAGCACCTCCACCCGCTTCTGGAACCTGCCGTGCACCGGGTCCTGGATGTCGTAGACCCAGACGGAGCCCGTCGACAGCGGCCACAGCGTGGTGGCCGCCGGGTCCGGGTTCGACGGGTCGGGGTTCTGCGAGTCCCCCGGCAGGCCCACGTCTCCGTCCGGGTTGGACGCACCAGGGCCGGCGCCCGGCAGGCTCCCTCCACCACCACATCCCACGAGCAACCATCCGGCCGCGAGCGCGACCACCCACCTGCGCGTCATGTCAGCTCCTCCCGTGTCCCCTTGGGGCCTACCGCCGTCCACCGCAGCCCCCGCAGGGGCATGCCCTCCGTCCGTCCCAGCGCCGCCGTCAGCGAGCCGGGCACGGGCTCCTCCACTTCCAGCTCCAGCCGCCGCCCGTCGAAGTCGAGCGCGCAGCTCTTCACCATCACGTTGCGCTCCCCGAGCGCGCTCCTCAGCGACGCCTCCGCGCCCACCAGGTCATCGGCCTGGGCGGACACCAGCAGCCGCTGCTTCGGCGCCGAGGGCGCCTCGCGGTTGAACAGGTCCAGCACGAACAGCAGCGCCGCCACGAACACGGTGCCCACGCCCGCCAGCCCCAGGCTGCCGTGGCCGCACGCCATGCCCAGGCCAATCATCAGGAACAGGATGGCCGCGTCGCGCGGATCCTTGAGGCCGGAGCGGAAGCGCACGAAGCCGCCCAGGCCCACCAGGCCGAAGGCCTTGGCCACGCTGTCACCGATGACGGCGGTGATGACCGCCGCCGCCGCGCACAGCAGCACCTGCGCTTGAATCATGTCCGCCTTCGGCAGGGCCCGGCGCATGACCAGCCGCCAGGGCCGCAGCGACAGCACCGTGCCGATGAGCGCCGCCGCGAGCATCCGCGGCAGCATCACGGTGATGGACAGGCTGTTCAGCTCCGACTTGGCGCTCTCGAGGAACGCCGGAATGGAGGCCTCCATGGTGTGTGTGTTCCCTCAGAGCTCGACCTGCTGCGTGGGTGCATCCACCGCCGGGCGGCTCGCGCGGGCCTGCGTGGCCCGGGTATCGAGCGCCGCCGCGGTGGCGATGACGGCGTAGGCGTTGCGCAGCGCGGGCAGCTTCCGGGGATGGGCCTCCAGCACGCGCTGGATGAGCACGCGCGCCTCGGGTCCCACGGGCAGGCCCTTGAGCGAGGAGAGCACGGTGGCCGGCCAGCGGCTCGCGTGCGTCACCCGCAGGCGCCACGCCCGCGGGTCGTTCATCCCGTCCACCGAGTCCAGCGCCTCCTTCGTCTTCGGCGCGGCGCGCTCGCGCAGCGCCCAGGCCTCCTCGGTGGAGAGCCCCGTCAGGGAGCGCATCACCAGCTTGGTGGCCTTGTCCGCCAGCGCCTCGCGCAGGCCGCGGGCCACCGGCGTGTCCAGTCCCTGCGTCCCGCGCAGCACCGCGAGCCTGTCGTGGGGCAGCAGCGCCTCGCGCAGCGCGTCCGCGCGGGCGTCGGAGAGTCCCCCCAGGCTGCGGGCCACCTCCGCGTACAGCCCCCGCTGCATGCCCGCCTCGCGCACCACCCAGGACTCCTCGCCGTCCACGCCGGAGAGGCCCAGCAGCACGTCGCTCAGCTTCCCGTCGCGCACGCCGCGCTCGCGCAGGCTCCACGCCTGGGGCGAGCTGTCGCCCTTGAGGCCCTGCAGCGCCTCCGCGGGCGCCTGGGCATACAGCCGCTCCCGCAGCATCGCCGCGCGGGCGCCCGTCTGGCCCAGGAGGCTCGCCGCCACCTGGGCCGGCGCCAGCGGCGCGAGCACCTCGCGCAGCGTCCACGCGGGCGCGTCATCCAGGCCCTGGAGGCCCCGCGCCGTGAGGGCGGGGAAGCGCTCCACGAAGTCCAGTCGTCGCTGATGCGCGGCGAGCCCGGGCAGGCCGCCCAGCATCCACACCGCCAGCGCCGGCTCGCGCGGCTCCACCGTGTCGAGCGCCTGGAAGAAGCGGGCCTCGACGTTCTCCACCTCGACGGGGCCCATGGGCACCGACGCGGGGGCGGGGACGATGCGCTGCACGGGCGTGTCCCGACCCTCCAGCCGCGCCACCACCGCGTCCACCAGGCGCTGCTCCAGCACGTGCAGCGGCGCGTCGTTGTTCTCGATGATGAGCCAGCGCCGCGGGTCCTCCTTCGCCAGCGCGAGGAAGGACTCGCGCACGCGCACCGCCAGGCCCGCGCCCACCATGCCCTTGCGGCTGTCGCCCGCCTCGCTCTTGTTCGTCAGCGCCTTGCCCAGCCGCTTGCGCCAGCGGGCCAGGTCCGGGTCCACGTCCACCAGGATGACCAAATCAGGCCACAGGCCCTGCGAGGCCAGCTCGCACGCGGGCCTGAGCTCCGACATGGGCAGCCCCCGGCCTCCCCCGCTCAGCGCCAGCTGCGAGTACAGGTAGCGGTCCGTGATGCACACCTCGCCCCGCGACAGCGCGGGCGCCACGACCTCCTCCAACTGCTGCGCGTCGCGCGCCAGGTTGAGGAAGAACTCCGCGCGCGGTGACATCTCCAACAGGCGAGCGTCCCGCGTCAGCTCCCGCACGCGCCGGGCCGTGGACGAGCGCAGCTCGCCTCCTTCCCGTGCGTGCGCCACCCGGTAGCCGAGCTTCTTCAACCTCCCGGCCAACAGGTTGGAGAGCGTCGTCTTGCCGCTGCCGTCAATCCCCTCGAAGTCGATGAACACGGTGCCTATCCCCTCGCGACCCCATCCACGGCGAAGGCATGTGCCCTCGCCATCCCCTCTGCGAACTTGCTGTACGTCGGCGCGCCGCCCGGATTGAGCGACGACAGCCAGTCGGGCAGCTCCTCCCCCAGGTGCTTCACCTCCACCACCACGCGGCCCTCGCGGAAGAAGGGCGGCCCCAGCCGCTCGCTCGTCAGCGCAAGCTGGGACATGGCCAGCTCCGGGGCAATCTGGTGGTAGCCGATGTCCCGGTCCACCGTCACCCGCCACGCCTGCGACGCCTGATACACGTGGCGCTGATACGTCACCGCCAGCACCGGCTGCAGGCTGCCTCCGGTGATGAGCGGCAACAGCCGCGCGCCGCCCCTGAGCACACGCCCCAGGTCCGAGCGCGGCACCCAGACGCGCCGCTTCTGTGTGAGGCCATGGCGCTCGCGCTTCACCTCCAGCACCACGCGCTCCACGCCCCCCGCGCCCACGTCCGGTGAGTACTCCTTCGTGCGGACCTTGAGGCAGTCCTCTGGCGTGCGCAGCGCGCGCGACGCCAAAGGACAGCCCGGCCGGTCGAAGTAGACGGACACGATGCGCGTGGGCTCGGGCACCTGTCCCTCCAACTCCCGCGTCAGGCGCGCGCACAGCGCGAGCGCCGTCTCCTCCTCCAGCACCAGCTTGAACTCACGCCGGAGCCTGGTCACTTCCCCCTCGGCGAACGAGAGCATGGCGTGTCTCCGTGATTAGAAGCGGGTGGCGAGCTGCAGCGAGTACTCGAGGCCCGGCGCCTCGTCCCCCGGCCGCAGCGCGCGCTCCACCTGGAACTGCCCCCGGAACCGACTCCCCAACAACAGGTTGAGACCCCCGAGCAACGAGTGGCCCCTGCCCTCCACATCCCCCCGCAGCTGCAGTCCCTCCGCGCCCACCACCGGCTGGAGGGCCCACTCCGTCGTCACCGGGAGCGTCCAGCTCGCCAGCAGCAGTTGCGCGGTGAACGGCCCCACCGGCAGCCGGCCCGTGACGACCTCCCCCGTGACGTGGAACGCGCCGAACTTCAGCTCCGCGTCGGCCGCCATCGCGTGCCTGCGCGCGCGGTCCAGCGCCTCCGCCACGTACGTGCTGACGCCCAGGGTGAGCATCTTCTTGAGCGGACGCACGGTGATGCGTCCGGCCAGGTCCTCCTTGGTGCGCACGCCCAGCTCGTCGCGCGAGCCCTGGAACGCGCCAGCGGAGACGCGCAGGTCCCACAGGCCCTTCAAGCGCACCTCGCCCATCAGCCCCAGCCGACGGCCGCCCAGCTCATGCACGTCCCCCAGGTAGTCCTCCACGAGTCCGCGCCCCTGGATGGGCAGGCTCCACGCGCCCTCCAGCCGGCGCTGGAGGAAGGGCGACTTGAACTGGCCGCCATAGAGGCGGAAGCGCTTGTTGTCGTCGGACAGCCGCACGAAGGCGTCCTTGAGCATGTTCGAGTCGGCCAGGTCCGCGCTCACCTCGGCCTCCAGGTTGGGCAGCGACGTCGCCACGCCCACGCGCGCCGAGTTGATGCTCAGCGTGCGCGCGTACTTCTCGCGCTGGTCCGCGCTGGCCTGCGCATAGACGCGGCCGAACACGCGCACCGTCTGGATTTCGTCGTCCGGCGTGTCGTCCAGCGCGGTGGCGTCCTCGCCGATGGAGTCCTCCTGCTGCGCGCCGGGCTTCCTCTTCTTTTTCTTCTTCTGCTCCGCCGCCGTCTTGGCGGGCTCGACGGTGGGCGCCGCGCTCGTGGTCGGCGTCGGGGGCGCCGCGTCCGGTGAGTCACCGGGTTGGATGCGCGGCGGCAGCGCCTGCGCCAGCGCGCCCTCCGTCAGGCCCGGCGTGGGCTCCAGCGGCTCGGAACCCTCGGGGGGCCCCGCGTCCACGGGCTCCACGCCATCCACCACGCCGCCCGAGAGCGAGTCCACCGAGGCGGCGGAACCGGAGGCCGCTGCCTCCACGCCACCCTCGGGTGCCGGGGTCGCCAACGCCGGTCCACCCACGAGGACCGCGACGAGGAGACCCCGCCTCCCCAGCTCATCCAACCGCCACCCACCCATGTCCCCGCCTCCCCGTCGCAGCCGGCAGAGCGCTTGTGCAACAGCGGTGCCCGACTGGACAACGTCGGGTGGCGGACGGCGGTGGGCGACGCAAGCCCGTCAGAGGGCTCGAAAACGTCGTGACGCGGGCGTTACGAAGCCCTCGGTGGGAACGAAAGTTCCACTTCGTGGGCACCCATCCCTGTACGAATGTCGATCAGCCGGTGGAAGGAGTTACCGGTTGGACGCCGCATCCGGCGCCGGTGCGGTGGCGTCGGGGGGCTCGGTGGACGAGGACGCCTCCACCGGTGGGATGACGGCGGGAGGAGCGCCGACGTCGGACGTTCCGGTGGGCGGGGGTGTGCCCCGCAGGCGCTGGAGCGCGCCCCTCACGCCCATCGCGAGCACCAGGCCCGAGCCGCCGATGACCAGCGCCCAGCTCAGGCCGCGGGGCAGGGGCGTGGAGGCCACGGTGATGTGGCCCGTGAGGACCTTGAGCCGCGTGTTCTGGTAGCGGACCTCCAGTTCGTAGAGGCCCGGCTCGTCGAACTCCAGCGGCGTGTGCCAGTTGACCCCGTCGTATGTCAGCGTGCGCGTCAGCTGCGAGGGGGAGTCCTTCAGGTGCAGGGTCAGCGTCAGCGGCCCGGTGAACTCCGCGCCCTGGAAGGCGCCCACGTGCAGGGACAGCATCGCGGGCTCGCCCTCGCGGGGCATGGCGGGGTGAAGCGTACCCTGCAGCCGCTCCTCGGCGTCCGCCCAGCGCAGCTCCAGGACGTCACCGCGGCGCTCGGTGCGGAGTTGATCCGCACCCGGAGTGGCCGCGACCGCACCCGTCGTGAGCAGGCAGGCAATCAGCGCGCCAGTCGATCTCCACACATGCCACCTTTGCCTCGGCGACCGCTGTCCTCTAGGATGCCGAGCCCTGACGCATTCCACCTGAGCCAACTCCCCCGGCCAGAGACCCGGGATGAACCCTCAATCTTTCGGGAAATATCAGCTCCTGAAGAAGCTTGCCACCGGCGGCATGGCCGAGGTGTGGCTTGCGCGCCAGACGGGCATCGAGGGCTTCCACAAGAACCTCGTCGTCAAGCGCATCCTCCCGCACCTGGCGGAGGACCGTGAGTTCGTGGAGATGTTCCGGAACGAGGCGCTCATCGCGGCGCGCTTCAACCATCCGAACATCGCCCAGGTCTACGAGTTCGGCGAGGCGAACGGCACCTACTACATCGCCATGGAGTTCATCCACGGCGAGGACCTGGGCCGGGTGATGCGCAAGGCGGCCAGCGCGGGGCAGTGGATCGCCCGGCCCCTGGCCATCCGCATCGTCGCCGCGGCGTGCGAGGGCCTGCACTACGCGCACAGCCGCACGGACGACGCGGGCCGGCCGCTGCGCGTGGTGCACCGGGACATCTCGCCGCAGAACATCCTCATCAGCTTCGACGGCTCGGTGAAGCTGGTGGACTTCGGCATCGCCAAGGCGGCGGATCAGGCGTCGCTCACCAAGTCGGGCGCCATCAAGGGCAAGTTCGCGTACATGGCGCCGGAGCAGGCGGCCGGAAAGCCCCTGGACGGGCGCGCGGACATCTTCGCCATCGGCCTGGTGCTGTACGAGCTGCTCACCGGCGTGCGTCCCCTGAAGCGGGAGTCGGAGCTGGCCACGCTCCAGGCCGCCATGGAGTGCGCCATCCAGCCGCCGTCGCAGGTGGCGGACGTGCCGGAGGAGATGGACCCGGTGGTGATGCGGGCCGTCGCCAAGAGCTCGGATGACCGCTACCGGGACGCGCGCCAGTTCCAGACGGCGCTCGAGGAGATCCTCGTCGGCCAGCGCTGGGTGGCGGGCTCGGTGCAGATCTCCGAGCTGATGGAGACGCTGTTCGCGGACCGCCTGAACGAGGAGAAGGCCCAGGGCCAGGTGGTGCTGGCGGACGAGGAGTCCGGCAGCTCGGGCCCGTCCGCGCCGCCCCCGCCGCAGCAGGAGCGGGGCCGGGGGCGCGCGTCGTCGTCGGACATGAGCTGGGAGGCGCCTCCGGGTGAGTCGTCCTCTCCGCGCGAGCGGGGCCGCGCCGCGCCGTCCCGCTCCGCGCCGCCGCCTCCCGCGCGTCGCACGGGCGCGGTGCCGCAGCCGGTGGTGGAGGAGGACCCGGGCGAGTGGGATGCGCCGTCCGGCGTCATGGAGGCGCCGAACCGCCGCCGGGGTGGGACGTCGGACTCGATGCGCCGGCCGAGCAGCGCCAACGTGACGCAGGTGGCCCGCACCAGCTCGCGCTCGGACCTGCGCAGCGCCACGACGAATCCGGGAGAGCCCCCCGAGCCCGCGCCGCCTCCGCCTCGCCGCTCCATGACGCGCGCCGCGCCCGTGGTGGACGTGGAGCCGCCCGCGCCGCGCCGCTCGCGCACCTCCGCGTCGCTGGACCTGGACGAGCGCACGCGGATGGAGGACGAGGACGACGACGAGCGGACCATGCTGCCGCCGCCGGAGCCCTCGCCGCCGCCGCGCCGCCGCACGGGGATGCAGTCGCAGGTGTCCGCGCCGGAGGCCCCGCCGCGTCGGCGCACCTCCAGCCGCGCGGAGATGCCCTCGCCGCCGCCGCCGTCACGCTCCCGCGTCTCGCTCGCCTCCGCGCCCGCGGTGCGGGAGGAGGACGAGGTGGACCGCGCGCTGGCGAAGGACGCGCGCCGCCACGCGGGTCAGCCGGTGGCCCGGCGTAACATCGCCATGCTGGGCTTCATCGTGGGCATGCTCGCGGTGGTGGCCATCTTCCACAAGCCCATCCTCGCGGTGCTCAGCGCCACGGCGTCGGACGGGCAGGGCGTGCGGCTCACCGTCAACACCAACGAGCGGGTGAAGGTGTCCGTGCGGCACACGGAGCGCTGCGGCAGCTCGCAGCCCGTCACCGAGCTGGGCCTGACGCCGCTGACGCTGGTGTCGGGCGCGCACCTGCAGGACACGCTCATCCTGGAGAACGAGCAGCAGGGCATCTACACCGAGGACACGGACACGCTGGCCTTCGGCGTGCCGGGCGAGGCCAAGGTGCTCACCCAGGAGTTCCGTCGCGGCTCGCTGCAGCTGCTCCTCAAGCCCGAGACGGTGCGCGGCATCACCGTGCGCCGCCGGGGGCAGGACGTGGGCCTGTACCAGGGCGGCGGCGGCAAGGGCCTGAAGATCGACCTCATGGAGGGCAAGCACAAGCTCGAGCTCATCGGCGGGCCGCTCAAGGAGCCCTTCCTGTTCGAGGTCGACATCAAGCCGAACTCGGTCCAGAAGGAGACGCAGGACCTGTCGGCCTTCATCGGGTAGCGGCTCGCTCGCGGGCGCCCCCGGACTTCAGTAGCGCGGCAGGGAAGGGTCGACCTGGAGCGAGTACAGGTCGATGCCCCCGCGCAGCGACACCGCCTCCAGTCCCCGTGACAGCAGGTACGCGGCGCCATCCAGGCTGCGCACGCCGTGGTGGCAGTAGACGACGACGGGGCGGCCTCGCAGCGCCTCCAGCTCATCGGCGCGCTCGTCCAGCTCCGGCAGCGGGATGAGCACGGAGTCGGGGAGCGCCACGTACTCGTGCTCATGCGGGAAGCGCACGTCCAGCAGGGCGGGGCGGGTCTCGACAGGGCCTTCGAGGAGCTGGGCGAGACGGGCGGGGGTGATTTCGGGGATGGGCATGGCGGGTGTCAGTGGGCGGTGGCGCAGAAGCGCTCGTAGTCGATGAGCTCCACCTTCGCGCCGGGCGAGCACACGGGGCACTGCGCGTCGCGGCGCAGCTTGAGCTCCTGGAAGCGGGTGCCCAGCGCGTCGAACGTCAGCAGCCGGCCGACGAGCGGCTCTCCCTTCCCGAGGATGAGCTTGAGGGCCTCGTTGGCCTGGAGCAGGCCGATGAGGCCCGGCAACACGCCGAGCACGCCCGCCTCCGCGCACGAGGGCGCGAGCTCCGGCGGCGGCGGGGCGGGGTAGAGGCAGCGGTAGCAGGGGCCCTGTCCCGGCACGAAGGTCGTCACCTGGCCCTCGAAGCGGAACACCGAGCCGTGGATGTTGGGCAGCCCGCGCATGAGGCACGCGTCGTTGAGCAGGTAGCGGGTGGGGAAGTTGTCGCCGCCGTCGAGGACCAGGTCGAAGCCGTCCAGCACGCGCAGCACGTTCTGCGACGTCAGGCGCTCCTGGAAGGGCACCACCTTCACGTCCGGGTTGAGGGCTTCAATCGCGGCGCGGGCGCTGACCACCTTGGGCTGGCCCCGGCGCTCCTGGGTGTGCAGCACCTGCCGCTGCAGGTTGCTCAGGTCCACCACGTCCGAGTCGACGATGCCCAGGGTCCCCACGCCCGCGGCCGCCAGGTACAGCGCCGCCGGGGAGCCCAGGCCCCCCGCCCCCATCAGCAGCACCCGGGACTTCAAGAGGCGCGCCTGACCCTCCTCGCCCACCTCCGGGAGGATGAGGTGGCGGCGGTAGCGCTCCTTCTGTTCAGCTGAGAGCACGAAGGGCTTCTCCACGGGCAGGGCCGCGTCGCTCCAGCGGTTGTAGCCGCCCGCGAGCGACGCCACGCGCGTGTAGCCCAGCTCCTTGAGCGTCCTCACCGCCAGCGCCGAGCGGGTGCCGCCCGCGCAGTAGACGATGAGGTCCTCGTCCCGGCCCGCGCGCTCCTCGATGCGCAGCTCCAGGTAGCCCCGGGGGATGTGCACCGCGCCCGGCAGCCGGCCGCCCGCGTACTCGTCCGCCTCCCTCACGTCCACGAGCTTCACCGGGGCCCGGGCGTCCAGGAGGCGCTTCACCTCGTCCACGGTGACTTCGCGAATCTCCTGTTTCACTCCGGCCAGCAGCTCTCGGAAGGTGGGCGCCATGGGGCCGGTATAACCCGAGGCCCGGGGGCGGGCCCGTGCGGGATGAAGTGTCCCGGGGCGGACGAGCGGCCGCTCCCATGGATTTTCCGGCCCCGGGCGTTATAAAGGTCGGTTCGAGAGGAGATTTTTCCGACATGGATACGACGACCACGACCCCCGCTTCCGCCACCTCGACGGCCCCCCAGTCCGCGCCCCCGACGGCGGTGCGTTTGACGGAGGCCGCCGTCCGGCAGGTGAAGGAGGTCATCAAGGCCCAGGGCTTCGAGGGCTACTTCTTCTCCATCCGCGTCGTCCCCGCCGGCTGCAGCGGCCTGGGCTACGACCTGAACCTGGTCAAGGAGACCAAGGCCGGCGACAGCGTCTGGGAGCAGGACGGCGTGAAGCTCGCCACCGACGGCATGAGCAGCCAGTACCTGGCCGGCACGGAGATCGACTACGTCTCCGCGATCACGGGCGCGGGCTTCAAGTTCAACAACCCGAACGCGAAGTCCTCCTGCGGCTGCGGCACGTCGTTCACGACCTGAGCCGCATCCGTTGCTCGACGTCCTCACGGCGAGGGCGGTGGCAGCACCGCCGCCCTCGTCGAGTCCGCCGCTTCGCCGAGCGGGCCCTCAGGCCCCGGCGATGGGCTGCATCACCTTCAACCAGGACTGGTTCTCCTTCTGACGCGCGAGCCGCTGCGCGCGGCGGGCCTCGGCCTCGCGGAAGGCCTCCTTCTCCGTGTCCGACTCCATCAGGAGCGGCGGCACGGGGACGCGCTTGCCGTCCTTGTCGATGGCCACGAAGGTGAGCAGCGCGCTGGTGGTGAGCGTGCGCTCGCCGGTGAGCGGGTTCTCCGCGTGCACCGTGACGCCCACCTCCATGGACGTGCGGAAGGCGGCCAGCACGCGCGAGTGCAGCAGCGCCACCCAGCCCACCTTGATGGGCGCGTGGAAGTGCAGGTCATCCATGGAGGCCGTCACCACCACCTGCCGGCAGTGGCGCTGGGCGGCCACCGCGCCGCAGATGTCGATCCACTCCATCACCTTCCCGCCGAACGCGGCGTTCAGGTTGTTGGCGTCAGGAGGCAGGATGAGCTGTGTCATCACCACCTCGGTGTCCTTGGCTCGCTTGGGCGTCAAATCCGACATCACTCACACCTTCCAGACAGAGACGACGGGCCCATGACGAAGGCCCCGCCGCGTCTCATGCCAGGAAGGTGGAGATGCGGTCCAGGAACTCCTCGCGCCCGCGGCCCTTGCGGATGTCCTGGCGTGAGACATCCATCACCAGGGTCTCCACGCCGTACTTCTCCTGCAGCACCTGGGGGAAGGAGGCGTAGTAGCCGTTGAGCCCTCGCAGGAACTGCGGACGGATGCCCTTCTCCTCCTCGCGGCCCCGGGTGCGGATGCGCTCGAGCAGCACGTCCACGCTGCCCACCTCGAAGCAGATGACCTTGTCCGGGCGGATGATGTGGCGCGACAGCCGCTGGAAGTACTCGTAGTACAGGTCCAGCTCCGCGTTCGTCATGTGCCCCAGGCCGTGCAGGTACTTGGCGAAGATTTCGGGGTCCTCGTACAGCGTGCGGTCCTGCACGCAGCTGCGGCGGTACGAGTGGATGAGCTCGTGGTGCTCCACGCGGCGGATGAGGAACTCGAGCTGGAGCGTGAAGGACCAGCGCGACATGTCCGCGTAGTAGTCACGCAGGAAGCGGTTGTCGATGACGGGCTCGTCGAACAGCTCGTAGCCGAAGCTCTGGCTGAGCATCTTCGCCGCCGTCGTCTTGCCCGCGCCGATGTTGCCCGCGAGCGCCACGAAGCGCCGCCCCTTGGGCGCCTTCACCTTCGTCTTCGCCGCCGTCTTCACCGCGTTGCGCGCGCGCGGCGCGGACGTCTCGGCGGGGGGGGCGGAGGGCTTCGGGGCAGCGGCCGGGGAGGGGGACGGGCGCGAGCTGGAACGAGGCATGGAACCGGGGCTTAACCCGGCTTGGTGGTGGCGTCCATTCGCTGCCTCAGCAGGTCCGGCCGGTCGGTCATGATGCCGCCGACCCCTTCTTCGATGAGGCGGGTCATCTCCGCCGCATCGTCCACCGTCCAGACGTTGACCCACTTGCCGCGCTCGGCGCACTCGCGCAGGAATTGCGCGTCCACCAGCCGCACCTCGCCGAAGTACAGCGGCATGTCGAGCACCGTGTAGCGCGGGTCCTCCGGCGGCGGCTCGCCGCTCCGCATCCCGATGACCAGCGCGGCCAGCGCTTCACGCGGATAGAAGTGACACGCGTCCGGCAGCCGCGCCGCGAGCCGCTCCCCCACGGCGTCCTGCTCGCTGCCCAGGCAGACGCGGTCCACGGCGCCCTCGTCCTCGAGCAACCGGGCGAGCAGCTCCTCCTGCCCGGGCACGTCCGGCTTGAGCTCCACGTTGAGGCGCAGGCCCGGGAAGGCCCGCAGCACCTCTCTGAGTGTGGGGATGCGCACGCCCCGACCCCGGAACGGGAACGTCTGGCCTTCATCCGGGGTAAAGCCATACCCCGCGTCCAATCGCTTCAGCTCGGAGAGCGAGAGCGCGGCCAGTTGTCCGATGCCATCCGTGCAGCGCTGCAATGTGTCGTCATGCGCCACGACGATTTCGCCGTCGCGCGTCACGTGCACATCCAATTCCAGCATGTCCGTGCGGAACCGTTCCACGGCCTGACGGAAGGCTTCCAACGTGTTCTCGGGCGCGAGCAGCGCGCCGCCGCGGTGCGAGATGTGCAGCGTGGGCCGCAGTCCTCGGAGAAAAGCGGGCGGGGCTCTCATGGGTTGTTCCCTGATTTCACGCGGGTGTCACCTGCGGGGGAGGGGGTTCCTTGCCGGCCCCCTCCGGGCGCCGGTATAAGGCCGACATCCTCGGACCGACCGGCGTCGACATCAACCCCTGGCGCCGCGACAAGAATGGAGAAACGAGAAATGCAACTGCGCAAGACGCTTGGCGCGGCGGCGCTGGTCGCCACGGCTGTACTGGCCTCCGTGGCGGGCTGCTCTGGTCGTGACGATGACGACAACGGTACGCCCGACTCCGGTCCTGGCTGCACGGGGGCATGTGGCGACGCGGGCCCCCCTGACGCGGGCCCTCCTGACGCGGGCCCGTCCTCGTGTCCGGCCCCGGTCAATGGCATGGGCCCCATCGGCGTGCTGCGCACCACCGCGGAGCGTGGCGACCGGGTCTCGCTGAACAACGTGGTGGTGACGGCGGTGAGCAACATCCAGAAGGGCAGCTCCGGTGACATCATCGCCCGCTTCTGGGTGGTGAGCCCGTGCTTCCCGAAGGAGGGCATCTACGTCGACAAGTACTACACCGACCACGAGACCACCGTCGCGGGCAAGTACGAGCCCGTGGTCGGCGACGTGCTGGACATCACGGGCCTGTACCGTGAGTTCCTCCCGGACGGGGACGACAACGTGCCCGCCGGCCGTGACGCGTACCGTCCGGTCATCAAGAACGACTTCCGCCTCAACGTGAGTGGCGCGACCGGGAAGATCGCCTTCAACAAGCGCGGCTCCGGCCAGGTGCTGGCGGACAACGAGGCGCCCGCGAACTTCGGCAACGCCGAGGGCGGCACCGCCCAGCCCAACCCCGAGTACGCCGGCTCGCGCGTCCACATCCCGGGCCCCATCACCATCACCAACGCCCGTCCCCCGGCCTTCCGTCAGTACCCGGATGATCCGACGAACGACAACTACCTGGGCTTCGAGGTGACCGGCGGCGTGCTGGTGGCGAACTACAAGACCTACCAGACCTGCGACCTGCGCGTGTCCGCGGATGACGGCGGCACGGTGACGTTCCCCAACGGCATCCGCGGCGTCTGGGAGACCTTCACCAACACCCCGTGCGTGGACGGCGGCACGACCACCACCGACGCCGGCACCCGCTTCACGTGCAACGACTACGGCGACGGCGTCATCCCCGGCACGGAGAACAAGTTCACCTACGTGCTGTACCCGATGAACTGCGACCCGGACATGGTCGGCACCGTCGCGGCGCCGTAGTTCCAGGCCCATCCCCCCGGGGATGATCCGCGCAGTCGCCGCCCCTCGCCCGTGCCGGGAGGGGCGGCTTCTTTTTGGACGGGCGCCCCAGGACGGTGTCCGCTACCGGTCGATGTGGGCCCCCGGCTCCCCCAACCCTTTGATTGTGGGTAAGCTCGGGAAAAGTCCAACCTGTCCCACCCTGTCAGACGCCTCGTTCCCTCCGTGAGCTCGCCCCAGACGGCCATCCCGTTCGGAAAGTACCTGCTGATCAAGCGGCTCGCCGTGGGTGGGATGGCGGAGCTGTTCCTGGCGCAGCGTCCGCCGGATCCGGAGCTCGTGGTCCTCAAGCGCATCCTCCCGTACCTGTCGGAGGAGCCGGAGTTCGTCCAGATGTTCCTGGACGAGGCGCGCATCGCCGCCCAGTTGCACCACCCCAACATCGTGCAGGTGCACGAGCTGGGGAAGGAGGGCGACAACATCTTCATCGCCATGGAGTTCGTGGAGGGCGTGGACCTCCGCCACGTGGTGCTGGAGGAGTTCAAGTTCGGGGCGACGGTGCCGTGCGGCGTGGCGGCGCGCATCTGCTCGCTGGTGGCGTCGGGGCTGGACTACGCGCACCAGAGCCGGGGCGTGGACGGCCGCCCGCTGGAGCTCATCCACCGGGACGTCAGCCCGCAGAACGTGATGATCGGCTACGACGGGCGCGTCAAGCTGGTCGACTTCGGCATCGCCAAGGCCGGCGCGTTCATGGAGCGCAGCAAGCCGGGCGTCATCAAGGGCAAGTTCCTCTACCTGGCGCCGGAGCAGGTGTCGCAGGAGCGGTTGGATCACCGCGCGGACATCTTCGCGCTGGGGACCATGCTGTACGAAATCACCACCGGCAAGCAGCCCTTCTCCAAGCCGACGACGGAGGGAATCCTCTACGCCATCCGCTTCGAGGACCCGACGCCGCCGCACCTCTTGCGCCCGGACTATCCGCTGGAGCTGTCGCGCATCGTCATGCGGTGCCTGACGAAGGACCGCAACCAGCGCTACCCGCGCGCGTCGGTGGTGCACGCGGAGCTGGAGGCGTTCCTCGCGTCGGGCTCGCTGCAGCAGAGCCTGGACGTGGCCGACTACATCGCGCGGCTGATGGGCGAGGAGGAGGAGCGCACCATCCTCCACATCCCGGTGTCCAAGCCCGCGGGCCGCATGAACGCCACCGTGCCCATGGCGGGCAACCGGGTGCTGGATTCGTCCATGCCCCAGCGCCTGCCGCCGCTGGAGGTCACCGGGCCCACGCTGTCCTCCACCACGCCCATGGCGGAGCCGGCGCCTGCTTCCGCGCCTGGGCTCACCGCGCGCCCCACGCCGCGTCGCAACTCCGCGGACGGGCTGCCCGCCGCCAGCTACCGGGACGAGCCCGAGCCGGCCACGCAGATGGCGCGCCCGCGCGAGCTGCCGAGCGGCGCCCGGAGCGCGCCTCCCGTGGACGAGGACGTGGACTCGGAGATGTCCACCGCCGTGCGCACGGCGCCCACGGGGTACTCGGTGCTGTCGCAGCTCCGGGACGAGGAGGACGAGGACGCCGGTGACGGCGAGTCCACCATTCCCCAGCGCAGCCGGGGCCGCACGCCGCCTCCTCCCGCGCGGCGCTCCAGCACGCACTCGGAGGTGTCCTCCGCGCAGCGAGGCCCCATCACCCCGGAGCCGCTCACCGCGCCGCCCACGCCCGCCAGGCGCGCGGCGTCGGGGCCGCTGCCGGTGGAGCCGCCGCCTCGCGCCGTCGCGCCGCTGGAGCCTCCTCCCTCGCCGCGCGCGGCGGCGCTCGCGGAAGGGCCCGTCCCCCGCACGCCCACGGACGCGCGCGCGCGTCGCCTGTCCTCCCCGCCCGTGGCCGCGCCGCCGCGCCGCTCGCCCACGCCGGTTCCGCGGGACCTGGATGACGGCCCCGGCGACATGACGATGCCCATCCGCCGTCAGTCGGTGGTGGACGCGGAGGCCTCGGTGTCGCTCACCACGCCCATGCGGCGCTTGTCGCCCCTGGACGAAGAGGCCTCGCAGTCGGTGTCGCTGACGACGCCCATGCGGCGCATGTCCTCCGTGGACGTGGAGACGTCCGAGTCGGTGTCGCTGACGACGCCCATGCGGCGCATGTCCTCGGTGGAGCTGGAGCCGTCGGTGTCCATCACCCCGGCGACGGTGAGCCACCGCGCCGCCTCCCGGCCGCTGATGCCCGCGGCGCGCGCCTCGGCCGTGGCCGTGGGGGACGACGACGACCACTTCCACACCGACTCCAGCATGTCGGGCGCGCTCACCAGCCCCACGGCCTCGCTGCGCGATGGCGAGGACGACGAGTCCACCATGGGGTACGGCGGCGGCTACGACTACTCCGACACGAGCGCGACCCCCGCGCGCACCGGCTCGCGAGGACTGGTGCTGGTCGTCGTCGGTGGGCTGCTGGTGCTGGTGCTGCTGAGCCTGGTGTGCTGGGGCCTCTACACCCGGCTCAAGGGCCCCACGCCCCTGTCCATCCCGCCGCGGGACCTCTCCCACAAGGCGCTCGAGGAGAAGCCGTCGGCCGTCACGGTGCCGGTGCGCTCCGCGAATCCGCCGCCCGTAGCCGCCGCCCCGGTGGTCACCGCGCATCCCGCCGCGGGCATCGCCCCCGCGCCCTCGACGCCCGAGGCGCCGGCCCCGACACCGGGCGTCGCCGCCGCGCCCGAGCTCCCCGCGAAGGTCGAGCCCGCACCGCCTTCGCTGGTGGAGGTCCGCTTCGAGGGGCCCCCGAAGACGGTCCTGCGCCAGGAGGGGGGCGAGCGGCTGCCCGTCAATCGGCTCGTCAGCCTGCCCCCCGGCCCACTCCGGGTCGATTTTGACTGCCCCGGCCGGAGGACCGGACGGGGGACGAAATCCTACCTCATCGAGCAGGCGAACCCGGGTCCGCTCGTCCTCCCGGTGCCCTGCAAACCGCGTCGCTAGTCGGGACGGGCATTTGCCCGTATGGGCGGGCCTCCCCCAGGAGCGGACAAGTGGGACCGGGTGGGCTTGAGTGCCATTAAGTCGTTGGATTTCCTAGGTTTTCCGCTTGGCGAGCGCATTGCGCATGTCAGACGGGGCCGTAGAATCCGGCGCTCCATGGCGCGCCTCAAGAAGCAGAAAAACATCGTGACGAAGAGGAGTTACACGGCCGGGCGGGTAGTGCGACAGCTTCCTGTCGCGCCGGAACCGAACCGGCTCTTGAAGGTCTGGAGACGCGTGCTCGAACGCCGCCTCCGCACGCGTCTGCGCGCGAAGGTGGCGGTGGAGGTCCACGACAACACGCACACGATGCTGACCTTCCAACGTCAGCGAGCGATGTGGCGGCTTCGGCTGCACCACATGTTCCTGGCGGCGCCCGACGACGTGGTGCAGGCGCTCGCCAGCTTCGTGCGCAAGGGGGACCCGGAGGCGAGCGCGTTGTTGGACCGCTACATCGAGCGCAACCGCAGCTACATCCGGCGGCTGTCCCCGGCGCAGATGCGCAAGCGCATCCGGCTGGAGCCGACGGGGCGGACGCACGATCTGGAGCGCATCTTCGACCGGCTCAACGAGCGGTACTTCGGCCGGCGCATCGACGCGGCCATCACCTACGGGCCGGCGCCCCGGGTGAAGGGGCCGCGCAAGAGCATCAAGATGGGCTCCTACTCGGCGGACTCGAAGGTCATCCGCATCCACCCGGCGTTGGACCAGCCGGTGGTGCCCCGCTACTTCGTGGAGTGGATCGTCTTCCACGAGATGCTCCACCACATCTACCGGACCCGGCGGGGTGAGGACGGGCGGCGGTGCATCCATCCGCCCGAGCTCATGGAGCACGAGAAGCGCTTCCACGACTACTCGCGGGCCCAGGCCTGGGAGCAGGAGAACCTGGACCTGCTGCTGCGCGCCCGCGTCTCACCGGAGTGAGGCGCGGGGCCTCCCCGGGGCTTCAGGGGAGGATGAGTCCGCCTGGACTGCGCCGCTCCTGAGAGGGGGCGGCCTCGGCGGACGCGGTGGGCTCCCGGGCTCCGGGGGCTCGCTGGGTGGCGGTCTCGGCGCGGGCTCCCGCGGCCGCCACCAGGCCGACGACCTTCTCGAAGAGGCGCTCGGCGAAGCGGGAGAAGGGCTGGTCGGCGCCGTGGAACAGGCGCCGCGCCTCTCCCCGGGCCACGTCGGCCTCCCGGGTCCGCTCGGTGCGCTCGAAGAAGTCCGCCATCCTCCACAGTCGCAGGGCGTAGCGCCGGGCCATGTCCGGGGAGAAGAAGTCCCGCGCCACGGAGGCCACGGCGGACTGGAGCTGGTCCTGTCGCTGCACGTCGCTGAGGGCCAGGGGGCTGACGACGACTTCGTCCAGCTTCGCCAGCAGGCGCTTCACCACGGGCTCGGGCGGAAGCCACGCGGCCATCTCGGCCGTCTCGTGCAGGAGGTCGCCCTCGCGCGAGCGGCGGACATCGTCGGGCTCGGGAGCGGGGAGGGTGGTGGGCTCGAGCTGCGGCTGGACGCCGAAGTGGCGCAAGGCGACGTCCAGGCCTTCGGGGAACGGGGTGTGGGTGCGCAGGTTGAGTCCGGCGGCCTCGGCGAGCAGGGCGGCGGCCTCATCCACGGGCAGCTCCATGGTGCCCCCCTGCTCCAGGCCCTCCTTGATGACGCGGCGCCACGCGCCCCGGCCCTTCTCGCCCAACTGGAGCTGGATGACGCCGTGCTCGTCGGTGAGCAGGGCTTGCACCACCTCGATGCCGCCGCCGCGAATGGCGCGGCCCAGGACGAGGGCCCGCTCGCCCCGGCCGGTGATGATGCTGGCGAGGGCGGGGAGGGCGTCGCTCGCGGGAGCGGGGGTGGGGGACTCGGTGGGGGCGGCGCGCGGGGCCTCGGCCACCGCGACACCGCGCGAGCGCAGGCGGTACAGGGCCTTCTTGGCGAGCTTGGCCAGCGGCTTCACCGAGGAGGCGGACAGGGCTTCCGCGAGCGCGGGCTGGCCTGCGAGCACGGAGGCTTCGAGGAGGGCGGCGGCGAGGGGCTCGGGCAGGGCCTCCACCTCGGCGGGCGTGGCGACGTGGCCCTCGCGCGCGAGGGCGCGGGCGGCCTCCACCTTGTCGGCGGGGAGGTCCGGCAGGGCGGTGCCGGCGCGAAGTGCGTCCAGCAGGGAGCGAGGGTCCGAGGCGGGGGATTTCATGGGGGCCTTGTACCGCGCGCCGTGTGTCTCGGGGCATCGCCCGTGCGGGGCGCGCGACCACTGGCCCACACTCGGGACGGCGCGGGACGCGGCGCTCGGGTGCGAGTGTCGTGGTGGTGTCGACGCCCGACGCCGGGCCGACGTCGGTGAGCGTCGAGCGGAGCCTTGCTCTGAACGCCTCGGAAGGCGTGCTCAGCATCTGCGCACCCGCCGACTGCGGCCCGTCGAGCTGATGCGCGTGAGCGCCAGGCGGAGCCTTCTGCCACCCACCTGGGAAGCCATGCTCAGCATCTGCGCACCCGCCGACTGCGGCCCGTCGAGCTGATGCGCGTGAGCACGAGGCGGAGCCCTCTGCCAACCAACTCGAAATCCGCGCTTCGCGCCAGCGCACCTGTGGGCCGCGACCTGGTGGTGGCGCGCCTCACCTGGAGCCTCGCGCCGAACACCTCGGACCCCGCGCTCAGCGCCTGCGCACCAGCCAGCTGCGGCCCGACTGCCCGACGATGGCGAACTCCGACTGGAGCCTCGCGCCGAACACCTGGGACGGGTGGGCGCCGCGCACCACGAAGGTGTCGTACCAGGCGCCCTGCCTGTCCCAATCCACGTCCTGGGGCCGCCACTCGGAAGGGAAGGTGGGCGGCACCTCGCCGCGATACTTCAGCGGCGAGTGCGGCGTGGACGCGAACGTGAAGTTGGGCACACCCCCGCGCTCACGCGCGAGCACCGCCGCCGAGTGGATGAACACCGGAAAGCGGACCACGCGCGAGCCCGGGTCGTAGACGAGCCCCATGACCCGGGGCTTCGACGCCGTCGCCGACACCAGCCCCTCCCACTCCGCCGCCTCGCGTGAGAACGCGCGGAAGCCCCGGCCCAGCGTGACGGCCAGCACCAGCGCGCACGCCCCCGCGGCCCATCGCAGCGGCACCCGCCACGACGCCACCGTCGCCGGCGCGGTGGCCACCAGCAGCGCGGCCGCCAGGTGCGCATAGCGCGTGTTCAGGTAGTAGACGTATCCCCGGATGTCGAACGGCAGCAGGAAGTAGAGGGCCAGCGCCAGCCCGCCCAACCCCAGCAGCCGCGAGCGCGTCACCCAGCCCCGAGAGCTCCCAGCCTCCGGCCGCACCAGCCCCGCCACCCAACCCGCCAGCGCCACCGCGCCCACCGCGTACATCGCCCACCGGTCCGAGCCATCCCGCAGGGTGTTGGCGAGCACGTCGAACAGCTCCGCGCGGTTCTGCGCGAAGCTCTTCCACCCCAGGTTCTGCGGCGAGAACGTCGGCCCCCACGCCTTCCACGGCGCCCCCGGCTGGATGTCGGGCGGCTCACCGAAGCGCAGCACCACCCAGCCGAGGAACAGCGCGACCCCGGGCACCACGCCCAGGAGCGCCGGCACCCGGGGCTTCAGCCTCGCGACGAGTCCCCGCGCCGTGGCGTCCTCCGGCACCGCCGTGGTGACGAGCAGCCAGGGCAGCCCGAAGGCGAGGAACCCGAAGGCCTGCACATGGAACAGCAGCACCGCGACCAGGCACCCGGCCAGCCACGCCGCCCAGCGTCTGCGCCGGGGCGCGTCCTCCAGCGCGCGCACGAAGAAGCCACAGCACAGCAACGTCAGCGGCAGCGCGGCGCAGTAGTTGATGAAGCCCCAGCCGAAGCTGTCTCCGTACGCGAAGGGCAGCGCGAGCAGCGACGGCCACGTGGGCCTGCCCAGCGAGCGCAGCAGGAAGCCCAGGCTCAGCGGCAGGCCCACCACGTAGGCGGTGAGGAAGACGCGGTTGGCCAAATCCAGCGGCAGCAGCCAGTTCAGCGCGCTGACCAGGTAGTAGTACCCCAGGTACGGGGTCAGGGCGTGCCGCGCCTCGAAGAGCTGCGGGTACAGCGTGCTCGGGTCATCCAGCCGGTGGAGCACCGAGATGAGGTACAGGTGCTGCGGCAGGTCCACCATGGGCAGGTGGCGGGACACCCACAGGGGCAGGGCGCCGAGCACCAGGGCCGTCACGTGAATAAAGCGAGCGTTGGAGTTCGTCACGAGAGGGGCAGGACTGTACGCGCCGCTTCCCTGCCCGGCGAGCAGCCAACAGAGCCGCTCGACGTGACGCGGCGAGGTAGACAAAGGTATGGCCGTCGACCTTGGCAGTCGTTGGGGCCTGCGCTATAGGCGCCGGAGCACGGGGGGCGAGGGCCCCTCGAGGAGCGCGCACATGACACGCAACGCGACGATGATGGTTGCGGCGCTGGCCAGCGGTCTGCTGATGCTCGCGCCCCGAGCGGCGAGCGCCTGCGAGGCCCACGCCCAGGCCGCGCGAGCCAAGGCCGAGAAGGCCCGGACGCCCGCCCCGGACACGAAGGCCGCCGAGGCCCGTCCGGCCACGGGCGAGCAGGAGCGGCCGCTCGACGCGCTCGACTCGCTGATGGCCGCGAAGTGTCAGTGCGGCAGCAAGGCGGACTGCACGTGCAAGAAGGGCACGTGTGAGTGCGCCCGCTGCAAGCCCAAGCGGCAGGTGATGGACGCGCTGCGCGGCCAGCCCGCGGAGCTGAAGCTGGACGAGGCGCGCCGCACCGACGCGTCCGCCGGCATCTTCATCTGAGCGTCTCGGCGGAGGCCCTCTCCGCCTTGAGCACCAGCAGCGGCGGCAGCTCCACGCGCTCGAAGCGCACCAGCCCCGCCGCCCCGGCCGCCGCGCGCAGCGTGGCCTCGGTCCTGGGGTGGAGCCCCGCGCGACGGTGAAGCAGCCCCGACGCGGACCCCGGCGGCGCATACGTGCTCGCCACCCAGCGTCCCCCGGGCCGCAGCGCCCGCGCCACCTCCAGCATCAGCCGGCCCAGGTCCTCCACGTAGTGGAGCGAGTCCACCATCAACACCGCCCCCAGCGCTCCGTCCTGGAAGGGGAGGTAGGGCGCCTGGGCTCGCAGGAAGTCCACCGTCGCGCCCGCCTCGCGCGCCTGCGCCATGCCTTCCTCCAGCATCGCGGGGCTCACGTCCTGTCCGGCGACGGGCGGGAAGCCCGGCTCACGCGCGAGCCTGCGCGCCACCAGCCCCGTGCCGCAGCCCAGATCCAGCACCGGGCCGTCGGGCGTGCCCAGCAGGCTGCGGTAGAGCAGGTACTCGCTGTCCGCGTCGAGCGGCTGACGCAGGAGCGCGCGTTGGAGGGTGGGGCGCACGTAGCGCTCGTAGGAGCGCGCCACCCAGCGGTTCTCCAGCCCGCGCTGCAGGCCGGCGGAGGCGGGAGGCTCCAGCACCAGGTCCGCGACGCCCTCGGCCACCGGGTAGCTGGTGCGGCACTCCGGACAACGCAGCGGGCCGAAGAGCAACACCGGCGCGGGCGCCTCGGGACGCAGCGCGCCCTTGCGACAGCGGGGGCATCGAAGGAGCTGGACGAGCGCGTGCCGCACCCGGACGTCAGGCCTGGGGCGGCGGAGGGGTGACGCGCCGGTCCTCGGCCACGAGCACCGGCCAGCCCCGCGCCATCGCCTCGCGGAAGAAGGCGGCCAGCTCCCTGCGGCTGTCGTTCACCGCGCCCTGGAAGGGGTCGATGAGGGACTCCTCGCCGAGGCTGCGCGTGGCGTTGAGCTCCACCGGGGTGCCGCACCGCTCGCAGCGGATGGACACCTGGCGCACCAGCGCCACCGGCACCGCGTACCGGGCGCCGCAGTCGCCGCACTTCCACACCAGCGCGCGCTCACCGGCCTCGCGCCGCGCCAGGCCCTCCAGCTCATCCGCCAGACGCAAGAGCGCCGGCAGATCCTGGGGAGGCTGCGCGAACACCGCCGAGGCGCCGAACCCCGCCTCGGGCGCGCCCAGCTTCGGAGGCTTGTCGCCCTGCAGCAGGGCGCGCAGGCGGTCCTTCGCGCGCATGTCACGGAACTCGGCGCCTGACAGGGCGCGCTCCACCGCCTCATGGACCGGCGGCAGGTCCGGCTCGAGGCGCTCATCGACCGGCAGCGACTGGGGATGCTCCACCAGTCGGTGCGACGGAACTGCGAGAAATCGGAAGGCCACGGATGCTCCATTGCACCCTGGCCTTCCCGGCGCAAGACGCGAGTTGGCAAATGTCCGCTGTGACGACAGATTCCGCTCTATCTGGACCACTCCAGCATGAGCTGCAACGGAGCGCGGGCCGCCTCCCGCAGGTCCTCCGGCATCGTCAGCTCCGGCGTGCGCTCCTTCATGCACTTCCAGAGCTTCTCCATCGTGTTGAGCCGCATGTACGGGCACTCGTTGCACGCGCAGCCGTTGTCCGGCGGCGCGGGGATGAAGTGCTTGTGCGGCGCGCCCTTCTTCATCTGATGGAGGATGCCCGCCTCCGTCACGACGATGAACTTCTCTTTCGGGCTCTTGATGACGTGGTCGAGGATGCCCTTCGTCGAGCCGATGAAGTCCGCGTGCCGCAGCACCGGCGCCTCGCACTCCGGATGGGCCACCACCTCCGCGTCCGGGTGGAGGACCTTCAGCTCCACCAGCTTCTTTTCGCTGAAGATTTCGTGGACGATGCAGCTGCCCGGCCACAGCACCATGTCCCGCCCCGTCTGCTTCATGACGTGGCGGCCCAGGTGCTGGTCCGGCGCGAAGAGGATCTGCCGGTCGCGGGGGACCTGGTTGACGATTTTCACCGCGTTGGAGGACGTGCAGATGACGTCGCTCATCGCCTTCACCGCGGCGGAGCTGTTCACGTAGCTCACCACGAAGGCGCCCGGATGCTTCTCCTTGAAGACCTTGAAGGCCGCCGGCGGACACCGGTCCGACAGCGAACAGCCCGCCTTCAGGTCCGGCAACAGCACCTGCCGCGAGGGATTCAGGATTTTCGCGGTCTCCGCCATGAAGTGCACGCCACAGAAGACGATGACGTCCGCCTGGGTGCGCTCCGCCGCCTGCGCCAACGCGAGGCTGTCCCCGACGAAGTCCGCCACGTCCTGGACTTCGCTCTCCTGGTAGTAGTGCGCAAGAATCACAGCGTTCATGGAACGCTTGAGCTCCTCGATTTCCCGCGCGTAATCCACCTCGGTGCCCATGGCACCTCCTTGCCTGGTCGACACTTAACTCGCCCGGCGGGGTTGGGCCACATCGTCGGAAGTTGGCTGCCGGGCGGACGGATGGCCGGCGCTGGCGTTCCCTGGGTCGACTCTGCCACCGTCCCACTTCGTGCAAGCGAGGCGCATGCCCGCATCACCTGACGGCGCGGAGAGGGTAGACTGCGCGCAATCCTCCGGGTCGGCCCGGGGGAGCAGTCGCCTTGCTGTCGAGCTTGGACAAGCCACACATTCGGGGTCGAGAACACGCGATCGGCTGGTGGAGAGGGGGCGGCACCGGACCCGTGGCCGTGGGCAGGCAATGGCCCTGCCCCTTCTCCATTTGAACGCCTTTCCCGTCGAGGAGAGAGCATGAGTGTCCCCACTCAGGACGTCCTGATTGTGCATCCGAACGAGGGCCGGCGCGCCGCGCTGGCCGAGGTCCTGGGCGTCCACCGGGTTGTCGCGGTGGAGTCCCAGGTGGAAGCCACGCGGCGCATGGAGTCCACGGCGCCCACCCTCATCATCGCTCCTCCGGAGAACGCGCGGCGCTTCTTGAGACATGTCGACCGGGCCGCGCCCGAGGCCGTGCGCGTCTTCGTCTGTTCGCAGTCGGACCGCCAGGGGCTCGAGGAGCTCGTGGAGACCGCGGCCGAAGGGCATGTCTTCAATACGCTGGATGACAGCCTCACCGTGTCGGAGCTGGGCCGCCGGCTCACCAGCATCCTCCAGCACCGCTCCTCGGCCCGGGTGACGCCCGCCAGCACCCTGGCGGTGCGCTTCCGGCTCAACGGCGTGACGTACCCCGCCGGCTGCCTGGACGTGGGCAACTTCGGCGCCGCGCTGCGCGTGCCGCTCACCGCGTCCATCGGCGCGTTCATCCAGGGCACCGCGCTGGAGGACCTGGTCTTCGAGCGCCACGGCAAGACGGTGCTCCAGGTCCCGCGCGCGTTCATCCGCCACGCCCAGCAGGTCCACGCCACCCAGCAGCCCTACCTGCGCCTGGGCATCACCTGGGGCGAGGGCCTGGACGAGCCGGTGACGGCGCCGTCCTCGCGCATGAGGGACCCGGTCATCGTCCTGGCGCTCCTGCGCAAGGCGGTGCGCCGCGAGACGCCCATCTGGCTGCACTACCTGGACACCCCGTCCTCGCACTTCCGCCTGGACGCGCCCGTGGTGGAGCTGCAGGACGGGCGCGCGGTGCTGCGCGGCTTCAATGACGGCGCGTTCCCCGCGGACGTGGGGGACGTGCTGCAGCTCTCCTTCGAGGTCGGCGGGCAGAGCTACTCGGGCGCCACCAGCGTGCTGCGCCGGGGCGACAACGACGTGGCGCTGAGCGTGCCGCGCTCGGTGGGGCTGCAGAACCGCCGCGGCCTGCAGCGCTTCCGGCTGGGGCCCGACCACCGCTTCCTCGTCACCTTCCACGCGCCCATCAACGGCGAGCGCATCACCCGCTCGGTGCTGGACCTGAGCGGCCGCGGCTTCGCGTTCCCGTTCGACGCGTCCTGCGAGGTGCTGCCCGCCGGCTCCCAGCTGGACGTGTCGCTCCTGTTGCCGGACGGCTCGGAGGTGCCGTGCCGCGCGGAGGTCCGCTCGGTGGACGCGGTCAACACCGACAGCCGGTTCGACCGGAGCCTGCGTCCGTACCGCTGCGGCGTGCGGCTGCTCGAGGTGCCGACGAAGATTCGCGACGCCATCCATGACGCCTTCATGGCGTCGCGCAGCGGGGCCTCGCGCGACGGCGGCCAGGAGAAGCTGGCGGACATCTGGAAGATGATGGAGGAGTCCCACTACACCTTCCATCCGGACTACCCCTTCGGCGGCGAGGCGGGCTACCTGGACGCGCTGGAGCACACCCACCGGCGGCTCGCGGAGGCCAAGGACCTGGGCCGCTCCATCCTCTACGCGGACGCGGGCGCCATCATGGGCCACGTGGGCGGCTTGAGGATGCACTCGCGCTCGTGGCTGGTGCAGCACCTGGCGGTGCGGCCCGGCTACCACCGGCACGAGCAGATCGCCAACGACCTGACGGCGCTCGCGGTGGAGATGGGCGAGGCCATCGAGGACGTGGAGTTCCTGCGCTACATGTGGCGCAGCGACAACCGGTGGCCCAACCGGCTGGGCACGTGGCTGGCCCGCGTCATGGAGAACCGCGGCTTCAGCATGCTGCGCGCCTTCCACTACATGCGGCTGCCCCTGGAGCTGGCGCCCCAGGCCCCGGCGACGACGCTGACGGTGCGCGAGGGGACGCAGGCGGACCGCGCCTGGCTGGAGGCGCACCTGCGCGCCCGGGGTGAGGTGGTCCGCGTGCTGGCGGAGGACCTCCAGGCGGAGCCGGACGCGGAGGACCAGATGCGCGCGCGCTTCGCGGCCGCGGGGCTGTACCGGGACCGGCGCATGTTCGTGGTGGACGGGGAGCACGGCCCCCTGGCGCTGGCGCTGGTGGAGGAGGCCTCGCCGGGCCTGAGCTACATCGAGGTCACCAACGGCTTCTGGCTGGAGGTGGCGGACCGCTCGCATCCGCTGGCGAAGCAGGCGCTGGAGGCCCTGGTCCACCGGTGCATCGCCCACGCCCGCGCGCGGGGCCGGCCCTCGGCGGTGGGCCTGGTGGCGGACGAGGACGCGCCGCTGCTCGCGTCGATGGGCTTCGTGGGGCAGGGGCGCTTCTGCGAGTGGATCTTCCACCGCTCCATGGTCCGCCGCTGGTGTGACTTGTGGCGCTCGCTCTTCGAGCGGCTCAGCCGCCCGCGCCGCGCCTCCGCCCAGCCGTCACCCGAGGACCCTTCATGTACTTGATGGAGTCCACGGAAGAGGGACGTCGGCTGCTCGCGCAGGAAGGCGCGTCCGACAACATGCGGACCCTCCTGGGCGCCACGGGGCTTGGCACCGGGGCGCGCGCGCTCGACGCGGGCTGCGGCCCCGGCGGCATCTCCGAGACGATGGCGGACCTGGTCGGCCCCACCGGCCACGTGACGGGCGTGGACCTCAACGAGGACCGGCTGCGCGAGGCCTCCCTGCGCAACGCCCACCGTCCCTGGCTGCGCTTCCATCAGGCGGACATCCGCCGCACCGGGCTGCCGGACGCGTCGGTGGACTACGTCTGGAGCCAGTACGTCTTCGAGTACCTGCCGGACCGGCCCGTGGCGCTCGCGGAGCTGATGCGCGTCACCCGGCCGGGCGGCAAGGTGGTGGTGTCGGACATCGACGGGCTGGGCTTCCAGAACTGGCCCTTCTCCGACGCGCTGCGTGACGGCACCCAGCGCATCGTCGACGCGCTGGCCACGAGGGGGTTCGATCTGCACGTCGGGCGCAAGCTCTTCTCGGAGTTCCGCGAGGCGGGGCTCGTGGACGTGAAGGTGCACCTGCTGCCGTTCTACCTGGTGGCCGGGGCCGCGGACGCCCGGCTGATGCGGGACTGGGAGGTGCGCTTCGCCGCGCTGGCCCCGGTGGCCGCGCCCGCCTTCGGAGGCCTGGAGCCGTACCAGGCCCACTGCCGCGACTTCCTGGCCATGTTGGCGGACCCCGCCGGACTCAAGTATGCGGTGACGCTGGTGACGGAGGGAACCCGGCCTTGAGTGACAGTGCCCCACAGCGGGAGGATGCGCAGACGCCCGACAACGCGCCCGAGGTGGGGACCCGCGCCACCTCCACGCTGCTCTTGTACTTCGAGCAGCGCTATGGCGGTGAGCGGCTGCAGCGCGCCTGGGCGCGCCACGGCTTCGGCCTGCCGCTGGAGTACATGCGCACGCCGACGAACTTCGTCTCGCTGCGCTTCCTGGAGCGCGTGGCGGCGATGCTCCAGCAGGAGTCGGGGGACCCGCAGTTCATGCGGCAGGCGGGGTTGTTCACCGCGTCGCCCCAGGCGCTCGGCTTCGTCTTCTACATGCTGCGCGCGGTCGGCTCGCCGCGCATGTGCTACCGGCAGACCATTGAGTTCTCCCCCAGCTACAACCGCGTGGGCCACTTCACCGTGGAGCGGCTGGAGCGCGAGCGGCTGGACCTGACGTACCGCAGCAGCATCGTCGAGCAGGACCGCAACATCTGCGAGCTGCGCATGGGCCAGTTCGCGTCGTTCCCCACCATCTGGGGGCTGGCGCCCGCGGAGGTGCGGGAGCTGGAGTGCCAGGTGCACGGCGCGCCCGCGTGCCGCTACCACCTGACGTGGACGGACCCTCCGTCGCTGTGGGGGCACCACCTGGGCCTGGTGCTGGGCACGGTGTGTGGCCTGGCCGCGACGGCGGTGGGGCTGGGCCACCCGGTGTTCTGCGTGGGGGCGCTCGCCACGGCGGGCTTCGCGGTGGGCGGCTGGCTGGACGGGCGGCGCGAGCTGAAGGGCAAGGACGAGGCGCTGCGCTCGCAGAACCAGGCCATCATGGGCTCGCTGTCGGAGCTGCAGCAGCGCTACGACGAGATCTTCCGCGCCAACGTGGCCCTCGAGGACCGCGTGGCCGAGCGCACCCAGGAGCTGAAGGAGGCCAACGGCAAGCTGGGTGACGCGCTGGTGCGCCAGCAGGAGCTGGACCGGCTCAAGAGCGAGTTCTTCGACAACGTCAGCCACGAGCTGCGCACGCCGCTCACGCTCATCCTGCTGACGCTCGAGTCGCTGGAGCGCCGGGGCGAGGAGAACAACCCGGAGGTGGTCATGCAGCACGTGGCCACCATGGAGCGCAGCGCGCAGCGCCTGCTGCGCCTCATCAACAACCTGCTCGACCTGGCCCAGCTCGAGTCGGGCAAGGCGCGGCTGCGCTACCAGCCCCTGGAGCTGCACGCCTTCCTGAGCACCGTGCTGCCCCCGTTCCTCGCCATGGCGGAGCGGCAGGGCGTGTGGCTGAAGCTGGAGGGCCAGACGGTGACGCCCGTGGAGGTGGACCACGAGCGCATGGACATCGTCTTCCAGAACCTGTTGTCCAACGCGCTGAAGTTCACCCAGGCCGGCGGGGTGACGGTGCGCGTGCACGAGGACGAGAAGGACGTCTGGGTGGACGTGGTGGACACCGGCCAGGGCATCTCCGCCCCGGACACGAAGGTCATCTTCGACCGCTTCGCCCAGGCGGACAACAGCGGCACCCGCCGCTTCGGCGGCACGGGCATCGGCCTGGCGCTGGTGAAGGAGACGCTGGAGCTGCACGAGGGCGGCATCCACGTGACGAGCGAGCTGGGCCAGGGCTCCACCTTCCACGTGCGCCTGCCCAAGGGGAGAGCGCACATCCGCGAGGAGCTGCGCGAGCGGCGCCGCGCGGAGATGCCGGTGCGGCGCGAGCGGCGAATCTCGGGCTCGTACCCCTCGCTGGACGCGGGCGTGCCGGACAACGGGCGCAACGCCTCCGCGCTGCCGGCCAGGGATCACGCCGGGCCGGGGCCGGACGCGCCCCGCATCCTGGTGGTGGAGGACGACGCGGAGATTCGCGGCTTCATCGCGGGGCTGCTCAAGCAGCACTACCGGGTGATGGAGGCCGTCAACGGCGAGGAGGGCCGCCAGCGCGCGCTGGCCGAGCGGCCGGAGCTCATCGTGTCGGACGTGATGATGCCGGTGCTCTCGGGGCTGCAGATGCTCGAGGCCCTGCGCTCGCATCCGCAGACGGTGGACATCCCCGTCATCCTCCTCACCGCGCGCCAGGAGGTCTCCGCGAAGGTGGAGGCCCTGGGCACGGGCGCCAACGACTACCTGGGCAAGCCCTTCAGCCCGCGCGAGCTCCTGGCGCGAATCGAGACGCAGCTGCGCCTGCGCGAGGCGGCCATCCGCTCCGCGGAGAACGAGCGGCTGGCGGCCATCGGCCTGCTCACCTCCGGCTTCGCGCACGAGGTCAGAAACCCGCTCAACGGGCTGATGAACGCGCTGACGCCGCTGAAAGAGGTGCTGGTGGCCGACACGCCGGACGCGCAGATGAGCCGCGCCATGGTGGAGGTGATGGAGGAGTGCGGCCAGCGCATCCGCCACCTCGCCGAGTCGCTGCTGTCCTTCACCCGCACCACCGACACGCCGGTGATGCTGTCCCTGGACACGCTGCTGGACTCCACGCTGGGCGTGCTCATGTGGCGCGTGCCTTCGGGCGTGACGGTGGAGCGCGCCTACGAGTGCACGCTGCCGGTGCAGGGAGACCCGGGCTCGCTCAACCAGGTGTGGCTCAACCTGCTGGACAACGCGCTGCGCGCGGTGGGCGAGCACGGCCGGGTGCGCGTGGCCACCTCCTGCCAGGGGGACGAGGCCGTCGTCACCATCAGCGACAACGGCGTGGGCATCCGCCAGGAGGACATGGAGCGGCTGTTCCAGCCCTTCTTCTCCACCCGTGCCGCGGGGGAGGGCACGGGGCTGGGGCTGGCCCTGAGCCGGCGCATCGTCGTGCGCCACGGCGGCCGCATCCACTTGAGCAGCGCGCCGGGCAAGGGCACCCAGGTGGAGGTGCGACTGCCCCTGCGTCCGCCGGGGCGCTCCTCGTCGAACGGCGGCGCCGAGGGACAGTCCGAGCCCCGCGTGGGCCGGCTGGGCTGAGCCCCTTCACGGGCGGAGGCTCGACTCGGCGCGGCGTGACGTCCGGAGGGCGGGGCGGGGGGCGGGGGAATTCTCGGCCGTCCCCGTTGTCCACTCACGCACGGCTGTCGTTGGGTCTGCTACAGTCAAGTGCTCTTTACGTCACACCCCCATCCACCCACCGAAGGAAACCTCGGCATGCAAGGAACCGTAGCCGCGGGCGCTGCCCGTCAGGGGCACCCGCGAGGGTTGTACCTCCTGTTCTTCACCGAAATGTGGGAGCGCATGTCGTATTACGGCATGCGCGGCCTGCTCGTCCTATTCCTCACGAGCCAGGTCAACGGGGGCTTCGGGTGGACCAAGAGCGAAGCGCTCAGCCTCTACGGAACGTACACCGGCCTGGTGTACCTGACGCCCATCGTCGGCGGCTTCATCGCGGACCGCTTCATGGGGCAGCGCCGGGCGGTGGTGCTCGGTGGCGTGTTGATGATGATAGGCCACCTGGTCCTCGCGCTCCCCAGCGTGATGATGTTCTACGTGGGCCTGGGCTTCCTCATCATCGGCAACGGCTTCTTCAAGCCGAACATCTCCACCATGGTGGGCGGGCTGTACGCGCCGGGTGACGGCCGTCGGGATGGTGCCTTCACCATCTTCTACATGGGCATCAACCTGGGCGCGATGCTCGGCAACTTCATCTGCGGCACGCTGGGTGAGAAGGTCGGCTGGCACTGGGGCTTCGGCTCCGCGGGCGTGGGCATGTTCCTGGGCCTCATCGCCTTCCTCGCGCTGCAGAAGAAGCTGCTGGGCGACGTGGGCCTGGCGCCCGTGAAGCCCACGCCGCAGGCGCAGGCGGCGCAGGGCGGCGGGGAGAAGAAGGGCTTCAGCCGCGATGAAATCGACCGCATCATCGTCATCTTCATCATCGCCCTCTTCGTCGTCGCCTTCTGGGCGGGCTTCGAGCAGGCCGGCGGTCTGATGAACCTCTACACGAACGAGAAGGTGGACCGTCACCTGTTCGGCGCCGAGGTCCCCACCACCTGGTTCCAGAACTTCAACTCGCTCTTCATCGTCGCGCTGGCGCCGGTGTTCGCGGGGCTGTGGGGGTGGCTGGCCGCGCGCGGCAAGGACCCGAGCATCCCGGTGAAGATGGGCATGGGGCTGGTGTTCCTCTCCGTCGGCTTCGTCTTCATGCTGGGCGCCTCCAACCAGAGCGCGGACGCAGGCAAGGCGGCCGCGTACTGGGTCATCCTGGCGTACCTGTTCCACACCATGGGCGAGCTGTGCCTGTCCCCGGTGGGCCTCTCCATGGTGACCAAGGTCGCGCCCCAGCGCATCGTCTCCGCGATGATGGGCGTGTGGTTCCTGGCGAACGCGGCGGCCAACAAGCTGTCCGGCGTCATCGGCGGCTACTCGGAGAAGCTGGGCGAGTTCGACGTGTTCCTCTACATCTCCATCGGCACGGGCATCGCCGGCCTCATCCTCCTGGTCGTCTCGCCGGTGCTGAAGAAGATGATGCACGGCACCGACGAGGTGAAGCCCGCCTCCGCCACCCACGAGCAGGCCCAGGGCGGCTCCTCGGTGGCCGCGGCCTGAGTCCGGAAACGACGAGGGGCGCGCCTCCCTGGAAAGGAGAAGCGCGCCCCTTGGCTTCGACGATGCACCCGACGCCGGAGCGCCTCTCAGGTGGAGGGCTCCGGCGTCGCTGTTTTTCTCAGGCCGACTTCGCCGTGATTCCCGCCGCGCTGCGCTCCTCGGTGGGGAGCGGCGCGGACGTCTGGTACCAGTCGCGCACCACGTAGCGGCGGGCCACCAGCGCCATGCCCACGGCGGCGACCAGGGCCATGCCCGCGTAGAAGAAGAACTGCCCGGAGCCGGAGAAGACGTTGAGCGCCGCGGCGATGGCCACCGCCACGTTGGCCAGCGTGTTCGTCACCAGCCACACGCTCTGGATGGTGCCCTTCATCTGCCGGGGCGCCTGCGTGTACGCGAACTCCAGGCCCGTGGTGGACATCAGGATTTCGCCGAGCGTCAGCACCACGTACGGCAGAATCTGCCACGCGATGTTCAGCGTCGTGCCGCCCTCCATCGCCACCTGGAAGAAGCCGGCGATGATGAACGACACCGCCCCGAAGACGAGCCCCAGCGGCATGCGCCGCAGCGGCGTCAGCTCCCACCCCGAGCGCTGGAACAGCGGGTACACCACCGCCGTCAGGAAGGGGATGAGCAGCATCACCAGCATGGGGTTGACGAACTGCATCTGGCTGGGCTGGAACTCGTACCCGGCCACGTTCAGGTCCATGGAGCGCGCCTGGACCACCCACGTGGACGCCTTCTGGTCGAACAGCATCCAGAAGAAGGGCACGAAGGGCAGCATCAGCCCGCTCACCCGGAACACCGCCTTGGCCCCCTCCACGGCCTCGTCGGGGTGCGTGGACTTGGCGCCGTCCAGCCAGTGGCCGCCCTGGCCCCGGTTCTTCAGCGCGCTGCTCACCACCTTGAGGAACGAGTGCGGGTTGGCCCCCGTCGGCGGCACCATCACGTAGTGGCGCCGGCCCGCCCAGAAGATGACCGTCGCGATGAACATCAGCACGCCCGGGATTCCGAAGGCGACCGACGGGCCGAAGTTCTTGAGCAACAGCGGGATGAACAGCGACGCGAAGAACGAGCCGAAGTTGATGGTCCAGTAGAAGATGGCGAAGAGCTTCTTCACCAGGTGGCTGTTGGACTCGTTGAACTGGTCTCCCGCCATGGCCGCGACGCACGGCTTGATGCCGCCGCTGCCCACGGCGATGAGCGCCAGGCCCGTGTAGAAGCCCGTGGCGTTGTTCTCGAAGACGGCGAGCAGCGCGTGGCCGATGCAGTAGACGATGCTCAGCCAGAGGATGGTGCGGTACTTCCCGAAGAAGCGGTCCGCCAGGTACCCACCGATGAGCGGGAAGAAGTACACCCCCGCCATGAAGGTGTGCATCAGGCTCTTGCCCTGGGCCTCGCGCAGCCCCGCGTCGGGCACCGCGTTGCGCAGCAGGTAGTCGATGAGGAACACCGTGAGGATGTTCCGCATCCCGTAGAAGCTGAAGCGCTCACACGCCTCGTTGCCGATGATGAAGGGTATCTGCGGCGGGAACTTGTTGTTCTGCGGTACCGCGGGACTCTCAGCCATGAGTCGGGGTGCTCCCTGGTGGCGAAAGGTGGGGGCGCCTGGAAGGCAAGGGGCCCAACCCTACCCAACGCGCGCGCCGGACTCCACCGAAGGCCCGCGTCCCACGTCACTCCGCTACCCCGGGCGGCCCCTCCCCACACGGTGGGGCGGCCCGGGCTCGGCCTGCCTGCCTTGCCCCTGCCGCGATGCGGCGTGCGGCACGCGCCCCACGCCCTCGGCGCAGCCGCACCGGAATTCTCGCGCGAGCTTGCCCCGTGCGTTCCGATGCGAGTGCGTGTTTATTGATGCAACTTAAGCGGGCTGGGCCTGTTTGACAGGAATTGATGAGGCCCTATCATGTGACACGCGGCTGAAACTGATTTCGCGTCTCACACCCCACCTGTGAAGTCTTCCTCCAAGGTGGACGGGGGGTAGGGGGTGAATGAAGGCACCCCCGCCCCCCGCTCCATGTTCTGGAAGCGGCCGGTGTGTGTGTAATCAGCCCGTCGCGCCGGGTTGCGCGGGCCGCGGGTCCGCCACGCGCTTGCCCACGCGGGCGCGCCGGGACTTGCCCAGCACGTGCGCCAGGTAGCGGCCGGTGTGGCTGGCCTGCACCTTGGCCACGCTCTCCGGGGTGCCCACGGCCAGCACCTGGCCTCCGCCGGCGCCGCCCTCGGGCCCCATGTCGATGAGCCAGTCCGCGCTCTTGATGACATCCAGGTTGTGCTCGATGACGAGCACGCTGTTGCCGGCGGCCACCAGCCGGTTGAGCACGGACAACAGCTTGCGGATGTCCTCGAAATGCAGACCCGTGGTGGGCTCGTCCAGGATGTAGAGCGTGCGGCCCGTGGCCACGCGCGCCAGCTCGCGCGCCAGCTTGATGCGCTGGGCCTCGCCGCCGGACAGGGTGGGGGAGGGCTGTCCCAAGCGGATGTAGCCCAGGCCCACGTCGCCCAGCGTCTGCAGCACGCGCATGATGTCCTTGTGCGCGCCGAAGTGCTCCTGGGCCTCGCGCACGCTCATGTCGAGCGTCTCCGCGATGTTCTTGCCCTTGTAGCGCACGCGCAGCGTCGCCTCGTTGAAGCGCTTGCCGTTGCAGACCTCGCAGGGCACGTACACGTCCGCCAGGAAGTGCATCTCCACCAGCTTGACGCCGTCGCCCTCGCACGACTCGCAGCGGCCGCCCTTGATGTTGAAGCTGAAGCGGCCCGGCCCGTAGCCGAACGCGCGCGCCTCCGGCGTCATCGCGAACACCTCGCGGATGGAGTCGAACACCTTGGTGTACGTGGCGGGGTTGCTGCGCGGCGTGCGGCCGATGGGCCGCTGGTCGATGTCGATGACCTTGTCCAGGTGCTCGAAGCCCAGCACCGCCTTGTGCTTCCCGGGCGACTCGCGGCTGTCGTACAGGTGCCTGGCCAGGGCGGGGTAGAGGATCTCGTTGATGAGCGTGGACTTGCCCGCGCCGGACACGCCGGTGACGGCGGTGAAGATGCCCAGCGGAATCACCGCGTCCACGTCCCGGAGGTTGTTCTCCTTCGCGCCTTGAATCACCAGCTGGTGCTTGGGGTTGGGCGCGCGGCGCTGCTCGGGGACCTCAATCTCCAGCCGCCCGGAGAGGTAGCCGCCGGTGAGGCTGTTCTCGTCCGCCATCACCTGCTTGGGCGTGCCCTGGGACACCACCTGGCCGCCCAGCTCCCCCGCGCCCGGGCCGAAGTCCACCAGCCAGTCCGCGTCCTCCATCGTCTCCTCGTCGTGCTCCACGACGATGACGGAGTTGCCCAAATCCCTCAGGCGCTTGAGCGTGGTGAGCAGCTTGCCGTTGTCGCGCTGGTGCAGGCCGATGGAGGGCTCGTCCAGGATGTAGATGACGCCCGTCAGCTCGCTGCCCATCTGCGACGCCAGCCGGATGCGCTGGCTCTCACCGCCCGACAGCGTGGACGCGGTGCGGTCCAGCATCAGGTAGCCCAGGCCCACGTCGACCAGGAACGACAGGCGGCTGCGGATCTCCTTGAGCAGTTCGGTGGCGATCTTCCGCTCGTGCTCGGACAGCGCCAGCGCGCCCAGGAACGCGAGCGCGTCCGCGATGGTCAGCCGGCTCAGCTCGACAATCGAGTGCGCGTGGACCTTCACCGCGCGGCTCTCGGGGCGCAGGCGCTCGCCCTTGCAGGTGGGGCAGGGCTTGTTGCTGAAGTACTTCTGCAGCTCGGTGCGGCGGGCCTCGGACGTCGTCGTCTTGAAGTTGCGCATCATGCGCTCGACGAGTCCCTCCCACTCCATCTTGTACTTGCCGTTGTCGCCCCACTCGACGGTGAAGCTCTTGCCCTTGGCGCCGTTCATCAGCGTGTCGCGCTCGCGCTTCGACAGCTTCCCGTAGGGCACGTCCAGATCAATCTTGAACGCCTTGGACAGGCTCTCCACGAAGTCCGCCGTCCAGCCCTCGCCGCGGTTCATCCCGTTGGCCCAGGGTTCAATCGCGCCGTCGCGGATGCTGCGCGATGGGTCCGGCACGATGAGGTCCGGGTCCATCTCCGGCCGGGTGCCCAGGCCGTTGCAGTCCGTGCACATGCCCAGCGGGTTGTTGAAGGAGAACGACGCGGGCGTCAAATCCCCGAAGGAGATGCCGCAGGCGGGGCACGCGTTGAGCTCGCTCATCACCCGGTCCGCGCTCGCCGCGCCCGTCTCGTTGGTGATGATGAGCGTGCCCTTGCCCTCGCGCAGCGCGGTCTCCACCGAGTCCGTCAGCCGCGTCTTGATGTCCGCCTTGAGCACCAGCCGGTCGATGACCAGCTCGATGTCGTGCTTGGACTTCTTGTCCAGCTCGATGCGCTCCTCCAGGCTCTTGAGCGCCCCGTCGATGCGCGCGCGGGAGAAGCCGCGCTTCTGCGCCTCGGTGAGCAGGTCCTTGTGCTCGCCCTTGCGGTTCGTCACCAGCGGCGCCAGCACCTGGAGCTTGCTGCCCGAGGGCATCTTCAGGATTTCGTCGACAATCTGTTGCGCGCTCTGCTTGCCGACCTTGCGGCCGCAGTTGGGGCAGTGCTGCACGCCGATGGAGGCGTAGAGCACGCGCAGGTAGTCGTGCACCTCGGTTACGGTGCCCACCGTCGAGCGGGGGTTGTTGCTGGCCGCCTTCTGCTCGATGGAGATGGTGGGCGACAGGCCCCGGATGGTGTCGTACTTGGGCTTCTCCATCTGCCCCAGGAACTGACGGGCGTAGGCGGAGAGGCTCTCGACGTAGCGGCGCTGGCCTTCCGCGTAGAGCGTGTCGAAGGCGAGCGAGCTCTTGCCGGACCCGGAGACCCCCGTGAAGACGACCAGCTTCTTCTTGGGGATGTCCAGGGAGACGTTCTTGAGGTTGTGCTCCTTGGCGCCTCGGAGGGAGATGACGTCGGGCTCGGACATGATGGGCGGGCGATCTACCACTGAATAGGTGTTCCGGTAGTGGAAAAACCTGGAGAGGAGGGTGGATGGTCCTCAACGCGTGGCGTTGCGCGCCCACTCCCACCCGCGCCGGCCGCCCGAGCGGGCGACCCGGGGCCGCTGGAGCCCCGACCGGGATTCCGGTAGAGGGGCGCCTCCTCCTATGTCCTCTCGCTGGGTCCTCCCCGTGCGCTACCGCGGCACGCCGCTGCTCGTGTTCGCGAGCGTGCTGTTCGCGGTCATGGCGCTGTGCACCCGCCTGCTGGCCGGCCGCCTGTCCCCGGGGCAGGTGGCGTCCGGGCGCTTCGCCATCGGCCTGCTGTTCCTCGCGCTGTTCTTCCCGCTGATGCGGCGCAGGCCCCGCTTCGGGCGCGTCCACCTGTGGGCGCTGCGCGGCATCTTCGGCGGCGCGGCCGTCTACCTCTACTTCGTGGCGCTGGACCGGATGTCGGTGGGGCCCGCGGTGCTGCTCAACGCGTGCTGGCCCATCTACGCGGCCATCATCGGTTGGATGTTCCTGGGCGAGCGCGTGACGGGGGCGCTGCTGGCGGGCCTCGTGCTCACCACGGCGGGCGCGGGGCTGGTCATGTGGAGCACGGTGGCCCAGGACGTGTCGCTGACCCTGGGGCTGGGCGCGTGGGCGGGCATGGCGTCGGCGGTGCTGGGCGGCGCGGCCGTGGTGGTCATCCGCGCGCTCAGGCACGAGACGGACGCGGCCACGGTGTTCCTCTCCTTCTGTCTGTTCGGCCTGCTCTTCAGCCTGCCCTTCGCGCTCGCGGACTGGAGGCCGCTCGGCTGGGATGTCGTGCTTCCGCTGTTGGGCGTGGGGGTTTCCTCCGTGGTGGCGCAGATGGCCTTCACGTATGCCCTGGGCTACGTCACCGCGGTGGCCGGCGGGGTCGCCACCCAGTCGACGCCGGTCTTCTCGTGGGTGCTGGCGGCGGTGCTGTTGGATGAGGCCGTCTCGCCCCTGGCCGTGACGGGCGCCCTGGTGTGCATGGTGGGCGTCCTCTGGGGAACGGGCGTGCTGGAGCGCCTGCGCGCCCCGCAGTCGAAGCCCGCGCCCTGAGGCGCTCGGGTGCCCACGGCGGGCTGGTGGTTTGTCCCGACTGTCACCTGGCGTTCCTGAAGTAATTCCAGTCCCACCCGCCCCCAGGGAAACGTTCTTCCCACGGCGGAGAACCCCTTTTCCCAGCCACGCCCAAGAGTTGCCACGTTGGCCGGTGGACGTCTGTCGCCGCCATGCGTCGGGCACCTGGGTTGCAAAGCGCCCCCTCCGCCGGAATCGCGCGGGTGCGAGGCCGTGCGGAATCCGGGCTCGGGAGTCGTGGGGAGGCAGCAACGATGAGACGTCTGTTCTGGGTGGCGTGGGTGGCGGTGGCGTTGGTGGTGGGGACGGGATGTGAGCGCCCGTCGTCGCAGCGGGCGAAGAGCGCCTTCGTGGTGCGCCCCGAGACCATCGACTTCGGCCCCGCCGCGCTGGGCCGCACCAAGAGCTTCAAGCTGAAGGTGACCAACGGCGGCCGCGCGTCCTACCGCGTGGAGGGCGCCACCTCCACCATCCCCAATGTCACGGTGCCGCCGTTCGAGCCCTTCACGCTGGGCGCCGGCGCCGAGCGCGAAATCGAGGTGCACTTCAAGCCCGAGGTCGAGGGCTCGGTGCAGGGCTCGCTGGAGCTCATCACGGACGCGGACGCCCAGGGGCAGGTGCCGGTGTCGGGCCGGGGCGTGAAGGCCTTCGTGGAGGTGCCGCTGACGGAGCTGGACTTCGGCAACGTGGCCATGGGCTTCGTGGAGATGCGCCAGGTGACGGTGAAGAACCCCTCCGACGTGGAGACGCCGCTGGCGGTGTCGGTGCAGGGCGCGGACCTGGACCAGTTCACCGCGGAGCATGGCGAGGCGCCCACGCTGGCGCCGGGCGAGGAGCGGGTGCTGTCGGTGGCCTTCGCGCCCCGGCGGCTGGGCGCGGCCGCGGCGGAGCTGCACATCGCCGTGTGCGACGGCTGCGAGCCGGCGGTGGTGCCGCTCAAGGGCATGGGCGTGGCGTCCAAGCTGGAGGTGACGCCGCTGCGGCTGGACTTCGGGCGCGTGGCGCTGGGCGCCAGCGCGGAGCAGTCCATCACCGTGCGCAACCAGGGCACCGAGTCCCTGCGCTGGTCCGGCGTGGAGCTGCAGCTCAACCCGGGCGGCGTGTACCGCGTGGTGAGCGAGCCCGTGCTCAGCGGCGGCCTCCTGGCGGCGGGCGCGAGCGTGGAGGTGCGCGTGGCCTTCACCCCGGTGGTGCTGGGGCGCGCGGGCGAGGGGCGCGTGGAGGTGGGCGTGCGCGAGCAGGGCTCCTCGGCGCCGGGCCCCAAGGTGTCGCTCGCGGGCGAGGGCGGCACGTCCTGCGTGGCGGTGAAGCCGCGTGACTTGGACTTCGGCGTGGTGGCCGAGGGCATGACGGCGACGCGGCCGGTGGAGGTCATCAACCGCTGCCGTGACAGCGTGCTCGTCAACAACCTGAACCTGACGACGGCGCAGGGGGGCTACTTCACCCTGGCGCAGGCGCCGGCCAGCGTGACGGTGCCCGCGGGCCAGTCCGCCTTCGTGGGCATCACCTTCAGCCCGCGCGTGGGCGCGGCGGGTCGGAGCGAGGGGCAGCTCGCGGTGAGCGTGCGCGCCGGGAGCACCACGTCCACGGAGGGCGTGACGCTCAAGGGCGAGGGGCGCGCCTTCAAGCCGTGCCAGTACTCGCTGCCGCAGCAGCTGAAGTTCGGGAAGGTGCCGGTGGGCGCGGAGGTGGGGCTGGGGGTGACGTTGCGCAACACCGGCACGGAGGCGTGCTACCTGGCGTCCATGCAGCTGGTGGCGGGCTCGGACCCGTCCTTCCTCGGGCAGTCGGTGCCCAACCACGTGCTCGAGCCGGGCCAGAAGGCCACGCTGGTGGTGCGCTTCAAGCCGGAGGAGGAGGGGCCCTTCGAGGGCCTCGCGGAGGCGTGGGTGAACCACCCGACGCTGGGGCACCCGCTGGTGTCGCTCGTGGGCGAGGGCGTGAAGGGCTGCTTCGCGCTGCAGCCGACGACGGTGGACTTCGGCGTCACCAAGCTGTCGTGTGGACCTCGCACCCGGGAGCTGGTCGCCATCAACGAGTGCATCGGCCCGGTGAAGGTGGCCGGGATGACGCTGGAGCAGGCGGGCGAGGAGTTCTCGGTGGAGTCGGCGAGCGCCTTCCCGTCCTCGATTGCCGCGGGCGGGCGGGTAAAGCTGACGGCGCGCTACACGCCGACGGACGACGGCGACGACGCGGCGGCGGTGCGCTTCCGGCTGGAGGATGGGAGCGAGTACACGGCGGGCCTGTTGGGCCGGGGCGTGACGAAGGCGGAGCAGACGGACCGCTTCTTCCAGGAGTCGAAGGCGAAGGTGGACGTGCTCTTCGTGGTGGATAACTCGGGCTCGATGATGGAGGAGCAGCAGAGCCTGGGGCAGAACTTCGCGGCCTTCCTGAGCGCGGCGAGCGCGGCGGCGGTGGACTACCGCATCGGCGTCACCACGACGGGCCTGGATGAGTCCCCGGGCGGCTGGTCCGAGTGCCCGGGCGGCGCGCAGGGCGGCGAGAACGGCCGCCTGTTCCCGGTGGACGGCTCGCGCCCCCGCATCATCACGCCGGACACGCCCAACGCGGCCGCGGTGTTCGCGGACAACACCCGCGTGGGCGTGTGTCACTGGAACGAGCAGGGCCTGGACGCGGCGCACCGCGCCCTGTCGGACCCGCTGCTCTACAACCTGGATGACACCCGCACGCCGCTGCCCAACGACGGCAACGGCGGGTTCCTGCGCGAGGACGCGAAGCTGGCCATCATCTTCCTGTCGGACGAGGAGGACTTCAGCTCGCAGCCGGTGTCCTTCTACGAGACGTACTTCCTGGCGCTGAAGGGCAACGACAAGGCGAAGCTCAGCATCAACGCGATTGTGGGCCCCATGGACCTGGCCACCTGCCCCACGTCGAGCAGCGCCGGCAGCCGCTACATCCAGCTGGCGAACACCACGGGCGGCGTGGTGGAGAGCATCTGCACGCCCAACTGGGCCGCGTCCCTGGAGAAGCTCTCCAACAGCGCCTTCGGCCCCAACCGCAAGTTCCCCCTGTCCGAGGAGCCCGCGGACACCACGCGAATCGTGGTCCACGTGGACGGCGTGCAGGTGCTGTCGGGCTGGGAGTACGACGCGCGCACCAACAGCATCATCTTCGACCGGGACTCCGCTCCCGCGCCGGGCTCGCTGGTGGAGGTGACGTACCCGCTGGGCTGCAACTAGCGCTCACGTGAGTCCAAGGTGTGACGGCGCCGCGCTTCTCCTCGGAGGGGCGCGGCGTTTGTCTGTGATTGATTCTGGCGAGTGCTTCCTTCATGGCTGCGTTGAGCTGAAGTGTGGGTTTTCTGTCAGCCTTGCGTCCCATGGGACAGGGATGACTCGACAGGGTGGATGCGCGGGTGCAGCCTTCCGGGGTGATGCCGGAGCCCCTCCTGGTTGCCGCCCTGGGTGACGTCCACGGTCGCTTCCACCGCGTGGAGACGTGGTTGGACGCGCTGGAGCAGTCGCGTGGTCGGCCGGTGTCGATGGTGCTCGCGGTGGGGGACGTGGAGGCGTTCCGCCGCGCGGATGACCATCGGCGCAAGGCCGCCAAGCGGACCATGCCCGCGGAGTTCGCCGAGTACGCGGACGGCGTCCGCCGCGTGAAGCGGCCGCTGTACTTCATCGGCGGCAACAACGAGGACTTCGAGGCGCTGCACGACTTCCAGGACGGGGGCGAGCTGGCGCCGGGCGTCACCTACCTGGGCCGCGCCGGCGTGCGCGAACTCTCCGGGCTGCGCGTGGGCTTCCTGTCCGGCATCCACGCGCCGCGCTTCATCGACCAGCCCTTGAAGCGCCCCGTCACGCAGGACCTGATGAAGCAGGCGGGCTACTTTCGCACCGCGGAGGTGGAGCGGGTGATGTCGCTCAGGGACGTGGACCTGATGCTCGTGCACGAGTGGCCCCGGGGCATCGTCCAGCGCGCGCGGGAGGAGAACCCCTCGCCGCCCCGGCCCTTGCCCTCGTACTGGATTGGCAATGGCGTGACGCGCCGCCTGGTGGACACGGTGCAGCCGAAGTGGCTCTTGTGTGGACACTCGCACAAGGCCTTCGCGGTGACGCTGGAGGGCGCGGGCCGCCCCGCGACGCGCATCGCCTGCCTGGACCAGGCCACGCGCCCCGAGGAGTCCGTCTTCTGGCTGGAGTACGAGGGCCGGGAGGTCGTGCGCGTCGGCTGGGGGGTGTCCGGCGCCGTCGCCTGGGAGCCGGGGCGCCGCTGGGATTTGTCCCGGCTGCCCGTCGTGGAGGGAGGTCACGACGGCGACGAGGCTCCCGCGGGCGTGATGTAGCGCGGCTCAGGGCTGGCCGGGCTCCCAGTGCTCGAGCAGCGCGTCCGCGTCCGGTGTGAGCAGGGCGCTGGCGGACGGAGGCGGCGCGGTGGGCCGCACGAGCCTGCGTCGCACGGTGGCGTCCAGGAACCTGCGCGTCACGTCCGCCGTCGTGGCCCAGCCCCGGGCCACCGCCTTCGCCGTCTCCGCCGACACCACCCCCGGCGCCAGCGTGGCGGCGGCGCCCACGCTGGTGAAGCCCACGTGGCGCATGCCGGGGATTCGAACCATCCACCGATGCGCGCCGCGCAGCGACTCGAGCAGCTCGAAGTCGGGCACCACCACGGCGTCGTCCTCCTGGAACAGGTGCAGCAGGGGGACCTGGACCCGCTCCGGCTGGAAGTCCGGCAGGCCCTTCAACCACCCCTTGCCGCGCCGGGTCCCGATGCCCCCATCCAGGCTCACCAGCGCGCCCGCCTCGGGATGCGCGAGCGCGAACAGGAAGGCCGCGCGAGCACCCAGGCTGTGCCCGATGACGGCCACGCGCGAGGTGTCGATGCGCGCATCCGCGCGGAGCACGCGCAGCGCGCGCTCCAGCTCCCGCGCCTGCCGTCTCGCGGTGGCGAGCACGTCGACGAGCGGCCCGGGCGGCTCTGCGCGAGTGGGCGAGGGCGTGGTGGCCACCACGTAGCCGTGGCTCGCCAGGTACTCGGCCAGCACGGCCTGATGGTGGGCGGAGTGGTGCCGGCCCTGCGCCACCAGCACGAGCGGGAAGCGTCCCGGCGCGGGCGGCGCGTGGGGCGTGGCCGTCATGGGCGTGTCGAGCCACGCGGCGGTGCTCTCCTCGGGCACGCCCAGGTCGATGAGCTGCTGCTCGTAGAGGGTGACGGCCTGGGTGGCGCGCGCCTCGTCGCGAGGCGTCTCGGGTTCGGACTCGAAGCCCATGAGTCCCACGTAGTCGCGATAGTGCAGGCGCGTCGCCGCGTCGCTCTCCCGCGTCGGGTACCAGACCGTGAGCTGGAGCGCCGAGGGGTCCTCCGGCGTGGCGGCGATGGCCTGCACGCGCATCCCGACGCTCCAATGCCCCGCCTCCACCGGGCCCCAGATGGGCGGCGCGGTGATGAAGGGTTGGGGCGGCACGAGCAGGTAGCTGGGCGCGAAGCGGCTCGCGGAGTTGCAGCCGGCGACGAGCACCAGCGCCAGCACGCCCGCGCGCCACGCCCGCCCGAGACGCCCGCGGATGGCGGGCCTCAGAACACGCCCGAGAAGCCAGCCATGCGCGCGCCGGCGACGGGCATCAGCCGGGCGGCGGTCGGGGAGCGGCGCGCGGCGCTGGACTCCACGCCGCCGGTCCGGCCATGCAACAGCAGGGGCACCGCGACGCCGAAGGCCGCGCCCATCACGGCGCCCGTGGCCACGTCGGTGAGGTAGTGCTTGTCGGCGCCCATGCGCAGCAGTCCCACGGAGGTGGCGAGCGGCAGTCCCACGGCCCAGATCCACGCCTGGTTCTCGTAGCCGCGCAGCGCGGCCACCGTGCCCGCGGACACCACCAGCGAGAAGGCCAGGTTGGTGTGCCCGCTGTAGAAGGACAGGTTGTTGTCGCTGGGTTGGTCGGTGAGGCGCTTCTGGTCCTCGGGCAGCACGTGGACGAAGGGGCGCTCACGGCCGACCAGGAACTTCACCGTCTGGTTCGCGAGCGTCGCCAGCATGGCGCTCTCCAGGATGATGGTCGCGTCCTGCGCGAAGAACCGGTTCGGGCTGTCCGAGCCTCGCCCCACCGCGTACTGCAGACCCATGACCCCGGCGGGCAGCACGCCGAAGCCGATGATGTTGCTCCAGTGCCCCGCGCGGTGCCGGGACGCCTCCGTGTTCCCCGCGAGTCCCCGGCCCCAGCGGTCCAATCGGTTGAGTCGGTCCGTCCCGTCCGGCGCCCGGTCACACCAGCGGCATGTCGCGGGCGCCAGGTCGCTCTTGAAGAGCACCTCGCTCGAAATCCAGAGCACGGCGGCCGAGCCGGTGATGACGCCGTCGCGAGCCCAGTCGAACTTCAGCTCGTGCAGACGAGGGGCGTCCTCCGCGGGCTGGGCCAGGGCCGGAGTCAGCGGAAAGAGCGCGAGGATCGCAGTGAGTGCGAGAATGGGAAAGGACGGGCGCACGGCGCGCAGCATAGGGCGACGCTGGCGCGGCGCGAAGGGTTTGACTACAAGCGTCCGACTCCCATTCGCATCCGAGGCTTCATCGTGAGTACGCACCCCGTCGACCTGACGGCCGAGACCTTCGAACAGATGACTGGCAAGCCAGGGTTGGTCCTGGTGGACTTCTGGGCGGAGTGGTGTGGCCCGTGCCGCAACTTCGCGCCGACCTATGCCACCACCGCGGAGAAGCACCCGGACGTCGTGTTCGGCAAGGTGGACACGGAGGCGCAGCAGGAGCTGTCGGGCCGGTTCCAGATCCAGTCCATCCCCACGCTGATGGCGTTCAAGGATGGCACGGTGGTGCACCGCTCCAGTGGAGCCATGTCGCCGGGCCGGCTGGACGCGCTGGTCAAGTCGCTCAAGACGCTGGACGTCGCCTACGCGAAGCAGGCCGAGGAGAACAAGAAGCTGACCGAGCAGGGCATCGTCCCGCCCGGCGTGCACCCCGAGGCGACGTGGGACGAGGGCGACAGCGAATGGGTGTACGGCGCCACGGACCCCAAGGGGCGCAAGCAGGGGCCCTACAAGTACTGGCGCGCGGACGGCACGCTCTGCAACGAGTGCAGCTTCGAGAACGACAAGCCCCACGGCCCCTTCAAGCGCTTCCACGAGAGCGGTGAGGTCTCCCAGGACGGCGACTTCGTGAAGGGGGAGCTTCACGGGCCGCGCACCTGGTACGCGTCCGAGAAGTTCACCACGGAGCGCATGCACGAGAACGGGGTCTCCACGCTCGTTCGCAAGACGGTGATGGTGTACGAGCACGGCCGCGTCACCGGCGTGACGCACTATGACGGCCAGGACCGCCGCGTGGTGCCGTCCACCGGCGAGCCGTACCCCGACCGTCCCGAGGGAATCCCGCTGGAGGCGGAGCTTCGCGAGGACCTGAACCAGTGGTCCCACGTCGAGCTGAACACCGACGGCGAGCGCCACGGGCTCGCGCGCTTCTGGCTCCAGGACGGCCAGCTGTTGTGGGAGGGCGAGTTCGTCGAGGGGCAGCGCCACGGCGCCTATCGCTCGCTGGCGAAGGACGAGTACCTGGACCCGCGTGTCAGGTTCGACGAGGGCCGGTACGAGCAGGACGTGGCCTGTGGGACGTGGACGCTGCTGGACGCGGACCGGCAGGTGGTGTTGACGCGGGACCTGGGCGTCGCGCAGGAGGAGGCGGAGCTGTCGGCGTCGCCGGTCTTCTCCAACGTGCCCCGGAGCGCGGAGGCCTGGCGTGAGTACGCGGCCACGTGCGTGGCGGCGCGCAAGCACCGCGAGGCGCTCCTGGCGCTGGCGCGCTCGGTGGCGATGGACCAGCAGGTGGCGCCGTTCCTCGAGTTGATGGAGCGCGTGGCGCTGCCGAGGACGCCGGACAACGCGAAGGCCACGGCGGGCGAGGCGCTGCAGAACGCGGCGGACTCCAGCTCGGCGCTGGCGGAGACGCTGGTGCGCGGTGGTGACGCGGGCATGCTGCTGCGGGCCCATGCGGTGCGGCTGGACCAGCTGGACCGGCCGAGGGCGGCGCTGGACTTCGTGAACGCGGCGCTGCTGGTCGCTCCGGAGCGCACGGCGTTCCTCTTCACCCGAGGCCTCGTCCTGTTGAACATGGGCATGGACGCACACGCGTTGAAGGACGCGGAGGCGCTGGCGAAGGCGGAGCCGGGGACGGCCACGTTCCTGGGGACCTACGCGCGGGCGCTGTTCCCGGTGTTCGACTTCTGGCCGGCGAAGCAGAAGCCGGTGTCGACCTACGAGGACCTGCCGGAGAAGCCCGCGCAGACGCTCGACGCCATCGTGCGCATCGTCCAGAAGTACGCCACGCGGCTGCAGCTCGTCCGCGCCGCGCTGCTGGGGCGCTTCAAGCCCGGCGCCGTGCTGCCGTGGATGCCGCCGGACGTGTCCGCCCTGTTGCCGGCGGGGCCGGTGGAGCTGGCCGAGGAGGAGGTGGAGGTTGGGGAGGACTCGGTCTCCGTCGACGAGACGCTGAGCGTGGCGGGCATGGGCCTGCCGGACCTCATCCGGCTGGCGCGTGGAGACTGGAACGCGCTCACGTGGCTGTTGTGGGCCTGTGGGGAGTCGAAGGTGGTGCTGCCGAAGAAGGTGGCGCCTCCGGCGGACTTCGGACAGGCGGCGGGCATGTCGAGCCAGCGACACTGGCGGGTGCGGGACCGCAAGGTGACGGGCGGCCGTGGCGCGCAGGCGTCGGGCGCGGCGGGCTTCGAGTTCGCGGGCGTGGAGATCGACGCCCTGCACCCGAACCTCCTGGGCATCGCGGAGCAGCACTATGCGGAGATGCAGGCGATGTTCTATTGGCTGACGGACAGCCACAACGTTTCGCCCTGGCAGGACAACCTGAGGGGGAGCTGAGCCATGAACCGCACGCCTCGACAGGTCGAGATCGCCGACCCGCTGTGGAAGGCGCTGGAGACGATGAGCCGCGAGATGGGCGTGGACCGCGATGTCCTCGTCAATCAGGCGCTCTTCTCGCTCGCGCGGCAGTTCGGGTTCATCCAGCCCACGCAGGTGAGCCTCACCGAGACGGGCAGCGCGCCGGCCGTGGTGGCCGCGCCTGTGGTCGCGCGGACGCCCGTGGCGACGCCAGCGGCAGTGGCGACGCCCGCGGTCAGCGCCCCCGTCTCAGTGCCCGCGGTGACTGCTGCTCCAGCGGCAGCGGAGCCGGTGGCCACACCTCCCGCGACGGTGCCTCCGATGAAGGCACCTGCCTCCGCGAAGGTCGCGGACGTGGCCAATGAGTCCGCTGAGGTAGAGGCTCCGAAGGGCGCCGAGTCCGAAGCGGTCGCCGAGCGTGTTCGCGAAGTAGTGCGCGCCGTGGACCAGTCGGTGGAGGTTCAGCCGCCTCCGGTCGTCGCGCTCGCGGACACCGACGAAGAAGAGTCCAAGACCGGGGAGCACGAAGGAACTCCCGGGGCCGACGACGCGGAGGGTGCCGAGGCGAAGGCCGCCGGAAGCGCCAAGGACTCCGACGACGAGGAAGCGGAGGGTTCCGAGGACTCCGAGGACGAGCCCGCCACGGAGAAGGAGCCCACGGTCGACGAGGCCGAACTGCGCGAAGCTGTCGCCGCGCGCGTCCGAGACATCGTGGGTGACGTCGACCGTCTGGTCGAGCCCGTCGACGCGAAGCCCGATGACGACTCGGATGACGATGCCGACGAGGACTCGGACGACGATTCCGATGACGATGCCGACGAGGACTCGGACGATGGTTCCGATGACGACTCGGACGACGATTCCGATGAGGACTCGGACGATGACGAGGACTCGGATGGCGACGCGGATGAGAAGGACTCCGGCGACGACGATTCCGACGAGGACTCGGATGGCGACGCGGATGAGAAGGACTCCGGCGACGACGATTCCGACGAGGACTCGGACGACGATTCCGATGCGGACGGGGATTCGGACGACGATTCCGATGCAGACGAGGATGCGAAGCCGGCCGCAGGCAAGGCGGCGGCAGGCAAGCCAATCCCAGCCAATGCAATCGCAGGCAAGGCCGCGGTCGGCAAGCCCGCCGTCGGCAAGGCGGCAGCAGCTTCCGCCGAGCCAGCGTTCGTGGACGAAGACTCCTCCGACCTGGTGACGGAGGCGAAGCCCGAGCCGAAGGCGCCGGCGGGCAAGCCGGACAAGACCATCATCGTGCAGGCTCCGCCGGAGCTGAAGGTGCACGTGAAGCTCGACGATGGCGAGCCGGTGCTGGTCGCTCGCGAGCGGTTCATCATCGGCCGGGGTCCCAGCGCGGACCTGATGGTGAAGTCCGCCAGGGTCTCGCGTGAGCACGCGGTGATCCTGCGCGACGGCGACGAGGTCTTCATCGAGGACCTCAAGTCCTCGAACGGCACCTGGTTCGACAACACGCGCATCGCGCGCCGTCAGGTCTCCGATGGCGAGGAGTACCTGCTGGGCGGCATCCGCATCACCTTCTCGCTGACCACCGAGTCGTAACGCGGCCCCTCTCCGCCTCCACGGACGTCACGTCCGTGGAGGCGGTGTCAGCGGGGAAGGGGCAGCGAGGCGACCCAGAAGACCTGGGGCAATGCGGCCTCCGGACCTCGAAGGATGCGGTCGCGGAGTCTCGCTTCGGTGACCCAGACCGTCCCCTCGTCGGACACGGTGAGATTCACCGGGGACTCCATCCCCGATGCGAGCACCTCCAGGACCTTCGCGCCCCGGGACTTGCCCAGGACGTCGATACGGACGAGCCGCCCGTCGCCGCTCTGTGTCGCGCCCTCGACGAGCAGCAGGCGTCCGTCTGGCGCGAAGCGCATGCCGTCCGGATTCTCCAGGCGGCGCGGCAGCGAGACTTCACGGACGCTCGGACCCTGTCCCCTGGCTCCAGGACGAATCACGAAGAGCCGACCTGGGCCGAAGGTGTTGATGGCGAGCGTGCTTCCATCGGGCGCGAGCGCGATCCCCGCTGGCCCCACCGCGCTCATCCCGGGGCCGCGAGCGCTGAAGCGTGGATCCATCACCCACGTCTCCCACGCCTCGCTGCCGGGCCGGAGGTACAGCACGGCGGCGCGGTGGCTATCCGTGACATACAGGCCGCCATCCGGAGCCACGGCGAGGTCATTGCCGAGCGTGCCCGCGGGAAGCGGGATGACCTTGAGCAGCGCGCCCGAGCGAGCGTCGAGCGCGAAGACGCGAGCCCCCCGTCCACCCGCGACGCCCTGGGGTCTCAGCAGTCCCATGGCGTCGGGAGACGTCCCCCACAGCAGGTTTCGAGGCGCGTCCAGACGGAGGCTCGTCACGGAGAACACCTGCTCGGAGCCCGGAAAGAACTCCGTCCAGTCACCGCCAGCGACACGTCGGAGCACCCGGCCATCCGCCACGGAGCCGACATAGAGCGTCCCCTGGTCATCCACGGCGATGCCGTTGGGCACCGTGAAGCCCGAGGGGAGCGACATGCGCTCGAAGCCATGCGGGCCGGGCGTGGTGCTCGCGGAGGCGGGTGTCACGGCACCCGAAGCGCGGGCCTTCGAGTGCGGCGGGGTCGCGGGGGAGGTGGTGAGCAGCAGCGTCGACAAGACACTCGCGAGCGGCAGTGGGCACATGAGATGGACTCCCAGGAGGACGCGTGGTGCATAGCCCGCGAGCGACCCGGCATCATCGGGGCGCCGGGCACGACACTCGTGCGCGAGATGCAACAATCGGAGGGAGGCGTGGAGCGCTTGGAGTTGAGAGATCGGCTGGAGGACATGCTGGCCTTTTCGGCCGTGGCGCGCGCGCTGAGCTTCGCGGACGCGGCGCGGGAGCTGCGGGTGAGCGCGTCCACGCTGAGTCGACGGGTCGCTCGGTTGGAGGCCGCGCTCGGCGCCGCGTTGTTGAGACGCACGACGCGCCGGGTCTCCCTCACGGAGGCGGGCGCCCTGTATCTGGAGCGATGCACGGATGTCCTCCAGCGCCTCGAAGAGGCGGATGCCCTGGTGTCCGGCTACGGAGGAGCGCCGAGAGGGCGACTGCGCGTGGCCGTGCCCAATCTCTTCGGTCAGCGTCAAATCGCGCCGCTCGTTCCGGACTTCATGCGCCGCTATCCGCGCATCACGTTGGAGCTCTCCTTCCAGGACCGCTACGTCAACCTCGTCGAGGAGGAGTTCGATGTGGCCATTCGGATTGGCGCGCTGCCGGACTCGAGCCTCGTGGCTCGACGGCTGGCGACGATTCGTCGATTCCTGGTGGCGGCTCCGCGCTATCCGAGGGGCCGCGAGGCGCTGGCCCAGCCCGCTGACCTCGCGTCGCATCCGTGTCTCCAGTTCTCCCATTTCCAGGACGGAGAGACGTGGACCCTGGTGCGTGGCGTGGAGCGGACCACCGTGCGCATCCATCCCGTCTTGCGCACGGACAACGCGGAGGCGCTGCGGCTGGCCGCGCTCGGCGGTTGTGGTGTCGCGGCGCTCGCCACGTTCCTGGTGGATGAGGACCTGCGGACGGGCCGGCTCATCCGCATGCTGGAGGACTGGGCCCTGCCGGAGGTGGGCCTGTTCGCCGTGCATCCTCCCAGCAGACTGGTGGCGCCCAAGGCGCGTGTGTTCGTCGACTTCCTCGCGGAGCGACTGGCGGGTGAACCCTGGGAGCGCTCGGGAGCAAAGAGGCCCCGTCGGGCGCGGAAGCAAGGGGTTGCCGGCGGGGTGTCGCTGCGGCAGCGTGGCGTGGAATGAATCGCGAGCCTCAGGCTTCGGAGCCGATTGCCATGGACCTCGTTCCCGCGTCCGAGGGGTCTTTCCTGTCGCTGTCCACGCTGTTCGCGCGCGCCTTCGAGGGCTACTTCGTCCCGGTGCCCGATGCGCCGCAAGCCTTCGATGCGCGCGTGCGAAGCGAGCACATCTCGTTGACGGAGAGCCGGGTCGCTCGCGTGGGTGGTGAGGCGGTGGGGCTCGTGCTGATGGCGCGACGGGGCAACGTCAGCCGGGTCGCGGGCATGGGCATCGTTCCCAGCCGGAGAGGGCAGGGACTGGGCGGGGAGATGCTGCGTCCCTTGCTGGACTCCGCACGAGCGCGCGGAGATGCGCGGATGGTGCTGGAGGTCATCGAGCAGAACGCGCCCGCGGTGAAGCTCTACGAGCGCCTGGGCTTCCGACGCATGCGGCGACTGGTGGGCTTCACGGGGACGCCGACGCCTGAGCCCGGAGCGCTGGAGGAAGTGGACCCGCGCGAGTGTGCGAAGCTCCTGCCCGCGGGCCTGCCATGGCAGCTCGACGCGGCGACGGTGATGGGCTTGTCGTCCCCGGCGAAGGCCTTCCGACTCGGTCCCGCCTTCGCGGTGGTGGCGGATGTCGCCGCGCCCACGCTCGGTCTGCGCTCGCTGGTGGTGGAGCCCTCGGCCCGAGGAAAGGGCGCCGGGAGGAGGCTGCTGAGGGCCCTGGCCGCCGCGCATCCCGGCAAGCCCCTGGCGGTGAGCGCCATCGTCCCCGAGGGCCTGTGTGACCGCTTCTTCCTGGGCGAGGGCTTCACCTACCCGGCGCTCTCGCAGCTCGAACTGGCGCACACCTTCTGACGCGCACCCGCTCCAGGGCGCAAGGGCCACCCGGAAGCTCCAGGGCTTCTGGGTAAGCCGGTCAAGGAGGTCCGGTTCGCGGGCCAACCGTGGGAAACAGGTGGGCAGGCAGGCGGGCTCACGAACACACTGGGCGCGGAGTGAGGAATCGAGCATGAAAGCGACCCGTCCGGTCGTTCTAGACTCCACGCATCCATGGCCCGCCCCGTCCGTACCCTCCATGTGTTCCCCGACGCCGGCCGGCGTCAGGCCGCGTTGCGCGCGGAAGGGAACGCCCGGGGGCTGGCGGTGGGCCGGGACCTGCTCACCTGGGAGGAGCTGCTCGTCGCGCTGGGCGGGGCTCGCGAGCTGAACCGGCGTCCGTGCCCGGCGGTGCTGGCGCGCGCGGTGATGTCCTCGCTGGGGCCGCAGCTGGGCAACACGCACTTCGGAGAGTACGTCCGGGAGCCGGCCTTCGCGCGCGCGGGGCTGGAGGTGGTGCTGGACCTGAAGGCCGGGCGCCTGTCACCCCGGGAGCTCCAGGACGCGGTGGAGGTCCTCCCGCCCGAGCGGCAGAAGCACGTGCGGGTGCTCGCCCGGCTGTATCACCTGTACGAGCAGAAGCTGGCGGAGCTGGGGCTCGCGGACCGCGAGGACGTGCTGCGCGGGGCTCGCGAGGCGCTGGGCCGGGGTGCATGGCCGGTGAGCTGGGACGGCGTGGGGACGCTGGTGCTGCACGGGGTCTACGACGTGCGCCCGTCCGGCCTGGAGCTCCTGCTGGCGTTGGCGGCGGCGTGTGAGTCGCGACGCGTGACGCTCCGGGTGGAGACGCCGGTGGGTGGCTCGCCGGTCGCGGACGCGGCCCTGGCCTCGCTGTTCCGCGCCTTCGAGAACCGCGGCGAGTCCATGCCGCACGTGGACCTCTTCAAGGCGGACGTCACCTTCGAGTCCCGGCCGTTCATCGACCTGGGGCGCTTCGCCTTCTCGCCCCGGGCGCCGCGCAATGTGCTCGAGGACGCGAAGACCCAGCCTCGCGTGTGGAGCGCGGCCACGGCGCGCGAGGAGGCGCGACTGGTGGCCAGGGACGTGCGCCGGCTCATCGCGGAAGGGGCCGCGCCGTCGGACATCGCGATTGCATACCGTGAGCTGGGGGCGGAGGCGGGGTGGCTCGCCGAGTCGCTCGGTGAGCTGGGCGTGCCGGTGCGACTGCCCTGGGGCGAGCCGCTCTCGTTGGCCGGGCCGGTGCGTCTGGCGTTGGACCTGCCGCTGCTGGTGGAGGACGGCTTCCCCGCCGAGCGCGTGGCGGAGCTGGTGGGCAGTCGCTACGCGCACCTCCTGTCGCGCGGAGGTCCGGAGTCGCCGGCGAGCCTCTTCGCGCTGGCCGCCGTGCGGGACGACCGCCTGGGCGCGCTGCGAGGACGCGGTGCCTACGACGTGCGCCTCGAAGGCCTCGCGCGTCGTCTCCAGGCGCTCCAGGGCGCACAGAAGAAGGACGGCAGCGCGCGCATCCAGTCGGTGCGGGTGCTGCGTGAACGCTGCGGCCTGTTGCTGAATGCCTGCCGGCGCATTCCCGAGAAGGCGCCCGTTGCTGAACAGTTGGCCGCGTGGTGGCACGTGGTGGAGCAGTTGGGGTTGATGGACTCCGAGGGGCCCTTGGAGTCCCGCGCGGAAGGTGGACTGGCGGAGCGGGCGCTGGATGCGCGGTCGCGAGACGAGGCCGCGCGCGAGGCGCTGCGGCAGCGCGTCCAGGGACTGCTGCGGACGATGAAGGCGGTGGGCGGTGGCCCGGTGCTGCGTCGGCGCACGTTCGGTCGATGGCTGCGCGATGCGATGTCGGAGGCGTACCTGCCCGCGCGAGGCCCCAGGGGCGCTGCGGTGGAGGTGCTGGAGGCGGCGGAGGTTCCTGGACGCTCCTTCCGTCATCTCTTCATCGCGGGGCTCACCGAGGGACGCTTCCCGGGACGGGATGTGCCCTCGCCGTTGCTCGCGGACGCGGAGCGCTCGGCGCTCAATCAGCACCTGGGCCGTGACGTGTTCCGACTGACCGGCGGCGAGTTCGAGGACCGCGCGGCGTGGCGGCTCACCGAGGACCGCCTGTTGTTCGCCAGCGCGCTCGCCGCGGCGGAGGAGACGCTGAGCCTGTCCTTCGCGGTGGAGGGAGCGGGTGGACAGGAGCAGGTGCCGTCCTCGTTCCTGGAGGAGGTGCGCCGGCTCACCGCGCTGAAGTGGACGCCGCGCTCGTTGCCGCCCATCCCGCCGCTAGACGAGGTGCTTACCGAGTCGGAGCTGCGGCGCTGCGTGGCGCTCGAGGTCCTGGCGCATCCAAAGCTGCGCGTCACCGAGCCGGACCCGGCGGCGTCTCGGCTCAAGCATCGCTTCGACCGGGAGGCCTGGTACTCGGGCGCACATGAGCTATCGCTGGTGGAGGTGGAGCGGCTGCACTTCTTCGGGGAGCCGGACCGCAAGCCCGGGAAGTACACGGGCTCGGTGGATGCCAACACGATGCGCGCGTCGTTGCGCGAGGCCTTCCGCTTCGACCTGACGCGGCCCCTGTCCGCGTCCGCGCTCGCGCGCTTCGGCAACTGCGGCTTCCAGGGCTTCCTCACGTACGGCCTGAAGGTGACGGAGCCGGACCGCCCGGGCGAGGAGTTCGACGCGCGCGGGCGCGGCACCTTCTGGCACCGCGTCGTGGAGGAGGTCTTCCAATCGCTCAAGCAGCACCAACTGCTTGGCAAGGCTCCGGAGGAGATCCCCGAGGAGGTGCTGGACTCCGCGCTCCAGTCCGCGGTGGCGCACTTCGAGAAGTTCCACCACGTGGGGCACCCCGCGCTGTGGAAGCTGGCGCACGAGCGCGCGCGGGCGATGGCGCGTCGAATCCTGGTGGATGAGCGGCGCGGGCTGCCCTTCGAGCGGATGGTGCCGGAGGGCTTCGAGCTCCAGTTCGGCCCCGCCGCCGAGGACGACCGGTGGCGCCACGTCATGTTGCCCATCGACGGTGACGCCATCGTCTTCGAGGGGAAGATCGACCGGCTCGACGTGTCCGGCTCGGAGGTGGGTGTCATCGACTACAAGTCCGGGCGCCTGGACAAGAACGAGCTGAAGAAGCGGCTGCTCACATCCGACTTCCAGCTGCCGCTGTACCTCTTCGCCGCGCGCGAGAGCGGCCACCAGAACGCGAGCCAGGCCGCGTGGTTCTCGCTGCGCACGGGCAACACCATCCACCTGTCGGAGGTGGTCCCCGCGCAGGAGCTGGACGAGCTGTTGTCCACGGACCCCGAGGTGCGCGCGAAGGTGGCGGAGAAGGAAGGCGGGCGCAACCTGCCCAACGCCGTGGAGTCGCTGGTGCGCACGCTGCGCGAGGGCCAGTTCGCCGCGCGGCCGCAGGACTGTGGCTCTTGCGGCTTCCGCGCCGTGTGCCGCATCACCGAGCGGCGGATGACGGAGGAGGGGAGTTGAGCACGGCCCCTTCCATCCTCGCGCTGGAGCGCAACCTGGCGCTCATGGCGGGCGCCGGCGCGGGCAAGACGTACAGCCTGGTGACGATGACGCTGCACCTGCTCGCGGGCGCGCGCGAGGCGGGGGGCCCCTTACGCCCCGCGCGGTTGTGCATGCTGACCTTCACCGACAAGGCCGCGGCGGAGATGCGCGCGCGCCTGAGGATGCGTCTGGACGGGCTGGCGCAGGGCGAGGCGAAGCTGGACCAGGAGGTGGAGCTGCGCGCCTCGCTCTCCCGGCTGGACCGCCCGTTCCCGTTGCCCGAGGCGTGGCGCCAGCTGCGCGAGGAGATGGGCGCGGCCACGGTGGGCACGTTCCACTCGCTCTGCGGTCAGTTGCTGCGACGCGCGCCACCGGCGGTGGGCATCGACCCGAGCTTCGAGGTGCTCGACGAACTCGAGGCGTCCAGTCTCGTGCAGGACGTGTGCGAGCGCGTCGTGCTCGATGCGCTGGAGGCGGGCGACGCGCGCGTGCGTGAGCTGTGTCAGGAGCTGGGGTTCTCCGGCTCCGGGTTCTCGGATGGTCTGGTCGCCGCGCTGGTGTCGGTCTACGGCAAGCTGCGCGAGGAAGGGCTGCGCGCGGCCTCCGCGGCGGTGGCCGACGTGGCGCAGGCCCGCGAGGAGTTCGACGACGCGCTGAAGGAGTGCCTGCGCCTGTGCATGGAAGTGCGAGCGCTGGACGCCAAGGGCGAGTGGAGCCAGTTGGTGGGTGCGCTGGAGAAGGCGCTCAACGGGATGACGGCGGAGAACTTCCAGAAGGGAGACCGCTACCCGTGGCTGCGCGCCTGCTTCGCGACGGACACGCGCAACATCGCGCGGCTCAGCAAGGGCGCCGCGGGGCCGGTGCGCGAGCTGTACTGGCGCATCTACAAGGGCAAGACGGACGGCTCGGTGCGCATGCTCGTCGATGCGTGGGCCGCGTGGCACACCGCGCCCTTCGAGGAGACCTTCCGCGAGCTGCTGGGGCGCGTGGAGACCCGGCACGACGCGGAGTTCGCCCGCCGCAACGTGTTCGACTTCACCTCGCTGCTCGTCAAGGCGCGCGACCTGCTGCGAGACCATCCCGAGTTCCGCCGGCAGGTGCAGGAGCGCGTGGGCGCCCTCCTGGTGGACGAGTTCCAGGACACCAACCGGCTCCAGTTGGAGCTGGTGCTGCTGCTCGCGGAGAAGCGCGAGGGGGGGCCTCGCGAGCTGACGCCGGAGATGGACCTGCCGTCCGCGCTGCCGCTGGAGCCCGCGTTCCTCTGCGCGGTGGGAGATCGCAAGCAGTCCATCTACGAGTTCCGTGGCGCGGACGTCTCCGTCTTCACGCTGCTGTCGAAGAAGGTGGAGGAGGAGGGCGGCACGCGCGGCTTCCTCCAGCACAACCGCCGCTCGGTGCCGGGCCTGTTGTCCTTCTTCAACCACGCCTTCGCCGGGGTGCTGGTGGCGGCGGATGCGCACGCGCCCCGTCCGTTCGAGGTCGTCTACGTCCCCGAGGAGGACGACCTGTCACCCGTGCGCGCCTCGCTCACCGAGGCCCCCGTGGTGGAGCGACTCCACCTGGAGGAGCAGGAGACCGCCGGAGACCTGCGATGGCTGGACGCGGACTGCACCGCGAGGCGGCTGCGCATCCTGCTCGCGCCCGGTGCGCTCCCCACGGTGGCTCGCGAGGATGGCGAGGGCTCACGTCCCGCGCGCGGTGGCGACGTGGCGATGCTCTTCCGGACCTTCACGCACCTGGAGGTGTACCGGCAGGCGCTCATCCGCCACGGTGTGCCGCATCGGGTGCTGCGTGGACGAGGGTTCTACGGCGCGCAGGAGGTGCTCGACCTGGCCTCGCTGCTGGCGCTGCTGGCGGACACGGAGGACGCGCTCGCCTTCGCCGCCGTGCTGCGCTCGCCGCTGGTGGGCCTGTCGGACGCGACCTTGTTCCTGCTCGCCGGGGAGCAGCCGTTGTCGCTGGCGTCACCTCGACTGACGGACGACGAGGTGCTCGCCACCCTGCCGGAGCGTGAACGTCAGCGCCTGAAGACCTTCCTGGAGGCCTTGCCCGCGCTGTGCCGGGAGCGGGACCGGTTGGGCGTGAGGGAGCTGTTGCTCTCCGCGCTGGACCTGACGGGCTACCGCGAGGCGCTCGCGGGCTCTCCCTATGCGGAGCAGGCGAGCGCCAACGTGGAGAAGCTGCTCGCGTTGGCCTCGCGTCGCGACGAGCGGGGCTCGGGCGGGTGCGTGGCCTTCGCCCGCGAGCTGCGCATGCTGGCCGAGTCCTCCCCGAACGAAGCCCAGGCGGACCTGCTCGACGCCGGAGACCCGCGCGCGGTGCAACTGCTCACCATCCACCGCGCCAAGGGCCTGGAGTGGCCCATCGTCGTCGTGCCCGGCATGGGCGGTCGACGCCGGAGCACCTCCGCCCGCGCGCACTTCGAGCGCTCGCACGGCATCGCCCTGCGCCCCTGGGTGCCCGACTCGCTGGACGGCTACACGTCCAACCGCTTCGAGGCGGTGCGCCAGGAGCTCAAGGCCCGCGAGGACGCCGAGTATCGCCGCCTGCTCTACGTGGCGCTCACCCGCGCCAGGGACTTGCTGGTGCTCTCCGGTGGAGAAGAGCCACGTGCGGGCAAGGATTCGTGGTGGCACCTCGTCGACGCCCGGCTGGAGGACGTCACCACGCGCGAGCTCGTCACGGACGTGGACGTGGACGAGCTGCCTCCACCCAGGGACCCGGAGCCGCCGGGACCTGAGGCGCTGGCGCGCGCGGAGGCCCGTGTCGAGGCCGCGTTGCTGCGCGTGCGCGGCGGCACGCTGGACCTGCCCGAGTCAGCGGCGTCCCTCAGCGCGCCCGTGAGCGCCGTGCAGGACTTCATCACCTGTCCACGCCGCTTCCACTACGTGCACCGCCTGGGACTGCGCGGCGCGCCGTGGCCGTGGGAGGTGGCGCCGCGAGAGACCCCGCTCGTCGTCGAGCCGGAGGGCTGGCTCCCTGAACGCAGCCCCGCGGAGCTGGTGCGCCATCTGCTGAGCACCTCTGATTTGCGACTGTGCTCGGCCCGTGACGTGGACGTCATGGAGCGCCGCGCGCACCTGGAGGCCTTGCTGCGCGAGGCGGGCGCGTTGGCGGAGGACCCGGGCATGGAGGCGGTCCTGGGCACGGCGGAGCGCTGGCTCGCCACCGACTTCGCCCGGATGCTGGCGGAGTCCCCGCCGCGCGGCGTGCACCGGGGCCTGGCCTTCAGCCTGGTGGTGGACGAGGGCATCTCCCTGGAGGGTGAGATGGATGTCCTCTGGGAGTCACCTCGCGGCGAGGCGGTGGTGGTGACCTACAAGTCGGGCGGACGGCATCCGTTGGGAGCGGCCGCGTACGCCCACGAGCTGGACGCGCTGGAGCTGGCGGCGCGACGGATGGTGCGAGCGGGCGTCCCCGTGCGTGTGGGCGTCGTCTTCCTGGGGGAGGAGCGCCCGGAGCCCGAGTGGCGGGCGGACGCGGCGCGCCCCGAGGAGGCCGCCAGGCGGCTCGCGGACGCGACGCGGGCCCTGGCCCGAGGGGAGGTGCGTGGCGCCTGGGTGGGACGAGAGAGGGCGACCTGCCAGGCCCTGCATTGTGGCTTCTCGGAACACTGTCACCCGGCCCCTCCCGCGTGCTAAGCGGCGGGCACCATGCCGAACGTCGTCGTCATCGGAGCGCAGTGGGGAGATGAAGGGAAGGGCAAGGTCGTGGACCTGCTCACCGAGCATGCCCAGTTGGTCGTCCGCTTCCAGGGCGGCAACAACGCGGGGCATACGCTCGTGGTGGGGGGCCAGAAGACGGTCCTGCACCTGATTCCCTCGGGCATCCTCCACCAGGGCAAGACGTGTGTCATTGGCAACGGAGTGGTGGTGGACCCGGCGGTGCTCGTGGGGGAGATCGACGCGCTCAAGGCGCGCGGCTTCCTCAAGGAGGACTCGCAGCTCATCATCTCCGACAATGCCCACGTCATCTTCCCGTGGCACAAGCTGCTGGACAGCTTCCGCGAGAAGGCCCGCGGTGGCAGCGCCATCGGCACCACCGGCCGCGGTATCGGCCCGTCCTACGAGGACAAGGTGGCGCGCCGGGGCATCCGCATGCGGGACTTGCTCAACCCCGAGCGCCTGCGCAAGCGCATCGAGGAGCGGCTGCCCCAGGCCCTCGAGGAGCTCCGGGAGCTGTGCGGCAAGGCGGGCGTGCCGGTGCCCCAGCTCGAGGTGCCCCAGGTGCTCGCGGAGTTCTCCGGGCTGGGTGAGCGGCTCAAGCCCTACGTGCACGACGCCTCGCTGTACCTCGCCGGCCAGGTGCGCCGCGGCGCGCGCATCCTCTTCGAGGGCGCGCAGGGCACGCTGCTCGACGTGGACCACGGCACCTATCCCTTCGTGACGTCGTCCAACTGCGTGGCGGGCAACGCCGCGGTGGGCTCGGGCCTGGGCCCGACGGCCATCGACAAGGTGATGGGCATCAGCAAGGCCTACACCACGCGCGTCGGCGGCGGTCCGTTCCCCACGGAGCTCAGCGACGCCATCGGCGACCAGCTGCGCAAGGTGGGTGACGAGTTCGGCGCCACCACCGGCCGTCCCCGCCGCTGCGGCTGGCTGGACGGCGTGGTGCTGCGCTACGCGGCGCGTGTCAACGGCCTGTGGGGCATGGCGCTCACCAAGCTCGACGTGCTCAGCGGCCTGAAGTCGCTGCAGATCTGCAACGCGTACGACCTGGACGGCGAGAAGATCACCGAGCTGCCCGGCGACTACGAGGACCTGGCGCGCGTCAAGCCCATCTACGAGACGCTGCCCGGCTGGGAGGAGAACCTCGCCGGCGTGCGCAGCTTCGACGAGCTGCCCGAGAACGCGAAGCGCTACGTGCGCCGCGTGGAAGAGGTCAGCGGCGTGCCCGTGGTGTGCGTCTCCGTGGGCGCCGACCGCGGCGAGACGGTGCTGCTGCAGAACCCCTTCCGCAGCTGAGACGGGCCACACCCTCGGAGAAACTCCCACCGGGGGTGTGGGCGCATCGTGACGTCGTCCCCGGTTTCTGCTACGGCAACCGGTGCAACCCCTTGGGGGACGTCATGCACCTGGTGCGCAAGTCCGTCGTCGTCCTGTCCGCGGTGCTGCTGCTCGGTGCGGCGGAGCCCTCCGCGCCCGCCCGGGCCGCCTTTGCTCGCGGCGAGTCCGCCCTGGGCGCCGGCCGTCTGGACGAAGCGGCCGCCGCATACCGCGAAGCGCTGGCCGCCACTCCGGGCTATGCCCCCGCGCTCAACGGCCTGGGCAGCGTGGCCTTCCGCCAGGGCAAGCTGAAGGACGCCATCGCGCGCTTCGGCGAGGCCACGCAGGCGGACCCGCTGCACAAGATGGCGTACTTCAACCTGGGATATGCCGCGCGCAAGGCCGGGGACGCCGCCACCGCCGCCCGCGCATACGGGCGCTATGTCGAGCTCGAGCCGGACGACGCGGACGGCTACTACGGCCTCGCGGAGAGCCACCGCCAGCTCGGCGACAAGCCCCAGGCCATCGCCGCGTATCAGGGCTACATCGCCCGTGAGAACCGGCCCTCGGAGCAGATCTGGGTCCAGAAGGCGCGCGGCTACCTGAAGTCGCTCGGCGCCTCGCCCCTGCCGCCCGAGTCTTCGAAGCCGCTCCCGCGCGGCGTCGCGGCGACGCCTCCGACGAGCACCCTCGGCGCCTCGCCCGAGTCCCCGAAGCCGCTCCCCCGCGTCGCCGAGGCGCCGCCTCCGACGAGCACCCTCGGCGCCTCGCCCGAGACTCCGAAGCCGCTCCCGCGCGTCGCCGAGGCGCCGACGACGACGAGCACCCCGGGCGTCACGCCAGTGACACCTCCCGCTGTGGCGACGGCCGACGGCGCGGACCTGCGCGAGAAGGGGACGCCCCCGGGCACCGCCGTGGCCTCGCCGGCTTCGACGCCCTCGGCGCAGGAGCCGGTGCCCTTCCCGTCGAAGCCCGCGGCCGAGGTCGCGCAGGCGCGCACGCCGAACCCCGCGCTGGCGGCGGCGCGCATCCGGGACGGCGACGCGCTGATGAAGGAGCGCCGCTACCGCGAGGCGGCCTTCGCGTTCCTGGATGCGTCGCACGCGGACGAGGGCCATGTGGAGGCCTTGTTCAAGCTGGGCAACGCGTTGGCGGTGCTCGGCTACTACGGGCAGGCGGTGGAGAAGTGGGAGTCCGCCATCCAGCTCACGAAGGACGCGGCCATCCGTCAGAGCGCGCAGGACAACATCGCGCGGGCGCGGACGAAGATGGCGCAGTCGGGCGCGTCGCCGCAGGCGGCGGGACAGGCCCCGGGCTCCGGACCTGTCGCGGAGACGACACGGGCGCAGGCCCGGAGGGCCTATGAGCAGGGCGTGCAGCGCATCGGCTCGCGCGACTTCGCCACGGCGCTGACGCACCTGACCCAGGCCATCCAACTGGAGCCCATGCTCGCGGTGGCCTACACCGCGCGCGGCAGCGCCAACATCGGCCTGCGGCGCTACGCGGAGGCCGCGGCGGACTATCAGTTCGCGATGGAGCTGGAGCCCCAGGCGGCGTCCCCCCTGTACGGGTTGGCCGAGTCCTACCGTGCCCTGGGGCGCAACGCGGAGGCACGGGGGCTCTACGAGCGCTATGCCGCCTCGTCGGCCGCGGACGTCCGTCCCCAGCTCCAGGAGGAATCTCGACAGAAGGCCGTGAAGCTGCGTTGACCGGCGGCCAGGCGGGCCGGGGGGCAGGTGGATCCTGTCAGCCCCAAGCATTAATTTGGAGGCATGACCGGGCGCGACGCGGAGATGAACGGACGGCAGGTCTTTCGCCCTCGTCGTAGCCTCTCGGCTGCGATGGCGGCGGCGGGTCTGCTCTGGGTGGCGGTGCTGCTCTACCTCTTCAAGTTCGAAGGGGTGCCGCTGAAGACCTTCCTCTCAGCGGGCTTCTTCATCCTCTTCTTCGGCGTCTCGCTCGCGTACTACGCGCGCACGCTCATCGTCGTGGACGCCCGGGGCATCACCTACCGGGGCATGGTCCGCACCCGGCGCTTCGCGTTCTCGGACATCCGCAACGTGGACGTGCTGCCGGGCCCCGTCACCGTCTACGCCATCCGGGGACAGTGGGGATTCGTCCACTTCACCAGCTTCTTCCTGCATCACCAGAAGCTCGCCCGGATTCTCGTCGAACGCGCGGGGCTGGCGCCGCTGCCGGGTTGACGCGCTAGGTCGTCATCAGGAGGTAGGTGACGAGCAGTCCCGCCAGCGCCGCGGTGCCTCCCAGCCCGATGAACCACCACTCCGCGCGAGCCTTCCGCCGAGGAGGCGCCGTCTGCGCCGGCCCCGTGTCCGAGAGGCTCTGTTCGGGGGATTCCGGGGCGGCCGGCTCCGCGGGCGCCTCGTCCAGGGCCGCCTGGAAGCGCAGCAGCGTGCGCCCCAGCTCCAGCACGTCGCCATCGCACAGCGTCACGGGCTCCTGGACGCGCTCCCCGTTGACGTAGACGCCGTTGGGACTGCCCAGGTCCTCCAGGACGAACACACCTTCTTCGTGGTGGATGCGCGCGTGATTGCGGGACACGGACCTGTCGCGAAGGCGCAGCGTGGCTTCCTGTCCCCGACCGAGGTCCGTGCGGGCGTCCGCGAGCGCGTGCATCCGGCCCACGTCCAGTCCCGTCAGGCAGGTGAGGGTGGCCGCGCGGGAAGGGGCCGCGTCCAGGCCCGTGAGCAGCCCCTTGAGCACGGCGACAGTGCCCTGGGCGCGCTGCTCGGGTGTCTCCGGGAGGACACTCAGGCGCATCGTGCCGGGCAGGCCCACCACCTCGCCGGGGAGCACCAGCCTGGACACGCCCGGAGGCACGAGCACCCCGTTGACGTCGAAGGTCCGGGTCGCCTCCACCATGAGCCGCTGCCCCTCGATGTGCAGGGACAAGAGGTGGGGCGGCAGGGCCTCCAGGCGGACATGGTCCTCGGGACCGCCGCCCAGCAGGTGATGGCCCTCGGGCAATTCGAAGGGCGTGGTGGTGCCCAGGTGCTGGAATTCGAAGCGCATGACCCGGGGCTGGAGCAACGGGTGGACCGCCCTGGCGCACGGGGATTCGCGTGCTTGGCGCTTGGGTGCGTCCCGGGCGCTGGCCCGGCCCGTCCTCGCCGCGAGACGGCTCAGGCGGCCGGGTCGCGGGAAGTGTCCACTTCCGACACGCGCGCGCCAGGATGGACGGCCACCGCGGAGCCATCCGCGACGAACGCGGAGGCGGGCGTGCCCCGCAGGAAGGGCACGAAGCGCTCGCCGTACAGCTTCGCCACGTCGCACTCGAAGACGGGGTCCTCGGCGCGCCACACGGACCAGCGCGGGTGCTCCACGCGGTACTCCGCGCTGCCTCCGTCGCGCTGGGGTGTGTAGCCCCAGTAGTGCTCGGTGATGAACTCCTCCTGCGAATCCGGAGCGCTGGGCAGGGGAGCGCCCCGCGTGCGCGCCGCGAGCCGATGCCAGCGGCCCTCGTGCTTCCAGCCGTACTCCAGGCGGCCCGGTGCGCCCTGCTCGGCGCCGTCCATCTCCACGAGGTGCCGCATGGGCAGCGCCAGGTACGGCTCGTTGTAGACGACGCGCGCCACCGTCGCGATGGCCCACCGGGGGACGAGCTCCCGCACGAAGGCCACGCCCCGTCGCCATCCCTCGGGTCCACGGTGGCGCACGTAGTAGCGGAGGTTGACCTCGTCGAAGTCGCGATGGAAGGGCACCGCGAGCCCGCGCACGCGCGTGTCGAGGAAGCGGAAGCCCACCATGCTGGCGAAGGCCTTGCCCCCCCACGTGTCCAGCTCCGTGCCTCGGGGGACGAGCGGCGCGAGCACCTTCGGGTCCACCTCGTAGTTGAGCATCACGAGGTAGCGCCACGTGGCTGTCAGGAAGGGGCTCATGTCCCTTCGTAATCCGCGCGGGGCCCGCGTGTCCGGGCCGCTGTCGCGGGCCCCCGAACTCCGCCTTACTGGAGTCGGAAGCCGATGTTCTGTGGGAGCGAGAACATGTACGCGCTCGCGACCGCCATCATCACGACGCCCAGGGCGAGCAACGAGATCTTCAGCGACGGGTGGTCGAGCTTCGTGGCCACGCCCGCGAAGAAGAGGACGGAGGCGAAGAGGACGACGCAGAAGGTGAAGTTGTCGCCGTTCTGGGTGGCCTGCCGCGCCTTGTCGAAGGTCGCTGACGCCTCTTCGTTCAGCAGCCGGCTGCGCTCGCGAGGCGCCGGGTAGTATTCGGGCCGCGTGAAGGGCGTGTCCGGCGGCGCGACGCCTTGCTCGAGGCCCTCCGCGCGCCACGCCTCGAAGGCGGGGCGGAACTCCTCGCGGAAGCGCTGCTCGAAGAACCGCGCCCGCTTCTCGTCGCCGTCGCTCCACGCGGCGGCCCAGTTCCCGAAGGTGCTCGTGTCCACCTCGACGAGCAGCGCCATCTCGTTGGCGGCGCGGACGGCCTCGGAGCGCAGCGCGTTCGCCTTGCTGTATTCGTAGGACTGCTCTCCGCTCCAGCGGGTGGCCTGGTACGCGCTCCACGCGGAGCCGACGGTGGCGAGCGCGAGCAGCACGGTGGCGAGCAGCTCCACCATGTACTCACGCCTTCGCTCTCGCGCGGGGCGAAGGTGGAGGATGGCGTCGGCGAGCTCCTTGTGGAACTCGTGGGGAGCCGGGGAGGACGTGCTCATGCGGGGCCTCCAGGTCCTGTCACGGCGAGGACGTCGGCTGTGTGGTGGCCGAGGTCGCCGTCACCACGGGCCCCTTGGGTCCGGGCCGGATTTCGTAGTCGACGGAGGCCTGTCGGGACGGACAGCACAGCGGATCCTCCTCCGAGTAGCGGCGCACCGCGCCCGACAGGCTCTTCGCGTCCACCAGCCGCACGTCCCCGAGCGCTCCGTCGAACCGGTCCGACATGGGCTCCGGAGACAATGTGCCCGCGAAGCGGCCGTCGACGAAGACGAACACCTGGTAGCCCATGGCGCGGCACTGGCCGTCCCCCTCGGCCGCGGCGGTGATGACCTCCGTCGTGTCGTAGACCTGCAGCGCGCCCAGCAGCGTCCAGCCCGCCTTCACCACGGCCCGGTCCGACGCGGTGGTGGGCTTGCGCGCGAGCTTCGCGCAGGGGCCCGTGCGCAGGGACTGGCCATCGCCACGAGGCGCCTTGGGCAGCGTGGCCCCCGACACGTTCCATGACGCCAGGGGCTGCTTGTCCACCCACGCGGAGCCGCTGGCCTGGGGCGCGGCGGGCGACGCGGCCAGGGCGGGGGCCGCCCAGAGCAGCAGGACGGCGGGGATGAGCACTCGACGTCGCGACATGGGCGAGACCTCCGGAAGCAAGATGGCCCTGTCGCGCGCGAATGGGACGTGGGACGCGCGGGCGGGCAGGTGAGCGGAGGGCCGCCCGGGTCGAACGCAGGCGCGATGGAACCCACCTCGCCGCGGGAAGGCCGCTAGGATGGCCGCCGCCGATGCGCACTTCCTCCATCGTCCTCTTCCTGACCCTCTCGTGTTCCGTGGCCGCGTGCCGCGATGAACAGGCGGGCCCCAAGCCGCGCACGCAGCGTCTGCCGGAGCCTGCCCGCGCCCGCATCCTGGACGCCGCGCCCTCGGACCTGACCTTCCGCGCGGGCACGACGTTCGCCGGCGGCTCGGTGGTGTACCTGGGCTCGAAGGTGACGCCCGCGAACGCCGCCCCGGGGCAGCAGGTCCAGCTCTCGCACTACTTCCAGGCGCGCGCGCAGCCGCCCCAGGGCTACGGCTTCTTCGTCCACGTGGTGGACGTGGCGAGCGGCGGCATGGTCGTCAACGCGGACCACGAAATCCAGGACGGCGCCGCGCCGTTGGCCACGTGGCCGGTGGGCAAGGTCATCGAGGATGTCCATGTCGTGCCCATGCCCAACGCCCCCGCGCGGGTCATGCTGGGCTTCTGGCGCGGCGACGAGCGGCTGGCCGTGGACGACGCCTCCGCCCAGGACGGCGCGAACCGGATGCTCGGGCCCCAGCTCGGCGGCGCCGCGCCGGCGCTCCCCGAGTATGTCGTGCGCCGGGCCGAGACGGCGCCCAGGCTGGACGGCGTGCTCGATGACGCGGTCTGGAAGACGGCGACGCCGGTGGTGCTGAAGGGCAGCTTCGACGGGCGCGCGGTGCGGCTGCGCACCGAGGCGCGCCTGGCCTACGACGACGCGTACCTGTACGTGGCCTTCGACTGCGAGGACCCGGACGTCTGGGGCACGCTGCGCAAGCGCGACGACCCCATCTACGAGCAGGAGGTGGTGGAGATCTTCCTCGACGCCAACGCGGACGGGCGCACGTACAACGAGCTGCAGGTGTCACCGCACAACGTCCAGTTCGACGCGTACTTCCCCGCGCGTCGGCAGGGCATGGACCTGTCGTGGGACTCGGGGCTGACGTCCGCCGTGAAGGTGCGCGGCACGCTGGATGACGCCTCCGACAAGGACGAGGGCTGGTCCGTGGAGCTGCGCATCCCCTTCGCGAAGCTCGCGGAGGTGCCCCGGGTGCCGCCGCAACCTGGGGACAAGTGGCGCTTCAATCTCTATCGGCTGGAGCACCACGGCCGGAAGACGGTGGAAGGCCAGGCCTTCTCACCGCTCTTCGTCGGTGACTTCCACGCGCTGCCGCGCTTCGGGTGGCTGACGTTCCAGTGAGGGGCCGCGCCCCCGCGCTCAGGCGTGCGGGGTGATGTCCCACTGGGCATCCGCGACGGAGCGCTCGGAGGTGTCGCCCAGGAAGCGGAGGAAGCCCTGGAGCTCGAGCGTATCGATGAGCTCCTCGGCCTCCTGTTGCGAGTACCCCTTCAGGTCCACGAGCAGGTCGCGCATGAGCGACTTGCCGCGCAGGTAGCCCACGGGCTCTCCAGGGCCGAGCTTGGACTTCAGGTCCGCCGTCAACTGCCGCAGGTCGATGTCCTCGGGAATCATCGACTCAACGATGGGAATGACGCTCCCCCGCGGCAAGTCGTGGCGCGGAGGGCTCCGGCTCGCGCGTCAGGTGAGGGACCAGCCGGACTTCCCGCCCATCACTCTCCACCGTGACGGCGCCGTCGATGTCCGTCCGCCAACACTCGCTGCCCAGGGCGCGGTAGCGCGCCTCGACCTCCGGGTGGGGGAAGCCGAAGCGGTTGCGCCGGCCGACGCAGAAGACGACGTGCTGGGGACGCACCCGCTCCAGCAGCGCCTGGGTGGAGGACGTCCGGGAGCCATGGTGGGGTGCCTTCATCACCGTCACCGGGCCCAGGCCCTCGGTCAGCAGCTCCTCCGCGTCGTGCTCCATGTCGCCGGGCAGGAGCACCGTGACGTCGCCATGGCGCACGCGCAGCACCACGCTGCGGTCATTGACGCCCTCCAGCAGCTCCCGCTCCGCCGGGCCGGGCGGCCCCAGCACCTCCACCGTCGCGTCTCCCAGGCGAAGCGGCGGATGGCCCGCCTCCACCTCCTCGACACGTGCGCTGCCCGCCGCCTTCACCACCTGCCGTGACAGGGGACCGCCCTCGTCACCCGCGGGCAGCCACAGGCGCGCGGTGGGCACCTGTCCCAGGGTCGATATCAATCCCAGCGCGTGGTCCGGGTGCGGATGGGACAGCACCGTCAAATCCAACGCGGAGATACCCTGGTGGCGCAGGTAGGGCAGCACGAAGCGCGTGCCCGTGTCCGCGCCGTTGGGCGCGCCGCCGCCGTCCACCAGCGCATGGTGTCCCCTCGAGCTGAGCACCACGGCGTCTCCTTGCCCCACGGAGAGGAAGGTGACGCGCAGGCCCGGCTGCGGCATCACCCGGGGCACGAGCACGGTGGCGACGAGCGCCGCGGGCGTGAGCCACAGGCCGTGTCTCCACCGCCCCGCGCCCAGGGCCCACACCAGCAATCCCAGCGCATACGGCGCGGCCCAGAGGCCCAGCGACGGCACCTCCACCGAGGCCAGGGGCATGGCCGCGAACACGCGCGTCACCCACAGCAGCGCCTCCGACGCCCACGCGCCCGCCCACAGCACGGGCGTGGCCACCACGGGCGAGATGACGAACAACGCCGCCCCTCCCGCCGCCAGCCCCGTGAGCAGGCCACAGAGGGGCAGGGCGACGACATTGGACAGGAGCCCCGCCAGGCTCACCCGTCCGAAGGCCGAGGCCACCACGGGCAGCCCCGCGAGCGTGGCCGCGCCGCTCGCGCACAGCGTCTGCGCCATGGCCTCGCGCGACTGGTGCCACCACCGCACCCATCGGCGAGGCTCGCGAGGGTCCGCGGGCGCCAGGGGTAGCGCCAGCCTCAGCGGGGGCACGAGCACGACCAGGCCGAAGACCGCCAGGAACGACAGCCGCAAGGACAGGTCCTCCACGCTGGAGGGCGCCCACAAGCCCAGCACCAGGGCCGCGGCGCTAAGGCCGTTGAGTCCATCCGCGCGCTTCCACCACGCCAGCCCCAACAGCACCACGGTGGCCATCACCGCCGAGCGCACCGCCGGAGGCTGGTTCCCGGTGAACAGCACGTAGGCCCAGACGAAGGGCACGGCCGCCGGAGCCGCCACCCGACGCGCATCCACCATCCGCCACCGCGCGCCCGCTCTCACCAGCAACCGCCGCAGCACCGCGAGCGTCATCAACGCGAGCGCCGCGACATGCAGCCCGCTCACGCTGAGCACGTGCGCGAGGCCCGCGCGTGAGAACGCGTCCTCCCACCCTGCAGCCAGCTCCGCCCGGCGTCCCGCCGCCAACGTCAGGAAGAGGGCCGCCGAGTCCCGCGACGGCGCCACCCGGTGCGTCTGCTCCGCGAGCCGCTCGCGCGTGTCCTCCAGGCTCCACCGCCACGTCGACGCGAGCGACAACACCAGCACCCGCTCCGCGCTCGTGGACCCGGTGAAGGCCACGCCCTGTCGCCGCCGGACCGAGGAGAAGTCCTTCTCACCGGGATTGGCCGCCGGAGCGTCCGGGGTGAGCCGCGTCCGCGCTCGGAGCCGCTGGCCCGGCAGCAACTCCACGGGCGCGCCGCGCAACGTCAGGTTCACCTTGAACCGGGCCGGCTCGAGCGCCGTCTCCGAGGGTCCCGCCAGGGCCACCACGAGCCGCACGCGCGTGCCGCCCTCCACGGCGTCCACCCGCTCCGCCTCGCCCTCCAGCACCGCCTCGCCGCCGCCCTGGAGGGACGCGGGCACCCGCACCCGGGCCTCCCAGTGCGACAGGCCGGCTCCCGCCATCCAGAGTGCCCCCAGGACCGCCAGGTGAGCACCAGGCAGCCGGGCGAGCGCCAGGCCGACCAGTCCCAGCAAAACCCCGCAGACCAGAAATAGCTCCGCCGAGCCATCCGTTCCGGGTGACCAGAGAGCGCCCAGCAGCAGGCTCAACGAAGGAAAGAAGAGGGGACGCGTCCCCAGGTCGCGCCAAGCGTAACGTTCCACCCACCACCCCGACCTGCACCGTCCGTCACGCCAGCTCGCACACCGAGCGTCATCGCGTACGAAAACCGACAACGTAGTCGGACGCGTTCTGGGTGGTCAAGGCGTTATCGTTGCCCGTTGATGTGGTTTGTGGTAGTAGTGCCCGGCTTGTTGATGGAAGGCCGGTTGCGAGTCTTTCAAGGAGGCAGTTAGTGCAGACCAGCTTCAAGACTGGTGACAAGGCGGTTTATCCAGGCCAGGGCGTCGGTGAGGTGATGGGTATCGAGCACACCGAAGTGGCCGGGCAGCGCCAGTCGTTCTACGTGCTGCGCATCCTGGAGAACGGGATGCGGATCATGATCCCGATCAACAAGGTCGGGTCGGTCGGCCTCCGGGAGATCATCAGCGAGGAGGATGTGAAGCAGGTCTATTCCATCCTCAAGGAGAAGGACATCTCGGTCGACTCCACCACCTGGAACCGTCGGTACCGGGAGTACATGGAGAAGATCAAGACGGGCTCCGTCTTCGAGATCGCCGAGGTGCTGCGTGACCTCTACCTCCTGAAGGGCGACAAGGACCTGTCGTTCGGCGAGCGCAAGATGCTCGACACCGCGCGCTCGCTGCTCATCAAGGAGCTGTCGCTGGCGAAGGACTGCTCCGAGGAAGAGATCGAGTCGGACCTGAAGAAGATCTTCAACCTGGCCTGATCCGGGCCTCCAGCCCGACACTCCCGCCCCGGGTTCCCTCACAGGGAGCTCGGGGCTTCGTGTTTGTGCGTCATGATTGAGCCGTCATCCTCCTCCGCGTCGGCGCGGGCCGAGCGGGACCTTCGCATCGCCGAGCTGGAGACGAGGCTCGCGCGCCGTCGCGTGGGCGTCAGGCCGCTGGCCGCGGTGCTGGGCATCGTGGTGAGCCTTGCGCTGCTGGCGATGCAGCGTCGAGAGCTGGCGTATGTCTTCTCCCCGGCCGCTCCGCTCACGTTGGGCGCGGAGGGGGACTACCGGTTCGACGCGCTGGTCTCCAACCGCTACGCCCAGGTGCATGGCATCCCCACCGCGCGGGGCGCCTACGAGCGCGAGGGCGGCGCGACGTTCGTCCTGGTGGGCCTGCGCGAGTCTCCGTTCGTGGTGCGCAGGCTCGCGTTGCCCGGGGAGGACTGGGTGGAGGGCCGGCCTCCGCCTTCACCGGACTCGCGGCCCTTCGCCATCCGGGGGCGGCTCCTGGCGCAGGAGGACGCGCCTCGCTACCGGGACGCGCTCGCGTTGTTGAAGGGCATGGGAGAGCTTCAGCCCCACGAGGGCCGGCTGTGGCTGCTCATCGAGGGGGAGCGCCCCGGTGAGGACCGGGGGCGGGTGCTGGTGGCCCTGGCGCTGCTCGCGTTCGCGGTGTTGAACGCGGTGCTGCTGGTCAGGGGGCTGACTCGGCGGTGGTCTCCAGACGCCTGAGGCCCTCGATGGCGCTGCGGTTGCCCGAGTCGTACTTGAGGGCCTGCTGGAAGGCGGCCCGCGCGGCGCTCGAGTCGTGGGCCTTCATGTGGTCTACGCCGGAGCGGACGTACAGGATGGAGAGCTGCTTGCGCAGCTGCGGCCCCTGCAGGCTCCAGCCCTTGGAGAGCTCCTGGTCGATCTGCGTCGCCAGCGCGAGCTGGGAGATGGCGCGCGCCGTGTCGCCCTTCGCGAGCGCCTTGCGGGACTCGGCGCTGGTGGCCTCGAAGCGCACGAGCTGGGCGTGGAGCGTGTTGAGGCGGGCGCCCTTGGCCAGGTCCATCGCGCCAGCCAGGTCATTGGCTTCGTAGAGGCGCAGGACGTCCGCCTCCGTCACGGGGCCCGTGGGCTTCGACGGCGCGGCCTTGGGGGCGGTGGATTCGGGGAAGGCCGCCACCTCCACGTCCGCGCTGGCACTGCTCGGCCGGACTGCGCCCGAGGCGATATCGCGAGCGCTCGGACTCGGCGATGCAACGGTGCTGGCCGGCGGCGAGCCCCGGCTCGCGCCCGAGGCGATGTCCCGGGCGCTCGGGCTCGAGGATGCAACGGAGCTGCCCGGGGATGCGCCCCGGCTCGCGCCCGAGGCGATGTCCCGGGCGCTGGGGGTCGGAGCCGCAACCGGGTTGCTCGACGGCGAGCGGCCCGCTCCCGAGGCGATGTCCCGGGCGCTCATGCCGGTGGCCGCGACCGGGTTGCCGGAGCCGGCGGCGCCCTGTCCGTCCGAAACCTCATCGGTCCGCGAACCCCGCGAGCTGGTGTCCTGCTGTGCGCCCCGGTTGCCATTCCCGGCGATGTCGCGGGCGCTGAGTCCAGCCGGCGACGAGGGGCGCTTCGTGCCCGAGCCTTCGTCCGAGGCGGTCCGCTCGACCTTCGCGGTGCCAGCGTGCTCTCCGCCAGGACCCTCGTCGACCGCGCGTCCCGTCACGGCGCGCGCATTGCCCGGGTCCACGAGCAGGGGCGGCTCGGCGTTCGTATCGCCGCTCGCCGTCGTCGCGCCCGCGTTCGTCGTCGCGCCCTCGGTGGGATTCACCGCGCGACTCGAGCTCAGCCCCACGGCCAGCACCGTCACCAGCGCGGCCACGGTGGAGCCCACGCCCGCGGCGACGAGCCCCACGCCCAGCGGCCCCAGCCCTCGCTTGCGAGGCACGGGCGGAGGCAGGGCCTGGGAGATGGCAGGCAGACCCGCGGCGGGCGTGCCTCCGGGGCCGCGCAGCCGCAGCAGCGCGTTGCCCAGGGTGATTTCGTCGCCCGACATCACCTCGACCTCGCCCGTGACGCGGACGCGGTTGAGGAAGGTGCCGTTCTGGCTGCCCAGGTCCTTCAGGAGGAACTGGTCCCCGGTGCGGATGACCTGCGCGTGCCGCCGGCTGATGGACGGGTGCTGCAGCCTCAGGTCCGAGGACGAGGACCGCCCCAACACCAGCGAGCCCTGCTGCACCGGCACCAGCTGCCCGATGCCAGGGCCGCGCTCGACGTACAGGAAGGCCGGCGGGTGACCGGGGTTCGAGTACTCGCGGCCCCAGTCGAACCTGGCCGACAGCTCCCGGTCCGCCTTGTCGCGGCCCTTGCCCGAGCCCTGACGGGGCGCCTTGCGCGGGCCCGCCGGGTACTGGGGCACGCGCTGGGGACGCGGGTCATCGGCCTGCAGGGGCGCCACCTCGTCGTCGTCGAAGGGCAGCTCCACCTCGGGCTCCTTCGGCGCCTGCGAACCCGGCGGGCGGGGAGGGCGGGGCGGGCGCTTGGGATTCGGTGGAGCCATGAACACCATTCTCGCTGATTGAGGACCGGCTGGAAGGTTCTCAGGCCCTGGGCGTCCGAAGTTGTCCAGGTCCGATGGTTTCCCCCAGCCCTTCCGGATTCAAGACCCCGTGAATGCTGGCCTGTACAGGGACCGGGAATCTAGAGTGGCGGCCACACGCACAAAGACGGACCTCCAGGAGGAATGGCGCAAGTGACGACTCCCCCCACCATCCGGCTCTTCAACACGATGACCATGCAGAAGGAGCTCTTGCAGCCCTCTGTCCCGGGCTGCGTGGGGGTCTATGTCTGTGGGCCCACGGTCTACAGTTACATCCATATCGGGAATGCTCGCACCTTCACGTCGTTCGACGTGGTGGTCCGCTACCTCCGGTACCGGGGGCTCCAGGTTCGTTATGTCCGGAACTTCACGGACGTGGACGACAAAATCATCAAGGCCGCCCAGGAGACGGGCGAGGCCCCGGTGGCGCTGGCGGCGCGCTACGTCGAGCTCTTCCGCGAGGACGCCAAGGCGCTGCACATGCTGGAGCCGGACGTGGCGCCCAAGGTGAGCGACCACCTGCCGGAAATCATCGGCATCATCCAGAAGCTCGTGGACAAGGGCTTCGCCTACGCGTCCCAGGGCGACGTGTACTTCTCCGTCAGCGCGGACAAGGACTACGCGAAGCTGTCCAAGCGCCACCTGGAGGACCTGTGCGTGGGCGAGCGCGTGCAGCCCGGCGACCAGAAGCGCGAGCCGCTCGACTTCGCGCTGTGGAAGGCGGCCAAGCCCGGCGAGCCCGCGTGGGACAGCCCCTGGGGCCCGGGGCGTCCGGGCTGGCACATCGAGTGCTCGGCGATGAGCGCGAAGTACCTGGGTGAGACGTTCGACATCCACGGCGGCGCTCTGGACCTCATCTTCCCCCACCACGAGAACGAAATCGCCCAGAGCGAGTCCGCCAACGGGGTGGAGTTCGCGAAGTACTGGATGCACTGCGGCTTCCTGGACCTGGAAGGCGCGAAGATGTCCAAGTCGCTGGGCAACGTGGTGCGCCTGCGCGACGCGCTCCAGCGCGTGGACGCGGAGGCCCTGCGCTTCTTCTTCCTCTCCACGCACTACCGCCACCCGCTCAGCTTCTCCGACAAGGCCCTGGCCGACGCGGAGGCGCGCATGGAGTACTTCTACGAGACCCTGCGCAAGGTGGACGAGCGGCTCGCCGGCAAGGACTTCGGCGACGGGCCGGTGCACGGCGACCCGCACCGCTTCCTCGCCGAGTTCGAGTGCGCCATGGACGACGACTTCAACAGCGCGGGCGGCCTGGGCGCGCTGTCGGGGCTGTTCGGCCTGATGAACGAGCTGACCGACAAGCCGCCGGTGAAGGACAAGGCGCTCGTCGGGCGCACGCTGCGCGCGCTGCGCGAGGACGTGCGCAAGGTGTCCGGCGTGCTCGGCCTGTTCGAGGACGACTCGAGCGCGTGGCTCTTGCGCCGGCGTGAGCGCGCCGTGCGCGAGCGGGGCATCGACGTGGCGGAGGTGGAGCGGCTGCTCGGTGAGCGGACGGCCGCTCGGGCGGCCAAGGACTTCGCCGCCGCGGACCGGGTGCGGACCACGCTGAAGGAGAAGGGCGTGGAAATCATGGATACGCCCGCCGGCACCTCGTGGAAGGTGGCGGCCGCGCAGGGCTGAAGGGCTGCGGTGCCCCGGGCCTTCGTGTTAGGGCTCGGGGCACCATGAAGCACCTGCTGTCACTGCTGCTGGCCCTGGCCTCCGCTCCCGCGCTCGCCCAGCGCGCGCCCCTCGTCACGCCCGCCGAGAAGACGGCCGCGGGCACCATCGACCCGGACGTGCTGCGCGCGCACATCCGCTTCCTCGCGCACGACCTGCTCGAGGGACGCGGACCCGGCACCCGGGGCGACGCGCTGGGACAGGCGTACATCGCCTCGCAGTTCGAGGCCCTGGGCCTGAAGCCCGCGGGCTCGGACGGCACGTTCTTCCAGCCCTTCGACCTGGTGGGCGTCACCGGCCATCCCCAGGCGATCTCCGTGCGCGCGCCCCTGGGCAGCGCGGAGCTGAAGTTCCACGAGGACTTCATCGCGGTGTCGGGCGTGCAGAGCCCCGAGGCGCGGCTGGACGCCTCCGAGCTCGTCTTCGTGGGCTACGGCATCCAGGCGCCCGAGTACGAGTGGGACGACTTCAAGGGGATGGACGTGCGCGGCAAGACGCTGCTCATCCTCAACAGCGACCCGGAGGATGACCCGCGCATCTTCGGCGGCCGCACGCGGCTGTGGTACGGCCGCTGGGATTACAAGTACGAGCAGGCGGCGAAGGTGGGCGCGGCGGGCGCCATCATCCTGCACACCACGCAGAGCGCCGGCTACCCGTGGCAGGTGGTCCAGTCCTCGTGGACGGGTGAGCAGTTCGAGCTGCCCGCCACCACGGGCCCCCGGCTCCAGGTCAAGGCGTGGACGACGGAGGACGCCACCCGCCGGGTGCTGCAGCTCGCGGGGCGCGACCTGGAGACGCTGCGCGCCGCCGCGCAGTCGCGCGACTTCCAGCCCGTGCCGTTGGGCGTGACGGTGTCCACGCGCTTCGCCAACGAGGTGCGCCGCCGGCCCACCGCGAACGTGCTGGCGATGCTCCCCGGCAGCGACGCGAAGCTGTCCAACGAGGTGGTGCTCTACAGCGCGCACCACGACCACCTGGGCAAGAAGGAGGGCGGCAAGCCGGGCGAGGACACCCTCTACAACGGCGCGCTCGACAACGCGGCGGGCGTGTCCGCGATGCTGTCGGTGGCGCGTGCCTATCGCTCGCTGCCCAAGGCCCCGCGCCGCTCCATCCTCTTCGCCGCGGTGGCCGCGGAGGAGCAGGGGCTGTTGGGCTCGCAGTACCTCGCGGAGCATCCGCCCGTGCCCGCCGGCCGCATCGCCGCCAACGTCAACATCGACGGCGCCAACATCCACGGACGCACGCGCGACATCACCGTCATCGGCCTGGGCAAGTCCAACCTGGACGCGGTCATCACGGCGCTGGCGAAGACGCAGGGCCGCGTGGTGAAGGCGGACCAGCTGTCGGACCGGGGCTTCTTCTACCGCTCGGACCAGTTCAACTTCGCGCGCCAGGGCATCCCCGCCGCATACTTCGGCAGCGGCATGGACTTCATCGGCAAGCCGGAGGGCTGGGGCCGCCAGCAGCGAGAGGCGTGGGAGGCCAAGCACTACCACCAGCCTTCCGACGAGCTGCGCGCGGACTGGGACATGTCCGGCGCGGTGGAGGACGCCCGGCTGTTCTTCCTCTTGGGGGCCCACGTGGCCCGCGTGCCGGAGCTGCCGCGCTGGAACAAGGGCGACGAGTTCGAGGCGGCCCGCCTGGCGGCCTTGAAGGCGCTGGAGGCGCCCAGGACGCCCCCGTCGGAAGGCGCCTCGAAGTAGGGCAGGGGGCGCTCCGTCCGCCGGTCGACGGGCGGATACAAATGTGCAGTGTTTCCCTCCGCGAGGGTGTTAAACCTCGCGGATATGCCTGAGTTCCAGATCGTCAGCGACCACCAGCCCGAGGGCGACCAGCCGAGGGCCATTGGCGAGCTCACGGAGGGCGTGCAGCGGGGCGACCGCTACCAGACGCTCCTGGGCGTCACCGGTTCCGGCAAGACGTTCACCATGGCGAACATCATCGCCAACGTGCAGCGGCCCACGCTGGTCATCGCGCACAACAAGACGCTGGCCGCCCAGCTCTACGGCGAGTTCAAGTCGCTCTTCCCGAACAACGCCGTCGAGTACTTCGTCTCGTACTACGACTACTACCAGCCCGAGGCCTACGTCCCGTCGACGGACACCTTCATCGAGAAGGACTCGTCCATCAACGACAACATCGAGCGCATGCGCCACTCGGCCACGCACTCGCTGCGCACGCGCGACGACGTCGTGATTGTCGCCAGCGTCTCCTGCATCTACGGCCTGGGCACGGCGCGCAGCTACGTGGACCTTGCGGTGCGCGTGGACCAGGGCGGGGAGATGGAGCGCGACGCGTTCATGCGCCGGCTCGTCGAGTCCCAGTACGAGCGCAACGACATGGACTTCCACCGCGGCACCTTCCGCGCGCGCGGCGACACCGTGGAGGTGTTCCCCGCCTACGAGGAGGAGCGCGCCATCCGCGTGAGCTTCTTCGGCGACGAGGTGGAGCGCATCACCGAGTTCGACCCGCTGCGCGGCGTGACGCTCGGCGTGCTGGACAAGGTCGTCATCTTCCCCGCCAGCCACTACGTCGCCGGCGAGGACTCGCGCAGGCGCGCCATCCAGACCATCCGCGACGAGCTGGCCGAGCAACTCGGCATCTTCAAGCGCGAGGGCAAGCTGCTGGAGGCGCAGCGGCTGGAGCAGCGCACCATGTTCGACCTGGAGATGATGGAGCAGGTCGGCTACTGCAACGGCATCGAGAACTACTCACGGCACTTCTCGGGGCGGGCCCCGGGCGAGCCGCCGCCGTGCCTCATCGACTACTTCCCGCGCAACCTGTTGGTGCTCATCGACGAGAGCCACCAGACGGTGCCGCAGATCGGCGCCATGTACCGGGGAGACCGCGCGCGCAAGGAGACGCTGGTCAACTTCGGCTTCCGCATGCCCAGCGCGCTGGACAACCGGCCGCTGAAGTTCGGCGAGTTCGAGGAGCTGGTGCCGCAGGCCGTCTTCGTCTCCGCGACGCCGTCCGAGTACGAGCTGCAGAAGTCCCAGGGCGTGGTGGTGGAGCAGATCATCCGCCCCACGGGCCTGACGGACCCGGAGGTGGAGACGCGGCCCGTCGGCAACCAGGTGGACGACCTCCTCGAGGAGGTGCGTGTCCGCGTCAGCCGCAACGAGCGCGTCCTGGTGACGACGCTCACCAAGCGCATGGCGGAGGACCTCACCGAGTACTACGCGGACGTGGGCGTGCGCGTGCGCTACCTGCACTCGGACATCGACGCGATTGAGCGCACGGCCATCATCCGCGACCTGCGCAAGGGCGAGTTCGACGTGCTGGTGGGCATCAACCTCTTGCGCGAGGGCCTGGACATCCCCGAGGTGTCGCTGGTGGCCATCCTCGACGCGGACAAGGAGGGCTTCCTGCGCAGCCACGTGTCGCTCATCCAGACCATCGGCCGCGCGGCGCGCAACCTGAATGGCCGCGTCATCATGTACGCGGACTCCGTCACCGACTCGATGAAGAAGGCGCTGGAGGAGACCTCCCGTCGCAGGGAGATCCAACGCCAGTACAACAAGGAGCACGGCATCACCCCGCGCTCCGTCAAGAGCAACATCACGGACCTGTCCGAGCACCTCTACGACGCCGAGTCCGCGGGCGCGCTGCCCATGGCGGCCGAGGGCGAGGACGACGTGCTCGAGTCGAAGGAGCTCAAGCGCCTCATCGAGGAGTTCACCCAGGACATGCACCGGGCCGCCGAGTCGATGGAGTTCGAGAAGGCCGCCGAGTACCGGGACAAGGTGCAGCTGCTCAAGGACATGGACCTGGGCCTCAAGCCCGCGTCGCGCTCGCTGCTCAAGGGCCCGGCGAAGGCGAAGGAGGACGACGCGCCGAAAAAGGGCCGGGGCCGGGGTCGTTCGTCACGGGCGAAGCCGCGCCGCTAGGAGGCGCCTGTCATGGACGTGAAGCTCCAGGAGAAGCTCGACGCCCTTCCCACCGAGCCCGGCGTGTACCTGATGAAGGACCGCCGCGGGCAGATCATCTACGTGGGCAAGGCCATCAACCTGCGCAGCCGCGTGCGCTCGTACTTCACGCGCACGGGGGACACGCGCGTCTTCGTGTCGCTGCTCGACGAGCTGCTCGGCGACCTGGAGACGGTGCTCGTCCACAACGAGAAGGAGGCGCTGCTCCTCGAGAACGAGCTCATCAAGAAGCACCGCCCGCGCTTCAACGTCCTGCTCAAGGACGACAAGCAGTTCATCTCGCTGCGCCTGGACCGCACCCACGCGTATCCGCGCCTGGAGGTCGTCCGAAAGTACGAGCGCGACGGCGCGCGCTACTTCGGCCCGTACTCCAGCGCCGGCGCCATCCGCGAGACGCTGCGCATCATCAACCGCTTCTTCCGGCTGCGCACCTGCACGGACCACGTGCTGGCCAACCGCAAGCGCCCCTGTCTGTTGTTCCAGATCGGCCGCTGCCCGGCCCCTTGCGTCTACCCGGTCCCCGAGGACGACTACCGTCGCAGCGTGGACGAGGTCGTCATGTTCCTGGAGGGCAAGGCGAGCGAGCTGGTGGAGGGCCTGCGGCTGCGCATGAAGCGCGCGGCGCAGGACCTGAAGTTCGAGGAGGCCGCGCGGGTGCGCGACCAACTGCTCGCCATTGAACGAAGCCTGGAGCGTCAGAAGGTCGCCACCACGGACTTCAAGGACCAGGACGTGTTCGCCCTCTACCGCGAGGGGGACCGCATCCTGTTCTACGTCCTCTGGGTCCGGCAGGGCCGCCTCAACGGCGGGCAGGCGTTCCCCTTCGGCAGCCAGGAGTTCCCCAACGAGGAGCTGCTCGCCTCGTTCGTGAACCTCTACTACGACCAGGGCAGCTTCGTGCCGGAGGAGGTCCTGCTGCCGCTGGAGCCGGAGGACGGCCTGGCGGGGCTGGAGGGCCTGCTCACCGAGCGGAAGGGCGAGCGCGTGCGCGTCATGGTCCCCAAGCGAGGGGAGAAGCACGAGCTGGTGAAGATGGCGGAGAAGAACGCCGAGCAGGCCTTCATCGAGCGCCGGCGCACCAAGGACGAGACCGACCAGGTGCTCTCCCGCCTCCAGCAGCGGCTGGGCCTGCGCAACTTCCCGCGCCGCATGGAGTGCTTCGACATCTCCCACTTCCAGGGCTCCGCCATCGTCGCCTCCCAGGTGGCCGTGACGGATGGCGAGGCCGACAAGTCCCGCTACCGGAAGTACAAGATCAAGACGCTGGAGAAGCAGGACGACTTCGCCAGCATGTACGAGGTCGTCACGCGCCGGCTCAAGCGCGGCCAGGAGGACGGCGACCTGCCGGACCTGCTCGTCATCGACGGCGGCAAGGGCCAGCTCGCCAGCGCGCACGCGGCCATGAAGGATTTGGGCGTGGACACGGTGGACGTGGTGGGCCTGGCCAAGAGCCGTGACCTGGAGGTTTTCGACCGGGACGCGGAGAGCGCTCGCAGCCCCGAGCGGGTGTTCGTCGTGGGGCGAAAGGACCCCATCGTGCTGGCGCAGAACTCGGCGGAGATGTTCATGCTGACGCGCATGCGGGACGAGGCGCACCGCTTCGCCATCACCTTCCAGAAACAGGTGCTGCGAAAGAGCCGGGTGCGCTCGGCGCTGGAGGACATCCCGGGGGTGGGGGAGGTGCGGCGCAAGGCGCTCCTCAAGCACTTCGGCTCGCTCAAGCGCGTGGGTGAGGCGAGCATCGAGGAGCTGGCGGAAGTCGTCGGTCCGGCGGTGGCGGAGCGGGTCCATGCGGGGCTTCATGGACACCCCGACGAAGAGGCCGAGGACCCCGTCCGGGAGGCTTCCCTGGATGACGCCACCGAACCCTCCCACGAAAAATCACGGGGAGGGTCGCCACCCGGTGCGGCGTGATTAATTTCCGCTGCAGACTGCGGGGGGAAGCGCGCTGGAACCGCGACGTTCCTGGGGTTTTTAATTGCGACTGGGCTCCGCGCTGATTTATAGCGGTTGACGATTCGAGCAGCTCCAAAGAGGGCGAGGGACCGACATGAGGCTGTATCCGAAGGTGATCCCGATCATTTCGCGAGAGACGATTCAACGGCTCATGCAGGATGGGGACATCGAGGTGGAGCCGATGCGCGTGGCGGACGCCGAGATGGACCTTTCGGCCATCATGCGTGAGTACCTCGCGAACGAAGAGCGTGTGAACCAGGCGACGCGCGAGGCGCTGGAGCGTCGCGGATACGACCCCTCCAAGTTCAACCAGGTGAAGCGCGAGATGGCGGACGTCCGCGGCTTCAAGATGGGCGACGAGGGCATCGAATACGTCATCAACCAGATGATCGAGTTCCTGCTCATCAGCCGGAACGTCGAAGAGGTCTTCTCGGCGGATAACTCGCTGCGTCAGAAGATCCACGTGGTGATGAAGAAGCACCTGGACGTGGACGAGGACATCGACAAGGAGGCGCGCTCCCGCCTGAAGCACCTGCAGGAGGGAACGAGCAGCTTCGAGATCGAGTACAACAAGACGGTGGAGCAGATCCGCCGCGCGCGGGGCCTCATCTAGTCTTCTTTGGAGAGAGGGGACTGTCGTTCCCCGCTCCGCTGCCTACCTTGTTGCACAAGGAGGCAGCGTCGATGGCGGGACCTCTCACCACGCTTCTTTTGTCCGGAGTACTGGCCGCCGGGCCAGGCGGGTTCACGTTCGAAGGCCGGGAGGCCAGCGCGGGGACCGAGCGACCGGACGGCTTCTTCATCCAAGGACCCTTGCCCTTCACGGACCTGGCCGAATCCGGCACGGGGAGCGCCGAGCTCACCGTGGAGGACCGGGTGGACCTGGCCCAGGCCACGTACGGCGACAAGGCGGCCTTCCAGGCGACGTTCCGGCTGGGGAACACCGAGTACCGGGTGGAGCTCGCCCAGGCCGGTTTCCCGCCCGCCCAGGCCCGTTCCCAGGCCTCGTCCAGCGTGCCCCCGGCACCCCGCCACACGGTGGGCGGCGGCGTGCTCCTGAACGTGCCCATCTACGGGGACAGCGGACTGGGGTGGTCGGTCATGACCCGCTCCCATGCGGCGGTGGCCGTGTGGGGAGTGGGGAGCGTGTGGCGTGATGGCCGGTTGCTGACGGACACGGCGCTCATCCACGTGGCGGCGTTGGACGCCGGGGCGTTCGCGGATGACTCGACGCACCGGATGCTGCGTCAGGCGCGGGCGGGGGACACGGAGCTGGTGGTGCTCGCGTACAACCTGCCGACGGACGTCGAGCGTCGGGGCTTCGTGCAGTTCGTGTTCGAGGACGTGGCCATCGAGGTGGCCGGGGTTCCGGTGCGCTCGGTGGCGGTGGTGGAGAACACGGGGAATCTGACGGTGGACCCGACGCGGCTGACGCCCGTGCCGGCGAACGTCGCGCCTGGCCTGCCGCCCATCCTTCCGCAGCCGGCGGCCACGGGTGACAGTGGCCTGGCGACGGGAACGTCCGTGTCGGCGCCGGAGGTGGGGACGCCCGGGGGCAGTCGGGTGTTCGTGGGCGGGGGGCAGGGCGGCACGGTGGTGCGGGGAGGCGCCACGGTGGGGACGGGGACGGCCGATGTGACGGCGCCCGAGTCGCCCGCGGTGGTGAGTGGCGGCTTCCCCACGAGCGTGGTGGCGGAGCCGCCGGTGAACATCTCGGGGGTGACGTTGGGGACACCGACGACGAGCCCGACGCTCGCGGCGGAGGGGGTGCTGACGACGGGCGCGTCGCCGGTGGGGACGGCGCCTGGGTTCTTCGGCTCCTCGGGGACGACGTCGAGCCTGGCGACCACGGGGTCGTTCTCGGTGCCGGTGCCCTCGGTGACGTCGCCGAGCTTCGATGCGTTCCTGGGCACGTCGCAGGTGAGTCCGGGCATCCTCGCGACGGCGCCGCCGCTCAATGCGGCGCCGGGCTCACCGCCGCCGGGGCTGCTCGGAACGCCCACGCCACTGAATGCCGCGCCCGCGCCGCCGCTCTTCGGGTCTCCCACGCCGTTGAACGCGGGGTCCGCCACGACACTGCCCGCGACGCCTGCTCCGGCCAATGCGGCGCCTGCCCCGGCCAGCGCCGTGCCCGCGACGTCAGCACCCGGCGGCGCGGCTCCGGCGAATTGAGGCACGGGTCTGTAGAGACATGAGAGGGCGCGCCGCGAGCGTTCGTTGCTCGCGGTGCCGCTCCGCGAGAGCCGTCATCGTCTGTGCATCCGCCTCGCGGCGCAGGCGGGCGACGGCCCGGTGTCGACGTGACAGCGCGAATGGTGTCGGCGGTCAGCGAACCCGCGAGGGCGCGCCCTGATGCGCCATCGCGGCCGCCTGGGCCAATCGCTTGCGAAGCTGGACGACGACGTCGTGCAGCTCGTCGAGCCGCTCGAGGACGCGAAGGTCATCCCCGGTGTTGATGAGGTTCACCGGTGACAACGTCGCGCCGCGCAGCGTGCTCAACACGTCGTGGAAGTGCGCTTCGACGTCACCGAGCGCGTCCAGCCCTTCCCTCAAATCGTCCTCCAGCAGGTCGACGAGCACCGCCGCGTCGGTGCGAGCGGGGAGCGCGCGAGCGAGGCGTTCGGTCGCCACTCGGACCGGGTCGGCCTGGCGCGAGAGCACGGGGGCGGCGAGGGCGAGAGGGGGCATGGGCTCGACGCTACAGGCCCGTAGCACCCCGTCAATTTTCCCACCCCCGCGGGGCCTCCGCCCCTCAGTGTCCCTTCGCCGCGAACACCGCGCGATGGGCCGACAGGAAGTCGCGGATGTCGACGGGCGCGTGCCCGGTGAGGTCGGCGATGGCCGTGCTCACTCCACTCATGCGGCCCTGTGCCACGGCCGCGTCGAACGACGCGTAGGCCTCCGCCATCGGTGCGGGCAACCCGTGCGCCACCAGGCCCGCGGCGAGGCTCGCGGTGTCCACGGCGATGGACTCGACGGGGCGCCCCGACAGCTCACCCGCGAACCGCGCCAGCTCCGCCTGCGTCACCGCCGACGGCCCGGTGATCTCCAGCACGCGCTGTCCCTCGTACGAGGAGGCGAGCGCCGCCACCGCCGCCCGGGCGCAGTCCTCGCGCGTGACATACGCCGTGGCCCCCGTCCCGGTCGCCGTGACGAGCCGCCCCTGCGCGACGGCCTGGGGCAGGCTGTGCAAGAGCATCTCCATGTAGACGTTGTTGCGCAGCACGGTGAAGCCCAGTCCGCTCGCCGCCAGCGCCTGCTCCGTGGCCCAGTGGTCCTTGGCGAGCGTGATGGGCGAGTCGGGCTCCGGCCGCGTCAGCGACGTGTACACGACGTGCTTCACCCCCACGCGCCGCGCGGCCTCCACGGCATGGCGATGCTGGGTGATTCGGCGGCCAGGAACATCGAGCGAGTCCGTGCTGACGAGCAACAGTCGCTCCGCGCCGGCGAACGCCGCGTCCAGCGTCGACGCGTCATCGAAGTCCGCCTTGCGCACCACGACGCCGCGCGCCGCCAGGTCCGCGAGCTTCGACGGCTCGCGCGTGGTGACGATGAGAGGCCCCTTCCTGGCCTCGAGGAGCAGCTCCACGACGCGGCGGCCCAGATGGCCGGAGGCGCCGGTGACGAGCAGGGTGGGGGATGTGGCCGTCATGTGAATCTCCAGAGCGAGGGAGCGACATTGGCTCCGGCTCATGGGTAGCGCCGCCCGGCGTCCTGCACAATGCGGCCCGCTGGAGCATACTGTTCCACGGGAGGAACAATGGACCTGAACCAGCTCACCCTCTTCGTCGCCGTCGCCGAGGGCGCCAGCTTCTCCAGCGCGGCGAAGAAGCTGGGCCTGCCCAAGTCGTCGGTGAGTCGGGGCATCGCCCGCCTGGAGTCCTCGCTCGGTGTGCAGCTCATCCACCGCACCACGCGCCGGGTGTCGCTCAGCACCGCGGGACAAGCGCTCTACGAGCGGGTGTCCCCGATGCTGCTCGCGCTGCGCAAGTCCGTGGGGGAGCTGCCGGAGTTGGAGGAGGAGCCGTCAGGCGTGCTGCGGCTGACGTCGGTGGTGGACTGGGGGACCACGGTGCTCGCGGAGGTCATCACCCGCTTCGTGGCGCGCTACCCCGCGGTGAAGGTGGACCTGCACCTGGACAATCGCGTCGTGGACCTGGTCGCGGAGGGCTTCGATGCCGCGCTGCGACTGGCCATCGCCCCGTTGAAGGACTCGTCGCTGCGCGCCCGCCGCCTCGGGACGCTCTCCCTGCGGCTCTATGCGTCGCCGGCGTATCTCGCGCGCCGGAGCATGCCGCGCCATCCTCGCGAACTCTCCAGCCACACCTGGGTGTCCTTCCGCTCCCCCATGCCCTTCCGGCTCGTGGGGCCCGGCGAGACGCTCGTCATGCCGCAGGATGGCGCCATCGTCTGCGACGACATGTTCTTCATGCGGGAGGTGCTTCGTCAGGGCGCGGGCATCGGGTTCCTGCCGACGATGCTCGCGGAACCGGAGGTCGCCGAGGGGCGACTCGTCGCGCTGCTTCCGAAGTGGAGCATGCCGGCGGGGAGCGTGTGGTTCGTCTCCACCGCGGAGCGGCACATGCCTCGCAAGGTCGCCGCCTTCCGCGACTTCCTCCTCGAGACGCTGAAGCAGCGCTCCTTCCCGATGTGAGGCCGGGAGCGGACACTCCCGCCGCGCTCACCTCAGAGCGAGCCGAGGAACTTGAGCACCGCGGCGCGGTCATCGGCGGACAGGCGGTGGAAGCCGTCGCGCGCGGTGAGCGCCTCGCCGCCGTGCCACAGCACCGCCTCTTCGATGGTCCGGGCCCGGCCGTCGTGCAGGAAGCCGGAGTAGGGCAGCACCGTGTGCGTCAGGCCCAGGCCCCACAGCGCGGGCGTGCGCCACTCCGTGCCCGTGGCCGCGCCATCCGGCCGTCCGTCCGCGAGCTCCGGCCCCATGTCGTGCAGCAGCATGTCCGTGTACGGATGGATGCGCTGGAAGGCGAGCTCCTCGTAGGCGGCCTCGCCCGTCTCCAGCGTCTCGCGGTGGCAGGACTCGCAGCCCAGCGCGCGGAACAGCTTCTCGCCGCGTTGGACGACGGGGTCCTCCAGCGCGGTGCGCGCGGGGACGCCGAGCGACTCGGAATAGAAGACGGCCGCCTGCAGGATGTCGGCGGTGATTTCGTGCGTCCCGTCCGGCTCCGGGAAGAGCGGGCTCGTGATGCCCATGTCGTTGAAGTACGCCTCCGCGGACTGCTGCAGCAGGTGCGGGCTGTTCGCCTTCCAGCCGAAGCGCCCGGGCAACAGCGTGCGCAGCGCCACGTCCCAGACCTCGTTCAGCCGTCCGGAGATGCCGTCACCGTCCCGGTCATCCGGGTCCTCGAGCGCGCGCAGCGCCTCGATGGGAACGGCCTCCAGCAGCCCCAGTCCGAAGACGGGCGGAGGAAGCCGCAGCGACATCATCATGTCCTCCGGCAGCGCCGAGCCATCCGACTTGACGATGCGCACGCTCGGCGAGCGCAGCGTGTACGGCGTGCCATCCGGGTACTGTCCGGTGCGCTCCACCCACGACAGCGTGAGCGAGGCCGGCGGCACCTGGCCGTAGATGGACTGGTCACGCACCTGGAGCCCCAGTCCGGGGACGGGCACCGCGCCGTGGGGATGGTCGGGCACGCCCTCCGGCAGGCTCACGCGCACGAGGAGCTGGGTGCGCTGCGCGGTGGGCCCCATCACCGGCATGCCGCGCCCGTTGCGCAGGTGACAGCCGTTGCAGGAGACGTTGTTGTACGTGGGCCCGAGCCCCGGGTTCACCCGCGAGGGCGCCGGGACGAAGATGGCCGCGAACGCCGCGTCGCCCGCACGGTGCAGCCGGTCGTACTCGGGACGCAGGTTCGCGGCCGGCTGCGCGAACGCCTGCGACGTGCGGTTGTCGACGGTGGTGGCCCCGCCCGCCCTCGGTGGCTCCAGGGGCACCATCGGCGCCTCCTCGCCACAACCGGCGGACCACAGCAGCAGGGCTCCCAGCATCACCGCACGTCGCATGGCGTTCACCTGGCCTGAGTTCCTACATCACTTCGACAGCAGGGGCAGGACCTCGCCCTGGAAGGTGTCGTGCAGGGCGCGGATGGCCTCCTGCGCGGCGGCGATCTTCGGGCGCTCCGTCTCGTCACGGATGGAGTCGCGGAACGGCTCGCGGACGGCAGCCAGGGCGCTGATGGAGCCGGCGATCTGCTGGCGGATCTTCGCGTCGAGCGCGCTGTCCACGCCCACTACGTCACGCAGCGACATGCCCGTCTTGGCCTCGCCCTGCAGGTGGCCCAGGTACGCGTTCTCCACGCTGCGGATGTTGTTGCTGAAGTCCTCCAGCGAGTTGTACGCGAACTGGCTCTCCACCACGTCCGGGTCCCTGGTGTCGTAGGGCTCGGCGATCTTCCCGTTGGCGACCTCGTCCAGGATGGTGGTGATGCCACCGACGATCTCCTGGGCGGCGGCCTCCACGGACGGATACGCGGTGTTGCCGGACTGACCCGCCGTCGCGAGCGTGTCACGGAACGGCGGGTTGCCGTCGTGCGCCTGCGCCCACGCGCCGTGCAGCAGCTGTCCCACGGCCTTGAGCTCCGCGGACAGGGCCGTGACGTACTCCAGCTCGCGGGGCGTCAGCTGCTCGACCGTCTTGGTGCCGCCATCGCCGTAGATGAGGTACTCCAGCGTGTGGAAGCCCTTCTGCTCGTTCTTGAGGTTGCTCACGTACTGCTGGGTGAGGGCGGCGTTGTTGGCCAGCACCGCCTCCAACTCGGTGTGGCTCACCGGCCAGCTGTCCAGCGCCGGGTCATAGCCGAAGCTGTCCACGGGGCCGAAGAGGAAGCCCTCGCTCTGCTCCCAGGGGATGCGCGCCGCGCGCCAGGCCGCCTTGGCCGCCGTCAGCTTCTCCGTCGTGGGCGCCGTCGCGAGCGCGACGCAGGCCGCGTCCAGCTCCGTCAGCCGCGTGGCCAGCCGCGCATAGGTCGGCACCACGACCTTGTCCGCGAACGTGACGACCAGCTCCGAGGTGACCTTGGAGTCGCCCTCGTTGGGGGTGTTGGAATCATCATCGCCGCAGGCCGCGAGGAACAGCGAGCCGGTGAGGAGCGCGGGCGCGAGCGCCAGACGCAGGGGCAGGGACGTACGCTTCATGACTGACCTTTCGTTGGGGGGAGGGGACACGGGGAGGGCCGCGTCAGTAGTTGAAGCCGGTGGCGAGGCGCAGGGTGTTCTCCGGCCGGAAGGCGCCCGAGCCCATGCGGCGGTGCCCGAAGTCGAGCTTCGCGTACACCGTGTTCAGCAGGTTGTAGGCCACGCCCACCGTGTAGACGGTGCGGCGGAAGCGGGGGTTGTCGTACAGCTCCGCGCGCGGCTTGAACTGCGTGTCCACGTAGTCGTAGCGGACGAACGGGAACAGGTGGTGCGAGTTGCTCAGGCCCACCACCGACGCGATGTCGTAGCCGAGCTCTCCCCACGCGGCCAACGCGTTGTCGGACACCGGCGTGCGCATCACGCCCAGCAGGTTCGACAGGCGCGCGTTGCGCTGCGAGACGAGCTCCGCGTTCTTCAGGTGGCCGTACATCACCATGCCCTTCGCGCTCCACGGGCCCTTGGACACGGACAGGTGCACGTCCAGCAGCGTCAGCGGCGCGGACACGTAGCCGCACGGGGCGACCTCGCGATCATTCGCCTCCTCGCAGCTCTTCACCAGGTCCGCCTTGGGACGGTTGCGCGTGGTGTCGCCGTGGTAGGCGGACACGCCGAAGATGAACCCGTCGAAGTGGGTGACGTCCGCGCGGAACACCAGGGCCATGTCCGTGGCGCGCTGCACCTCGAAGCGGCGCTGGTGGCCACCCACCGCCCACAGCTGCGAGCTGAAGCCCGTGGAGTCCAGCCCGTTGACCAGCTGTCCCGTCAGCCGCAGGCCCCAGGGGAACTTGTAGCGCAGCCGCAGGCCCATCTCGTCCCACGTGTTGGGGATGATGCCCGTCTCCGCCTCGTCGCGGAGGGTGCCCAGGTAGTCGGTGGGGCGCGAGAACTCGCTCAGCGTGCCCACCGCCACGTAGAAGCGGCCCACCGCGAGCGCCGCGTGGTCGCCGAGCTTCTTCGAGATGTAGAGCTCCTCGACGAGGATCTCTCCACCCTTGTCGAGCTCCTGGTCGAACTCGCCGAACTCCTCGTACTCGAGCTCCATCGCGGTGCCGGTGCCGCCGTGCTCGAACTCGACCTCGACTTCCACCTCGAGCCCATAGTCCGGCAGCGCGCCCTTCATCTCGAGCACGAAGCGCGTGGTGTCGAACTCCAGCCGCGAGTCGCGCTGCGCGCCACCCGTCCGGTTCTGGTTCAACCCGTAGTTGTGATAGCCGAACAGCAGCTCGCCGTAGGCGGTGACGAACGTGTCGATGTTCGGCCGCGCCCGACTCAGGGCCGCGGGAGCGGGCGCCGCGCTGACGGGCGCGGGCTCCTGGGCGGCGGGGGACGGCGCGGGCTGCTCGGGCTGCTCGGCGGATGGAGCCGAGGCGACGGGCCCCTCGGGCGAATCACTCGGCGGTGCGGCGGAGACCACCGGAGCACCGGCCGAATCCTGGGCGCGGGCGACCGTCGTGGAGAGCAGCAGGGTGGAACAGAGCAGGAACGACGACGAGACAAGACAAGAGCGTGGGCGCATCGGAGCGGCGCGCACCCTACGCTCATGATTTTGATTTTGCAAACCAGAATCAATTTCGGTTCAAAGAGAAAGGCCCGGGAACTCCGTCCACCGGGCCTCTCCTCGAGCCGTGTCTTCTTTTCTCAGCAGTTGGACATCACCACTTCATCTCCTCCTTGCCGGGGCCGGCCTCCTGGCGCTTCTCGCCGGGGCGGCTGACGGAGGTGAGGGTGGCGCGCACGGCGCCCAGGTCCAGCGTGCCCACGGCGGCGAGCGGCAGGCGGCGCGCGTCGTCGGAGAGCCACACGTGCACCTCGCGCTTCTGCTTGGGGCGGTCCAGGCGGACGGCGGTGCCCACCAGGTGCCAGGCGTCGAACTGGCCCAGCGGCGTGGTGACCTTCTCCTTCTTGAGCACCTGGCCCTGCATGCGCCACAGCCGGCGCACGCCGTACACGTCGAAGCAGACGGAGAGGTTCTCCTCGAGCGGGAGCTGACGCAGCAGGTAGATGGAGCCGGCCACGTCCAGGCCGTCCTTGTCGTAGGTGTAGTTGTACTGGCCCTTGGGGCGCTGGCCGATCTGGTAGTCCACCTTGATGGCGCGGTCCTTGTGGGTGAAGGCGACCTCCACCTTGCGGCGCATCTCGTTCTCGGTGGCGTCCTCGACGTAGCGCTTGGGGCGCAGCGTGCGCGGGTTGAGCCAGGTGGTGGCGCTGCCGCGCACGCGGCGGACCTTGGAGAAGAAGGAGTTGGTCTCCGCCTGCGCGAGCACGGGAATCTGGCCGTCCTGCGGCTTCTGGACGCGCAGGGTCATCTTGCCGGCCTGCGCGCCCATGGCGTCCAGGTCGAACTCGAGCACCTCGCCGGGCATGAACGTGAGCGGCATGCGCAGCGCGGGCAGCGCCTGCGCGCAGGGCTCCACGGTGATGGGGGCTTCGTCGGGCTTGGCTTCGGTGGCCTCGGCGGGCTTCTCACCCTCGGGCTTGTCGGCCTCGGTGTCGGGGAGCTGGGCCCAGGCGGCACCGCCGGAGGTCAGCATCAGGCAGGTCGCCAGGAGGGTGCGCAGGGTGCTCATCCTTCTTCCTTCCAGAGAGAAACTACGGGGTGCTCTTGGGCGTGTGACGGCCCGGACGCTTCGCGAATTCTGATGCCAACCACCGCTGCCGGAGCCTCGCCGTCACGAGCTGGCGGACCTGCGTCCATTCTCGCGCATCCCGGCGGATGTCCCAACCGGACCTCACGAGCTTGCGCGCCGCGTCTTTCGCGAAGGCCTCGTCCCCCAGCGCGGAGAGCAGCCGGAGGTACTCGTAGTCCTCCAGTCCGTCGCGCAGGTGCTTGAGGCGCAGGGACGCCACGGGGTGGTGTCGGAAACCTCCCAGGCGGCCGGGCGTGCCTGGGTAGAAGAGGGTGCCGTCGCCGTTGCCACCGAACTCGAACACGTCGGTCCAGACGTCGTGCTTGGTGTTGTAGGCGAAGACGGTGTCGAAATAGAGCTCACCGTCCACGCCGCTCGTGAAGGCGAGCAGGCCCATGGCGCGGTTGAGCACGGCGGGGTGGTCCACCATGTACGAGGCCCAACCGCTGTAGCTCTTCTCCTGGGCACGCTTCTGGGACGGGCCCCCATCACAGCCATGCGAGTTGCAGCTCTGGTACCACCAGATACGGGTGCCTTCGGGAAGCTGCTCGCGCATCTGGGCAATGGTGTGCACGGCGCGGCAGGTCTGGGGGCCGGGGCGAGGGAAGAAGCAGTTGAGCGTGGGCGCGAGGATGTCGGCGGCGCTCGCGAGCGGCTCCTCCATGGGCGTGGTGATGAGCACGCGGCTGCCCCCGGCGGCGCGCACGCGGCGCGACTGCGCGAGCACGAGCGGCACGTCCTCCGGCTTCGGCTCGTCCTTGGCGTAGAAGAAGAGCTGCGCGGGCCAGCCCTTCGTCCGGTAGTGCTCGGCGAACGCGCGGTAGTACGCGACCTTGCGCTCCTCGGTGTCCGCCTTGCGGCTGTCGCGCACGTCCGACGTGGTGAAGCGCGCACCCGACGCCAGCAGGCTCCCGTCGAGGAAGGGCGCCATCTCCGCGTCGTAGTCGCTCCAGTCGATGATGGGCGTGTCGCCCTCGAAGCGCACGGACGGCGGCGTCATGCTCATGCCATGCGCGCTCACGCGGTGCTCCAGCAGCACGCGCGCGTAGTCGCGCAAGAGCTCGCGGGCCTCCGGTGACTCGGGGGTGAGCCCGTGGCCCCGGGCGATGCTGTACAGGGAGATGCCGAAGCTGGTGGCGAGCGAGGACGTCGCCGGCAGCGCGAAGGGCTGCACCTCCACCGTGAAGGGGACGCTCACGTGCTCCAGCTTGTTGAAGCTCGCGCGCAGGCGACCCTGATAGGTGCCCGGCGTCTGGTCCTCCTTCGCGCAGACCTCCACGTAGAGCACGACGGGGCGGGGTGGGGCGTCGTCACGCTCGGGCGCGCCGAGCGGCAACAGGGCATCGGGCCACGGGCCCACGTCCCCCTCCGAGTTGGAGGGCACCTCGACATCCAGGTAGCCCACGCGCCAGAGGTCCGCGCGCAGCGCGTCCGACGGACCGCCGAGCAGCAGCGGCTTCACCTTCAGGCGACGGGCCGAGTCGGGCAGCACCACCTGCGTGCCCTCGCACTCGCCGCGGGCCACGCTCAGGCGGGCCACGGGGCGCGACGCGAAGGCGGAGCCCGGGCGCACCTTGACCAGGGGCGACACCACCCTCGGCTCCGGCGTGGCGGCCAGCGCCGCCATCACCACCCACGCCCATCCCGCGCCCATCCGCCCCCTTCACTCTCCAGCGGTGCTACCCACCGCTCTCCGCGCTCGCCACCGCCATCGTCCGCCCCGGCTGGTAGTCGGTGATTTCCGCCACCACCGTGCCGAGCGCGAAGTCCGCCTCGATTCGCACCGGGACATGCCGCGCGTCCGTGGTGAGGTAGACGAACATGTCCCGCTTCGACGTCAGGCTGCCGCCGAACTCCGCCTGCACCCGCGTCTTGAAGACCTCCTGCGTCCCCAGCTCCGTCTTCAAGGTCTCGCGCGACTCCACCTTGGCGCGCATGGTGAAGCTCTTGCTGCCGGTGAACACCGGGTAGGCGTACTCGCCGCCCACGACGAGCTCTCGGTTGCGCAGCGCGAACGTCGCGCCCGTCACGTCGAGCGTGCCCTCGGCCACCTCGGCGGTGGACTCGCGCGGCGCCTCGCCCTCCTTCTGCTTGACGACGAAGACACTCTTGCCATCCGGCTGCAGCTTGATGCGCTGGCGGCGGCGCTTGCCGTTCTCGTCCGCGTGCAAGTCACTGCCCACCACGCGCTGGGTGTCCGCCTTCCAGTAGGAGACGAACTTGTCCTTGATGGGCCACACGCCGATGAGCGCGTCCGAGCGCGCCACCGCGACGATGGGCCACACGTCCTCGCCCCACTGCTTCATGGGCGCGCCCACCGTCACCTGCGCGGTGCCCGCTGTCATGCCCAGGTACTTCACGCGATACTGCGCCTGCTCACCGGGGCCGAACGCCGGGTTCGCGGAAGACTCCTGGCCCAGGGCAGCCGCCGACCAGACCAGGCCCGCAACCACCGCCGCGAACCCCCAATTGGACTGCGCACGCATCGAGTGAGCTCCATCGCAAGGAAGTTAAGTAGCCCGCCTGCTACTCGCCAGGCCATGCCCCCGAACCATTCCCGCCACTCCACATTTCCCATCGACGTGCCTATGCGGCGGGCATTCAATGGACGCCCGCTCCCTCGTCGTGGGGGCGACCTGAGGGGCGGAAGGGGACATGAGTCTCGCACGGAGGGGCCCCACGGCGCCTCCCGGCCCCCTGAACCCGGCCGCCCTGCGGCGCGCCGGGCGTGTCCACCGGCCGACACCGCTGCTAGCCTCCCGAAGAGAAGGCGGCCCCGGCTGGAGGTCGCCCCCTTGCCCTGGAGACGCGGGAACATGGCCGGTGACTACGATTTCGACGACGACGACGCCAAGGAGACGACCAAGGGCGGCCGCCTCAAGGAGTTCGACTGTCCGGGCTGCGACGCCAACAACCCCGTGCACGATGGCTTCGGGGATGGGGACGAGCTGCGCTGCAACTACTGCGGCTGCGAGTACAAGGTGAAGATCAGCGCGGAGGGCCGCGCGAAGTTCAAGGAGATCTGACCCGCGCGCCGGCCCTCAGTCCCGCTCGCCGAAGAGGGCGGTGCCCACCCGCACCAGCGTGGCGCCCGCCTCGATGGCCAGCTCGAAGTCGTGGGTGGTGCCCATGGACAGCCCGGGCAGGCCATGGCTCCGCGACAGCTCGCGCAGCGCGTCGAAATAACCGCGCGCGCGGGCCACGTCGTCCGTGGGCGGCGGCAGCGACATCAGCCCCACCAGCGTGAGGCCCGGCAGCGCTCGCGCCTGGCCCAGGAAGTCGGGCAGGGCGGCGGGCTCCAGGCCCGACTTGGTGGACTCCCCGCCCACGTTGACCTCGACGTAGCAAGGCAGGGGAGAGGTGCCCTCGCGCCGCTTGGACAGCTCGCGCGCCACCTCCAGCCGGTCCAACGCATGGAAGGCGCTGGCCACCTTCGCCACGTACTTCACCTTGTTCGTCTGCAGGGGACCGATGGCGTGCCAGCGCAGGCCCTCCAGGTCCGACAGCTCCTGGGCCTTGTCGCGCAGCTCCTGCGCGTAGTTCTCCCCGAAGTCGCGCTGACCCGCGGCGTATGCCTCGCGGATGAGCGCCGCCGGCTTGAGCTTGGACACGGCCACCAGCGTCACCGACTCCACCGGACGCCCCGCGCGCTCGCACGCCTTCGCGATGCGCGCCTTCACCGACGCCAGCCGCTCCGCGACGCCCGTGCTCATGGCGCGGGCTTCCAGGCCAGGGGCACGCCGGCGCGCGTCAGCAGCGCGAGCGTCTCGCCCAGCGGCAGGCCGACGACGTTGGTGGGGCTGCCCTCGATGCGCGCGACGAGGAAGCCCCCCTTGCCCTGGATGGCGTAGGCGCCCGCCCGGTCCACCGGCTCGCCCGTGCCCACGTACCAGTCGATTTCTCCGGCGCTCAGCTCACGGAAGGTGACGCGCGTGTGGACCGCGAGCGCCTCTTCATGCCGCCCCGCGAGCGCGACGCCCGTGTACACATCGTGCGTCTTGCCGGACAGGCTGGTGAGCATGGCGCGAGCCTCGGCCGGGTCCTGGGGCTTGCCCAACAGCGTCATGCCCAGCGCCACCGTGGTGTCCGCCGCGAGGACGAAGGCGCCAGGGGAGCGCCCGGCCACCACGCGGGCCTTCTCTCGCGCCAGCCGCAGGACGTAGGCGGCCGCCTCCTCGCCTGGGTGGGGTGTCTCGTCGATGTCCGCCGCGGAGACGGTAAAAGTGAGCCCCAGTTGCGACAGGAAGTCCCGACGGCGGGGAGAACCGGAGGCCAGGACGAGCAACGTTTGATCAGCGTGCGTGTGCATGTTACGGCTCCAGGCCTTAGCAGACTTGCGCCTCGGAGTGGACTCTACGGATGAATCCCGCGGACCTCCTGTCGGCCATGAAGCGGACGGTGGAGCAACTGGCCGCCTACAACGAGATGGCGAAGGCGTTGACGTCCACGCTGGAGCTGCGCGAGGTGCTCGCGCTCGTCATGCAGAAGGTCAGCAGCCTGCTGCTGCCTCGCAACTGGTCCCTCATCCTCCAGGACGAGCGCACCGGGAAGCTCTACTTCGAAATCGCGGTGGGCGAGGGCGCCGGCGTCCTCAAGGGCCTGCAGCTCAACCCCGGTGAGGGCATCGCCGGGGCCGTGTTCTCCTCCGGGGTCGCCCGGCTGGTGCACGACGTGGGCGGGGACCCCAGCTTCGCGCCCCGCTTCGACGAGGCCTCCGCCTTCCACACCCGCTCCATCCTCGCCGTGCCGCTCCTGTCGCGCGGGCACGTGCTGGGCGTCATCGAGCTGGTCAACGGCCCCACGGACCCGCCGTTCTCCAACGACGACCTCACCACGCTGACGGCCATCGCGGACTACGCGGCCATCGCGATTGAGAACGCGCGCAACTTCCGCCGGGTGCAGGAGCTCACCATCACCGACGAGCACACCGGCTGCTACAACGCCCGGCACCTGCGCGCGCTCCTGGACACGGAGGTGAAGCGCTCGGCGCGCTTCCGCCACCCGCTGTCGCTCGTGTTCCTGGACCTGGACCACTTCAAGAGCGTCAACGACAGGTTCGGCCACCTCATGGGCAGCGCCACGCTGAAGGAGGTGGGCGATTTGCTCATGTCCCTGGGGCGCAACGGGCTGGACGCCGTGTTCCGCTACGGGGGCGACGAGTTCGCCATCCTCCTCGTGGAGACGGACCAGGACGGCGCCGCGCACATCGGCCAGAAGGTCTGTGAGGCCTTCCGCGGGCGCTCCTTCCTCCAGGAGCACGGCCTGGACGTGCGCGTCACCGCCAGCGTCGGCGTGGCCACCTATCCGGACCACGCCACCTCCGCGCTGGACCTCATCCGCTCCGCGGACTTCGCCATGTACGGCGCCAAGGCCCGGGGCCGGGATGCCCTCTGCGTCGCGGAGCCTCCGGGCCCGGACACGCCCTCCGGCGGCTCCGACTTCCCGGTGCGCTGAACACGGGCCCTGCAAAAGCGAGAGGGCCGGGGAGGGAAGTCCCTCGGCCCGGCCCTCACGTACTGTCAGCTGAAGCGGGTGACTTACCCGGCGCCGACCACCGAGTCGATGGCCTCGGGGTTGGTCACCACGTTGCCGCCCTTCTTCAGCGCCTTGAGGAAGGACTCCGTCACTTCAATCTGCTTGGCCTGCTGGGCCTGCACGCGCAGCGCGTCCTTCTTCTGCTCGAAGCCCGCGGTGTCCGGCTTCTGGCGCTCCACCACCTGCGCCACCACGAAGCCCTCGCCCACCGGGAAGACCTCGCCCAGCACCTGGGGCGCGCTCACCGCGAAGGCCGCCTTCACCAGCGCGGGCGCGGGGCCCAGGTGCGGCACGGCCTCACCCTCGGCCGTGAAGCTGTCGGTCTCCACCGCCTCCGGACGGGTCTCCGTCTCGAAGCGCAGGAGCGCCGGCTGCTCCTTCTCCGCGGGGAAGAGCTCCTTGAGCGTCTTGCCACCCTGCACCGTGGCCAGCGCCTTCTGGGCCTCCGCCTTCGCCGTCTCCTTGGCGCGCTCCTGCTTGAAGAGCGTGGTGGCGATCTCGTCCTGGACCTCCTCCAGCTTCTTGTCCTGGGCCGCCTGCTTCTCCTCCACCTTCACCAGGTGCACGCCGAACTTCGTCTCCACCGGCGCCGTCACCTCGCCCGCCTTGAGCGCGAACGCCGCGTCCGCCAGCACCGGCTCCCAGCTGCCGCGCTCCACCCAGCCCAGGTCGCCACCGCGCGCCTTGCTGCCCGGGTCCTCGCTGGAGTCACGCGCCACCTGCGCGAAGTCCTTGCCGCCGTCGATCTCCTTCTTCAGCGCCTCCGCCTTCTTGAGGGCCTCCGCCTTCTGCTCGGCGGTCGCCTCCGGGGGCAGCTTCACCAGCACCTGGCGCGCGCGGATGCGCTCGGGCTGCTGGTACACGAAGCGGTTGGCCTCGAAGTAGTCCTTGATCTCCTTCTCGTGCGCCTTCTTCCACTCCGTCAGCTGCGCGGGCGTGGGCGCGGCGACCTTGTCCGCGTACATGGTGGGAAGGAAGCGCGCGAAGACGACCTTGGCCTGGTTGCCGTCCTTCTCGTAGCGCGCGCGCACCTCGTCGTCGGACACGGTGGCGTTGGCGCGGACGACCTCCATCATCTTCTGCGCGGCCAGCTGCCGGCGCAGCTCCGTCTCGAACTCCGGCGGCGTCTTCCGGTAGAAGTCGCGCAGCACCTGCTGGTAGCGCGCGAAGTCGAACCCGCCCTCCTTGGCGTGGAAGTCCGTGTTCTGATGGATGAGCTTGCGCAGCTCCTCATCGGACGGGGTGATGCCGCGCTGCTCGGCCGCCTGGGCGAGCAACTCCGTGTTCACCAGCCTGTCGAGCACCTGGTTGTGCATGCCGAACTGGCGGGCCACGGACTCGGGGATGGGGCTGCCCTGCGCTCGCAGGAAGCTCATCTGCCGGGCCCAGGCCGTGGCGAAGTCGCGCAGCGGGATCTCCTTGCCGTTCACCGTGGCCACCGAGCCGGGTGCCGTCACCGGACCCGAGGCGCCGAAGCCGGTGCTGCCCGGCCCGAATTGCAGCGTGAACACCACCGCGATGCCGATGATGAACAGCAGGGAGAGGACCTTCCGGGGGTTCAGACCGTCCATTGTCGTCACTTCGGAGAGCAAACGCGCCGAGAAAAGTCGTGCGGAAGGACTCGCGACGCGGTGTTGTTGGTAGCCCGGCTGAAGGGTGGCGGACCAGCGACCACCCCCCTCGCGGGCCTTGACTGCCTAGGACACTGCACCAGAAAATGCAAGCGATTTAGAGAGTTTAGCCGCACCCCCTCCCTCCGCTTCCTCCTCCCACCCCGGAATTCCCCTCTGTGCTGTCGCTCCTCAAGCGATACCGGCGTCCCCTGATTGTCGGCGTCCTGCTCCTCTACCCGCTGGTCGCCTTCCTGCTGAGCGGGCGCAAGGGCAGGGACCCCAACCCCATCGACCGGGCGGTCATCGCCGTCACCTCGCCCGTGCAGCAGGCGCTCACCGCCACCATCGAGGGCTCGGTGTCCGCGGTGCGCCACTACCTCGATCTGCGCGGGGTCCGGCAGGAGAATGACGCGCTGCGGCTGGAGAACCTCCAACTGCGCGCCTCGGTGCAGGCCCTGGGGGAGTCGCGCACGGAGAACGAGCGGCTGCGCAAGCTGTTGGGGTACGCGGAGGTGGCGCCGGGGCCGGAGATTCCGGCGCGGGTGGTGGGCGTCAACCCGGTGGCGAAGCTCTTGTCGGTGCGCATCAGCGGCGGGGAGAAGGACGGGGTGTTCCGGGGCATGTCGGTGGTGACGCCGGACGGAATCGTGGGGCAGGTCATCCGGGCGACCTCCAGCTATTCGGACGTGGCGCTGGTGACGGACACGCAGAGCCGGGTGGCGGTGCTGGTGCAGCGCTCCCGGGCGCGGGGCACGGCGTCGGGGGCGGGCAGCGGGCCGCTCAAGCTGGAGAACATGCTGCGCACCGAGGACGTGGACAACGGCGACCTCATCATCACCTCCGGCACGGATGGCATCTATCCTCCGGGCCTGGTGGTGGGCCGGGTGACGAACCTGGAGAAGAAGGAGCACGGCATGTTCCAGGGCGCGGACATCGTGCCGGCGGTGGACACCAGCAAGCTGGAGGAGGTGCTGGTGGTGGGCAGTCCCTACAAGGCGATGGCGCAGGGCAGCGCGGCGGAGGGTGCGTCGAAATGAAGTTCCTGGTGACGGTGGGCATCGCGCTGGCGCTGCTCACGTTGGAGTCCGTGGTCGTCAAGCAGGCGGGGCTCGTGCTGGGCCGCATCGACGTCACCGTGGTGCTGGTGGCGTTCCTCGCGCTGCGCGCCACGCTGCTCGAAGGGGCCTTCTCCGCGTTCGCGGTGGGCTACCTGCTGGACCTGATGAGCGGCCAGCCCACGGGGCTGTTCACCTTCCTGGCCGTGTTCACCTTCCTCGTCGGGCGGCTGGTGTCCACCTTCGTGGACGTGCGCGGCGCGGTGTCGTTCGCGCTGTTCGCCATGGGCGCGGACGTGGGGCACGGCCTGCTCGCGGCCTTCTTCACCTGGCTGACGGTGAAGGACGGCGGCACGGCGCCGGCGCTCGCGGGGCTGCCGCTGCAGGTGGCGCTCACGGGGCTGGCGGCGCTGGCGCTCTTCCCGCTCCTGCGCCGCTTCGAGGCCGCGCAGGACCGTCCGGCGGGGTTGCTGAGGTGACGCCCCCCACGCTGGGCAACACGACGCCGGGCCGCGAACTGCGCCGGCGCTTCCTGTGGCTGGGCCTGGCCATGACGGCGGGCCTGGCCCTGTTGTCCATCCAGCTCTACCGGCTGCAGATCACCCGCGGCGAGGAGTACTCCGCCAAGAGCGTGGCGAACTTCGTCAAGGAGGTGCGGCTGCGCGCCGACCGCGGCGTCATCAAGGACGCGCGCGGCACCATCCTCGTCGACAGCCGCCCGTCCTTCGACGCCGTCGTCACGCCCGCGTTCTGCACGGACTGCTTCGCGCAGGTCATCCCCCGGCTGGCGGAGCTGCTCCAGTGGGACGCGGACCAGGCGAAGAAGGTGGAGGACCTGGTGCGCCAGGGCCGCCGCAACGCGCCCTTCCAGCCGGTGCCGGTGCGCGTGGACCTGACGCGCGACGAGTATGATCGGCTGGCGGCGCGCCGGGACATCCTGGACGGCGTGGAGGTGGCGCCCGTCCCGCACCGCTTCTACCGGACCAACACGGTGCTGTCGCACGTGCTGGGCTACATGAACGAAATCACCCAGGACGAGCTCGAGCGGCTCAACGGCGACGGCGCGCGCTACGCGCTGGGGGACTACATCGGCCGGCGCGGCCTGGAGCGCTACTTCGAGCAGCGCCTGCGCGGCCAGGACGGCGTGCGCAAGGAAGTGGTGAACGCGCGCGGCCAGAAGATTGAAGAGCTCAACGTCAAGCTGGGCGACAACGCCGTGGTGCAGCCCAAGGCGGGCAGCAACCTGGTGCTCTCCATCGACATGCGCCTGCAGGAGGAGGCCGAGCGCGCCTTCCCCGGTGTCACCGGCGCGGTGGTCGCCATCGACGTGCACACGGGCTTCATCCGCGCGCTGGTGTCCCGGCCCGGCTTCGACCCCAACCTCCTGACGGGCCGCGTGACGCCCACGCAGATGGCACAGCTGTCGCGCGATCCGCTGGAGCCCATGGTCAACCGCGTGGCGGCCGAGCACTACAGCCCGGGCTCCACGTTCAAGGTCGTCACCGCGCTGGCGGCGTTCAAGTCCGGCGCGTTCCGTCCGGAGACGGTGGTGAACTGCCCCGGCGGCTACCGGCTGGGCGCGCGCACCTGGCGCTGCCACCTGGACCGAGGCCACGGCCACGTCGACGGCCTGGACGCGATGAAGAGCTCCTGCGACACCTGGTTCTACAAGGTGGCGGACACCATCGGCCTGGACCCGATTGGCGAGATGGGCAAGTCGCTGGGCCTGGGCAGCCCCACCGGCATCAACGTGGTGGCGGAGGTGCCCGGCATCATGCCGACCAGCGCGTACCACGACAAAGCCTCGCCCGGCGGCTACACCAAGGGCATGGCGCTCAACAGCGCCATCGGCCAGGGTGACAACAACGTCACGCCGCTGCAGCTCGCGCTGATGTACGCGGCCATCGCCAACGGCGGCACGCTGTACAAGCCGCAGATGGTGCAGCGGCTGGAGAACCTGGACGGCCAGGTCATCGAGGAGTTCAAGCCGGAGGTCGTCCGTCGGGTGGACCTGCCGCCCGCGCATCTGAAGGCCGTCATCGACGGCCTGGTGAAGGTGGCCCATGAGCCGGGCGGCACGTCGTACCGCTCGCGCCTGAAGTACATGCGCGACCTGGACGTGAAGGTGGCGGCGAAGACGGGCACCGCGCAGGTGGCGCGCCTGGGCGCCATCCGCCTGAAGACGCACCAGATGAGCTTCTTCGAGAGAGACCATGCCTGGTTCGCGGGCTTCGCCCCGGCGGACCATCCTGAAATCGCGGTGGTGGTGCTCAACGAGCACGGCGGCCACGGCGGCTCGGACGCGGCGCCCACGGCGCTGGCCGTCATCCAGAAGTACCTGGACCTGAAGAAGCTGGACGCCACGGCGCCGCCGCCGCGTCCCAACCAGCCCTACACCCCGTCGATGTTCCGCCCGCCGTCTCCCGACGAGGCGGCCATGACGCGGGGCGTGCGCCCCCCCACGCAGCTTCCGGGCGACGAGGAGTCCGAGGACAGGCATGCAACTCAGGATTGAGCGGCGGATGGTGCCCCACGTGCCGTGGGGGCTCATCTTCTGCGTGCTGGCCGTGGCCCTGCTGGGCATCTGGAACCTGGCCTCCGCGTCGCGTCCTCCGCTGGCGCCCGTGTGGTCCAGCCAGGCCCTGTACCTGGGCCTGGGCATCGTCGCGGTGCTGGTGGTGTGCCTGGTGGACTACCGCTGGATCCAACGCATGGCGATGCCCATCTACGTCGCCAACATCCTGGCGCTCATCGCGCTGCGCTTCGTCGGCCACACGGCCAAGGGCGCCGAGAGCTGGTTCGCCATCGGCCCGTTCCGCCTGCAGCCCGCGGAGTTCATGAAGATTGGCGTCGTGCTGATGCTGGCCAAGGTCTACCACGACGACTTCCGCCCCAATGAGCCGTCCTACGGCCTGGTGCGGCTGTGGAAGCCGCTGGTGGTGGTGGGCGTGCCCTTCATCCTCGTGCTGGTGCAGCCGGACCTGGGCACCGCGCTGATGATCGGCCTGTCGTCGCTCACCGTCATCCTCTTCGGCAAGGTGCGCTGGTACCTGGTGGCCACGCTGGTGGCGGGGGTGCTCGCGGGCGCCATCGTCATCTGGAACGACTACATCCGCGAGGTGCCGGAGCCCCGGCCCACCATCGTCCGGCACCACCTGAAGAAGCACCAGAGCCAGCGCATCTCCGGGTGGTTGGATCCGGAGGCGGACCTGCGCGGCAGCGGCTACCACGCGGCGCAGTCGAAGATCGCCGTGGGCAGCGGCGGCGTGTCCGGCAAGGGCTGGCGCGAGGGCACCCAGACGGGCCTGCGCTTCCTGCCCGAGCAGCACACCGACTTCATCTTCTCGGTGTGGGCGGAGGAGCACGGCTTCGTGCTGTGCACCCTCCTGCTGGTGCTCTATGGCGCCATCTTCATCTTCGGCCTGGGGGTGGGGTTCAGCGCCCGAGACAGGTTCGGCGCCTTCGTCGCCGTGGGCGTCGTGGCCATGCTCTTCTGGCAGGTGTTCGAGAACATCGGCATGGTCATCGGCTTGCTGCCGGTGACGGGCATCACCCTGCCGCTGATGAGTTATGGCGGGTCTTCCATGATGTCCGTGATGCTCAGCATTGGATTGCTGGTGAACATCAGCATGCGTCGTCACATGTTCTGAGACATCGCGAGCCGCGCGACGACGGGAGACTCACGAGGTCGTCACGAGCGCTCGGCGCCCGGCCCAGGGTGGTGTATGAATCAACCCACCAATTCCGGGGGGAGGGTGAAGCCCTCCCGGGCCGGTGGAGGTCAGGCATGCAGAGGAAGGGTGGGCAGAAGGCGACGGGGAGTGTCCGCGTGGCGGAGCTTCCCCAGGCGGCGAGGGACGTGAAGCCCCCGGCGGCGACGGTGGTGGCCAGGCCGGGCGCTCCGGTGAAGGAGGAGCCTCGCAGGCCTCCCTCGGTGGCCCCCACGCCCGTGGCGGCGCTGTTGCCCGTCATCGAGAAGAACCAGGGGGAGCCCGAGCACCGGGAGTTCCCCCGGGCGCAGCTGACGACACGCTTCGAGGTCTGGGTGGATGACGACCAGGGCGGGCGCCGGTTCGCGGCGAGCCTGGCGTCCATCAACGTCAGCGTCAGCGGCGCCTTCCTGGAGAGCACCTTCTACCTGCCCTTGGGGACGGTGCTGGGCGTGAGCTTCTCGCTGGAGCCCGGCGCCGCGCCCGTGCGGGCCCGGGCCGAAATCGTCCGCGAGGAGCGCGAGGACGGCCCCGGGGGCCGCAGCGGCTTCGGCATCCGCTTCCTCGACTTCAGTGGACAGACGGAGGTGGCCCTGGCCCGGCTCTTCGTGGGCAACCGCCTGCGGGCCTTCGCGGAGGACTACCTGCGCTCGCAGCGGGCGCGCTCGCTGCCCAATGAGCTGGAGCGGGTGGTGGATGTGCTTTCGGCCTGGGAGCTGCTCAAGGCGACGAGCACGGAAGCGGACCCCTGGCAGGCGAAGTGACCCATCGTGCCTCCCTCGCGAGCCTGCCCGTCATGCGAGGGAATGCCCACCCCTGACACGCATTGACGGCGGGTGGCTCGCCCAGGGCCGTGGGCGCCACCGCGTACCGCCGTGTCTCAGGCGGGCTTGCCACCCGCCAACAAGCGACGCCGCTCCGCCTGGTAATGGGCTGAACACAGCCCCTTCGAGCGCTGCTCGCGCGTGCAATCCGGCATCGTGCAACGCCGGTCCGCCGCCACCATGTTGCCCGCAAGGGCCTTGGGCGGACGGCCGCGCCGACGGCTCGCCGACAGCGCATTGCTGCTCCCCGAGCCGCTCGACAGCGGCATGCCCTGGTTCATCGCGCGGAGGACGCCTCGGCCAATCGCGTCACCCAGCGCCTCCGCCCAATTCACCATGGCGGGGGTCAGGGGGACCTTCGACAACTCCTTACGTGGTCGTGCCATGAAAACTCCCGTGAAAACAGTCAAACAAAGCAAGACTCCCAATGCGCTTATTTGGCGGTGGATGTCAACGTTGTCAATACAGCCTGGGAGGGGTCTCTCATGACTCGCAAGTCGTCCCGAAAAATTGGTGACACGACTGCAAAGGGATACGTGTTTTCCACACGTGCCATGCGTGCTGATTTGCGCATCGCGGTGGATTTGTCCGCGCGGGTGAAAATGGCGCGAAGTCTGAGAAATCGCTGAGAGGGCACGAAAAGTTTGCGTGCGCGTGGCGTGGGATTGGCGGGGCCGCGCAAGGGACTCACGCTGGGTGCGAGACGAAGCGCGTCACGCGAAGGAGCGGAGCGCGGGTTGATTCGTCCCGGAAACGAAACGGGGTGGGGCGTCTGGCCGTACGACGAAGCGCCGGACAGGGCGTGGGCGGGAGGCATTGGCCTCGACCCGCCAGGCCCGTGCCCGGCGCTCGGAGGTCTACAGCGCCTTCTTGAGGGCGTCCTCGATGCGCGCCTTGGGGACGGCGCCTACGATCTGCTCCACGACCTGGCCGCCCTTGAAGACGAGCAGCGTGGGGATGGACCGGATGCCGTAGTTCTGCGGCGTGCCCTGGTTGTCGTCGATGTTGAGCTTGGTGAACTTCACCTGGCCCTTGTACTGCTCGGCGAGCGCGTCGATGGAGGGCGCGATGGCGCGGCACGGCGCGCACCAGGTCGCCCAGAAATCCACCAGCACGGGCTGCTCGGAGTCCAGCACCTGCTGCTTGAAGTCGCCATCTCCGACATTCGTCACGTTGTCGCCTGCCATGATGTCTCCTTGGGGCCCGCTGTGGCCTGCATGGCGCGTCGTCTAGTACGCGCCTCGTGGGGCTGCAAGAACCGGTGGGCCGGGGCCAGTCCGCCCGCAATGATGCGGCCGGCAGCCCGGGGTTTCACCTGGAAGGATCATCCGCCCCCCGGGCGCGGCGCTGGTGTAGGCTGGCGGGCGTGACGAAGCTCTTCCTGCCCCAGGCCCAGCTCGAGGAGTGGGCACTGGCTGACAAAGCGGACCTGCGTGACGGCCGGCTGGTGGTCATGGCCGAGGGTGGAACGGCCTTCGCCGTCTCACCGGCCGTGCATTTCCTGCAACTGGTGTCGGGCGAGGACACCCACGGCCTGGTGGCCAAGGTGAAGACCGAGGAGCAGCTCTCCCGACTGGGGGCCGAGCAGATGGCCGACTCGGTGCTGGTGGGGGAGTCCGCCTACGAGGTCGTTCCGGGGTATGTGACGGAGGTCCCCTCCGGCGCTCCGAAGCCGGAGGCGGCGGGGAAGAAACCCGATTCGGAGACGGACCTGTTGGCGGCGTTCCTCCTCAACAAGATGGGCTGATTCGCCTGTCTGCCGCGGTTATGAGCCTGATTCCATGAGCCACACGCTCGTATCGCTCGCCTGCCACGCCTACGGCATCGCCGCCGTGGCCTACCTCGCCTACCTCGTCCGCCAGTCGGAAGGGCTGGCCATGGCCGGTCGCGTCCTGGTGGGCGGGGGGCTGGTGCTCCACGGCGTGGCCCTGTTCGAGCTGTTGGGCGCCCAGGGCGGCCGTCCGGTGGGCCTGGCGCAGGGCTTCTCCGCGCTGGCCTTCCTGCTGCTCGCCATCTTCCTGGCGCTGGACGTGCGCTACCGCAGGCCCGTCATCGGCGCGTTCCTGACGCCGCTGGCGGTGACGGTGCTCCTGCCCGGCCTGCTGCTGCACGGGGGCCAGTCGCCGTTGCCTCCCGGCGTGCGCCAGCCCTTGTTGCCGCTGCACATCTCGCTGGCGCTGTTGGGGCTGGCGGCGTTCGCGGTGGCCGCGGGGGTGGGGGTCATGTACCTGCTGATGGAGCGGCAGGTGCGGGCCAAGCGCTTCGGGCTGTTGTTCGCGCGGCTGCCGTCGCTGGAGTTCCTGGACACCCTCAACCGGCGGTTGGTGGTGTGGGGCTTCATCGCGCTGTCGATCACCCTGGCGACGGGGGCCTTCTTCGTGACGACCACGGTGGGCTGGCAGTGGGATGGCAAGTCCATCGCCACGGTGGTGGCGTGGGCGGTGTTCGCGGCGCTGGTCAACGCGCGCATCTTCGCCGGCTGGCGTGGGAGGCGGGTGGCATTGCTGACCATGGCGGGCTTCTGCCTGGTGCTGGTGTCCTTCCTCACCTCGTATGACGCGACGCCGACCGCGGCCGCCGTCATGAGGATTCCCTGAGTATGGAGCTCGTCTGCATTGGCCTGTCCCACCGCACGGCGCCCCTGGTGGTGCGCGAGCGGCTGGCCTTGTCCGAAGCGCGTCAGGTGGAGGTGCTGCAGAAGCTGGCGCAGGCCCCGGTGGAGGTGTTGTGGGTCTCCACCTGCAACCGGGTGGAGGTGTATCTGTCCGCGCCGGATGGGGGCGTGGCCCGGGAGCGCGCCGTGTCGGAGCTGCAGGCGCTGGGCGGGCCCGAGGCGGCCGAGCACCTGTATGAGCACCGGGGCGAGGCCGCGCTCATCCACCTGTTCCGCGTGGCGTCCAGCCTGGACTCCATGGTGCTGGGCGAGGCGCAGATCCTCGGCCAGGTGAAGGACGCGTTCGAGCGCGGGCAGGGCGCGGGCGCGGTGCGGGGTGAGCTGACGCGGGCGTGCGCGGCGGCGTTCGGCTGCGCCAAGCGGGTGCGCACCGAGACGGCCATCGGCCGCGCGGCGACGTCCATGGCGTCCGCGGCGGTGCAGCTGGCGAGCAAGGTGTTCGACGGGCTGAAGGGCAAGACGGTGGTGGTGGTGGGAGCGGGGGAGATGGGAGAGCTGGCGGCGCGGCACCTGCAGCAGGCGGGCGCGACGAAGCTCTTCATCACCAACCGCACCCTGGCGCGAGCGGAGGCGCTGGCGGCCGAGGTGGGCGGGACGGCGCGGCCCTTCGAGGAGCTCTTCACGCTGCTGACGGCGGCGGACGTGGTGGTGTGCAGCACGGCGTCGCCGGTGCCGCTGTTCACGCGGGACAACGTGGGCGCGGTGGGCAAGGCGCGCCGTGGTCGCCCGCTGTTCATGGTGGACCTGGCGGTGCCGCGCGACATCGACCCCGGGGTGGGCACGCTGGACTGGGTGCATGCCTACGACGTGGACGACATCCAGAAGTTCGTCGCGGACAACGCGGCCGCGCGCGCCGAGGAGGCGCACAAGGCCGGGGTATTGGTGGCGCAGGAGGTGGCTCGCTTCGTCAAGGAGCGCGCGCTGCGCGAGGGGATGCCGGTGCTGGCGAGGTTGCGGCAACGCGCGGAGGGGATTGCCCGCGCCGAGGTGGAGCGGACGTTGACGTCGCTGGGGGATGGGTTGACGGACAAGCAGCGCAAGAGCATCGAGGCCATGGGGCGCGCCATCGTCAACAAGCTGTTGCACGAGCCGACCTCGCGCCTGCGCGCGGTGGGGCCGGAGGGCGAGGGCAACCGGCTGGCGGGCGCGGCCGCGGAGCTGTTCGGGTTGCTCGAGGCGGAGCTGGAGGCGGCGGAGCAGCAGCCGCAGGCCCTGTCCGCGCAGGGCCCGGCGCAGGTGGCCACGGGGGCGAAGCGATGACGTCCGTGCGCATCGCCACCCGGCAGAGCCCGCTGGCGCTCTGGCAGGCGCGTCACGTGGGCGCGCTCCTGAAGTCCCACCACCCGGGCCTCGAGGTGTCCTTCGTCGAGATGACCACCGAGGGGGACCGCTTCCTGTCCGCGCCCCTGTCCTCGGTGGGCGGCAAGGGCCTGTTCGTGAAGGAGATTGAACAGGCGCTCATCGACGGGCGCGCCGACGTCGCGGTGCACAGCCTGAAGGACATGACATCCGAGCTGCCCGAGGGGCTGGTACTCGCGGCCGTGCCCGAGCGCGAGGACCCCCGGGATGCCTTCTGCGGCACCGCGGGCCAGACGACGGTGGACGCGCTGCCCCAGGGCGCGCGCGTGGGGACGTCCTCGCTGCGCCGCAGCTGCATCCTGCGCTCGCGTCGGCCGGACCTGGAGATCGTGAGCGTGCGCGGCAACGTGCAGACGCGCCTGGCGAAGACGAAGGAGCTGGGGCTCGCCGGCGCGCTGCTGGCGCACGCGGGGCTCAAGCGACTGGGGTTGGAGCATGTCATCACGGAGGTGCTGTCCACCGACGTGAGCCTGCCAGCGGTGGGGCAGGGGGTGCTCGCCATCCAGTGCCGCGGGGCGGACGCGCGGGTGTGCGGTCTGCTCGCGCCGCTGGAGCACGCGACGACGCGGGTGGCGGTGACGGCGGAGCGGGCGCTGCTGGCGAAGCTGGAGGGTGGCTGCACGGTGCCGCTGGCGGGGCATGCCACGGTGTCGGAGGGCCAGGTGCACCTGCGCGGACTCGTGGGCCGGCCGGATGGCGCACACGTGGTGCGGGGCGAGGTGCGTGGCCCCGTGGCGAAGGCGGCCGAGCTGGGCGAGGCGCTCGCGGACGACCTGCTGTCGCGTGGCGCGGCGGACATCCTGCGTGATTTCGCTCGCCGCCCGGGCGCGCGGCCCTAGACTGCCGCGCGCGTGGAACGGCGACTGGAAGGCATCCGAGTCTTGGTGACGCGCCCGCGTGAGCGGGCCGAAGAGCTGTGCTTCCTCCTGGAGGACGAGGGCGCGGAGGTGCTCAGCCTCCCGCTGCTGGAGCTGCGTCCTCCGGAGGACCCGCGCCCGCTGGCGTCGGCCGCGGAGCACATCCAGCGCTACCGCTGGGTGGTGTTCGCCAGCCCGTCCGCGGTGGACGCGCTGCTGGACGCGCTCCGGGAGGCGGGCACGGCCGACAGGATCTCCCGCGTGAAGCTGGCGGCGGTGGGGCCTCGCACCGCGCGCGCGGTGAAGGGCTATGGGCTGGACGTCGCCGCGGAGCCCGAGGAGGGTACGGGGCAGGCGCTGTTCGAGATGCTCAAGGACGGCCTGCAGTCCGGGGACGAGGTGCTGCTGCCCGCGGCGGAGGACGGTCGGCGCGAGCTGGAGGACGCGCTGCGGGAGGCCGGGGTGCTCGTCACGCGGGTGACGGCCTATCGCTCACTGCCGGCGGAGCTGCCGCTGGAGGCGCTGGAGCTGTTGGGGGCCTCGCCGCCCGACGTGGCGGTGTTCGCCTCGCCGCGCACGGCGGAGGCCTTCCTGGAGGCCGCGGGGCGCGAGCGGTTGGGCGCCGCGCGGGTGGTGGCCATCGGTCCGACGACGGCCTCGGCGCTGGAGCAACTGGGGCTGCCGGCCTCGGCCATCGCCGAGCGACCCACGCCCGAGTCGCTGGTGGACGCCACGGTGCGCGCCGTCCGGGGGAACTGAGTTCCGGGCGGAAAGCAGCGTGGGTGCCACGAGGCGAATCGTTCGCGAGTAGACTGGCCCTCCCATCGCCCTGCCGGCCGCATGCCGGGAGTCAGGCGACGTGGGAGGGGTCTCATCGATGAATCGGGGTTCGCAGCGGAGCGCCGTCGTACTTGGGCTGTTGTTGGCCGCCACGGCGGCGGCGCAGCAGGTGCTGGAATACAGGGACCTGGGGTACCGGGTGCTCAGCACGCCGTCGGACCCCTTCGTCTTCTACGTGGACGGGCGTGCGGCCCAGCCCGCCGGCAATGACCTGGCCCTGGTGACGGCGGCCAGTCGCGCGGCCTTCGAGACCTGGCAGGGGACGACCTGCGCGTGGCCCACGTTCTCCTTCCCGGCGGACGGCGGCGTGGCGACGACGGGCTCGCCCATGGCGAACGTCGATGACCCGGGGGACCGCTTCAACGTCGTTCCCATCTGGGTGACGAGCGCGACCGATATTCACTTTCAGGACACGCTCAACGGAGGCGACAGGCCCGCGGCCGCGAGGGCGCTGACCTTCGGCGGCTACGTGTACCAGTGTGATGTCTATCTCAACGCGGTGAACTACGCCTGGTCCACGCTGACGCCCACGCCGGCGGGACGCATGGACATCCAGAGTGTGCTGACCCACGAAATCGGCCACTGCCTGGGGCTTGGTGACAGCTTCGAGGCCATTGGCGCGGTGATGTTCTTCGACCTGCCCACCGGCGTGACGCGGCGGCAGCTGGCGGACTACGACAGGACGGCGCTGTGCCGCTTCTATCCGAAGACGGGGGCGGTCGGCTCCCCGTGCGAGAGCGGCACGTGCACCACGGGCCTGACGTGTGTCACCGCGCCGTCCACGGTGTCGGGCAAGGACCTGAAGGTCTGCGCGAAGGGCTGCTTCGGCAACACCTCCGGCGAGTGCCCCGCGCCCTATGTCTGTCGCGACTCCGCGTTGGTGAGTGGCTATACGAAGGCCTGTCTTCCAGCGCTGCCCGACGGCGTCACGCCCGTGGGCCGCGAGTGCACGCCGGGCCCGCGCAGCTGTGGCAACACCAACGGCGTCTGCATCGCGCCGGTGGACCCGCCCTCGGGCAATGGGGAGTTCGACCGGTGGGACCTGGGCTACTGCACGGAGACGTGCAGCGGCGCGGGCTCGTGCCCCGCGGGCGCCGAGTGCTCGGATGTCCCAGGCCAGGGCTCCATCTGTCTGAAGACCTGTACGCCCGGCGGGAGCGACTGTCGGCCCGGCTATACCTGCGAGACGCGCCCCGAAGGGAACCTCTGCGTCCCCGGTTGCTATGGTGATGCGGATTGCGACAGCAACTCCGTCTGCAGGACGTGCGACCGCGTCTGCGTGCCTCGGCAGACGGCGGGCAGGCAGGTGGGGGATGCGTGCACGGCGGATGCGCAGTGCGGCACCAACCAGTACTGCCTGGTCGCGGAAGGGGGGACGGAGGGCGTCTGCGCGCAGCCGTGCTCGGTGGCGGCGTGCGCGTGCCCGGGTGGGACGTCGTGCCAGGTGGTGAACAAGGACGGTGAGCGGGCGTGTGTCCGGGCCTGCTCGGCGACGTCGTGTGACGCGACGTTGAGGTGCGGCACGGTGGAGCAGGGCAGCTCCGCCTGTCTGCCCGTCTGCCGGACGGAGAAGGACTGCGCGCCCTCCATGCTCTGCTCGGCCGCGGGCACCTGTTACGATCCGCTGGCCAAGCCGGACGCGGGCTCGTGCACGCTGTGCAACGACGCGGGCACGCCGCCTCCGCCGCCCGTGGACGCGGGGCCGCCGAAGGGCCCGGGTGGTCCGGACGGCTGTGGCTGCCAGGGCGCGCCCGTGTCGGCGGCGGCCTTCCTGGGTGGATTGGTCCTGTTGCTGCTGGTGGCTGGAAGGAGAAGGACGTGGCACAAGCCGTGAGCGGCCCGAATGCGTCTGCCGTGAGGAGCCGGGTGGACTTCACCACGCTCTTCGTCCTGGAGGCGCTCGTCGGCCAGGGGCTGTTGACGCCCCAGCAGGCCCAGGAGGTGCTCGCGAAGGAGCCCGCCGCGCGAGCGCGTGTGCTCAAGGCGCAGACCGCGGCGAGCGGCAAGGACGCCGCGCGCTACGACGTGTCCCCGGTGGAGGTGGTGGCCGCGTTCCAGGTGCCGTTGGCCAATGGCCGCGGCGTGCTGGACGAGGACCGCGTCACCGAGGCCGCCGCGCGCGCCTCCGGGTTGACGTACCGGAAGATCGACCCGCTGAAGCTGGACATGGGGCTGGCCACGCGCACGGTGTCGCGGCCCTATGCGCAGAAGCACGTGCTGCTGCCGCTGGAGCGCACGCCGCAGGGGCGCCTGGTGGTCGCGGTGGCGAACCCGTTCGACCGGGAGCTGTTCGAGAGCTTCCACCGGCTGACGGGGCTGCCGGTGGAGCCGGTGCTCAGCTCGAAGGCGGACATCCTCAAGTCCATCTCCGACATCTACGGCTTCAAGAAGACGCTCGCGCGGGCGGCGGATGACTTCAGCGCGGCGTCGGGTGGGGCGCAGGTCTCCAACTTCGAGCAGCTCGTCTCCTTGAGCGGGACGCAGGAGCTGGAGGCGTCGGACCGGCCCGTGGTGCAGGCGGTGGACTACCTGCTGCGCTACGCGTTCGACAACCGCGCCTCGGATATCCACATCGAGCCCAAGCGCGCCACGAGCGTGGTGCGGCTGCGCATCGATGGCGTGTTGCATCCGGTGTATTCGTTGCCGGCGCAGGTGCATCCGCCGATTGTGTCGCGCGTGAAGATGCTCTCGCGCATCGACATCTCGGAGAAGCGCAAGCCGCAGGACGGGCGCATCAAGACGGAGCGGGATGGGCGCGAGGTGGAGCTGCGTGTCAGCACGTTGCCCACGGCCTTCGGCGAGAAGGTGGTCATCCGCATCTTCGACCCGGAGACGTTGGTGCAGGACATCGCCCAGCTCGGCTTCGAGCCGGACGAGAAGGCCAACTTCGAGTCGTGGATCGACCAGCCGCACGGGCTCATCCTGGTGACGGGCCCGACAGGCAGTGGCAAGACGACGACGCTGTACTCGGCGCTCAAGGCGCTGGCGGGGCCGGACGTCAACGTCACCACGATTGAAGACCCCATCGAGATGGTGTGGGACGCGTTCAACCAGGTGCAGGTGCAGCCCAAGGTGGGGCTGGATTTCGCCGGGGCGTTGCGGCACATCCTGCGCCAGGACCCGGACGTCATCATGGTGGGCGAGATTCGCGACGCGGAGACGGCGGAGAACGCCATCCAGTCCGCGCTCACCGGACACCTGGTGCTGTCCACGTTGCACACCAACGACGCACTTGGCGCGGTGGCGCGCATGAGGGACCTGGGGGTGCCGTCATTCCTGCTGGCGCAGAGTCTGCTCGGGGTGATGGCACAGCGCCTGCTGCGGCGGGTGTGCAGTCATTGCGCGGAGGAGACGTCGTTGACGCCCGACGAGCTCCTGGCGCTCCAGGCGCCGTTGCCGCTGCTCCCCGGGGGCGTGCGATTGCTCAAGGGCGCGGGCTGCGTGCGCTGCCGTGGCACGGGCTTCATCGGACGCACGGGTGTCTTCGAAATCGTCACCACGGGCAGGGAGCTGCGGGAGCACATCTCCCGCGAGGCTCCGTACGAGAAGCTGGTGGAGGTGGCCCGGCTCGGCGGGATGCGCACGCTGCGCGAGGCCGCCGTGAGAAAGCTGGCGCAGGGGCTCACCGCGTTCGACGAAGTGGTGCGGATGACGTCCGCGTGAGGACGGGCGCACGGTGTTTCACCGTGCGCCTGGGCCTTGGGACGAACGGGCTTCAGTCGAGGGTGGCCCTGCCTGGGACCAGCGCACTGGCGGGGAGCTCCTTGCCGAGGAGCCAGCGCTTGCTGGTGGCGGGCGTGGAGACTTCGGCGCAGCGGGTCGGCTGTCCCGTGAGCGTGATCTTCGCGTAGGCGGGGCCCTGGTGCCGGGTGCCCAGGAGGAAGACGCGGTGCGCGTCTCCTGCCGGGGTGGCCGCGATGACGGCATACGGGCCCGTGTAGCAGTGCTCCTCGTAGGTCTGCGCCAGGGCTTGGGTGCACGAGGCATCCGCGTAGAGCCCGAGGTGGAAGGCGGGCGTGGTGGGGAAGCAACGCGGTTGTCCGCTCGTGTCCGCCTCGAAGTGGCAGTCCGCGTCCAACTGGGTGTCGAACAAACCCATCGGGACATGGAGCGAGTCATTCAAACGTGCTCCGCGCACGACGAGCCGGCCATGGGCCTCCATGTCGACGTGTCTGGCTTCAGGCCAGCGCGTGGGAGGAACCTCCTGGCCGGGGCGATGGAAGCAGGGGCCGTTCGGGCCGAGGGAGGACTCCATGCACGTCCCGTCCTCGGAAATGGCATACAGCTCAGTCGCGACAGGGCCGGTGGAGAACACGCTGACCCCGGTCTCGCAGCGGCTCGAAGAGGGCTCGACCGCGAAGCGGGGTGCATTGCAGGAGGTCGCCATGAGGATCGGCTCGCTGCAGTTCGCGTCCGCGGACAGTCCACCGAGGAGCGCGACGGCGGCGTCCTGTCCCGAGGGGAGGCATCGCAGTGACGCGTCCTGGGCCCGCTGAACGGCACAGGTGACGCCGTGTTCGGTGGACTCGAGGTGATGGAAGCTGAAGGAGCCATCCTCTCCTTCGACGAAGTGGGCCGCGACGCCATCCTTGGAGACGTGTTGGCGCAGTTGGCCTTTCACGAACGTGTTGCCGGTGACCTCGCCACCGAAATGGTAGGCCGCTCTCGAGGAGTTGTTCGGGAGGGCATGGCAGCCTCCGGAGTCGTCACGGAGGTAGACGGAGCCGGTGACACGGGCGCCCAGGTGGAACAGTTGCTGGAGGACTCCGGGAGGCGCTGCTTCCTTCGCGAGGATGGTCCCCGCGGGCAGTGGACTAGCGGAGATGACGCCTTCCTCGGTGCAGCTCTCGTCGACGTAGAAGGGTGTCTCGTTCCAGGTGATTCGGTGGAGGTTGTCACTCAGGCAGTAGAGGTCGCCATCGGGTGCCACGGGCTGCCAGGTGCAGGGGCGGAGGCGTGCGGCGTCGTAGGTGGCCTCCGACCAGCGCAGGCCCTCGGTCGTGCTCATCCGCCGGACCTTGATGCGTGAGCCTCCCTTGAAGAAGGACTCTTGAGACGTGAAGTCCGATTCCCCCTGGGGTCCCGCGCCTCCCTCCGTCGAATCGCCACAGCCCACTCCCCCCAACATCACCATCACCATCCCTGCACAGACGCGACGCATGACACTCCTCACGAGGCGGCGCGACCCTGGAACAGCCCCCATGCTGCTCCTGGTCGACCGGGACGCGGATGCGCCCGCGACCTATACGGCGCCAGGTGCGCGACCTGGCAGTGCCGTCCGTCGATTTTTTCGAGGAAGCCACAGCAGTCGAGCGCGAGTGAGTGAGAGGCGCGTGGCGGATGCCTATCTAAAGGAGGGCAGCCAGGTTGCGCTGGCGACCCGCGCTCAATGACTTTCTGTCTGGGTGCACTGTCATCGCGAGTCCGCCTTGAAGCCTGAATGCTCAATGATTCGCCTTGAATCCATGATGCTGAAGTGCAAAGTGTTGACTTCTGGATGAACAGGCTTGTAGGGGAGATGGTCACTCATGCTTGCCCGAACAGCTCTCGTGGTCCTTGCTTCGATGTGCTCAATCATCAGCGGCGACGTTGTTCCAGGGAGGGCGCAAAGAGGCGGAATTGGAAGCCGCATGCATTCCGTCCTGTGGTGTCTGGGGATGCTCGTGGTGGGATTGCTGTCGATGGATGCCCGTGCCGCATGTTCTCCCCCTGGCGGCTCCCAGACGTGTTCGGTGAACTCCTGTAACGGGCGGCGCTACTGCGACCTGTACTGGGGCGACTGCGAGAACTTCGATGGATCATCCTCGACGTCATGCACGGTCTGTGGTCGGACGGGGACGCGCCGGTGTACTGCGATGGGAGAGGTGATCGCGAATTCCTGCACGGCCTATCGGACACTGGACGACAACTGCAATGGCTGTGACGATGATGGTGACGGCTTGGTCGACGAGGACTACGTCCCGACCATCATCTGTGACGCCCAGCAGAACGGATGCTTCGGAAAGCTGCACTGTGTCGGAGGGCAGCTCGTCTGCAAGGTCCAGGTGGGCACCCAGTTTCTTTCCTGTTCTGACGACTGTGACGGGTATGCCGCGAGGCGCTGGTGCGCCGAGGATGGGACGGCTGGTCCGTGCACGCGGGATACTCCCACCGAAGAGCGGTGCAATGGCTGCGACGACGACCAGGACGGCATCATCAACAACTTGCCAGGCCAAGGGCCCTATACCCTGACCCGGAGCTGTGTGGGGCCTGGGGGCTCCTGTCCGGGGTCGACGGAGGCCTGTCTTTCCGTTTTCTGGTCCGGTGTCTGCACGGCGCCGTCGGAGGCCTGTAATGGCCTGGATGACGACTGTGACGGCGGCATCGACGAGGATGGCATTTGCCGAACAGACTCCGGGACGTGCACCTGTACGCCGACCACCTGCGCGGCCCAGGGCAAGAGCTGCGGGAGCATTCCGGATGGCTGTGGCGCGACGCTGAACTGTGGCGCGTGCGGGACAGGGCAACTCTGCAATAACAACGTATGTGTGGGTGCTTGCGTCCCGAAGACTTGCGCGCAGCAGTCAGTCACCTGCGGTGTCATCACGAATGGATGTGGCGGGCCGCTGGACTGCGGCCCTTGCGGCGCGAGCTTCGCGCCCTGACGGTTGTCCTGAACCGGTTCTCCGGGCTCCGCTTCCCCTAGGGGGCGGATGCCGGGGGCTGATCTCATCGAGCTCTTCTCCGGGTCTGCGGATCCACAAGGACGTTGCCATGAAGCGCGTCGCGTCGTCGCTGGTCTCGAGTCTCTGCCTTCTGCTGGGGCTGGCCGCCTGCGGAACCTCATCGGATGGAGCGGACCCCGTGGAGGTGCGAGCGTCGCGAACCTCCGGGCGCCTGAGCGATGCGCCGCTGGTGGTTCCACCCTCGTCCATCCTTCCCACCGAGCAGAAGCCGACGGGCACCACGCCCATGATGGTGGACGCGCACTTCGAGGTGACCTCCGATGGTGCGGCGACCTATTCCATCCCTCTCTGGAGTCCTGCGGGGCGCGCTGGGGTGGAGCCCCGGCTCTCGCTCGCCTATCACAGCCGCGCTGACAATGGTCTCTTGGGGGTCGGTTGGGAGTTGAAGGGCTTCTCGCGGATCTCCCGCTGTAGGAAGACCTTCGCGCAGGATGGCTCGGCGGCGCCGATCCGCTTCCAGTCGACGGATGGTTTCTGTCTGGATGGGCAGCGCTTGACGGTCATTTCAAGCAGCGCGGGCCTCATCGAATTCAGAACCGAGGTCGAATCCTTCACCCGGGTGCTGGCCTACCTGGATGGCACGGGAGCTCCGGACTATTTCGAGGCACACCAGAAGGACGGACGCATCCTGGCCTACGGGCGATATGCGGACACCCGCTCCCGACTGGAGGGAGAAAGGCTGACGGTCTCCGCGCACCCGGTGACGGGAATCACCACGCAGGGAGTGGAGTCGACGTCGGTCCGCCTGACCTGGGCGTTGTCCGAAATCCGTGACCGGGCCGGCAACGACTTGCGGATCCGCTACCTCATGGAGGGGAGCGCCACGACGGGCTACGAGCATGTTCCGGAGCGTATCGACTACACCGGCCATTCCAGCGATCCCACGGGCGCGATGCGGCGGCGCAGCGTGCGGTTCACCTACGACGCGGCCACGCGTCCTGATGCGATGGTTCGCTACGTGTCAGGGCTCAAGCTGCGAGAGTCGAAGCGGCTCTCGCGCATCGAGATGCATGGTCCCGGGCTCGCATCGACGCCGACGACCCGGGACGATGTCCTGCTGCGCTCCTTCGACCTGAGCTATCGCCTCGCGCGAGTCACCCGTCGGAGCCTGCTCGAGCGGGTCTGGGAGTGTGACGGCCTGGGCGTGTGTCGGGATGCTCTCGAGTTCGACTACTCACCCGGCCTCGACTGCCGCGCGAGCCCTGACAATGACTGCGATGACCCGGTGGTGACGCTCCAGGACTTCGAGGTCAAGACCGCCGTGGAGTGGCAGGGGAGCACGCTGGTTCCCATCCGAGACGTGAAGACCCGGGGCGACCCGGTCCAGACCGCGGGCGGCACGCTCATCCAGGGGGTCCAGGACTTCTGGACGCTGCACACCCTGGACATCGATGGGGATGGACGCGACGACCTCCTCTATCGCCGCAATGACACGGCGAAGGTCGTCACCGACACGAGCGGCAGCCGCATCGAGCTGGGTGACTCCATCTGGTACTACCGCCTGGCCATCGGTGTGGGCGTGTATGGGCCGGCCACACGAGCACACTTGCCCGACTCCAAGGTCGGAAACAGTGACGATGACCTCCGCATCGCCGACATGAACGGCGACGGTATCCCCGAGGTCATCTCCGTCGAGCGTGCGGACTGGACGGGGACCCACGGCAAGTTCCAGCTCTACTCCTTCGATGGGACGAAGTTCGTGCCGGCGGGCATCGAGGCGCCGGAGATCCAGCAGTTCTGGTGGCAGACGGTCAGCAGCTCGCGCTCGCGCATCCCAGTGATGCACGTGGCGGACTTCGATGGAGATGGCTTGCCCGAGCTCTTCCGGTCCACCCAATCGCCGCAGGCCTATACTTGGGCCTATCGGAAGAACCTCGGTGGGTTGTCCCTCTCCACCTATATGCAGATCCCCTTCTCGTCGGGCATCGACCATGCCGGTTACGCTGCTGATGTCGATGGCGACGGCACCACCGAGGTTCTGATCCGCTCCGGTGGGCATTCCACCAGCGATCTCTACTCCTCGGAGTACTTCGCGGTGGGACTCGGGGCGGGTGGTGGGCATCGGGTCTCGTCCACGGCACTCCCCGCGGTGCCCATCGCCAGTGGGCCGAACACGGGCGCGAGGAACATCTACAACAGGACGTGGTTCCTGGATGTCAACGGCGACGGGCTCGCGGACGCGGTGAGCACCCGGCGCGAGCGCGAGGCCGATTCAGGGGACGAGTTCGCGGGAGACGTGAGCATCGCCATCAATACGGGCAATGGTTTCCTCCCACCCATCTGGCAGGACCTGGCCCCGCAGCATGAGCTCAGCCCCTCGTGGATCCAGCCCACCCAGCGAGGTCTCGACCCGGGTGTGAGGATCCTCGACTTCGACCGCGATGGCCGACAGGACCTGTTGCTGACTGACTCCGGTGCGACGAACGACAACGGCGCGACGCGCACGAAGATGTGGGTCTTGCTCGCGCGAGACGACCACTTCGAGCCCCGAGAACTGGACGTCCCGGTGGGGCAGTCTACTGGGGGGACGTCGAACTCGGAGCTCCTCGGCTATGGGCAGCGCTTCTCGCAGGTGCTGGATGCGAATGGCGATGGTCTGGCGGACATCATCCACATGGAGGACGACCCCAGCATCCAGAACTCCTATCGCCGCAACTATGGCCTGCTGAAGCTGTACATCCGCCAGGGCGAACTTCCGGACGCCCTGACCTCCGTGCGGGTCGGCAAGCACGGCAGGTCCGTGGCGGTTCGTTATCAGCATTTCCTCCAGCAGGCGGAGGAGGCGGGGCAGCCGCCAGTGTATACGGCGGGGACCTGCACCTATCCACAGCAGTGTCCGAGCAACATGTGGGTCGTCGTCGAGTCGGGGCTCGACGACGGAACACAGCGGAATCAATTCAACACGCTCTACTACGCCTACGAGGCGGCCCGAGTGGATGTGCAGGGACGTGGCTGGCTGGGCTTCGCGAAGCGCACGGTCATCAACTCCCGGACGAACGCCAGAACGGTCACCACCTACGACAACCAGACCCGCGACGGTGGGCTCTATCTGCGCGCGGGCATGCCCGTCACGGAGACGACGGAGGTCACCCTCGAGTCCGGCGTGAGGCATCAGCACAAGCGCGTGTTCGAGTACACCGTGGGCACGAGCCCGGCACAGCGTCCGTTCCTTTACTCGAGTCTGGTGACGGACGAGTACAGGGAGGGAACGGGGACGACGCTTCCTCTGGTCCGGCGCAACCGCCAGACCCGGGCAAACGATGCCTACGGCAATGACACCGCGACGGAGACGTTCTCGGACGAAGTCGTGAGTGGGGTCTTGTCCGGGCGCTCGTGGTCGACGAAGCGAGAGGTGCCGCTCATCGACAACCTGACCTCGACCTGGCTCATCGGCCTGCCTCGCCGGGTGGTCAACACCAGTGCCACGGCGGATGGGCTCGTCCGCTCGCGTGTCGAGACGCACGACTACAACATCCGAGGCCTGTTGACCCGCACTGTGGTCGAGCCCGCTGGAAGTGCCGACGAGTTGCTGACGACCACCTACGGCCGCAATGCGTTCGGCTTGGTGGAGCGGCTGGAGCTGGCGGGATCGGGCATGACCCGGGTGGAGACCTCGCAGCTCGATCCGATTGAGCACATGTTCGTGGTGACGACCTTCAATGCCGCGGGGCATCGTGGGCGCGCCGCCTATCATCCGGGCCTCGGCACGCCCCTGGTCGTCGAGGATGCCAACGGGCTGCTGACGTATCACCAGCGTGATGGCTTCGGACGGCTTCGTCGCACCGTGTCTCCATCCGGAGAGACGGTGCTGATCAGCCATGGGATGGACGCATTGGGGTGGATGCGCATCACCACTCGGAAGGTCGGGAGCCAGGAGGTCTCGACGACGCTCGACAACCATGGTCGGGAGTTCCGTAGGGAGACGCGGGGGTTCGATGGGCGCGTCATCACTCTGTTGAGCGAGTACAACGACCTGGGTCAGAAGATGCGGATGTCGCGTCCGTTCTCGGGGACGGCGCCGGCTCGCTATCTGGTGGCGACCTACGACCTGTTGGGACGGCGGCTGACGCTCAGTGCCCCCGAGGGAGGCACCGTCACCCAGATCTACTCGGAGCTGACGACGACCACGCTGGACGAGCGCGGGGACAAGACAACGCAGGTGGCCAATGCCGTGGGACAGGTCGTGGCCAGCAGCGCCTACGATGCGACGGGGCGGGAGATCCGCACGACTTATGAATATGGCCCCTTCGGCGTCCTGCGCCGGGTGACGGACTCCCAGGGCAACGTGGTCTCGATCGAGCACGACGTGCGAGGACGCCGGACGAAGGTGACGGATCCAGACTCAGGGGTGAGCACCGTCAGCTTCAATGCCTTCGGCGAGCCGCGCATCGAGACGGACGGCAATGGCAGCCAGACGATCTTCGAGACGTATGACGCGCTCGGGCGCCAGGTCCGGGTGACCACCCAGGATGGTGCGTACACCCACGAGTGGGACACGGAGCTGAAGGGCGCATTGACGAACTCCACCAGCCCGGACGGGGTGACGGTTTCGCACCTCTACAACGGTCAGGGTCTTCTGGCTCAGAGCACGTGGACCATCGAGGGCACGGTCTACACCGTCAACCGGACCTATGACACGAACGGGCGGCTTGCGACGCTGCTCTATCCCCAGGTCGGGGCGCGGCGGTTCTCCCTGGTTCACGCCTATACGGATTATGGCTTCCTGAAGGACGTCCGCGCCCCGTCCGCGACGAAGGCGTTCTGGACGGCGCAGGCGCACGATGACTTCGGGCAGGTGACGTCCGAACAGCTCGGCAACGATGTGGTGACCGAGCGCCGCCATGACCTTCGTGGGCGTTTGCGTTTCATCGACTCGCGCCGTGCTGGCACCGCACTGCAAGGGCTGGCCTACGAGTGGGACATGGAGGGGAATCTCAAGAGTCGCGCGGACATGCTCGCGCGGACGACGGAGGACTTCGAATACGACACGTTGGACCGGCTGACTAAATGGACCGTCTTCCAGAACTGCCGCAGGTCCGCGTTGGAGTATCGCTACGACGACCTGGGCAACCTCCTGGAGAGACGCGTGCTGGAGGGCGTCGGAACGGCGACGACGAGCATCTACACGGGGGCGGGCGCCGGGCCTCATGCCGTGAAGCAGACCCTGCAAGGCAGCTATGGATATGACGCCAACGGCAACCAGGTGAGCGGCCCTGGTCGGGCCGTGAGCTACACCGCGTTCGATCTCCCCAGGCAGATCACCGGCCCCGGGAGGGAAGTGAGCTTCAAGTATGACGGGGGCCAGAGCCGGGTCCTCAAGCGCAGCAGTCTAGGCGGCGTGACGACCTACGTCGGCAGTCTGTATGAGAAGCGTCAGCAGGGAGGCCAGACGCAGCACATCTTCTACGTGACGGGGGGCGGACGTCCCGTAGCGCAAGTCCACTGGGTGGACGGCAGCGCCGACCAGACGCTGTATCTGTTGGGAGACCATCTGGGGTCTACCGAGCGCGTGGTGGATGCGCTGGGCAACGTGCTCGACGGCGAGCGGATGAAGTTCGAGCCCTTCGGCGATGGACGCTTGCCGCATGCCTTGCCGGTGGCGGCCTCGGTGGGCGCCGGAGCGGTGACGAAGGGCTTCACCGGACACGAGAGCGACGACGAGTTCGGGCTGGTGAACATGGGGGGGCGCATCTACGACCCCGAGACGGCGCGCTTCCTCACGCCGGACCCGGTCGTCCAGTTCCCGCATGATGGGCAGTCCTACAATCGATATGCATACACGCTGAACAATCCGTTGAGGTGGACCGACCCGACAGGGTTCGAGGCGGATGGCGGGGATCTGCCTCCCGGCGGCGAGACCATCGTGACGGCGCCGCGCTACGAGAACGCTCCAATTTACGTGGAGCAGGGCATCGGCGCCGCGCAGTGGGGCGTGCTGCCTGCTGACGCCTCGCAGTCAGCGGACCAGAACGGAGCCCAGGCTCGTGCGCAGAGCGCGGAGAACCAGCGGCTCGTCCGGGAGCGCGCCATGAGAGGGTCGCTGCGGCCGCTCGTGGATTCGCCCACCCTGCCCGTGTTCCTCGGCACCGAGCATGAGCGCCAGATGGCGGTCTTTGAGGACGTGCGCAAGGCGTCGGGTGAGGTGCTCGTCTGGGGCATGGAGTTCGTTGCCGTCGAGCTCCTGACGCGGGGCGTGGGCTGGATTGCGGGGTCGGCGTTCCGTGCCGCGATCATCGACGGTGCCTTGACGCTGCGAGCCGCCGGTCGCGGCACTGCGGGGACGCTCGACGGCGTCCTGCTCGGAGGAGGGTGCTTCGTCTCGGGGACTCCCGTGCTCACCTCGTCCGGGCCGTTGGCCATCGAGGACGTGAGGGAAGGGGACTGGGTCTGGGCCTGGGATGAGAAGACCCAAGTGTCTGGATGGCATCAAGTGACGCGGACGTTCGTCCGTCCGATGCGCGCTGTCCTGATGGTGGAGTTGTCCTCCGGCGATGCTGAGTCGTTCGACGTCCTGGGCGTCACCGCGGAGCACCCTTTCTGGGTCTCGGGTCGAGGCTGGGTCGAGGCACAGTCACTCATGCCGGGCGATGCGCTGGAGACCGCGACCGGCAATCGCGTCCTGGTGACGTCGCTCCAGTCTGTGCCAGGCAGGGAGACCGTCTACAACTTCGAGGTTGATGGCGCGCACACCTACTTCGTGGGCGAGCTCTCGACCTGGGTTCACAACACCTCGGTCTCGGGCCTTGGAGGGCAGGTCCTCGGCGTGGTGGCCGCGACAGCCGCGAAGCCCGTCGTGCCCATCATCGGCCACGCCACGCCCTGGGCCGCGATGACCCAAGCGGAGAAGAACGCCTTCAAGCACTCATACTCGAGGCATGGAGCGGAGCTGGGACTGCCGAACTGGTCGGAGAAGAACGCCGCGAAGCTCCAACAACAGTTCAACAGTGTAGTGGGCCACATCCGTGCGACGGGAACCCAACTGGCCGGCCCTATCTACAAGCCGTGGAATGGCCAGTCCGTGAAGGTCAACTTCTTCGAGTCGACCCTTCATGGGACGAAGTACTACTACTATGAAGACACGGTCAGTGGACGGTTCATCAGCGCGGGGTTGGCAAGATGATGGGTGGTACGCAAGAGATCTACGTCTTGAGCAATGACCGCAGCGCGGGTGCTGTTCGATCCTTCCTCGAGCGGTTCCTGCCGGGTCGGTCCATCCTTCAGGATGAGTTCTGGGTCCCCGAGAACTCCGACCCACCAACGGTGGTCCTGCAGTCCGAGGACGAGATCCTCCAGTATCTGGAGGCCCATCATGGCGAGCCGTATGGATTGTACTGGGGCGCTGCGGACCGCAGGTCGCCACGTCAGGCGATGGTCTTCTATACGCGTGACGGCAAGGTCATCCTGGGGGTCGCGGAGCTCACCGAGCGGGTTTCGGCGGTGATGCAGGAACTCTCTCGCTTCGCTGACTCCAGCCATGTGCTCGTGGGGAGCGAGCAGCGCCCTCCTGACACGGCAAGCGAGTTCATTGCTCGATGCCGACGGGGGGGCTGAAGACTTCCGGGAGGTTTCCGCTGGGCCGCCGAGCGGCATCCGTGTCGGCGTGTCCAGGTGCGAGTTCCTCCACCGGTTGACTGGCCAGCTGGTCACGCTTCCGGCAGGAGAGGGCGGCACCTCGTCCAAAGCCGTCTTCGTCGAATGCGCCGCCAATGCGGTCATTTCTCGGGGCTGGCTTGCCGTTCTGGAGGACTCGCTGGCGGCAGTGGCTCGCGCGAGGCCTGACTGAAGGCGACTCGTGCGGTACCCACGAACGACAACGGCCCGGCTCCCAGGGAAGGGAACCGGGCCGTCTGTCTTCAGCGCGAGTGAGTCCTAGAAGCGCGCCTGAAGCAGTGTGTTGAAGCCCAGCGCGTGCGGCTTCTCGAACGTCGGCTGCGCGACGCCCGTGATGTCGTCACGGAACGTGGTCCGGTTCGTGTCGTACGTGTAGTAGACCTCGCCGACCGCCGCGACGGAGTCGGACAGATCCCAGCGGAACGTCGCCTTCGCCGAGTAGATGGGCTCCGCCTCGCACGAGCCAGAGCCACCGCACGTCTCCGGCAGGATGCTCAGCATGTTCACGTCACGCACCACCACCGTGCGCGTCCCCGCCAGGCTCGGCGGCGTGTCGTTGCCGCCCAGCAGCGGGGTGGGGCTGCGGAACGACGCCGGACGCTGCACGCCCACGATGAAGCCCGGCGTGAAGTGCAGCTCGGGCAGGTGGTAGTCCGCGCCCAGCGCCAGGAACATCTCCGGGTTCAGCTTCGTACCCTCGGGGAAGTCCTGGAACGGGGGGAAGCCCGGCACGTCGAACTGGATGAACGAGAGGCTGCGGTACAGACCCAGCAGGCTCATGCGCAGGAAGCCCAGCTTCGCGCGCGCCTGCAGCGCCAGCGCCGTGGCGCCCTGCGGCTGCGTCGCACCGAACGTGTCCGGCTTCTCCAGCGTCTGGGACAGGTAGCTGCCCTCGAGCGACACGGAGTAGGACAGGCCTCCCGGGTACTGCTCGGGCGCGAAGAACCGCTCGTAGATCTCCGGGTCGTTCTTGTAGAGCCGGAAGTCCACGCTCGTGCCGACCGGCACACCCACGTGGTAGACGACCTGACCGGACACGCCGGCCGCGTTCACCGGCGCCTCCACGCCCAGCGTGGCGAGACCCGGCACCAGGCCCTTCTGGAAGTAGCCACCGCCCGCCTCGACGCGCAGCGTGTCCAGGATGTCCCAGCCCGCGCCCGCCATCACACCGTAGAGCGTCTCCTCCTCGAGGATGAGCTCGTTCTGCACCAGCGCCGTCTTGCCACCGACGTACGCGTACCACCGGTCCCGCGTAATCTGCAGCTTCGCGCCGGGCACGCCGTTGGTCGCCGAACGCGTGGTGAACGCGCCGCTGCCACCCCAGGAGATGCGGTACGCATAGCCCAGACGGAAGCGATCCGCGGACACCGGGAAGCCCACCAGCGAGATGCCTTCCTTCTCACCCCAGCCCGGCGGCTGGTAGTTGAGCCGGATGTAGCTGGAGTTGTCCTGGATGGCCACCTGACCGCTGGGGCGCTCGAGCACCAGCAGCGTCAGGGCCGCCTCCGTCGTCAGTCCCTCGAAGAAGGCGGGCGCCTTCTTGTAGAGCACCACGTTCGAGAGCGACTCGAAGCCGGAGAACCGGGTGTTGAAGTTGTCGTAGAACTGGGTGTTCTGGTTACCCGCGCCAAACCGCGCATTGGGGCTGTTGGGCGTCGTCTCACCCGAACCCGCAAGCACGTTGTCGTCCGCGAAGACGAACGACAGACGCGTGTCCACGAAGTCACTGGCCCAGGCGGGCGCACTCAAGGAGATAAGCCCCGACAGGGCCAGCTTCTGCAGCGTTTTCAATGTCCCTCTCCACGGAGCGCCCGCTTGGAACGCTCCTCCCTGCGCCCCGGTGGAACCGGGGCACGAGCTCGTCAAAAGTCTAAGGATTCACGCAAGGCTTGATGGGCTTCGGGCACTCCAGCCCCGGGCCGGGATAGCAGCAGAGGTCGTCCTGGCTCCGCGGCAGGATGATCCACCGGGGGCGCGCCGCGCTCACGTGGCGCATGTGGCCCACGATGTCGAAGGTGGCCTCGTGCAAGAGCTTGCACTGCCGGGCCAGCTCCGCGTCCGGGTCCTGCTCGTTGCAGTTGACCACCAGGTCGGGGACCGCGTCCTTCGTCACCAGGTTGATGCGAGCCTTCTGGTTCTGGCTCACCGTGCAGCGGGCCGCGCCGTTGGCAGGGTCCGCGACGGAGACCCACACCACCATCTGGTTGTCGCCCATCAGGTGCTCCAGGCGGGTGGCCGCGGGCAGCGCGACGTTGCTCGCGGGGCCCGGGGCGCTCGTGCTGCCGAAGCGCACGTTCGTCGCCTTGTCACACCAGATGTTGAGCGTCACGCCGATGCTGTACGTATTGGTCGAGCGCGTCCACGCCTCGGTGGCGGGAGCCACCGGCGGCGCGGCGTTGATCGTGTGCAGCCGGCCTGGCACGGAGTCGTCCAGCCCCGCCTCGGGAGCGCCCATGGGGACCATCTCCACCACGAACTGCCCGAAGCTGTCGTAGGTGTTCTTCTCCGCGCAGATCTGGTTGCGGTACTCGCCCATGCCCAGTGTGCAGTCGACATTGCACTGACGCTCGGGGACGTCCGGATCATTGGGCGTGTCCGCGCCGCAGGCGCCGAAGACGCCGTTGCGGGCGTCAGGGCAGAAGAAGGGCACGGTGCCGTTGCCATTGGCGTCGCAGTTGCGGAACACCGTGGGGAACTTCACCCGGCGCACCTTCACCAGCGAGGACTCCAGGCCCTCCATCTTGTAGTTGCCGTAGCTATAGCCGCACATCACGTCCGAGATGTAGGGCGAGCCGCTGAGGCCACACAGCCGGCCGTTGATCTCCGTCGGGGGCGCCAGGGCCAGGTACTTGTTCCACTCCGACTGCGGCAGCAGGCGGACCTTCTCGCGGATGCTCCACGACGGGAAGGTGAGCTGCGTGGTGGCGGTGAACTCCTGCACCGAGCCCGCGATGGACCAGAGCAGGTCACCGGTGTCCAGGCCCTCGGGGTAGGAGTAGTTGTAGATGTAGATGGAGTTGAAGCGGCCCGGGAAGAAGCCGGAGGGCTCCGCCGTCTGGGTGTTGGCGCCGGGGATGCTGCCCTCGCGCACGCGGCAGGCCGTCAGGTCCGTCACGAAGAAGCCGCTGGGGTCCATGCCCGTCACCAGCAGCGTCACCGGCTGGTTGTGGTTCGGATCATCCGGCTCGCAGTTCTGAAGGAGGGGAGCACCCGCCTCCGGCGCGCGGCCGATGCGCATGAACGTGCCGGCGTACGCGGTGAGCTGGTCGCTGTTCTGCGGCACCTGCACCGTGGAGATGGTCGGCTCCTCGAAGAACACCGAGCGCGACAGGCCCGTGGCCGCGGTGCGTTGGGCGGGCTCCACCGGGAGCTCGCCGTCGACGACGGCGCCATCCGCGTAGTCGACCTCGACTGGATCGTCCTCGACCCACACGTGGGCCTCACCGTAGAGCTGGGAGGAGCGCACGGTGCCCGAGCCCACGCCATTGGTCAGCTGCACCCAGCGGTAGCGGTAGGGACCCGTCAGGTTGCCGGGGACGGTGCGGAACGACACCGGGCCGTTGAACGACTCCATGGGCTGGCCCTTCACGTCCAGCGCCTGGATGTCGATGTCCACGTCCACCGCGCTGCGGGGCATGGCGAGCCGGCAGTCCTTGGTGCCGCGGAGCTCCAGGGGAACCGCCGCCTGGTTGCCTCCGCCGTGCGCGGTCGCACACTCCGCCACCACCGGCACGGCCGTGCGCGGGTTGGAGTCCGCGACGTAGAAGCCCTTCACCGTCACCTTGAACGAGGAGAGGCCGGTGGGCTGGGGCGTCTCGTCGGTGTAACAACCCGCGGCGACGAGGGCCACCGCCGACAGGAAAGCGAATCGCTTCATTGCTCCACCCTCCGGCCGATGCGGCCGTCATCCACCGCGTCGGCGATGGGCATCGCCGTCGGGTTGTCACAGAAGTTGCGAAGCTGCTGGGTCACCGTGCCGCACACGGGGTTGCTGCCGCTGATGATCTCCCGGCAGTCACAGCGGCCCGTGAACGGACCGGGCGACACCGCGCAAGCGGCCTGCGCCTCCTCGGGCGTGTCCACGTCGGGGATGTTGCAACCCGCAGGATTGTAGCCGCGGGCGGCCAGGTCTCCGCAGGTGCAGGTTCCCACCTGCTTGCCGGAGATACAGGCCGCGCGGGCCTGGTCGGGGTTGGTGACCGTATCGACGCCGCAGCCCGACGGGTCGAAGCCGTTGCGCAGCAGCTCACCGCACGTGCAGCTTCCGACGCGCACGTCCAGCTCGTTCTTGTAGTCCTGCATCTCGCGGCACGCGGCGCGCAGTCGGTCGTTGACCACCCACTGGCCGTTCACGAGGTTGCCACAGCTCTGTGCCCCCGGCTTGTTGCCGCGCGTCGCGTAGCCCGCGTTGATGTCGTCGCAGGTGCAGAAGTCCTGCATGTAGCCGATGAGCGAGTCACGCAGCGAGATGCCCGTCTCCTGGCGTGTGGTGTTGCGCTTGAGCACGTTGAAGCCCGAGCCGCCCTTCGCGATGTAGTCGTTCACCGCCACGCGGTAGGTGCCAAACGGGTTGAGCGGCTCGGGGCCGATCGAGATGTCCGTGCCGGGATTCGCGTAGCAGCGGCCCCGGTCGGAGGAGCTGCTCTCGTCCTGGATGCACTGCCAGGGCGCGTGACCCGTGCGGCTCTGGGCGGGACAGTCGGCGCCCTTCAGGGCCAGGTTGCAGGGGGTGCGCAGGTCGTTGATCTGCACCTGGGCGCAGTCCATGGTGAACTTCGCGCCGGAGATCTGCGCCTGGCTGACGCAGCCGCGCTCGGCGGAGCGCTCGGCGACGAAGTTGAACATCTCCTGCATCTCCTTGCCGGAGAGGTACATGATGTTGATGGTGTTCTCGAAGGGGAACACGTTGAACATCGACTCCTGGGTGATGACGCCCGCATAGAGGTTGTCGCGGATGCCCAGCGAGTTGGTGAGCGCCATCTGCGCATCGACGCGGCGACGCTTGCGCATCGAGTCCGCGGCGATGTTGCCCAGGGGCGAGTCGCCACCCGTGGAGTTGTTCCGGCGCGTCACGTCCGTGGGCGCGTAGGAGAAGATGTTCGTGAGCTGCAGCCGCATGTCCATGCCGATGATGTAGGGCTGGAGCAGGTGCGTCGTCTGGCGGTCCTCCTGGGCCTCGCAGGCCTCCATGGCCGCGCGGACCTCGGGGGTCTGGATGAACTGGCCATCCTCCCAGAAGATGTTCGAGTCATACCGGTACTTGCGCATGGCCTCGTCACACCAGAGCCTGTCGAGCGGGAACACGCGGTAGTCCTGGCTGACGACCTCGCCGCCCTCACCGGCGCCGAGCTCCGTCGGCATCTTCACGACCAGCTCCAGCCGGCCCACGTACTTGGCGAACGCGCCGGAGTGCGACAGCACCACCTTGCGGCCGCTGGGGTCCGCGAGCAGCTGCGGCGGGTTGAGCACCACGTGCAGGTGGCCGCCCATCACCACGTCCACGCCGCTGACGCCCGGAATCTGGACGCGCACCACGGACTTGTCGTTGCCCTCGGGGCCGAACCACTCGAGCACCTGCCACGGGTTCTTCTCGCGGCGGATGAAGGAGCGGGCGCGGCCGTACTCGTAATAGGCCTCGTAGCCCTGGATGACGTCCTGGTCCTCGGTGAGGCCCAGGTGGCTGACGATGACGATGAGGTCGGAGACCGGCCGCAGCAGGTCCACGTACGCGCGCACCACCTCGTTCTGCTCCAGAGGCGTCACCTGGAGGCTGTTGCCACCCTCGACGATGGAGTTGAGCGAGGAGATGTTCGCCATGCCGATGATGGCGACGCGCAGGCCCTTCACGTTGCGGATGGTGTACGGCGCGGCCTCCAGCGCCGTCTCGTTGCTGCCGTTCTGCCGCCAGTCATTCCAGTTGTAGTTGGCGGCGAGCAGCGGGAACGTCGCGAACTGCTTGGCCTGGTTGGTGAAGTTCAGCGCGCCCGCGTCGAACTCGTGGTTGCCGATGACCGCGGCGTCCAGCCGGGCCTGCGACAGGAAGCGGAACTCCACTTCACCGTTGTTGAGGTTGAAGATGGGGGCGCCCTGGAAGCAGTCGCCCGAGTCGACGTGCAGCACCCGCTCACCCTTGGCGCGCTCGCGCTTGAGCACCGCGGCCATGCGCGTGGCGCCACCGAACGGGCCGGCCTCCGGGATGAGTCCCAGGTCCTGGTCCGTCTTCAGCGGCGCGAAGTCGTAGGGGATGAGGCGTGAGTGGATGTCCGAGGTATGAAGGAGCGTCAGCCGCACCTCCTGCCCCTCGAGGTTGTAGTCCTGGCCTTCCATCACTGGCATGCATGAGGCCGAGACCAGGGCGCAGAAGAGGCCGAGCAGGAGGCGACGCATCAGGAGATTCCGTGTTTCGGTAGGACGTCGGGAGTAAAGCGGGCGCAAGGTACGGTATCGGACACGGGCGGGCAAGCAACGCCGCCATGGCATTCGTACAGTCCCCCTATTCAGGCCCCCCTTCACGGAGAGCAAGCAGACATGCGGCAGCGTCATTCCAGTGTGACTGACATCGAGATCATCGAGGATTTCTCGTCTACGGCGCGCTGCGACGAAGGCTTCCTCCGAGTGAAGCGGCTGCGGTGTCGCAACCGACGCGCGGATGGCTCCTCGTCGTCCGTGTACCGCGTGGACGTGGTGGACCGGCCCCGGTTGGATGCCGTCGCCGTGCTCGTCTATCGACGCGGTGCGGCGGGACTCGAGGTCCTGACGCGGATGAACCTCCGGCCCGCGGCGTACTTCCGGAAGGATCAACGCGACGCGATGACGGTGCCGGACCCGGGCACGGGCTACCTGCGGGTGGAGGAGATCGTCGCCGGCCTGCTCGAGCCCGAGGACAAGGGCGAGGAGGGCCTCAAGAAGCGCGCGGCGGCGGAGGTCCACGAGGAGGCGGGCTATCCGGTGCGGCTCGAGGACATCCAGCTGTTGGGCGGCTCGTTCTTCCTGGCGCCGGGCATCCTGTCGGAGAAGGTCTTCCCCGCGGCGGTGGACGTCACGGACGTGTCGCAGGAGGAGCCCGAGGGAGACGGCTCGCCCCTGGAGGAGGGGACGCAGCTGCACTGGCGCCCGCTGGGGGAGGTGCTGGAGGCGTGCCGGCGCGGGGACATCCCGGACGCGAAGACGGAGGTGGCGCTCACGAGGTTGCTCGCCCGATTGGGATGAGCACGGAGTTTCTCAGGGGGCGGCGGCCGGGGTAGGGTGCGCGGCGTTTTCGCACTCCACTGCCGAGGTCGCTGCATGTCGTCGCTGCCCCCGTGGCTGGCCAACCTGTTGCCCATTCTCATCCTGCTGGGAGCCATCGCGCTCGTGCTCGCGCGGCTGCCCAAGGTGGAGCTGGGCCACACGGACGCCTTCCGCCGACGCCGCTTCTTCAACTGGTTCCCGCTGGGGATGACGTACGCGTTCCTCTACATGGGGCGCTACAACCTCAACGAAGCCACCAGCGCGATGAAGGGCCACACGTCCAACGCGGACTTCGGCACCATCTTCTTCTGGGGCACGCTCGTCTACGGCTGCGCGTTCCTGCTCAACGGACCGCTGACCGACAGGCTCGGGGGCCGCAAGACCATCCTCTTGTCGGCCGCGGGCTCGTCGGTGGCCAACGTGCTGATGGGCGTGGTGGTCTACAAGGTCCTCACCGAGGGCTGGCAGCCGCCGGGCGGCATCGTGGGGACGCTGTCGTTCCTCTACGCCGTCAACATGTACTTCCAGAGCTTCGGCGCGGTCTCCATCGTCAAGGTGAACGCGTCCTGGTTCCATGTGCGCGAGCGCGGTCAGCTGGGCGGCGTCTTCGGCATCCTCATCTCGCTGGGCGTCTACTTCGCCTACGACTGGAGCCGCTTCATCGCCAAGGCGGCGCCCACGTACTGGGTGTTCTTCGTGCCGGCGGCCATCCTCGCGGCCTTCGTGGTGCTGGACTTCTTCGTCATCCGCGACACGCCCAGCCACACGGGCCACCCGGACTTCGATACCGCGGACGCGTCCAGCGGCGAGGTGGCGTCCAGCAGCGTGTGGGAAGTGTTCAAGAAGATGATCAGCAACCGCACCATCATCATCATCCTGATGGTGGAGTTCTGCAGCGGCTTCATGCGCAACGCCATCATGCAGTGGTACCCCAAGTTCGCGAAGGCGACGGGCCTGTCGGAGGCGTTCGTCGCGGCCAACTGGGGCATGCTGCTGTGTGTCGCGGGCATCACCGGCGGCATGTTCGCCGGCGTCATCAGCGACCGCGTGTTCGACTCGCGGCGCGGGCCGGTGTCGGCGGTGCTCTACGCGGGCATGAGCCTGGGCGCGGTGGCCACGCTGTTCCTGCTCAACAGCCCGGCGCTCGGCTGGACGGTCATCTTCATGTCCCTGTGTGTCATCGGCGTGCACGGCATGCTGTCGGGCACGGCGAGCATGGACTTCGGCGGCAAGAAGAACGCGGGCCTCGCGGTGGGCATCATCGACGGCGCCGTGTACGCGGGCACCGCCCTCCAATCCATCCTGCTGGGGCGCATCCTCCCGGCGGGGGAGGTGGCCAAGGACCCCAACAACTGGGGCAACTGGCCCCTGGCCATGCTGCCCCTGTCCTTCGCGGGCCTGCTGTTGGCCACGCGGGTGTGGAATGCCCGCCCGCAGCCGAAGACGGCGCCCGTCGGGGGGGCCTCGGTGGTCACCCAGCCGGTTGCGACTCCCAAGACCGGTACGGGAGGCTGAGGCCGTTGTGGACCGCAGGACGTCACGGGGGCGTCACTCCCCCGTGACAGGGTTGTGACGTAGAGTGTGGACGTGTCCCAGGTACCCGCCCCACTGCCACTGCAGAGCCGCTTCGAGGTTCACGACCGGAAGCAGTTCGAGATCAAGCTCGAGTACCAGCCCTCGGGGGCGGACGAGACGCGCTACCTGGTGGAGGCGCACCTGTTCCTCCCGGGGAGCCTGAACATCGACGCGGAGACGTACCCCCGCGCGGACTTCTACGCGGACATCCACAACTACGTGCGCTTCAAGACGCCGGTGATGGCGGTGCAGGAACTGCTCACGTCGGACGCCTCGCCGCTGGTGCGGCTGGAGGCGTGGCTGCGCACGGGGCTGGGCTCGGAGAAGGACATCGTCTACCAGGCGAAGCTCCTGTCGTGCGTGCTGCGCGGGGCGCTCAGGCGCTTCGCCACGGGCGTGGAGACGCGCTGCGAGGGGCCGGTGGCGCTGCCCACGGAGGCGTGCGCGACGCTGGAGTCGGACGTGGTGGCGATGCAGGCGGGGGTGACCGAGGTGCTCGCGCGCTTCCGGCAGTGGCTGCGCTCGGTGGGGGAGCTGCGGCTGCAGGAGCGCTCGCGCGCGTCGCTGCGGCTGGTGGACGAGTACGTGAGCCTGCTGGTGGAGAACGGCTTCCGGCGCGCGGTGGCGGACATGAAGGCGCTTCCGCGTGGGGAGCCGTGGCTGCAGCTTCGCAAGGGGCTGATGGAGGCGGTGCTGCGCGAGGAGTCCTACCGCAAGGAGCACCGGCTTCGCAGCGTGCTGAGCCCCACGGGGGACAACGAGGAGTACATCCAGCGGCTGGGCATGCTGAAGAAGTTCTGCATGAACGTGCTCTTCCTGTCCTCGCGCCGGCGGCAGAAGCGGCAGGGCTGGGAGGAGGTGCTCTTCGCGCTGGCGGCGGGCATCGCCATGGCCTTCGCGACGGCGGTGGCGCTGTGGGCGCAGATCCGCTTCACGCAGGTGAGCCTCAACTTCTTCCTCATCGCCGTGGTCGGCTACATGATGAAGGACCGCATCAAGGAGGGCCTGCGCCGGGTGCTCAGCCGGGTGGCGGCCACGCACCTGTCGGACCGCACCGCGGACCTGGTGGACCCGGTGACGGGGCGGACCATCGGCACGTGCGAGGAGCGCGTGGACTACGCGCCCAAGGTCCCCGACTCGGTGGCCTCGCTGCGCCACCAGGACGACTTCCTCACCGTGTCCCAGGGCGAGCTGACCGAGACGGTCATCCGCTACCAGAAGCACATCATCCTGGACGCCCGGCTCCTGCCGCGCACGGAGCGGGGCCTGTCGGGCGTGACGGACATCCTGCGCTTCAACGTGGAGCGCTTCCTGCGCGACATGGACGAGCCGGAGCTGGCGCTCGAGTACGTGGACCTGGCGGACCTGTCCGTGGGTCACATCCGGGGCGCCAAGCGTTATCCGGTGGACGTCGTGCTGCGCTTCACCGTCGAGGAGGAGGAGACGGACCGGCGCCAGGAGAGCACGCAGTTGGTGCGGCTGGTGCTGGACCGCAACGGCATCCAGCGCATGCTGCGCTTCGCGGACACGGCGGCCGGGGCGCCCCCTGGCCCCATGCCCTGGCAGTCGGCCGCCTGAGTCGGGCGGTTTCGGCGGCGCTCGGCGGCCCGCGCGGGTAATGTTCGCCGCGCTCATGGCCCACGAAGACTTCAAGAAGCGCATCCGCGACGACTGGCGCGACAGCCTCCACGCCATCCTGGCCAAGGCCCGCTCGCTCGGGGAGCAGGCGGTGCTGGCGTTCGACCTGGACTCCACCCTGCTCGACAACCGGGAGCGCCAGGCGCGCATCCTCCGGGAATACGGCACAGCGCACGCGGTGGAGCCGCTGTCCACGTGCAAGGCCCACCATTGGAACTCCGGCTGGGACATGCGCGAGGCGATGCGCGCGTGCGGCCTGGAGGCGGCCCTGGTGGAGCGGCACTTCGAGCCCGCGCGCCACTTCTGGGGCGAGCGCTTCTTCACCAGCGAGTACTGCGCGGTGGACGAGGCCATCGACGGCGCGGCGGCCTTCACGCACGCGGTGGTGGGCACCGGCGCCCGGCTCGTCTACGTCACGGGCCGTCACGAGGGCATGCGCGGGGGCTCCGTCGCCTGCATGCGCCGGCTCGGCATGGCCGTGCCGGATGGGGAGCGGGTGATGCTCGTGATGAAGCCCGCGCCCTACGACGACGACGATGCGTTCAAGCGCGAGGCCCATGCGCAACTGGGCCGGCTGGGGACCGTGGTGGCCGCCTTCGACAACGAGCCCACCCACGCCAACGACTACCGGCGCCGCTTCCCCGACGCCACCGTCATTCATCTGGCCACGGATCATTCCGGCCGGCCGGTGACGCTCCTGGACGGCATCATCAGCGTGCCGCACTTCACGCTGGTTTCCTGACGCACCGCGCCTGAATTTTCGGGGGAAGGGCGCGGGGTTTGAAAGGCTTTGAAGTCCCAGGTCCGCGCGCTATGAGGCGCACGGCATTCGCCGTCCCCGGGTGAGGAGGGACGGCCTGCATGGAGGCACCCGCGGTGGCCAGCCCGTACTCGAAAGAACAGCTGTTGACGATGTACCGGAAGATGTACCTCATCCGCCGTTTCGAGGAGCGCGCGGGTCAGCAGTACACGCTGGGGAAGATCGCCGGCTTCTGCCACCTGTACATCGGGCAGGAGGCGGTGGCGGTGGGGCCCGTGGAGGCCATCCGCCAGGACGACTACATGCTCAGCGCCTACCGCGACCACGGCCAGCCCCTGGCGCGCGGCAGCGACGCGGGCATGGTGATGGCGGAGCTGTTCGGCCGGGGCTCCGGCTACAGCAAGGGCAAGGGCGGCTCGATGCACATCTTCGACATCGAGCACCACTTCTACGGGGGCTACGGCATCGTCGGCGGGCAGATTCCGCTCGCGGCCGGCATGGCCTTCGCCAGCCGCTATCGCAACGAGGACCGCGTGACGGTCTGCTATTTCGGCGACGCGGCGGCCAACCAGGGCGCGCTCCACGAGACGTTCAACATGGCGTCCAAGTGGAAGCTGCCGGTCATCTACATCTGCGAGAACAACCGCTACGGCATGGGCACGGCCATCGCGCGCACGTCGGCGGTGCCGGAGATCTACAAGCGCGCCGCGGCGTACGACATGCGCGGCGAGCCGGTGGACGGCATGGACGTGCTGAAGATGTACGAGGCCGTGAAGGACGCGGCCGCGTGGTGCCGCGCGGGCAAGGGCCCGGTGCTGCTGGAGGCGAACACGTACCGCTTCCGTGGCCACTCGATGGCGGACCCGGCCAACTACCGCACCAAGCAGGAGGTGGAGGAGGAGCGCAAGAACGACCCCATCCCCAAGCTGCGCGACTACGCCATCAAGAATGGCCTGGGGGCGGACGCGGACTTCGAGCGCATCGAGGAAGAGGTGAAGGCGCAGGTGGACGCCGCGGTGAAGTTCGCGGACGAGTCCCCGGAGCCGAGCCTGGAGGAGCTGTGGCGCGACACCATCGTCGAGCCGGGCGAGGAGGACGTTCGCCCGCGTGAGCGCGTGCTGGGCGTGAAGGTGACGAACTGGCCGAAGTACCCGAGCGGCCAGGAGCTGAAGGTCACCTGGGACCTGGAGCCGCGCGAGCAGGCGGAAGCCGCGGACAAGAAGGCGGGCCTGAGCAACTAGTGCCCGGCCCGTCACACCCCAACCCTTTTTGATTTCGAGTCGGAGCCGACGATGCCCGAGTTGATGTACCGCGAGGCCCTGAACCAGGCGCTCGCCGAGGAGATGGAGCGCGACGCCAACGTCTTCCTGATTGGCGAGGAGGTGGGCCGCTACAACGGCGCCTTCAAGGTGTCGCAGGGACTGCTGGACCGGTTCGGGAGCGCGCGCATCATCGACGCGCCCATCTCCGAGCTGGGCTTCGGTGGAATGAGCGTGGGCGCGGCCATGGTGGGCCTGCGTCCGGTGGTGGAGATGATGACGTGGAACTTCGCCATCCTGGCGATGGACCAGATCGTCAACAACGCGGCCAAGCTGCGCCACATGTCCGGCGGCCAGCTGCGCTGCCCCATCGTGTTCCGGGGCCCGGGCGGCGCCGGCGGCCGGCTGTCCAGCCAGCACAGCCAGGCGTTGGAGGCCAACTACGCGCACTTCCCCGGCCTGAAGGTGATTGCTCCGGCCACGCCCGCGGACGCCAAGGGCATGCTCAAGGCGGCCATCCGGGACGAGAACCCGGTCATCATGTTCGAGGGCGAGCGGCTCTACGCGCTCAAGGGCGAGGTGCCCGAGGGCGAGCACGTGGTGCCGCTGGGCAAGGCGGACGTGAAGCGCGAGGGCACGGACGTCACCATCATCACCTGGAGCCGCATGTATTACTTCTGCATGCAGGCGGCCGAGGAGTTGGCGAAGGAGGGCATCAACGCGGAGGTCCTGGACCTGCGCACGTTGAGGCCGCTGGATGAGGAGGCCATCCTCGCGAGCGTGCGCAAGACGAACCGCGCCGTCATCGTGGAGGAGGGCTGGGCGCTGGCGGGTGTGGGCGCCTCCGTGGTGGACATCATCCAGTCCAAGGCGTTCGACGACCTGGATGCGCCGGTGGAGCGCGTGACGGGGCTCGACGTGAACATGTCCTACGCGGCGAACCTGGAGAACGCGACGCAGCCGGACGCGCCCAAGATCATCGCGGCGGTGAAGAAGGTGCTGTACCGCGAGGGAGCCTGACCCGTATGGCCACGCCCATTCAGATGCCGAGCCTGTCCCCGACGATGACGGAGGGGAAGATCGTCAAGTGGCTGAAGAAGGTGGGGGACAAGGTCTCCTCCGGTGAGGCCATCGCCGAGCTGGAGACGGACAAGTCCAACCTGGAGATCGAGGCGTACGACGACGGCTACCTGCTGGAGATCGTCGTCAGCGAGAACCAGACGGCCCCCGTCGGCGCGCCCATCGCCTATGTCGGCGCGAAGGGCGAGAAGGTCGCTGCCGGAGGCGCGCCCGCGCCGAAGGCCGCCGCGCCGGCTCCCGCGCCCGCCGCCGCTCCCGCGCCGAAGGCCGCCGCGCCCGAGGCCCCCAAGCCCGCTGCCGCCCCCGCCGCGTCCGGTGGTGGGGACCGCATCGCCATCCAGTTGCCGAGCCTGTCCCCGACGATGACGGAGGGGAAGATCGTCAAGTGGTTGAAGAAGGTGGGGGACAAGGTCTCCTCCGGCGAGGCCCTGGCCGAGCTGGAGACGGACAAGTCCAACCTGGAGATCGAGGCCTACGACGATGGGACACTGGCGGAGATCGTCGTCGGTGAGAACCAGACGGCCCCGGTCGGCTCGCCCATCGCGTACCTCACGCCCAAGGGGGGCAAGGCGGCCGCCGCCGCTCCCGCGCCGAAGGCCGCCGCGCCCGAGGCCCCCAATGCCGCTCCCGCCGCGCAGCCGGTCCAGGCTCCCGCTCCCCAGGCGCCTTCCGCGTCCGGTGGGGGACGCCGGGTCCGGGCCAGTCCGCTCGCCAAGAAGATTGCCCAGGCGCGCGGGCTGGACATCGCGCAGGTGCAGGGCTCGGGTCCCTCGGGTCGCGTGGTGAAGCGCGACATCGAGGAGGCGCTGGCCAAGGGTGGAGCGAAGGCCCCCGCGCAGGCGCCCTCCGCGCCGGCCGCGAGGAAGGGCCCCTCGGCGCCGACGGTGGCGCGCGCGGAGTCCCGCACCGAGCCCCTGTCCTCCATGCGCAAGGTCATCGCGCAGCGGATGACGGAGGTGAAGCCCGGCGTGCCGCACTTCTACCTCACCATCGAGGTGGAGATGGACGCCGCGGTGAAGGTGCGCGAGGAGGCGAAGGCGATGGACCTCAAGGTCTCCGTCAACGACCTCATCGTGAAGGCCGTGGCCATGGCCGTGCGCCGCTACCCGAAGGTCAACGTGTCGCTGCAGGGTGACCAGGTCATCCACCACGGCTCGGTGGACGTGGGCATCGCGGTGGCGCTGGAGCAGGGCCTCATCACCCCCATCGTCCGCGACGCGGACACCAAGGGGCTGCAGGCGCTGTCCACGGAGATTCGCGAGCTGGCGGAGCGCGCGCGCAAGCGGGCCCTCAAGCCCGAGGAGTACACGGGCGGCTCCATCACCGTGAGCAACCTGGGCATGTACGGCATCGACAACTTCGCCGCCATCATCAACCCGCCGCAGGCCTCCATCCTCGCGGTGGGCGCGGTGACGGACAAGGTCGTGGTGCGCGACGGGCAGATGGTCATCCGCAAGATGATGTCGGCCACGCTGTCGTGCGACCACCGCATCGTCGACGGTGCCATCGGCGCGGAGTTCCTCCGCGAGCTGCGCGGCCTGCTGGAGCACCCCACGCGGCTGCTCTTCTAGGCTGCTTGCAGGTGAGTGGCCCGCTTCCTCGCTCCGTCCCCGGAGCGGCTGGGAGCGGGCCCTCTCGTTTCTACTCGCGGGTGGGCTCGCGCTCGCCCGCCTCTTCCTCCTCGAGCTTGCGTTGCGCCTCCGTCACCCGGGCCTGCTGCTCGCGCGGCGTGCCGGTGGGGAGCTCCTGCTCATCCTCGTGCGAGCGTCCGCGGATTCCGGGCCAGGGCTCGGGGCGCGTGGCCTCCACGTGGTCGATGCGCTCGGCGTAATCCGCGTCACTGCCCGCCTTGCGCGGCTTGTCGTCGGGCTTGTCCTGGTGCGCCATGACGAAGTCCCTCCTGAGGGTGCGTGTGAAGTTGCGCGATTAACGGTGGGGCGCCCCGCGGAAGGTGGCCACCCGGGGCCCGCTGCGTGGCCCGCTCTCCCGGTTGCTGGGCGGGCACGAAAAAAAGGCCGGCAGCCGAATCGGTTCGCTGCTTAACTTCGTCCAAATGAACGACGACATGACACGCGAACGGCTTGTCCAGGGTGTGTCGGAGTTGGAGGAGCGGGTGGGCCCGCCGCTGCCTCTCGCGCAGTCGCTGCATCAGGCCCTGCTCGGCGCGGTGTTCCCCCTCACCGCGGAAGAGCTCACCTGGGTGGCTCGTGAGAACGAGGCCCCGCCCACGGTGCTCTCGCTGTTGGGCGCCCTCCCCAGGGGCCGCTTCGCCTCCGTGGACGCGGTGGCCGTGGCCCTGGAGCAGGACACCGGTGATGCCCTGGCGTCCCCGGACACACCCGCGCCCGTCCTCACCTCCACTCGCTGAACCCTCACTCCTCCTGCGCCCTCCCGTCGCCGGCATGCCCGGTGAGCGGGCAGGGTGACGGGCACTCGTCTGGATTTTCCTGGGGGTCAAACCTGTCTGGTTGGTCTAGAGTTCGCGAGGCATTACGTCCCGGGGGGACGGTTCCGTCGGCACCCAGCAGAAAGGGAGTCGGAGGAGGCGCTATTCTAGGCGGCACCAGCCTGGCCTCTTTGAGGGATAGCCGGCCAGGAGGAGCGTCATGAACCCGTCTGAACTACCCGCGGTGCTGTACGTCGACGATGACGCGCTGAACCTGCGGGTCTTCGACGCGAACTTCGGACAGCGCTTCCGCATCTTCCGCAGCGCGTCTCCCAGCGAGGCGCTGGCGTTGCTCGAGCAGCGCAAGGGCGAGATTGGCGTCATCCTCTCCGACCAGCGGATGCCGGGGATGACGGGCGTGGAGCTGCTGGAGCGCGCGCGTTCGATTGCCCCCGACGCCAAGCGCATGCTCGTCACGGCGTACGCGGACATGCAGGCGGTCATCGACGCGGTGAACCGCGGCCAGGTGACGCGCTACTTCGTCAAGCCGTGGGACCGCTCGGAGCTGCAGGCGGCGCTGGACGACGCGCTGAAGATTGCCCGGCTGGAGCTGCGCATCCGCGAGGTGGAAGGGCGGATGATGAAGTCGGAGCGTCTGGCCACGCTGGGGCAGGTGACGGCGGGCATCGCGCACGAGCTGATGGGCCCGGTGGGCTACCTGTCGCAGAACGTGTCCTCGCTGCAGCGGGATTTGACGAGCGTCATCCAGTACGTGTCCAAGCACCTGTCTTCGGACCCGAACCCGTCGGTGGCGGAGACGGTGGAGGACCTGCCCGCGCTCATCAAGGACCTGGCGGACGGCGCCGAGCACCTGCGTCAGGTGGCGCTGGGCCTGAGGGCCCAGGCGCGCGGCGAGGACATGGAGGCCACCGCGGACGTGGCCGAGGTGGTCTCCTTCGCGGTGAAGCTGGCGCGGGCGGAGGTGCGGGACAGGGCACGGCTGACGAGCAACGGCGAGGCGGTGCGCGTCATCTTCGGGCCGGTGAAGCTGTGCCAGGTGCTGCTCAACCTCGTGGTGAACGCCGCGCAGGCCATGTCGGGCACGGGGCGGCAGGGGCGCATCGAGGTGCGCTGGGCGGTGCGGCCTGACGACGTGGTGCTGACGGTGGCGGACAACGGCTGCGGCATCCCCGTGGACCTGCAGGAGCGCGTGTTCCAGCCGCTGTTCACGACGAAGCCGGTGGGAATCGGCACGGGCCTGGGCCTGTCCATCTGCCGCGAGCTGGTGGCGCAGGCGGGAGGCAACCTGCGGCTGTCGTCCACGCCCGGCGAGGGCACGGACATCGAAATCACCCTCCGGCGAGCCCCGCCCCTCTGAGGCCGAAGGCGTTGCTGAGCATGCGCCACACGCGGTGGAGCGTCTCTCCCTCCGCGTGGCGCACCTTCTCCACCAGCACGGCGCGCCGGGCCTGGGCGCCCTGGGGGCCGTACTCCACGACCAGCGCGTAGCCGGAGCCGGTGCGCTCGACGATGTGCACGGCGCGGACCTCGTCGAAGGGGATGAGCTCCGTGCGGGTGGCGCCGGGAGTCCACGCCAGTCGCTCGACTCGCAGGGTCTCCGAGCGGAAGTGGAGCACGAAGCGGCGGCGGCCGAGCTTCGACTCGAGCCGGAGGGCGGCTCCCACCAGGGCCGCGGCCACCAGGGCCAGGGTGGCGGAGGCGGCCGGGAGCGAGCCCTTCTCCTGTCCCACCAGGACGGCGGCGCCCAGGGCGCAGCCCACGGCGACACCGACACACAGGCCCGGCAGCATGCGCGCATCCCACCGGGGCGGGCGGGATTCCCCCACCAGCCGGCCCCCGTCGTAACGCAGGCGCACGTCGCCTAACAGCGGGGGCACCCGATTCTCCTGCAACGCGTCCTCGAAGCTCGCCACGGGCATAAGCATACCGGTCCCCGCATGCGAGCCTCGAAGTCCGCGTGAAGCTGTGCGAATCTCCAAAGCCATGGATCTCCCGTTCGAGACCGGTGAGGGCGACGGTGGGGAGGGGGGAACGCTCGCCTCGACGGTGTTGGTGGTGGACGACGAGCCCGTCGTGCTCGACATCTGCGCCCGCTTGTTGGAGCGCGAGTCGGACCTCGTGGTGCTGGTGGCGGCGAGCGCGGAGGAGGCGCTGCCGATACTGCGTGAGCAGCGCATCGACGTGCTGGTGACGGACAAGAACCTGCCCGGCATGGGCGGGGTGGAGCTCGTCGCGCAGGCGCGGACGCTGCAGCCCACGCTGGAGGCGCTGATGATCACCGCCTACGCGAGCAGCGAGTCCGTCATCGCGGCCTTCGCGGCGGGGGCGAGCGACTACATCCTCAAGCCCTTCGATGACCTGCGGGTGCTGCGCGCCAAGGTGCGCGCGGCGCTGGAGCGGCGCACGTCCGGGACGCGAGTCCGCGAGCAGGCGCGGGAGGTGGCCCGGGAGGCCGCCGCGCTGCTGGCCGCCGGGCAGGACGCGCCGGAGCCCGCGCACGTGGCGCTGGAGGAGGAGCTCCGGGCCTACGAGGAGTCGTCACGCCAGGTCCAGGCGGGCCGCGTGGCGGTGGTGGGCAGCGCCGAGGCACTGGAGTCGCTGCGCGAGTCCGGGTTCGAGGTGCGGGAGCTGCCGCCGTACGCGCCGGAGCTCGAAGAGGTGGACGTCGTGGTGGTGGAGACGGGGGACCCTCAGTGGCGAACGCTGGCGGAGCGCCTGCAGAGCCGGCCGCCGGATGTGCTGCTGCTGGCCAGTCCCGAGGCGGACCTGGGTGACCTGCTGGAGGCCATCACCCTGCGCATGGACCTGGTGGGCTTCGGCACCACGCAGGGCGCCAGCGTCCTGCCGGAGAAGGTGCGGATGCTGCTGTTGCGCCGGGGTGTCCAGCGAGCCCAGGACCGACTGGCCGCCGCGCTCTCCGCGTTCCGCCAGAGCATCCTCGCGCCGTCGGCTTGAGCCGGTGCTTCAGGCCTCGCCGGCGTCGAGCTGGCGTGCGAGGTCGAGCTGAAGCGCCAGCAGCTCCGTCATGGGCACAGCCCGTCGAGACACCTGGGTGAGGTCCTTGCCTTCGGCCGTCCAGAGGGGAGGGTGGAGGGAGAAGCCCTCATCCGGTGAGAGCCTCGAGGCCTCTTCGCTCCAGCCGGCCGCGCGGTACGCGCCATAGAACCCGGCGAGATCTCCAGAGAGGAAGAAGGCCAGCAGGTCCGAGTAGCCACGCCCCAGGTCCTCCCAGCGGAGCGTGTCGGGCGCGAAGTAGAACGCGCTGCCTCGCCCTTCGCCGAGTGCCCCGCCGTCGAGCGCGAAGAAGCCGCCGAGGACATCATGGGCCACGAGCAGCATTCCCCGGCTCGCAGCCACTGCGGGATGCGGGCCCAGCGCATTCCACGTCGCCAGACTGCCGCGCATGCGCGGGCCTCCGCCGCCCAGGATTCGGAGCCAGCCCCCGTCGACGAGCAGGCCCCCTGTCTCGTAGGCCACCGCGCCCAGGGGAGAGCGCGTCGTCACCTGAAGCAGGTGGAGCACAGCTCCGGCGGCGGCTTCGTCGCGAGGCAGGACCTCGACCGGGTGGCTCGCCGAGCCCAACCACTCCCGCACCAACGGCCACGCGGGGTCCTCGGTTTCGAGCAACGCCTCGAGCGGCCGCATGCGTCACCCCACTCCGGAAAAACAAAACGCCGCCTTCTTTTCAGAAGGCGGCGTCTGAGTGACCCTGCCGGGATTCGAACCCGAGTTTGTGCCGTGAGAGGGCACCGTCCTAACCGCTAGACGACAGGGCCGACATTTCGCTGCAACCACCGTGTTTCTGCTGCTGCTTCCTACATCCTGCTTCAGCTCTCGTCAACCATCTTGATTCGAGCTTTTTTTGCTGCGGACTGCGGTGCTGCGAGCTGGGGAACTAGGATTCGAACCTAGATAAGCAGAGTCAGAGTCTGCTGTCCTGCCGTTAGACGATTCCCCAATCACTGCGGCTGCCTCTACTACCAACACCGCCCATCGACTGCAACAACTTCGGTGGGCGTTTCCTGCTGACTGCTCTACTTCTTCTTCCCTGACTTGGGCTCCGGCTTCTTCGCCGGCTTGGCCGCTTGCTGCGTCGGGACGATGTAGATGCGAACTTCCTCGTTCGCCTCGTAAATATTCAGCCCCGCGAAGTTCTTCCCCGAGGGGTTGGTGATGTGGACCGCCTTCACGCCCGGCTGGTTGACGATCTGCCTCCGAGGATAACTGCTCGTCGAGTAGACCGAGCGGTAGTAATCCAACGTCGCCTCGAAGTCTTTCGGCGTCCGGTACCGATTCTCCCCCACCTTCTGGGAGCCGTCCGGGAGCTGGGCGCCACTGACCACCTCGGCGCTCGCCACCACCGCCCAGAGCGCACACATCAACGCGCCGAGCGGGCGCGCCTTATAAAAACGCTGTCTCATGGTGTCAAGCGCTCGCATCATGGCTCGCGAAGATAGGGGCCGAAGCGGGGAACGTCCACCGCTTCGTGAGGCGGAGGTCACGCGCCGCGCGCCAGGGCGGCGTCGATGCGGCGCAGGGCCTCGTCACGACCCGCGAGCAGCAGCGTCTCGCCGATGCCCGGGCTCGTGGTGGTGCCCGTGATGGCGACCCGCACGGGTTGTGCCACCTTGCCCATGCCCACGCTGGAGGACTCGCTGACGGACTTCACCACGCCGTCCAGCGCCTCCACCGTCCACTCCGGCAGCGCGGCGATGCCGTCGCGCACCTTGCGCAAGAGCCCCAGCGAGTCCCCCGTGAGGTGCTTGGCCGCGGCCTTCTCGTCCAGCGTGACGCCGGAGCGGAAGTAGAGCGACGCGGTGGTCGCCATCTCCTCCAGCGTGCGCGAGCGCTCCTTGAGCGCGTGCACCAGCGGCACCAGGCGCGAGTCGCCCTTCACCTGGAAGCCCTTGGCCTCGAGGAAGGGCACCAGCCGCTCCGCGACGGTGGCCTCCGGCAGCTCCTTCATCCACTGCTGGTTGAGCCACAGCAGCTTCTCTGGGTTCCACACGCCGGAAGTGGTGCCGACGCCGGAGAAGTCGAACCACTCCTTCATCTGCTCGCGGCTGATGACCTCGTCGTTGCCGTGGCTCCAGCCCAACCGGATGATGAAGTTGTTGAGCGCCTCCGGCAGGATGCCCGTGCGCTTGTGCAGCATCACGTCCGCCTCGGGGTGCTTGCGCTTGGAGAGCTTCTCGCGGTCCGGTCCGAGGATGAGCGGCAGGTGCGCGAACTCGGGCGGCTTCCAGCCCAGCGCCATGTAGAGCATCAGCTGGGGGAAGGTGGAGTTGACGTGCTCCTGCCCGCGCGCCACCAGCGTGATGTCCATCAGGTGGTCGTCGATGACGCAGCCGAAGTTGTAGAGGGGGATGCCGTCCGCGCGCAGCATGACCCAGTCGTCCAGGTCCGAGTAGGGCTTGGTGATGACGCCCAGCGCCTTGTCGTCGAACGACACGGTGCCCTCGGTGGAGGGCATCTTGAAGCGGATGACGGCCTCCTCCTCGCGGCGGCCCTCGGGCGGGCCCTTCAGCTCACGGCACGTGCCCGGGTACTTGTAGAAGGCGCCGGCCTTCTCGGCCGCCTCGCGCTGCGCCTCCAGGTCCTGCCGGGTGCAGTAGCAGCGGTAGGCCTTGCCCTCGGCCAGGAGGCGCTGGGAGTGCTCGCGGTAGGTGTCCAGGCGCTGGGTCTGGAAGTAGGGCGCGTGAGGGCCCTCCTTGCCGGGGCCCTCGTCCCAGTCGATGCCCAGCCACTCGAGGCCGTCGAGGATGGCCTGCACCGACGCCTCCGTGGAGCGCACGCGGTCCGTGTCCTCCATGCGGACGATGAAGGTGCCGCCATAGCGGCGGGCCTGCAGGTAGTTCATCAACGCCGTCCGGGCACCGCCGATGTGGAGGTATCCGGTGGGAGACGGAGCGAAGCGGACGCGAGGGGCGGAAGTCATACGGGCGCGCGGATTAGCAGGGAGGCGGTCGAGGGGTCAACGCGGATGGGCGCGCTGAGGTATGGTGCGCCCCGAGGGAGATAACGCGTATGTCGATTCGTCAGCGATTTCGCTTGGGAATGTTGACGGTGGCGCTCCTGGGGGGATGGACCGCGTCCGCGACCACGCAGCTTCGCGTGGACGTGACGCAGCTCTCCCAGGAAGCGGATGCCGTCGTTCATGGCGTCGTGCGCCGCGTGGAGAGCCGCTGGAGCGGGGATGGTCGGCGCATCGTCACCGACATCGAGGTCCAGGTGACCGACCCGCTCAAGGGCCAGCCGGGCAACACGGTGCTCGTCACGCAGCCCGGAGGCGAGGTGGGCGACGTCGGCCAGACGGTGCATGGCCTGGCGACCTTCAAGAAGGACGAGGAGGTGGTCGTCTTCCTGCGCAAGCGCGGCGCCTCCGCCTTCCGCGTCGCCGGCATGGCGCAGGGCAAGTTCCAGGTGCGCCGCGACGAGGCCGGCAAGCCCGCCATGGTCATCCCCGAGCACTCCGACGCGCTCCTCCTGGACCCCGTCACGCGCAAGCCCACGACGGCCACGCAGAAGCCCCGGACGCTGGAGGAGCTGAAGGCCACCGTGCGCGCCGCGCTGAAGAAGGGGTCCACGCCGTGATGCCCGTGGCCACGCTGCTCACGCTGATGGCCGTCGGTCAGTTCGACCCGTACGTGCGCAGCCGGGTGACGGCGGGAGACCCATCCACCCAGGCGCTGTACTGGACGGTGCCGCTCGTCACCTGGAGCCTGAATCGCGACGGCAACCCCGTCACGCCGGGGGAGACCGAGTTCCAGGCCATCCGCGCCTCCTTCCAGAGCTGGCAGGACATCTTCACCTCCTGCGGCAACCTGTCGCTGCGGGAGGGGCCGCTGGTGGACTCGCGGGAGGTGGGCTACCTGCGCGGCAAGACGAACCACAACGTGGTGCTCTTCCGCACCCAGAACTGCAGCGGGCTGGTGCAGTCGACCGACCCCTGCTGGAAAGAGGAGACGTGCGCGAACCAGCACGACTGCTGGGATGACGACGACGGCACGCTCGCCATCACCCTCACCACGTACGACAAGCGCTCGGGCATCATCTACGACTCGGACATCTCCTTCAACGCGAGCCGGTACTTCTTCACCGCGGTGGACGGGCCTCCGTGCACGGCGCAGGGGCAGAGCAACTGCGTCGCCACCGACGTGCAGAACACCGCCACGCACGAGATTGGCCACTTCATCGGGTTGGACCACACGCGCGTGACGGGCTCGACCATGTTCCCGAGCGCGCCGCCGGGCGAGGTGTCCAAGCGCGAAATCGACCCGGGCTCGCGCGACTTCGTCTGCGACGTCTATCCGAAGGGCAAGCCCAGCCAGTCCGACTTCCACCCGGCGATGGACACGCTGGTGGGCGGCCCCGTGGGCGACAAGGGCTGCTCCGCGACGGGCGCCACCGCGACGTCGATGGGGCCGGCGCTGCTCGCGTGGGCGTGGCTGCGTCGGCGCAGGCGCGGCGCGGCGGAGGGCCGCCCGTGAGAAGGCCCCTGGTGCTCGCGCTGACGCTCGTCGCCAGCGCGCCCGCCGTGGCTCAGGACACGTATCCCTACCGCCGCACCACGGCGAACGGGAACGGCCGCATGTGTCTGGTCTGGCCCGCCCCCGAGTACGTCTACCACCTGGATGCCGCCGGCAGCGCGCGCACGCCGGGCGACACGGAGGTGGCCGCCATCGAGGCCTCCTTCGAGTCGTGGCGGCGCGTGGCCGCGACGTGCAGCGACTACACGTTCCGCCGGGGCAGGGATTGGGAGGGGAAGGTGGAGGTGGGGTACGTGAAGGAGGACCCCGCGTCCAACTACAACATCATCACCTTCCGTGAGACGTACTGCTTCGACGTCGCCCCTGAAGACGACGCGTGCTGGACGGAGATGACCTGCGGCAACAAGTACGCGTGCTGGGACGAGGACTCGCGCACGCTGGCCATCACCATCTCCTCCCACGGCGTCGAGAGCGGGCGGGTGTGGGACGCGGACATCGAGGTCAACGCGGCGGGGTACCTCTTCACCACGGTGGACGCTCCGCCGTGCGTGGAGGGCTCCGAGTCCGTCGACTGCGTGGCCATGGACCTGCAGAACACCATGACGCACGAGATTGGCCACGTGGTGGGGCTGGACCACGTGCCCTATCCGGGCGCGACGATGGAGCGCACCGCGCCGCTCGGTGAGACGCAGAAGCGCATCATCGACGCGGGCTCCGCCGAGGGCTTCTGCTCCATCTACCCGAAGGGGCTGCCGCCCAATCAGTGCATCATGAAGAACACGGGGCTGGCCCTCTTGGGAGACGGGCGCGGCACCGGCTGCGCCTCGGCGCCGGGCGCCGTCGTGGCCGGAGGCTGGCTGGCGGCGCTCGCGCTACTGCGTGCACGGCGGCGGCGCGGCTGAGGCCCGAGACAGGAGCGCCGCCCTTGCCGGAAGACCGGGGGCGGCGCTCACGTCCTCGAAGGGCCTGACGGACTTCAGCGGCGCGGAGCCACCAGGCGCATGCTGAAGGTGTAGTCCACGTTCACCGGATGGCCCTGGTAGATGACGGGCTTGTAGGTGCGCGACTGGAGCGAGTCCAACACGGCCTTCTCCATGTACGGCACCGTCTTGATGACGCGGCACTTCTCCACGCGGCCCTTGGTGGTGATGGTGCAGCGGGTGATCATCACACCCTCCGCCTTCGCCGCCATCGCCTCGCGCGTGTAGATGAGGTCCTTGCTCTGGTCGATCATCTCCGGCCGGGGCATGTCCTCGTTGTAGGGCAGCACGTCGCCGCGCGCGGAGGCCAGCGCCGCCGTGGGCAGCACGGGCACCGTCAGTCCACCCGACACGCCCTTGGCCTGCGTGGCCGCCGCCGCGCCCACCGCGCCCGCCGTGGGGGGAACGGCCGGCTCCGCGGGCGCCTGCGTGGGCGCGAGCATCACCGGCGCGGACATGCCCCCGGGCGTGGCCACGGGCTCGGGCACGTCGACGTCATCCGAGGACGACGAGGAGGCGGTCGCCACCTCCACTCCGCCGCCCCGGCCGCCGCGGCGCTTCTGCAGCTTCTGCGACAGCACCACGTCACCGGAGCCGCCCGTGACGACGGTCTCCATCTGGTAGCCCTCGAGCGCGAACGTCAGCTCGACGGTGATGGTGCCATCCTCACCCGGCGGCAGCTCCAGGGTGAACGGCGTCACGCCGCGCTCCTTGCCCCGGTAGAACACGCGCGCGCCGCTGGGCTGGCTCATCAGCTTGAAGCGGACCTTCTGGTTGCCCGCGGGCGTGGGCGCCGCCTGCGCCGCGGGAGCCACCTGCGCCGGCGCCTGCGCGACGGCGGCGGGCGTCGGCTCGGCGGGCTTGGGCGTCTCCTTGTTGCCCATGAAGAGCACCGCGCCGCCCGCGATGAGGCCGGCCACCACCACGCCGCCGAGCCCGCCCATGAGCAGCGTGCGCTGCCGGGCGCGCTGCACCGCCACCGGCACCTCGACGCTGATGTCCACGGCGAGGGTGTCACCCGACTCGGTGGACGCGCTGCCGACGCTGGAGAACAGCGGAGAGGGGTAGGGGCCCGTCGTCGTCGCGCCGCCGGGGCGCTTGAAGATGCCGCTGTTGCCGCCCGCGGACATGCTCGCCTCGCGCAGGCCCTCCAGCATCTCGTCCATCGTCTGGAAGCGGCGCGCCGGGTCCTTCTCCAGGCAGCGGCGCACCACGCCCTCGATTTCGGGCGGAATCGCGAGGTCCGGACGCAGCTGCTGGAAGGTGGGCGGGGCTTCCTTGTAGTGGGCGAAGATGAGCTCGATGTGGTCGCGCGCGATGAACGGCGGCCGGCCCATCAGCATCTGGAAGAGGACGATGCCCAGCGAGTACACGTCGCTGCGCGCGTCCGTCGCGTTGCGCGCCTGCTCGGGCGCCATGTACTGCGGCGAGCCGAGGAACGTGCCGTTCTGGGTGATCTCCGGGGAGATCTGCCCCTCCTGCGGCGCCGCCACCGACTTCACGAGCCCGAAGTCCAGGACCTTCACCAGGTCCTGATCCTGCTCGTTGAGCAGCATGATGTTGGCGGGCTTCAGGTCGCGGTGGACGATGCCCAGGCTGTGCGCCTCGCGCAGCGAGCGGCAGATCTGCTGCGCGATGGCCACCGAGCGCGACCAGGACAGCGGCCCCACCTGCCCGAGCACCTGGGCCAGCGTGCGACCGTCCAGGTACTCCATGGCGATGTAGAAGATGCCGTCGTCCGTCTGGCCATAGTCGATGACGGTGACGGTGTTGGGATGGCGCAGCTTCGACGTCAGCGACGCCTCGCGCAGGAAGCGCTTCTGGAAGCCTGGATCCCTGCTGCTGGGGAAGCTGGGGTTGAGCACCTTGAGCGCGACCACTCGCTCCAGGGGGGCCTGCAGGGCGCGGTAGACCTTGCCCATTCCTCCGACACCCAGGGGCTCCAGGATGCTGAAGCGGCCGTTCAGGGTGCGACCGATGAGCGGATCCGCGCCCGGCGCGCCAGGCGTCTCGGGGTTCGGCGAGTCGCCCTTGATCATTCGTACCCCCTGACAACAAGCAACATGGATTCTCCAGGAGTGTGCCGGGTCCGCATCAAACCATATCTTCACTTCCGGACGCACTCCCCGCCTGGCGGACACCCGACCTGTCGAGGCGGCTGAGGACACACATCCGCCGCGTCCTATGGGGGACGGTCAGTTTGACCCCGCATTGACGGTTATTCCTGGCCCGGACTAGCGTGAGTCGACCCGCGCGCCAGGGCTGAAGCGGGCGGGGCCGTCCCCATGGCAGACACCCCCAACAACCCCGTGGACACACAGGTGCGCCGGGCCTCCGTCGAGGAGCGACTGGGTGCGCTGGAGCTCGAGCAGGCGCGGCTGCGTCAGGAGTTGATCTCCCTGTCGGGAGAGCTGCGACTGCCGGGGCTCTTCCTCACCCTGGACGCGGCGGGCACCAGCGCGCTGCTCGCGGCGGACGCCGTGCAGGAGGTGGTGCGATTGGTGGAACTGGAGCCGCTGCCGGGGGCGCCGCCCCATGTCGCGGGCACCTTCATCTATCGAGGCAACCCGGCCGTCGCGGTGGACCTGGCGGTGCTGCTGGGCGTGACGCGGCAGCCGGAGCTGGATGCGCACCTGGTCATCTGCAAGGGCGCGCGCCCGGTGGCCGTGCTGGTGGACCGTGTCAGGGATCTGGTGGAGGCGCCCACGTTGGTGGAGGGCACTCCCGATGGCACGGTGACTTTGCCGTGGGACCGGACGGGGTTGATGGCGGGCCTGTGCCGGACGCCCGAAGGGGTGCGGCCGTTGCTGCGCGTCTCGGCGGTGTTGGTGGGGTCGGAGGGGGCGTGAGCGAGGCCGTCCTCGATGACGCGACGCTCATCCAGGTGGAGGAGGTCCTCCGGGCCGCCTGCGGCCTGACGCTCGCGCACAGCCTGCGGCGCACGTTGGAGACGGCGCTCGCGCGCTCGTCGGAGGCGCGGGGCCTTGCGCCCGCGTCGTTCCTGCGCGGGCTGTTGCGCCGCGACGCGCAGGCGGTGGAGACCTTCATCGAGCACGCCGTCATCGGCGAGACGTACTTCTTCCGTCACCCCGAGCACCTGCGCACGCTGGCGCGGCTGGCCGTGCCGCCGGCGGGGCCGTTCTTCCAGGTGTGGAGCGCGGGCTGCGCCACGGGCGAGGAGCCGTACAGCATCGCCATGGCGTTGCTCGCGGCGGGCGTCCCCGAGGGCCGCTTCCGGGTGCTCGCCACGGATGTGTCCAACCGGGCGCTGGACCGCGCGCGCGCGGGGCTCTACGGCCCGTGGTCGCTGCGGCACATCGAGCCTGAGCTGGAGCGCCGCTACCTGGAGCCGCAGGGCGATCAGCTCTCCGTCGTCGCGCAGGTTCGCCGCTCGGTGGAGTTCCGCCGCCACAACCTGGCCAACGAGCCGCCGCCCGTGAGCGCGCCGAGCGCCATCTTCTGCCGCAACGTCCTCATCTACTTCCCGCCCGAGCTGGTGCGCCAGGTGCTCACGCACTTCGTCTCCGTGCTCGCGCCGGGCGGGCTGTTGTTCGTGTCGCCCGCCGAGGTGCCGCTCACCAACGGGCTGGGGCTGGAGACGGTGGATGCCGAGGGCAGCGTGGCGTTGAGGGTGCCGCCTCCGGGTTGGACGCGGCCCGCGCCGCCCACGCCCCGGGCCGTGCGCGACGCGGCCCAGGCGCTGCTTCGCACGGCGGCGCGGGCCGCGGCGCGTCCCTCGGCGCTGGGGGAGGGGGGCTCGACCCAACCGGCGCGCACGCCCTCGGGGACCGAGATGCCCGTCGTGAGCCTGTCCGCCATCGCCACGGGCCCGCACAAACCCCATGGCGCGGGAGAGGCGCGGGGCCCGCAGGCCGTGCCCGCTTCGAGCGGGAGCGCCACGGGGCCCATGGAGCGCGCGCTGGACGCGGCCCGCTCGGGCCGCTTCGAGGAGGCCGAGGCGCTCGCGCGTGAGGCGGCGAAGGCGTTGGTGCCGGAGGCGTACCTGCTGCTGGCCATGGTGGCGGAGGGGCGCGGGGACTTGAACGGCGCGGTGGAGGCGGTGCGCAAGGCGCTGTACCTGGAGCCCCGGTTGGCGCTCGGCCACGCGACGCTGGTGGCGCTCTACGGACGCATGGACCGGCCCGAGGACGCGGAGCGCGCGCGACAGAACGCGCTGCGCTCGCTCGACGGGCTGGATGATGAACACCCGCTGCGTGGGGTGGAGACGATGACCGCCGGCGGCCTGCGACAGGCCCTGGTACCCAGAACTCAGGCTGGATGGCAGGGCGCGCGCTAGCGGCGCGCTTTCGCCCGTGGGAGTCAACGTGGACCTCGAGAAGACGAAGCTGACGCTGCCAGGGCTGCTCGCGATGGGCCGCCTCAGCCTGCGCTTCAAGATTGTCGCCGTCACGGGCGTGACGGGCGTGCTCGTGGCGGGCATCCTCGTGCTCGCCTTCTGGATGCAGATGAGCAACGCGCAGCGGGAGGACTTGTCCCGGCGCTCGCACGCGGTGAGCGAGGAGCTGGCGAAGACGCTCACGCCCATGCTGTCGGCCAGCCCGGACGCCAGCCGCCTGCAGTCCACGGCGCACGGTGTCCTGCGCCACGTCCCGGACGTGGCCTACGTGCTGGTCCGCGACGCGAAGGGCGAGCTGCTCGCGGAGGTCGCCGCGGAGCGCTTCGCGGGCGCGGATCAGCCGTCCGCCGAGGGAGACACCGCGGTGGAGCGCCGGCTGGTCATCAACGACGAGGCGGTGGTGGAGTCCTCCACCCCCGTGGTGGCGCCGCAGGCAGGCGCCTCGCGCCGGGTGGGCACCGTGCAGGTGGCGCTCCACGAGGAGGCGCTCACCAACGCGCTGCGAGGCACCACGCGCTTCACGTTGGTGCTCGGCGTCTTCATCCTGGCCGCGTGCCTGGTGGCGTCGTGGTTCTTGTCCGGGCTGCTCGTCGTGCCGCTGGAGCGACTGTCGCACGCGGCGGCGGGAATCGCCGGGGGCAACCTGCGCCAGCGCTTCGACACCGAGGCCAACGACGAGATTGGCGCGGTGTCGCGCAGCTTCGCGGCCATGTCGGAGGGGCTCGCGCACCTGCTCGAGGACCTGAAGGGCGCGGCGGCGGAGATGGAGAAGGAGGCGGCGGGTGTGCTGACGACGTCCTCGCAGCAGTCCGCCATGGCGCACCAGCAGGCGTCCGCCATCAGCGAGACGAGCACCACGGTGGCGGAGATTGCCCAGACCTCCAAGCAGGCCACGGCCTACGCGGACTCGGTCATCTCCCAGACGCAGAAGTCGGAGACGCTCAGCGCCGAAGGCCAGAAGGTGGTGTCGGAGAGCGTGTCCGGCATGGAGAAGCTGGGCGAGCAGGTGAAGGCCATCGCGCTCTCCATCACGGATTTGAACGAGCGCACGCTCCAGATTGGCGACATCATCAGCACGGTGAAGGACGTGGCCGAGCAGTCGAACCTGCTGGCGCTCAACGCCTCCATCGAGGCGGCGAAGGCGGGCGAGCACGGGCGGGGCTTCGCGGTGGTGGCCACGGAGATGCGCACGCTGGCGGAGCAGTCCCGGCTGGCCGCGGAGCAGGTGCGCGGACTTCTCAACGAAGTGCAGAAGGGAACGCGCGCGGCCGTCACGGCCACGGAAGAAGGCAGCCGCCGGGCGCAGGCGGCGATGGAGCTGGCGCGCGGCGCGGGCAACGCCATCCTCGGACTGTCCGAAGTCATTCGCGAATCGTCCGGTGCGGCGCGACAGATCGCGGGCAATACCCGGCAGCAGACGATTGGCGTGGAGCAGATCGCCGCGGCGATGGGCGAGCTGACGTCGGCCATGGGAGACTCCGTCATCGGGACGCGACGCATCGAACAGGTGGCTGGAAACCTGACCAATCTCTCGAAGCGCTTCTCGGACCTGGTGGGTAGGTACCAGCTATGAATGTGAATGTGGCGACGGAACGAAAGTCCTTGAAGGTCCTCATCGTGGAGGACACGAAGACCATCACCAATCTGCTCCAGGTCTACCTGATGGGCTGGGGCCTGGAGTTTGTCGACGCCCCCAACGGAGCGGTGGGGCTGAACAAGGCGCGCGAGTACAGGCCGGACCTCATCATCTCCGACGTGCAGATGCCGGAGATGGACGGCTTCGCCCTGTGCGCGGCGGTGCGCGCCGACTCCAACCTGCATGACACGCCCTTCATGCTGCTCACCTCCCTGAAGGACGACGCGAGTCGCAAGAAGGGACAACTGGTGGGTGCGAGCGCCTTCCTCAACAAGCCGGTGTCGGTGGACGACCTGCGCTCGAAGGTGCGTGACATGTTGAAGCTGCCCGCGACGAAGTGACGAGCCCATGCCGGGTGACGAGGTCAAGGTGAGCAAGGACTCCACGGGGCCCAGGCCCCAGCTCGGGACGACCGGGGTGAGCGTGGACAAGCGCCGCGAGGTGCTCGGCGCGCGCGCGCGCGCCCTGGCCGAGTCTCGTCACGAGGAGCATCAAGAGGTGCTGTCCGTGCTCGCCTTCCAGGTGGGAGGGGAGCGCTACGCGGTCCGAATCGAGCACGTGGACCATGTGCTCGAGGCGCGTGGCATCTCCTCGCTGCCCGGGGCGCCGCGGCACGTGCTGGGCGCGCTGGCCAGCCGCTCGCGCGTGGTGCCGGTGCTGGACCTCCGCCAGCTGCTGGGGCTGGAGGGCGGCGGCATGTCGGACCTGGGCAAGATCGTGGTGGTGGAGGTGGACGAGGAGTGCTTCGGCCTGGCGGCGGAGACGGTGGAGGGGCGTAAGGAGTTGCCGAAGTCGGAGCTTTCGCAGCCCCCGCCGGGACCCTTCCTGTACCTGACTCCGGACCGGCTGACGGTGCTGGAGCTGGAGCAGCTCGGGGGCCCGGCCGCGGGACGGCAGGCGCAGGAATAGGGGCGCGACATGGATCCGCAGCTCTTGCGCAGCATCTGGCCGGTCTTCTCCGCGGAGACGCGTGAGCAGATCCAAGCCATCGGAGCGAAGGTGCTCGGGTTGGAGGGCCCCTCGAACGAGCGCGAGGCGGACCTCCTGCCCTCGCTCAAGCGATTGGTGCACAGCCTCAAGGGCTCGGCGGCGAGCCTGGGGCTCGACGACATCGAGCAGGTGGTGCACGCCATCGAGGACGGGCTGGCCCACATCCGCACGGATGACGGCCTTCCTCGCGACGCGGTGGAGTCCATGCTGCGCGGCCTGTCCGGCATCGAGGCCGCCATGGCCCGGGGCGACGCGGGACAGGCGCCCCAGGTGGATGGCCTGGCCGGGCTGCTCAAGTCGCTGGGCCGCGACGTGGTGCTGCCCGAGTCGGCCGCGGTGCTGTCCGGGCTCGCGGCGAAGGGGCTGGAGGCGCTGGAGTTCCTGGAGGCCGCGCTCGGCGCGCTGTGCTCGCCGGACGTGCCGGACCGCGCGGCCGTGGTGCGCAAGGCGATGGAGCGGGCGCGCGGGCTGAAGGTGCAGGCCCTGGAGGCCGGCTCCGCGCGGCTGGCCACGCTGTCCGAGGCCGCCGCGCTGGGGTTCGCGCGCATGGAGCCGGGAGGCGACGCGGCGAGTCTCGCGGCCTCCGAGGTCGCGGGCACGCTGGTGGACCTGCGCGGACAGCTCGAGCACGAGCGGCCGCCGCAAGCGGTGGCGCGCGCGGTGGAGACGTTGCGCGCGGTGCCGGTGGCCGTGGAGAACGGCGCGTCCGGTGCGCAGCAGGCGCCCGTGCAGCAGGAGGCCCGGGCCTCGACGGACCACACGGTGCGCGTGGCGGTGAAGACGCTGGACTCGCTGGCGCTCCAGGTGGAGCTGCTCGTGGCGGGGCGCTCCCAGCAGGCGCGGCGCTCGGAGAGCTACCGCGCGTTGTCGGATGGGACGCACGAGGTGCTGCGTCAACTGGAGCGCGCCGCGTCGGAGCTGACGCTCGCGGGAGGCGGTGGCGCGGCGCTGGATTCACTGCGCTCGGGCGTGACGTTGATGCGGAGCATGCAGAAGCGCTTGCTGGAGGTGTCGCGCGAGGCGCACCGGGACAGCGAGCAGCTCGCGCTGGTGGCGCAGGTGGCGCGCGATGACCTGCGGGACCTGCGCATGGTGCCCGCCTCGCAGCTGCTGGAGCCCTTGCGTCGCACCGTGCGCGAGGTGTCCGCGCGGCTGAACAAGGACGTGGCGCTGGAGCTGGCGGGCGGCGAGGTCCGGTTGGACCGGCGCATCCTGGATGCGCTCAAGGACCCGCTGCTGCACCTGGTGCGCAACGCCATCGACCATGGGCTCGAGACGCCGGACGAGCGCCGCCAGGCGGGCAAGTCCGAGACGGGGCGGCTGACGGTGCGCGTGGAGCCCCGGGGCGCGCGCATCGCCGTGGTGGTGGAGGACGATGGTTACGGGCTGTCTCCCGAGCGCGTGAGGGCCACGGCCGTGCGCCGGGGCCTGTTGACGGAGGACGCGGCCGCGAAGCTGTCCGACGCGCAGGCCGCGCGGCTGGTGTTCCAGCCGGGCTTCTCCACGCGTGAGCAGGTGACGGCGACGTCGGGCCGGGGCGTGGGGCTGGACGTGGTGCAGGCCACGGCGGCGCGGCTCCAGGGTTCGGTGGATGTGGAGTTCTGGGCCGGGCGGGGGACGCGCTTCACCGTGGACCTGCCGCTGACGCTGGCCGCGGCGCTGGGGCTGCTGGTGCGCACGGGCACGACGGTGTCCGCGATTCCGTCCGACAGCGTGGAGCGCGTGATGCGCCTCACGCCGGACGACGTGGGCACGGTGGCCGGGCGCGTGGTGGCGCGTGTGGATGGCTCGCAGCTCACGTTCCTCCCGCTGGCGGAGGCCATCGGGCTGCCCCGGCTGCCGCTCGCCATCGAGTCGGGCCGCGTGCAGACGGCGGCGCTGGTCGTCGTGGGTGGGGACAAGGTGCTGTACGCCATCGACGAGGTGGTGGGGCAGCAGGAGATTGTCGTGCGCTCGCTGGGCAAGCATCTGCAGAGCGTGCGGCATCTGGCCGGCGCGGCGGTGCTGGATGACGGACGCGTGGTGCCGGTGCTCAACGCGCCGGAGCTCGTGCGCGCGGCGAGGCCGGAGACGCGCTCGATGGCGACGGAGTCGCGTCGTCCGCGCATCCTCGTGTGCGACGACGCGCTCACGACGCGCTTCGCGATGAAGTCGTTGCTGGAGATCGCCGGCTTCCCGGTGGTGACGGCGGCGGACGGCGAGGAGGCCTGGGGCATCCTGGAGCGCACGTCGTGCCAGCTCGTGGTGAGCGATTGGCAGATGCCCCGGTTGGACGGCGTCGGGCTCGCGCGGCGCATCAAGTCGCACCCGACGCTGCACTCCACGCCCATCATCCTCGTCACCTCGCTCGACAGCCCCGAGGACCGCGCCGCGGGACTCGAGGCGGGCGCGGATGGCTACCTCGTCAAGCGCGAGGTGGAGCGCGGCAGGCTGCTGGAGCTGGTGCGACAGCTCCTGCCCGCGAACGCGGCGTAGCGGCTCGAGTCGCGGAATCGGCTTCGGTGCCCTGTCCCGACCCGTGGCGGTGAGCCCCGCGTCGGAATGGAAAGGCGCTCATGCCGAGCAGCGGCCGGGGCGTCGCGCCCGGCCGTTCCAGGCAGGCCCGACGCGCGACTCGCGAGATGGTCGGGTGGAGGCGCGATGCTGGGAGCGGGCGGGCCCGCGAATCGCTCAGCCCGTGACGGCGGCGCCGGGAGGTCCGAGCTCCGCCGGAAGTCGCGCGACCCAGCGCGGCTCCTCGTCGGTCGGCACCTCCAGGGTTCCTCCGAGCCGGCGCGTCAGCTCCCTCATCCGTGTGAGGGCCTTGGCCGAGGGAGTCTCTCCGCCCCGAGTCATCGCGAGCACCCGCCAGCTGCTCGTCGGCTCGAACGCCTCGACCTGGAGGTCCATCGCGGTGGCGCGCGTCGACGCGAGCCCGCGCGCCATCGCCCGCATCCAGGTCTCCACCTCGATGCGGGCTCCCTTCACCAGCAGGGGACGCTCCGGCAGCGCCATCGTCACCGTGCACCGTTGCGCGTGTCGCGACGCGGGACCGAAGGCCGTGTGCAACAAGGGCCGCAGGTCCGTGACTGCTCCGCGTCCCAGTCGATGGTCGATGAGCGCCCGCTGGTCTTGCGCCGCGCGCATCATCCGGTCCAGGTAGCGCTGCACCGTCGGGTTCATCGGCCCGGCGATGCCCTTCATCATCATGTCCAGATAGCCCTTGATGACCATCAAGGGAGTCCTGAGGTCATGGGCGGCGTGTGAGCGGCGCTGCTCCCACCGGGCCACCTCGCGCTCCAGCTCCCGGCGCTGGGCCAGCAGCTTCGTATGACGTGCGTTCGCGGCCGACTCCCGCGCACGCACCGCGAGCAGCGCGCTCCCGAAGGCGGACAGCCGTTCGAGCACCGCGCCGTCCGCGCGCTCGGGCCAGACCTTGAGCATCCGTCCACCACCGGACATGGGAAGCGGAATGCCCGTGCCCACGCGTGCCACGCAGACGCGTCCATCGAAGAGCGCCGCGCCGGAGGCCCCCGTCAATCGGAGCGTCTCGCGCAGCAACAACTCCATGCCCGCGTGGGCACCACGGCACAGGGCCCGCTCGGCCACCGCCACGAGCGCCTGTTCCACCCCCGCGTCGACATCCGGGTCGACGCTCCGCCCACTCCGAGCACCCACTTGCACGCGCAGAGGTATGGGCACGGCACCTCCAGGGCGCAACACTGCCCAGGGTGGGCAAACAAGGCGCCGACACCCGGCAATCCTTTACCCATGCTCCTCGGCGACCTCCCGACTTTTTACCGTCCCGCGGGGCGGGATGATCGCCCAAACCCGCTCAACTCCTCGGAGAGCCCCCTTGGCCGGACCCTTGCTAACGGCCTCTGCGACGGGCGGCGGAAGGGACTGATGGGGACTCTCGACTACTACGCGGCAATCGCCAGACTGGCTCCGGGGGCCTTGGCCCTCAGCGCCGTGCGGCGTGTGCAGGGCGTGGCACGGCAGGCGCGATACCGACGGCGTGAGCGCACCGATGAGGTGCGGCTGTTGAGCGCGTTCGGCGTGACTCGCGCGGAGGAGCTGGCCCAGAAGGCGCTCAACAGCCGCACCTCGCGCGCATGGTGCGAGGTGTCCCAGCGCGAGTCCGTGCTCGCCGCGCTCTCCACGATTCGAGGCGCGCGTGAGCGCGCCATCGCACGGGCCCAGGCCGCGCTCCGTCAGGAGTGGGACGTCTTCGGCACGCGCGTCGTCTTCGGCGAGGGCAAGCCGGTGGACTGGTCGCTCGACGTGCTCAGCGGCCACCGCTATCCGCTGGCGCCGGTGGAGCGGATGCCGCTCCTGTCGAAGGGGAATGACCCGAAGTACCCCTGGGTGATGGGGCGGCTCGACAGCGCCATCGCGCTGGCGCAGGGCTACTGGGTGGAGACCTCTCGCCGTGAGCGCTCGCGGCTGGCCTCCGCCTTCGTGATGCAGGTGCTCGACTTCCTCCAGGCCAATCCCGTGGGGCAGGGCGTGCAGTGGTCCTGTGCCATGGAGGTGGCGCTGCGCGGAGCCAACCTGGCGCAGGCCCTGGCCATGTTCGCCGACGCGCCCGAGGTGCGCCGCGCGGAGTTCCTGGTGCCGCTGCTCGGCTCGCTCGCGGACCACATGTCCTGGGTGGAGGCCCACCTCGAGGACCGGGGCGCGGTGCCCAACAACCACCTGGTCTCCAACCACGTGGGCCTGCTCGTCGTCGGCCTGCTGTTCCCGGAGCTGCCCGGCGCCTCGCGCCAGGTGGCGCTGGCGGTGGCCGGCCTGTGCGAGCAGATGTCCGCGCAGGTCCACGTCGAGGGCACCTCCTTCGAGGGCTCCATTCCCTACCACCGTCTCTCGGTGGAGCTGTTCACCCTGGCGCTGCTGGTGGCGCGGGGCGCGGGCGTGGCGCTGGGCACGGCCTACGAGACGCGGCTCAAGCGCATGTTCCACGCGGTGCGCGCGTGGTCCTCCGAGACGGGCCTGGCGCCGCAGATTGGCGACAACGACTCCGGCCGCGTCTTCCCGCTGCGAGACCGCGGCGACCTGGAGCAGGGCTACCTGGTGGGCCTGGGCGCGGCGCTCTTCGGAGACGCGTCCCTGGCGGGCGGCGAGCTCCCGGACGAGGCCGCGTGGCTGCTCGGGCACGTGGGCCTGGAGCGCTACCAGCGCCTGTCACCCGGCGCGGCGCCGCGGTCCATCAGCTTCCCGGAGGGCGGCTTCCACGTGCTGCGCGGCGCGGGCGCCGTCGTCACCGTGAGCGCGGGCAAGCAGGGCCAGCGCGGGGTGGGCGGCCACAGCCACAACGACAAGCTCTCCTTCGAGCTGCACCTGGGCGGCTGTCCCGTCATCGTCGACCCGGGCACGGGCTCGTACACGCGCGACCCGGCGATGCGCAACGCGTTGCGTGGCACCTCCGCGCACAACACCGTGCAGGTGGATGGCGCGGAGCAGGCCACGCTCGACCAGGCCCGGCTGTTCGCGCTGCCCGAGGAAGCCAAAGCGCGCGTGGTGGCCTTCCTTCCTGGCACCACCGTGGACAGATTGCGGGTCCGCCATGATGGTTACCGCCTGCTGCCGGCACCGGTCGGCATCGAGCGCACGTTCCGGTTGGACCGGCGCGAGCGCTCACTGGCGGGGCGGGACTCCTTCATCGGCACCGGGTCTCACGAGGTCATTGGACGCTTTCATCTTCCCGATGAGCAGGCCCGGCGGGTGACGCCGGACGCGCAGGTGCTCGCGCGGGCGCAGCGCGCGGCGGAGGAGCCGCTGGTGTTCGCGCCCGTCGCGGTGGAGCTGGGCCCGGAGGGGGCGCCGCTCGCATGGATTCTGCTGGAAGAGGGCCTGGAGTCGCAGGTGGTGCCCTCGCGCTATTCGCCCGGCTACGGGCGGGTGGTGCCCGCGGTGACGGTGGAGTTCCGGGGGCAGGTGAAGCCTCCGTCGAGTTTGAAGTGGGTCGTGGTCTTCAGGTGAGTGTTCGGGTCGGGGCGTGACCGCTCAGCGGCACGTCGCATCAGGAGAGGTGAGGACGATGAGGGTGATGGTGGGCAGCCCGCTGCTGGAGCGGATTCGTCGGCGGGAGGCGAAGGTCGGTGTGGTGGGGCTGGGGTACGTGGGTCTTCCCCTGGGCATGGCGTTCGCCGAGGCCGGCTTCCCGGTCGTGGGGCTCGATGTCGACAAGCGCAAGCTCGACAAGATCGAGAAGGGCGAGAGCTACATCAAGCACATCCCCAGCGCGCCGCTGGCGGAGCTGACGAAGGCGGGCAAGCTGAAGGCCACCGGGGACTTCTCCCGGTCCAAGGAGCTGGACTGCGTCATCATCTGCGTGCCCACGCCGCTGACGGCCTCGCGTGAGCCGGACATGAGCTACATCATCCAGACGGGTGAGTCGCTCGCGCCGCACGTGCGCCGCGGTCAGCTCTTCATCCTGGAGTCCACCACGTACCCGGGCACCACCGAGGAGGTGCTCAAGCCGATCCTGGAGAAGAACGGCCTCAAGGCGGGCGTGGACTTCCACCTGGCCTTCAGCCCCGAGCGCGAGGACCCGGGCAACAAGAGCTTCAACACCAAGACGATTCCGAAGATCGTCGGTGGCTACTCGCCCGAGTGCTCCGAGGTCGCGGCGGCGCTGTACGGCAGCGCGCTGAAGGAAGTGGTGCCGGTGTCCTCCACGCGCGTGGCGGAGCTCGCCAAGCTGCTGGAGAACATCTACCGCTGCGTCAACATCGCCATGGTCAACGAGATGAAGATGCTCTGCGACCGCATGAACGTGGACGTGTGGGAGGTCATCCAGGCCGCCAGCACCAAGCCCTTCGGCTTCCAGCCGTTCTACCCGGGCCCGGGTCTGGGCGGTCACTGCATCCCCATCGACCCGTTCTACCTGACGTGGAAGGCGCGCGAGTACGAGTTCCACACCAAGTTCATCGAGCTGGCCGGCGAGGTGAACTGGCAGATGCCGTACTACGTGGTGCAGCGCACCATGGAGGCGCTCAACAAGGCGAAGAAGACGCTCAACGGCGCGAAGGTGCTGTGCCTGGGCGCGGCGTACAAGAAGGACATCGACGACATGCGCGAGAGTCCGTCCCTGCGCATCATGACGCTGCTGGCGGAGAAGGGCGCGGAGCTCAGCTACCACGACCCGTACGTGCCGGAGCTGCACAAGGGCCACGGCTTCAACATGGAGATGAAGTCCGTCCCGCTCGAGCCGGAGAAGCTCGGCGAGTACGACGCGGTCCTCATCCTCACGGACCACACCAACATCGACTACGCCGCCGTGGTGGCCAACGCGACGTGTGTGATTGACACGCGCAACGCCACCAAGGGCGTGCCCCAGGGCCGCGAGAAGGTGACGAAGGCGTAAGGCAGACGAGCCTGGGCCCGGAAGTCGACCCTCCGGGCAGGGGTTCGCGACTCCAGGTGTCGGGAGGGGCACCTGGAGTCAGCGGACCTGCTCGTCTTGCGGGGTGGTTTGGGTACAGTGGGGGGCGTGACAGCCCTCACCCGACCCGTTCTCCCCCTGCTGGTGGCCTCGGCCATGTTGCTGGCGGCGGCACCCGCGCAGACCGACTCGCGCCAGGTGCTCCTCGACGCCATGTCGAGCGAGCTTTCGCGCAACCAACAACAGCTCAAGCTGCAGAGCCACGAGCCACCGTACTTCATGAGCTACCAGCTCAAGGACTACGAGCAGGAGGTCGTGGCCGCGCGCTTTGGCGCCATCTTCATGGACGACGGCTACCGGGAGCGGCGGCTGTACGTCGACGCCCGCGTGGGCGACTACGCCTTCGACAGCTCCGTCGCGGAAGGGCTGGAGTTCTCCTTCTCCACCAAGGGCACCAGCTACACGGCGCGCAAGGAGGGGCCGCTGGATGACTCGCCCCTGGCGCTGCGCACGTCGCTGTGGCTGCTCACGGACGAGAAGTACAAGTCCGCGCTCTTCCAGTTCCTGAAGAAGAAGGGCGAGGACGTGTACTCGGTGGAGGACCCGAAGCGGCCCGCCTCCTTCACGAAGGAGAAGCCGAGCACCTTCGTCCAGCCGCCGGTGGCCCGTCCGTTCGACCGGGCGCGCTGGGTGAAGGTGGCGCGCGAGGTGTCCGCGCAGTTCAACGCGCATCCGGAGCTGTTCGACTCGGAGGTGCGCATCACCGCCGACAAGGTGACGCGGCTGTTCGTGTCCACGGAGGGCACGCGGCTGGTGACGGAGGAGACGCTGTACGGGCTCCACGTCTCCGCGGTGACGCGGGCGCCGGACGGACAGCTGCTGGATGACTCGCGGGACTTCTACGCGCCCACGGAGGCGGGGCTGCCGGACGACGAGCGCATCCGTCAGTCCGCGGCGAAGGTCATCGAGGAGCTGCTGGCGCTGCGACAGGCGCCGGCCATCGACCCGTACACGGGCCCCGCCATCCTCGCGCCCGAGGCCTCCGGCGTGCTCTTCCACGAGACGGTGGGCCACCGGCTGGAGGGAGACCGGCAGGACGGCGACAACGAGGGGAAGACCTTCAAGGGGCAGGTGGGCAAGCTGGTGCTGCCCTCATTCCTGTCCATCCATGATGACCCTTCGCAGCGCTCGCTCGCGGGGGAGCCGCTCAACGGCTACTACCTCTACGACGAGGAGGGCGTGAAGGGGCAGCGGGTGACGCTGGTGGAGAAGGGCGTGCTGCGCAACTACCTGCTGGGACGCCGGCCGGTGGAGGGCTTCCTCCGGTCGAACGGGCACGGTCGCAGCCAGGGCACGCTCAAGCCGGTGGCGCGCATGGCGAACCTCATGGTGGAGAGCACGCGTCAGGTGAGCGACGAGAAGCTCAAGCAGATGCTCATCGACGAGGCGAAGAAGCAGGGCAAGCCGTACGGCCTCATCATCCGCGACATCACCGGTGGCAACACGAACACGTCCAGCTATGGCTACCAGGCCTTCAAGGGCGTACCGCGCATGGTGTACCGGGTGGACGTGAAGACGGGGAAGGAGACGCTGGTGCGTGGCGTGGAGATCGTCGGCACGCCGCTGTCCGCGGTGAACCGCATCATCGCCACGGGGCAGAAGCGCGGCATCTTCAACGGCTTCTGCGGCGCGGAGAGCGGGAACGTGCCGGTGTCCACGGTGGCGCCGGCGGCGCTGCTGCAGGAGATCGAGCTGCAGCGCGCGGTGGAGGGCAAGGACCGTCCGCCCCTCCTCCCGAGCCCCGCGGCGCAGCAGGCTCCGCCGCCCGCCGCGAAGCCCTGAGTCACGCCGATGCGGGGGGCCACGAAATGCGCTTCTGGCGGTGGCGTGCGTGCCTTCAAGCCTCGGCCATGGGGGAGGGGGGCGCTCGCGGCGTGTCTCCTCCTGCTCGCGAGTCTCGTGGCGGGCGACGCGGGTGCCGAGCCCGTGGCGACCGGGGACGCGTGGCTGGAGCTGGCGCACGATGACAGGCTCAGCCAGGACGGATTCTGGGCGCTCGTCTCCGTGGACTACACGCTGGATGGGCGGACCTTGCCGTCCACGGGGGGCGCGGGTCCTCGACACGTGCTGCCCCTGGGGCTGCGCTGGCTCGACGTGTCGGTGGTGTACGAGGGGCGCTCGTCGGTCTTCTCGTACGTGGATGCGTACCGCTTCGTGATGCGTGGCCGCGTCACCATCGACGCGCGTCCTGGTGACACGGTGCGAGTCACCTCGACGGCCTACGAGCGCGACGGGGTCACCCTGCACTGGCAGCAGCGCCCGGCCTTCATGCTCCTGGGACAGCCTCAGGAGGCCATCGTCGGAATCGAGTACGGCCCCGTGGTGAACACGCCGCTCCCCGACGAAGTGGCCGCGCGTGTCGTCGACGAGGTCCTCGCGGAGGCGCGTCGACTCTCGCCCGAGCGTCCCGCCACCGCGTCCATCGCGGAGGTCGTCGCGCCTGCCGTGTCTTGCGAGCTCGAGCCCGTCTTCTTCGCCTTCTTCGACACCCGGCTCTCGGCGGAAGGGGAGGCCTCGCTGCTGCGCGCGGCGGAGTGTCTCCACCGGGGGCCGCGGCTGCGGGTCCGGCTGCGCGGACACGCGGACATCCTCGGTCCCGAGTCCGTCAACGCCTCGCTGGGCCTGGGCCGCGCGCAGTCCGTGGCCGCGAAGCTCCAGGCGCTTGGCATCGAGGGTGCGCGGCTCGTCCTGGAGACCCAGGGCGCGGACCTGCCTCCGTGCAATGACGGCACCCCGGGGTGCATGGCGCGCAGCCGCCGGGTGGAACTGCTCGTGGAGTCGTCGCCGCCCTGACGCCCAGGCCCTCAGTCCCGAGGGGGGAGGGCCACGGCCATCACCGCGTCGCGCAGGTGCCGGGCATCGAAGGGCTTGGCGAGCACCGGGTTCTTCACTTCCTGGAGGAAGCGCTTGGTCTCCGGCGTGAAGGCGCCGCCGCTGATGAAGACGATGCGCTCGTGCAGGCCCGGCCAGGAGTCGCGGACCGCCTGGTACACGTCCACACCCGTCAGCTCCGGCATCATCAAGTCACACAGGATGACGTCGAAGGCGCTGTCCCCGCGCAGTCGCGCCAGTGCCGCGCGTCCATCCGGCACGGTGACCAGCTCGTGGCCGCGCAACAAGCGCCGCATCAGGTCCAGCACGCGCGGCTCATCGTCCACCACCAGCACCCGTCGGCCCTCGGAGCGGGCGAGGGACTGGAGACTCGGGGCGAGCGGCACGGGGGCCTCGGCGCGCGGCAGGGTGACCTCCACCGTGGTGCCTCGCCCGGGCTCGCTGCGCACGTCGATGCGTCCTCCCAGCGCCGTGACGATGTCGCGGCAGATGGCCAGCCCCATGCCCATGCCCTCACCCGCGCGGCGCGTGGTGAAGAGGGGGTCGAAGATGCGCGGCAGGACGTCTGGAGCGATTCCGCAGCCCGTGTCGGAGACGGCGAGCCGCACCTCGGTGGCGTCGGTGCGCAGGCTCACGGTGATGCGATGCTCGGAGACGTGGCCCTCGGGGATGGCGTGCGCCGCGTTGAGCACCAGGTTGAGCAGCACCTGGCCCAGCTTCGTCGACGTGCCCCGGACCCGAGGCTCGTCCTCGCCGTAGTCCCTCACCACCTGCGCCTTGTGGCGGAGCTGGTTGGCCGCCATCCGCAGCGTGCTCTCGGTGACGGCCTTGAGGTCCACCGGCTCCGTGGCCTCCACCTGCGTGGAGGACAGCGCCTTGAGGTCCGCGACGATGCGCTGGATGCGCAGCGTGCCCTCGAGCGCCTCGTCCAGGACTTGAAGGCACTCCGCGTCCGTCGGCTCGCTGACGTCGGGCAGCCGCTCGCGCAGGTACTCCAGGTTGCCCGTCGCGTACGCCAGCGGGTTGTTGATCTCGTGCGCCAGCCCCGCCGCGAGGATGCCCAGCGACTGCGCGCGCTGCTCGCGCTCCTTCTCCTGCAACAGCTGCGCGTCCCGGCGCTTGCGGTCCACCGCGCTGACCACCACGTGGGCCGTCAGCCGCATCAGGTGCCGCTCCTCGGGCGTCCACTCGCGCGCGGCGTCCACCGAGTCGAAGCCCATCCACCCGAGCAGCCTTCCGGCGAGCAGCAGCGGCGCGGTGATGTACGAGCGCACGCCCAGCAGGGCGCAGACGCGCTTCGCCTCGACGGCCTCGGGCGGCAGCCGGCCCGCGTCCGTCACCGTCACCATGCGCCCCGCGCGCAGCTCATCGAGCGACCAGGGGAAGCCCACCAGCGAGCGGCCGCGGTGCTGCGCGAGCCCATGGGCCTTCATGCCGGGCGAGAACCACTCGTACGCCTCCGACAGGTGCTCGCCGTCTTCCGACAGCAGGGTGACGTAGCCGCGCTGCGCGTCGATGTTCCGTCCCAACACCTCCAGCGCCGCGCGCACCCCCGACTCCAGCTCGTCCGGAGGCAGGTTGAGCAGCTTCTGGGACGTGTCCGTGAGCAGCGACCAGCTCTTGAGCAAGAGCCCCAGCTCCCCACGCATGCGTCGCAGCGCCGCGGCCTCCTGCCGCAACGCCGCGGACGTGCCCTCGGACAGCTCCGGGGCCCGCGCTCCGCTGAGGTTCTCCAGGACGTCGGCGGACCGCTGGAGTCGCTCCAGCAAGGTCCTCGAGTCCGCTGCATCGGCGGACAGCTCCGGGCTGTTCCGCGGCTGCTCCGTCATCGATACCCCCTCCACACTCCCCGCACGGGCTTCCCCAACCCGTCACGTGGATTTCAGTCGCGCCGGAATAATGCCACTGGTTTGTTCTCTGCATCCAGTGTGCAGTTTTGAATATTTCAACCGGGCGAAGGGGGAGGGCTCAGAGGGAGGGAGGGGGCGGGAGCGTGAGGTGGTCCGGGGTGGGGAAGGAGTAGGGGCGGAGCAGGCGGCCGCCCTTGAAGCCGCGCCATTGGACGTAGCGGCGGAAGTCCCGGAGGAAGGCCTCCTGGGACAGGCCCACGGCCTGGGCGAAGGCCTCCGGGAAGTCGGGGCCCTGGCTCATGACGCGCAGGACGCCCCGGGCCACGGGCTCGCCGTAGCGGCGCACCAGGAAGGTGAAGGCGTGGTGGGCGGCGCTGTAGACGATGTCGCTCTCGCGTCGGTAGAGCGAGTCCGCCTGGGCCAGCGGGTCCGCCTGGGGATGGAGGCCGTAGTAGCGGGCCAGGTCCTCCAGGGACGCGGTGCGGTAGCCCTGCTCGGCGGTGTACGAGGCCATGCCCTCGCGGAACCACAGGGGGATGCGCTTGCGCGTCCAGCCCAGCCGGTCCGAGGCCACCTGGTACATCAGGCTGTGGGTGAGCTCGTGCAGGAGCAGCTCGTCCACCTGGGATTGGCTGGCGCCCAGGAGCGTCCACGTGCGCGGGCTCTGCAGTTCAATCTGCTCGTAGCGGGCCCACGCCCTGAGGAAGTCGTGGTTGGGGCGGTTGGCGGCGCGCTCCAGGGCGGCGTGGTTGGGGTGGATGATGATGGAGACCGAGTCATCGAACGTGCCCCAGCGCGCCATCCGGGGCAGGGCGCGCTCGACGGCCAGCCGCACCTGGTCCGCGGCGGCGGTGTCGCGCGGCTGGAACTCGAGGGTGATTCGCGCGCCGCTGGAGGTGGGCAGGGCCGTGGTCTTCGCGAGGGCGCCCGGCGCGGCGGCGGGGGAGATGTCCACCGTGCTGCGGCGCGGGGCCTGACATCCGGCGAGCATGGCCATGAGGGCCGCCCCCACGACGAAGAGGCCCGCTCGTCCCTGTCCGCGCATCCATCCCCTCGTCACGAGCGTCACTCCACTGCCAGCCAGCGCATCACCGTGCGTCCCACGTCGGCGACGGTGGAGAGCGCCTCCACCTCCGGCGATGGAGGCCCGAAGTAGAGCACGGGGACGGGGTGGAGCGTGTGTCCGCGCGTGGACAGGTCCTCCACGTTGCCGTGGTCGCTGCACACCATGAGGCGCGCGTCGGCGGGGCGCGTGGCGAGCACGGCGCGCAGGAAGGCGTCGAAGGTGTCCAGCGCGGTGTGGGCGGCGGTGAAGTCCTGGGCGTGTCCGGCCTCGTCCGCGAGGTAGTGCTCGAAGTAGGTGAAGTCCGCGCCCATCGCCACGCGCCAGAAGATGTCCGCGGCCTGCTCGGGCGTGCGCTCGGGCGCGGGCAGTCCGAAGGCGCGCGCGTGGGCGCCGGTGATGTCGGGCGTGAGGCCGTCCGCCGCGCGTGCGTCCTCCAGCGTGCGCAGCGGCACGTCGCCCGCGGCGAAGGCCAGCTTGGCGGCGGAGGGCTTCATGCGGCGGCGGGCCTCGGGGGGCGGGGTGAACTCCGGGGGCGAGGTGGTGGGGCGCCGGGGGACCTCGAGCGCGTCCAGGTACGCGGCGGGGTAGGCGGTGGCGAACGTGGCCTCACGGCCGGCGGCGCGCAGGCGCTTGACGATGGAGCGCTCGGCGAGCAGCGCGCGCAGGGCCGCGTTGGGGTAGCCCAGCACGTGCTGGCCGAGGAGCGCGGGCGCGGGCTCTCCGGTGAGGATGGCCGTCTGGTTGGAAGCGGACTGGGGCCGACCGGGCACACCGAAGGTCGTGTCCACCGGGATACACAGGCCGCCGTCGGGCAGCGGGGGGCTGGGGGCGTCCTGGAAGCGGGAAAGCAGGTGCTCGCGGTGGGCGAGCGGGTTGATGGCCGGGTCCTTCCGGCCGATGCCCACGCCATCGATGAAGAGGAGCGCGACGCGCACGGCTCGTGACTGTATCCTCGAACGCATACCGCATGGCCCTCCACGGCGACCTCTTCAGCTACCCGCTTCCCGAGTTCCTTCAATGGTTGGACAGCTCCCGCAAGACGGGCACGCTCCAGCTCTCCTGGGAGGCCGGCGAGCGGAAGCTCTTCCTGCTCTCCGGCCAGGTGGGGGCCACCGCCTCCGAGGGGCTGCGCGGCCGCGTGGCCCGGCTGCTCGCGCTGGCGAAGCTGGCCTCGGGCACCAAGGTGCTCGCCTCCTTCGATGAGCTGTCGCGCACGCCCGACGTGGACGCCGCCTTCGATGTGCATGGCATCCAGGCCCGGTGGATTCGCGACCTCGGCCGCGAGGAGCTGTTCGCGGCGATGACGGACTTGACGATTGCAGGGCGCGGCACGTTCCACTGGACGGAGGACGCGGATCGCTCGGGTGAGGACTGGGTGCCGTCGGACATGGGCATCCGCGAGCTGCTCTTCGAGTCCTTGCGCTGGGTGGATGAGCAGCCGGACGTGGACAAGGCGCTGCCCATCGACGCGCTCAGCGTGCGCGCGCTGGCGCCGCCGAGCCCCAGCCAGCCGCTGATGCACCGAATCATCCTGGGGCTGTGCGCCACGCCGCAGAACCTGGGGCGGCTGCGGCTGTCGATGGGCGTGTCGCGCTCGTCGGTGACGCGGCGGGTGTACGAGCTGCTCCGCTCGAAGCTGGTGGAGGTGGAGGGCGCGCCGCAGGTGGAGGCGGACCCGGTGGCGGAGATGCTGGAGAAGGGCGCGGTGCTGATGCGCGAGGGCCAGTACGACGCGGCGGGCATCGTCTGCGCGTCCCTGCTCGCGAGCGACCCCGCGGACCGGCGTGTGCGCGAGTTCGCCCGGCTGGTGCAGCGCGAGCACGTGGCCGCGCTCTACTCGGACATGCCGCCGCTCCTGATTCCCGTCGTCGTGCACGACCCTCAGGGCATGGCGTTGCTCAAGCCCGAGGAGCGGCAGATCGCGGGCCTGGTGAGCGGGACGTGGGATGTGTCCACCATCGTCCTGGCCAGCCCCTCGCGGGAGCTGGAGACGCTCAAGACGCTGGCGAAGCTGCTCCGGATGGGGCTGCTCCAGCTCACCGCCCCTCGCTGAAGAGGGGCGGCGGGGCGCGGCCTACTCCGACGCGGGCAGGCCCACCGCGTTGAGCCGCGCGAAGGACTGCATCAGCACGTAGAGCGCGAAGGCCGCGTCGTCCACGCGCAGGTGCGACTGGGTGGAGAGGCCCTGCACGCGCAGCAGGTCCGCGCCATCCATCCGCAGCAGGAACGCCTGCTGCGCCAGCGTGCCCTCACCCGCGTACGCCAGCGCGCGCCGGATGGCGTCCGTGCACGCGGTGACGCAGGTGGAGTAGTTGCCCGCCATGAACGCGGCCTCGGCGGCGCGCGCGTGGTCGAACAAGTCCCCCGGCGCCAGCGCGCTCGCGGCGCCCAGCAGCTTGGGGCCCGCGGGCTGGGCCACCACGGCCGGAGCCATGACGGCGGGCGCCACGGGCGGCGGCGTCACCGGCTCCACGCGGGGCGGAGGGGCGATGGCGGGGAACGAGCCCGACGGCCGATGCGGCACGGGCGTGTTGGGGATCACCGCCATCGCGGGAGCGTGGCCGCCGGACATCGCCACGGGGGGCGCGGACGGGGGCTGGCGGTGCTGCAGGTGCTGGGCGAGCTGGGCCTCCAGGCCCGCGGGCTGAGCGCCGCCGGCGGGCGCCACGGGGCGGGGCGGCGGGACGATGCGCTTGGCGCGCAGGTCCTTGATGACCAGCCGGGTGATCGCCTTGAGCGTGTCGAGCACGCCCCGGCCGTTGGTGGCCGCGGTCTCGAAGTCGGGCACGCCGCGCGGGTTGAGCTCCTGGCGCAGCTGCTCCACGGGCAGCACGTGGTCCAGGTCGCGCTTGTTCCACTGCATCACCAGCGGGAAGCGGTCCAACCGGATGCCGTGCTCGAAGAGGTTCTCCTCCAGGTTCGCCAGCGACTCGCGGTTGGCGTCCATGGCCTCCGGCTGCGAGTCCGCCACGAAGACGACGCCGTCGGCGCCCTGGAGCACCAGCTTCCGGGTCGCGTTGTAGAAGACCTGGCCGGGCACGGTGTACAGCGCCAGCCGCACCGAGCAGTCCCCGACGCGCTCCACCTTCACGGGGAGGAAGTCGAAGAAGAGGGTCCGGTCCCCCTCGGTGGCGATGGACATCATCTCGCCCCGGTGCGCGGGCCGGACGGTTTCGTAGATCTTCCGCAGCGAGGTCGTCTTCCCGGACAAGCCAGGTCCATAGAAGACGATTTTGGCGGCCACCTCGCGGGCCATCAGGTTCACGCTGCTCACGGTGTCAGCTTTCCTAGAACGACTCGACGCTTCGCGCCAGTTGCGGACGGGACATTCGCGGGGGTTCCCACGAGGTACTCGGCGGCCAGCAGGGCGAACAAGGCCGCTTCCTTCGCGCCTTCTGGAAATCCAAGGCTATCAAGCCGGCGCACGGGGAGGGGAGCCAGTCGCGCTTCGAGCCGCGCCATCAACCGGGGATTCCGTGTACCGCCCCCGGAGACGTACATCGCCTCCAGGTCCGGCGCTCGGGGAAAAACCCAGGTTTCGTAGGCGCGCGCGGTGCTCTCCACAGTGAGCTCCAACGCGGTGGCCAGCAGGTCATTCGCCCGGTCCGGGTGAATCGTCCAGAGCCGCTCCACCAGTGCGTCTCCGTAGCGCTCACGTCCGGTGCTCTTCGGAGGCGGCCGGGCGAGGAAGTCGTCGGTGAGCAGCTCCTCGAGCAGCTCTGGAATCACCCGGCCCTGGCCGGAGAGCGTCCCGTCCAGGTCACATGCGAGGCGGTTGTGCGTCGCGCGCCGGGCCAGGCCGTCCAGCACCATGTTCCCGGGGCCGGTGTCGAAGGCGAAGGTGTCGTCCAGGAGGGGCCCGACGACGGACACGTTGGCGATGCCGCCCAGGTTCTGGAGCGCGCGCGGGGCCTGGAGCCCGCGGAAGGCCACCCAGTCGAAGTAGGGCACCAGCGGCGCGCCGTGGCCCCCGGCGGCCACGTCCCGGGTGCGGAAGTCGCTGACGACGGGCAGGCCCGTCAGCTCGGCGATGACGGACGGCTCGCCGATCTGCAGGGTGGAGGGCACCTCGGTGGTGCCCGGGGGATGGTGGGCCATCGTCTGGCCGTGGGAGCCGATGGCGGCCACGTCCGAGCGCGCCACGCCCGCCTGCTCCATCACCTGGAGCGCGGCGCGGGCGAAGTACTCCCCCAGCTCGAAGTCGAGCCGGCTGAGCGAGTGCGCGTCCTGGGGCCCCAGCATCCGCGCCACCACGTCCGGAGGGAAGGGCGCCGAGACGTGGGACAACAGCCGCAGCCGCGCGCCGCCGCCCGTTCCAGTCACTTCGCACAGCGCGGCCTCCACCGCGTCCGCGCTGGTGCCGGACAAAAGCCCGATGCACAGGCGCGGGCGCTCGGAATCGGAGAGGGGAGGCGGAAGGCGCATGCCTCCAAGTCTAAGGTCCGGTCCCCACACGCCGCTTTCGGGGAGCGGGCAGGCGGGCGGCCGATGCGTGCTCGCCCTTACGTCCGGAGCGGCCGAGCGCGCGCAAGCCGTTCTCCTCCAGACGCTTCCGGGCCTCCCGGGCGCCCAGGCCCGTGAAGGCCATGGCCACCGCGACCCGCACCTCGCCCCGGGCCTTCGCGAGCAGCGCCTCCGCGTCCTCGCCGGGAAGCCCGGTCAGCTCGGCCACCATGCGCGCGGCGCGGGCCCGCAGCTTCGCGTTGACGGGGCGCATGCCCACCATCCGTCCCCGGTACACCCGGCCCAGCGCCACGAAGGCCGCGGTGGTGATGGCATTCAGGAGGAGCTTCGTCGCAGTGCCGGCCTTCAGCCGCGTGGAGCCCGCCACCAGCTCCGGCCCCGTGCGCGCCAGCACCAGCGTGTCCACGTCCGCGCGAGTGCCAGGCGGGTTGCAGCACACCAGCACCGTGTGGGCGCCTCGCCGCTTCGCCTCGCGCAGCGCGCCGCGGACATAGGGAGTGGAAGCACTCGCGGAGATGCCGCAGACGACATCCCGGGGGCTCGCGGCGAAGTCCGCCACGTCCCGGACGCCCGCCTCGACGTCGTCCTCGGCGCCCTCCACGGCGTGCGTCATCGCCCGGCGTCCACCCGCGATGCGGGCCTGGACCTGGGTGGGGGCGCTGCCGAAGGTCGGAGGACACTCGCTGGCGTCGAGGACGCCGAGACGTCCACTCGTGCCAGCGCCGATGTAGAGGAGCCGTCCGCCCGCCCGCAACGCAGCCACGACGGCGGTCGCGGCTCGGGCGACAGCGGGCAGCGCGGGGCGAACCGCACGGACGGCGACAACGTCCTCGTCATGTAACCGGCGGACGACCGACCCGAGAGAAAGCAGATCCAGGCCGTCCGCGCGGGGGTGAAGCCGCTCGGTGGGAGGGAGTTTCGTGAATGAAGCGCGAGAGGAACCCACCCCCGAGCGCCAGACTTCAAGCTGCCTTGGTCACCTTGCCCGCTTTGATGCAGCGGGTGCAGGCCAGAACGCGCTCCGTGCGACCCTCGACGCTGGCCCGAATCTTCTGGAGGTTCGGGAGGGTCCGCTTCTTGGTCTTGTTGTTCGCGTGGCTGACGTTGTTGCCGACGAGCGGACGCTTGCCACAGATGTCACACTTCCACGCCATGACCTCTAACTCCTTGAAAACTGGGGCGTTGGACGCCTGCCGATTAAAGAGCGGCGGAACCTGCCAGAAAGCCGCTTGGAAATCCAGCCTTTCAGCCGTTTTGGATCAGCCCTTGAGCGGATCCTTCTTCTTCAACATGTCCTGGACGAGCCTGGCGGCGCGGACGCCCGCGAGCAGCTCGCCCTCCAGGCCCAGGCCCGGGAGCACCTCGCGGCCCGCGAGCAGCAGGTTCTTCACCGGGGTGCGCTGGGGCAAACCGGTGACGCCCAGGAAGGCTTCAGACTCGAAGCTGTAGAGGGGATGGGGCATCAGCCGCGTCCCTCGGGAGCCGCTGGCGTCCAGGTAGGGGACCGAGCGAAGCAGGCGGTGGGGCGCGGTGAAGGGCATCAGCGCGTCGAGCTGCGCGTCGATGCGCACGGCCAGCCCCTGCAGGTGCTCGTCGCCCAGCTCCCGCGCGGACGCCGGGACGAAGACGCCGGCGCAGACCACGCGCACGCCCTCCACGTCCTTGCCCTCCTTGCCGCCCGAGGCGGTGGTGCGCGCCGGGTGGAGCTGCAGCAGCATGGGGCCCAGCTCCGCGTCCTGCGTGTCCACGAGCGTCAGCTCCCCCATGCCCCGGGGGAGCGCGGACTCGGGCACCACCCAGTTGACGGTGAAGAGCAGGGACTTCGTGGTGGACTGGTCCAGGTGCTCGAGCAGGCCGCGGTGGTGCTTCTTGTCCGTCACCAGCCTGCGCAGCGCGCCGGAGTCGGTGGCGGCGACGAGGCAGGAGGCGCGGTAGAGCGTGTCCGAGCGCACCAGCTTCACGCCCGCGAACTTGCTGCCGTCGAAGGACAGCTCATCGACGATGAAGCCCGAGGGGCTGTCGCGGCCGAGCACGTCTCCGCCCAGCTCCGCCAGGCGCCGCGTGAGCAGCTCTCGCAGGCCGTCGTGGCCGCCCTGGAAGGAGGAGGGGGCCGACAGCACCTGGGACAGGGGCCGGGTGAGCGCCAGGGACGACTCGGGCTTGTCCAGGTGGTTGATGAAGGGGCGCAGCCCGCGGAGCAACGCGGCCGCGGGGGTGTCCGAGGTCAGCCGGGGCGCGCTCTCCAGGCCGGGGTGGGCCTTGATGAGCTTCTTGAGCCCCCAGCCCTCGAAGAACCCGTCCGGGGGCAGGGCGGGCTGGGCCTTGAAGAAGGCATCGCTCGCCTCGTGCTGGGCGGTGGTTCCGGCCAGGGCGCCCAGGAGCGCCTCGCCCTCTTCGCCCAGCTCGCGCGTCACCTCGGCCTTGCGGCGGGCGGCGTCGGCGTGCAGGTCCATGCGGTTCCTGGGCAGGACCAGTTGGAGCTCGGGCGTGTGGGGGCGCAGCGCGCGCTGCACGGTGGTGGTGAGGCCCAGCTCGGTGAGGGCCTCTTCCACCGCGGGCATGGCCTTGAGCGGGGGCGCGACGAAGGGCGCGTAGGGGAGCACGTAGCCGCCGTGCTCGTAGCCCGGGCCCATGCCGTCGTGCTCGACCCAGAGGACGCGGTGGCTGCGCTTGGCCAGCAGCGCCGCGGCGAGCGCGCCACCGAGCTGGCTGCCCAGCACGATGACGTCGTACACGTGCCGCGACGGGCCCGAGGGAAGCTTGAGTTTGGCTGCGGACGTCATGCGGCGCGCAACACTACACAACGTCCTCCCGGCTGGCTCCCTTTTGACGAGGCAAGAGGGTGGGTGCTCGCAGCCCTCAGGCGCCCGCGCCGAAGAGGCGGGCCTCCAGCTCGGGCGGGAAGGTGGTGAAGTCCGGGAGCGTCCAGAGGGCGCCGGCCTGGCGCAGCTGGACGGCCGTCGTCGTGGTGGTGATGCCCACCACCGGCATGCCCGCGTCCCGGGCGGACATGACGCCGAGGATGGCGTCCTCGAAGGCGAGGCACTCGGAAGGGTCCACGCCCAGCCCGCGCGCGGCGGCCAGGAAGATGTCCGGGAAGGGCTTGCCCCGGGAGACCTCCTCGGCGCCGACGATGCGCTGGAAGACGGGGCGCAGGCCCAGGCCGTCGATGACCAGCGCGCGGTTGCCTTCCGGCGCGGCGGTGGCGATGGCCATGGGGATGCCCGCCGCGCGCAGTCGGGACAGGAGCGCCTCCGCGCCGCGGTGCAGCCGCAGGTGGGGCCGGTAGAGGGTGCGGTAGTGGCCCTCCTTCTCGTCGGCCAGGCGCTGGAGCTCCTCCGCGTCCAGGGCGCGGCCGAGGAGCTCGGGGAGGATTTCTTCGTTCTTCCGGCCCGCGAAGCGCGTCTGGAAGTCCTCGGCGGTGAGCGACAGGCCGAGCTTGCGCGCGAGCGCCACCCACGCCTGGTTGTGGAACACCATGTTGTCGACGAGGGTGCCGTCCATGTCGAAGACGGCGGCTCGGAGGGGCGCGTCGGAAGGTGTCATGGTTTCCCACCCATAGCGCGGCTTTGGAGCGGTGAGCGGCCGAATCGTGCGCGCCTGCTCGGGAGGACTGATATTCGGGCCTCACATGAGCGACGGCGTGCGGACAGAGATGCGAGGCGCGGTGGGGGTGGTGACGTTGGACCGGCCCAAGGCGCTCAATGCGTTGAATCTGGAGATGTGCCGGCGGCTGCTGCCCCAGCTGGAGGCCTGGCGTGCGGACCCCGCGGTGAAGGCCGTGGTCGTCCGGGGAGCGGGCGGGCGGGCCTTCTGCGCGGGTGGGGACGTGCGCGCCGTGGCGGCTTCCCAGGCGGAGCCCCGACCGGCCGGCGCGGAGCGATTGTCGCGGGAGTTCTTCCGCGCCGAGTACACGCTGAACCACCTCATCCACCACTTCGGCAAGCCGTACATCTCGCTCGTGGACGGCATCTGCATGGGTGGCGGGCTGGGCCTGTCCATCCATGGGGCGTACCGCGTCGTCACCGAGAAGCTGGTGCTGGCGATGCCGGAGACGGGGATTGGCCTGTTCCCGGACGTGGGCGGAGGCTGGTTCCTGCCGCGCTTCCCGGGCGAGTCGGGGACGTACCTGGGCCTGACGGGCGCGCGGTGCGGCGCGGCGGACGCGATGTGGCTCGGGTACGGGACGCACTTCGTGGAGTCGGCGCGGCTGGAGACGGTGCTGGAGGCGCTGGTGGGCGCGGCGTGGGCCGAGGGCCTGGCGAGCGCGGTGGTGGAGCGGGTGCTGAAGGACTTCCACGCGGACGCGGGGACGTCGGTGCTGGCCACGCAGCACGTGGCGATGGACCGGTGCTTCGCGGCGGAGCGGGTGGAGGACATCCAGCAGGCGCTGGAGGCGGAAGGGACGGCGTGGGCGCAGGAGACGTGGGCCACGCTCGTGCGCATGTGCCCCACGAGCCTGAAGGTGACGCTGCGACAGCTGCGCATGGGCCGCACGCGCGACTACGACGAGATGCTGTCGGTGGAGTACCGGCTGAGCCAGTCCATGACGGCGCGGGCCGACTTCCGCGAGGGCATCCGCGCGGTGCTGGTGGACAAGGACCACAAGCCGCGCTGGCACCCGGGAACGCTGAGCGACGTCTCCGAGGCGGACGTGGAGGCGTGCTTCGCGTCCTCGGAGGGGGATGAGCTGGTGCTGTCGCGAAGCTGAGCGCTCAAGCCCGCTCCAGGGCCTGCTTCAGGAAGTCGATGCAGGCCTCCGGCGACTCCTCGTGGGGCCAGTGGCCCGCGTCGGGGAGCGTGTCCACGGTGGCGTGAGGCCAGGCCTTCCGGAACCGCTCCAGGACCACGGGCGGGAAGGCGGCGTCGCGCAGGCCCCAGATGAAGTGGATGGGCGTCTTCGCGAACCGCTCACGCCGCTCCCAGAGGGACTGGAAGAAGGGCGTGGAGGCGCTGAGGCTCTTGGCGAGGGCCCAGAGCACGCGCTCGCGTGAGTCGGCGTCCGGGAACGCGGAGGTGTACTGGTTCCACACCTTCGCGGGACGCGGGCCCTTGCCCCAGGCCGACTTGGCGATGATGAAGGACAGGTTCAGGTTCCGGTACATCCAGCGGAAGAGCCCGCCCCCTGCCATTCGCGCGCCCCGGGCGAGCGAGGGCTCGTCGATGAAGGGCCAGGCGATGGTGTTGATGAGCACCACGCGCTCGATGCGCTCCGGATGGGAGAGCGCGAAGTCGAGCGAGATGGGGCCGCCGAAGTCGTGGGCCACCAGGGTGAAGCGGGGCAGGTTCAGCGCCTCGATGAGCGCGGCGAAGCGGCGCGCGTGGGCCTCGGGCGAGTAGTCCGCGTCCGGAGGCCGGGGCGACAGGCCGAAGCCCAGGTGGTCCACCGCGATGCAGCGGTTCGTGGCGGAGCAGGCGCGGATGAGCGCGCGCCACTCGAAGGACCAGGTGGGCGTTCCATGCACGAAGACGATGGGCGGCCCCTGGCCCGCGTCCACCACGGACAGCCCCGCCACCTCACGCACGCTGAAGGGAAACGCCTCTCGGTCGACCCATGCGGGAACTTGCATGGCAGATAGTCAATGGTTCTTGACCAATAAAGTCAAGTACACTTGACTGGATGAAGAGGAAGGACGCGCTCGAGGACGTGAAGAAGCTTCAGGCCAGCAGCCTGGGTTACGTGCTCATCCGATGTGGGCAGTTGTTCAACGAGTTGGGGATGCAGGCGGTCAACAGCGAGGCCGGCTATCCCATGATGCGCGAGGTGCACGCGCGCATCCTCCCGTACCTGGAGAATCCGGACGGCGTGCGAATCACCGAGCTCGCGCGCAGCCTGGGGGTGACGAAGCAGGCGGTGCAGCCCGTCATCGCGGAGCTCGCGGAGTTCGGCGCGGTGCGGATTGAACCGGACCCCGATGACGCCCGCGCGAGGCGGGTCCTCCTGACGGAGAAGGGCATCGCGGCCATGCGGCACGGGACGACGAAGCTGGTGGAGATCGACCGACGCGTGGCGAAGCGCCTGGGCGCGGAGGAGACGCGGGAGCTGCACGGGCTGTTGACCCGGCTGCTCGAGGTGCTCAAGGCGCAGGATTGAGGCGCGTGGCATGCTCCTCGTGAATGGGGGCCGTGATGCCTGGCGGCGGCGAACGAGAGGGCCTCGTTGCCGACGTCGGTGGCGCGGACCCGCTGGGCCAGTCTCGGCGTCGGGATGCGCGCACGGAGCCGACAGCCGCGCCTCGTCAGGCGATGTGAGGGCTCGCAGCCGGGCTTCGGTGGCGCGAGCCTCGCCAGTGAAGCCGGTGGGTGCCCTCCGGAGGTTGCTGGCTACAGCTCTTCGTCGCTGACGACGGTGATGTCCTCGGCGCGAAGCAGGGCCGTGGTGATGCCTTCTCCCGAGCGCAGCACTCCGGACTCGTAGACGCGCTGGCTCCCGCAGGAGGGGCTCTTCTCCTTGAGCAGCGCGACCGTCACGTCGAAGCGTCGCGCGGCCTCGAGCGCGAGCTGGGCTCCCCGCTGGAAGTCCTCGGTGCGGTCCGTTCTCGCCTCGCGTTCCACCGCGCGAGCCTGTCCCGCCCAGACGTCGACGCCCGTGCCGCCTCGCAGGTCGACGGGAGGACGAGGGATGGGGAGCCCCGAGGCGACCTCGGGACAGATGGGCACGACCGCCTTGCCCTCGAGGGCCGCGAGCACTCGCTCCGAGCGCTGCGAGCGGCCGTCATAGCGGCACGCTTCGCCCAGGAGGCACGCGCTCACCATCACCACGGGGGCCTCGCGAAGGGCCGCGCGGCGCGCTTCCTGGGACGGAACCTCGCGTGCACGTTCGTGACAGCCCGCGCTCGCGGAGTGGGCCACGCCGCCCCCGTCCGTCTGTTCCTGGCGCGGACCGTCGGCGTCACCATCCACCGAGGCAGCGAGGCGCGTACCGGCCCGCGCGTCCTCACGCTTCACTTCGTCGCCCCAGGGCTGCGCAGGGCCAGCTCGCCCATGGTCGGCGCCGCGGCCACCCGCGTCCTCACCCCATCCAGCGTCACCTGTCCCGTCACCGCGAGCCGCACGGCGAACGGATACAGCCGATGCTCCTCGACGAGGATGCGCGCGCTCAGGCTCTTCTCGTCATCGTCCGGCAGCACCGGCACCGCGGCCTGTCCGATGATGGGCCCCGTGTCCGTGCCCGCGTCCACGAAGTGCACCGTGCACCCGGCCACCTTCACGCCCCGCTCCAGCGCCTGCCGCTGCGCATGCAGCCCGGGGAACGACGGCAGCAGGGAAGGGTGGATGTTCAGCACCCTCCCGGCGAACCGGCCCAGGAAGTCCGCGCTGAGCAGCCGCATGAACCCCGCCAGGCACACCCACTGCACGCCCGCCGCGCCCAGCGCCTCGAGAATCGCCGCCTCGAACGCGGCCTTGCTCGCATGCGCCTTGTGGTCCACCACCACCGCCGGGACGCCCGCGGCCCGCGCCCGCTCCAGCGCATGGGCCGTGGGCACGTTCGACACCACGCAGGCCACCTCGGCCGGGAAGTCCTCGCGCGCGCACGCGTCGAGCAACGCCTGCAGGTTGCTCCCGCCGCCGCTGACGAGCACGCCCAGCCGGACCCGCGCTGTGCTCATGGCTCGATGACCGCCGTGGCCTCGCCCGAGCCCGCCTCCACCCGGCCCACCTCGGACGCCTCCACGCCGCGCGCGCGCAGCACCTCGAGCGCCTGCGCCACGTCCTCCTTCGCCACCACCACGATGAGGCCCAGGCCCATGTTGAACGTGCTGAACATCTCGTCGCGCGCCACGCTCCCCAGCTTCGCGATGAGGTCGAAGATGGGCGGCTTCACCCAGGACTTCTCGCTCAGCACCGCGCGCGTCCCGTCCGGCAGGCACCGGGGCAGGTTGCCCGGGATGCCGCTGCCGGTGATGTGCGCCATGCCCTTCACCTTCACCGCCTGCGTCAGCGCCAGCGCGTCCTTCACGTAGATGCGCGTGGGCTCCAGCAGCGCGTCACCCAACGAGCGGCCCAGCCCCTCGGGCGTCGCGTCCAGCGCGAGCTTCGCGTTCTCCAGCAGCACCTTGCGCGCCAGCGAGTAGCCGTTGCTGTGCAGCCCCGACGACGTCAACCCGATGAGCGCGTCCCCGGGCTTCACGCTCTTGCCGTCGATGATGGCCGAGCGCTCCACCACGCCGACGCAGAAGCCCGCCAGGTCGTACTCGCCCCGCGCGTAGAAGCCCGGCATCTCCGCCGTCTCGCCGCCGAGCAGTGTGCACCCGGCCTGCTCGCAGCCCTGGGCGATTCCCTTCACCACCTCCGCCGCCGCGTCCACCTCCAGGCGGCCCGTGGCGAAGTAGTCCAGGAAGAACAGCGGCTCCGCGCCGCACGTGAGGATGTCGTTCACCGACATCGCCACCAGGTCGATGCCCACCGTGCCGTGCCGGCCCGCGGTGAAGGCCACCTTCAGCTTGGTGCCCACCCCGTCCGTGCCCGCCACCAGCACCGGCTCGCGGTACTTGCCGGGCGGCAGCGCGAACAACCCCCCGAAGCCGCCGACTCCCGCGACGACCTCCGGACGCATCGTGCGCGCGGCGTAGGGCTTGATTCGGTCGACAAACGCGTCGCCGGCCTCGATGTCCACTCCGGAGTCTTTGTAGGTCGTTCCCACGGGCGGCCTTCTATCCACCCCCGCGCCGGTTGTCTCGGACTCCGAAACCCCGGTGTCGGGTTTGCGGCGAGCCCGGACGCACGGTGTGTCCCACCGGTCCGTACAAAAGGTAATTTGACCAGGGGGGGAGGGGCTGATTGACTCCTCGCAGGATGGGCGCCGAGGAAACCCTCTTTCAACGTTTCGGCAAGGAATTCCCAAAAGGCACCGAACTCTTCCGTGAGGGAGAGGCGGGCCGGGAGATGTTCGTCATCCAGGCGGGCAAGGTCTCCATCTCCAAGCGCGTGCGCGACGTGGAGAAGGTCCTGGCCGTCCTGGGGCCTGGCGAGTTCTTCGGGGAGATGGCCATCATCTCCAACAAGCCCCGCAACGCGTCCGCGGTGGTCAACGAGGACGCCCGGCTGCTGGTCATCGACCCCAAGACGTTCGAGGCGATGATCCGCGGCAACGCGGAGATCGCCGTCCGGATGATCAAGAAGCTGGCCGAGCGCCTGTCGGAGGCGGACGCCCAGATCGAGAACCTGCTGCACAATGATCCGGCCAGCCGGGTGGTGCACCAGCTCATCCAGACCGCCCAGTCGCGCGGCCGCCCCTCGGATGAGGGGACGGGGACGGACATCGACTTCGTCGTCCGCGAGATGCCCCGGCAGATTGGCGTGGGCGAGCCCGCGGTGCGCAACGTGCTGGACCGGCTGGTCCGCGCGGGCCTCATCTCACGCAGTGGTGACCGAGTCACCGTGTATGACACGGCCAGACTCCACGACTTCCTCCAATACCTGGAGATGAAGTGGAAGTTCGGAGACCTCTAGCGTGAAGCTCCGCGTCCTCGGCTGCCACGGTGGCGAGCTCCCCACGTGCAAGAGCACGTGCTTCCTCGTCGATGACGTGCTGGCGCTCGATGCGGGCGCCCTGACGGGGACGCTCTCGTTGGACGAGCTGTGCCGGGTGGACCACGTGCTCGTGGGCCACAGCCACTTCGACCACGTGAAGGACCTGCCGCTGATGGCGGACCTGGTCATCGGTCGCCGGGACAAGCCCGTCACCATCCACGCCTCTCGCGAGTGCGCCAAGGCCCTGCGCGAGAACATGTTCAACAACGCCCTCTGGCCGGACTTCACCCGCATCCCGACCAAGGCCAACCCCGTCCTGCGCATCCAGACCTTCCGCGCCGGCGGCACCTTCCAGGTGGGGCCCTACACCGTGCGCAGCGTCCCGGTGAGCCACCCCGTGGAGTCCTGCGGCTTCATCATCTCCAACGGCAAGAGCACGCTCGCCATGAGCGGGGACACCGGGCCCACCGACAAGCTCTGGAAGGCCCTGAACGAGACGAAGAACCTCAAGGCCCTCCTCCTGGAGACCTCCTTCCCCAACGCCCTCCAGTCGCTGGCCGACATCTCCGGCCACCTGACGCCCCACACCCTGGGGCTGGAGCTGCGCAAGTTCGAGCGCAACGGGGCCTCGGTGATGCTCTACCACCTCAAGCCGGCCTTCGTGGCCCAGCTCAAGAAGGAGCTGGCGAGCATGCCGGTGGAGGTGCTGGAGCTCAACGACGTGTTCGAGTTCTAGCCCGTCCCCCGGGCGGCGACGCATCGCGCCACACGGAACGGTTGACGGGCGGGGACGGGCGGATTAACCCCCGCCGTTCTCATGGCCTGGTTTTCGAAGAAGCCGCGCATCGCCGTCGACACCCAGCAGCAGCCCGAGCCCGGACCGTCTCGCATGGAGGGCCTGTGGGCCAAGTGCGAGAGCTGCGACGAAATCATCTACCGGCAGGAGCTGGAGAAGAACTGGATGGTGTGTCCGCACTGCGACCACCACCACCCCTGGAACGCGCGCGCGCGGCTGGCGACGCTGTTGGATCCGGACAGCTTCGAGGAGTTCGACAAGGAGCTGGAGCCGCAGGACCCGCTCGGGTTCAGTGACTCGAAGAAGTACAAGGACCGGCTGAAGACCACGCGCAAGAGCCTGGAGGAGAACGACGCGTTCATCTCCGGCGTGGGCCGCATCGGCGGGCACCCGGTGTCCGTGGGCGCGTTCGTCTTCGAGTTCATGGGCGGCTCCATGGGCTCGGTGGTGGGCGAGAAGGTGGCGAGGACCTTCGAGCGCGCGCATGACCTGAAGTGCTCCGCGCTCATCTTCTCGGCGTCCGGCGGCGCGCGCATGCAGGAGGGCATCTTCTCGCTGATGCAGATGGCGAAGACCTCCGCGGCCATCGCCCGCTTCCGCACCGGCAACAAGCCCTACATCTCCGTGCTGCTGCACCCGACGACGGGCGGCGTGGCGGCCTCGTTCTCCTGGTTGGGGGACGTCATCCTCGCCGAGCCCAAGGCGCTCATCGGCTTCGCCGGTCCGCGCGTCATCGAGCAGACCATCCGCCAGAAGCTGCCCGAGGGCTTCCAGCGCTCGGAGTTCCTGCTGGAGCACGGGATGATCGACAACATCGTCAACCGCAAGGACCTGCGCGTCCGGCTGGGGCAGATCCTCGGCCTGCTGGGCTGAGCCCGCGCGCTCATCGGCATCCCTCATGAGCGCGCCCAGGACACCGGAGGAAGCACTCGCCTTCCTCTCGCGGCTCAACCCCTCCGGCATCAAGCTGGGGCTGGAGCGGGTGAGCGAGGCGCTCGAGGCCCTGGGGCACCCCGAGCGCCGCTATCCGGTGCTGCACGTCGCCGGCACCAACGGCAAGGGCAGCACCTGCGCCTTCGCCGCCACCGCGCTCCAGGCCGCGGGCCACCGCGTGGGCCTCTACACGTCCCCGCACCTGGTGCGCGTCAACGAGCGCATCCGCGTGGGCGGCGAGGACATCTCCGACGAGGACTTCGGCCGCGCCATCCTCGACGTGCTGGAGCGCTACCCGTCCGCCGTCGCCGAGCCGATGACGTACTTCGAGTTCGGCACCGTCGTGGCGCTGTGGCACTTCGCGCGCGTGGGCGTGGACGTCGTCGTGTTGGAGACGGGGCTGGGCGGCCGGCTGGACGCGACCACCGCCGCGCCCTCCACCGTGACGGCCATCACCCCCGTCTCGTTCGACCACATGGAGTACCTGGGCAACACCCTGGCCGCGATCGCCGGCGAGAAGGCCGGAATCCTCAAGCCCGGCGTGCCCTGCGTCGTCGCCCGGCAGGCCCCCGAGGCGCTGGAGGCCATCGAGGCCCGCGCGCGGGTGCTCGGCGTGCCCCTCGTCGTGGAGGGGCGGGACTTCGAGGCGCGGCGGCAGCCTGACGGGAGCCTCACGTACCAGGGCGTGGCGTGGCGGCTGGAGCGGCTGCGTGTGTCGCTTCGAGGCCCCCATCAGGTCCAGAACGCGGCGGTGGCGCTGGCCTGCCTGGAGAGCCTGTCCTCGCGTGGCGTGGCGGTCTCGAGCGAGGAGGCGAAGGCGGGGCTCGGCTCGGCGCGCTGGCCTGGACGGCTGGAGGAGGTGGGCGAGCGACCGGTCGTGCTCCTGGATGGCGCTCACAACCCGGCGGGGGTGGAGGTGCTGCTCGCGTCCCTGCGCGCGCTGTACACGGGGCGCCCGGTCCACTGTGTCTTCGGCGTGGTGGCGGACAAGGACCGGGGGCCGATGATGCGGGCCCTCTTCCCCGCGTGTGCCTCCGTGCAGCTGACGCCCCTGGAGACGTCCCGCTCGCTTCCACCCACGGCCTATCTCGACGAGGCGCGCGCCCTGGTGCCGGACGTCACCGCCTGGCCGGACGTGGACGCGGCGCTCGCGGAGGCCCGGCGGCGCGCGGGCCCGGAGGGACTGGTGCTGTGCACCGGCTCGCTGTTCCTGGTGGGCATGGTGCGGGCGCGACTGGGGACTCCCTGAGGGGTCGGCTCGCGCCACCTTCCCGACAGGGACCTGGGGCAGCGGGGCAGGGCGCGCCGAGGCCCGCCTGCAGCGGGTGACCTTCCAGGATGGGCCTTGCGTCCAGGACGGGCAAGACACACGGGCCGAGGGGGAATCCTTGGCGCGTTGCATCAGCCGCCGTAGATTCAAGGCATGCGCCTGCCGGACTGGAGAGCCGCGACCACCACGGGACCCGCCATCCCGTCCATCGACGAAGTCGACTTCCGGGCGCTTTACACGAAGACGAAGTACGTGGTGGAGACGGCGGACGGCTGGTCGCTGGTCATCACGCGCTACCGTCCGGTGAAGCAACCGTTCGCCCAGCCGCTGTTCGGCGAGCCGCTGCTGCTGGTGCATGGCTTCTCGCAGAACCGTCACACGTGGACGAGCGGCCAGTTCGTCAAGAACCTGCTCTTCTTCGGCGTGGACATCCACATCCTGGAGCTGCGCGGCCACGGCAAGAGCTCCATCGCCTTCCAGAAGGAGCGCGCCGAGCGCTTCAAGCGCCCGCTGCCGCCGGACCTGGACTACGGCTGGGACCTGGACAGCTATTTCCTCTACGACCTGCCGGCCGCCGTGTCGGGCGTCAAGCGCATCACCCGCCGCGAGCGCATCTTCTACTGCGGCCACTCCATGGGCGGGATGCTGGGCTACGGCTACACGGGCATCCACGACGACTTCGAGGGCCTCATCACCATCGGCTCGCCCGCGGACCTGGGGCGGGGCTTCATGGCGCTGCGCATGCTCGCGCACGGCGCGCCCATGCTCGCGGGGATGATCGACATGACGCTCGCGGGGGTGAACCTGGGCGGGGACGTCAACGGCCTGGGCAAGAAGCTCCTGTCGCGCGGCGTGGGCGCGTTCAACGCGAAGCTGGGCCGCAAGCTGGTGCCGGAGGAGCGCCGCAAGCTGCGCTTCGACGCGGTGCCCGTGGACCTCATCCTCAAGTTCGTCGAGCGGCAGATTGGCAAGGCGGAGGACTCGCCGCTGTATCAACAGCTCACCACGCGGCTCAACCGGCTCATCAACCCGGAGCGCGTGGGCGCCGACGACATCCGGTGGCTCCTGCGCGAGGGTGGCGAGCGCGAGCCTCGCAAGGTCATCGAGCAGTTCGCCCGCTGGATCCGCCGCGGGGAGATGGTCTGCTACCGCACCGGCTACGACTTCAAGCGCGGCTTCGAGAAGATCCACATCCCCATGGCCATCATCTTCGGGGACATGGATCCGCTCGCCTCGGTGGAGTCCACCCGGAGCGTGTATCGCGCGGCCAAGAGCGAGTACCTGCTCTGGCGGCCGGTCAAGGGCAACAGCCACATCGAGCTGACGATGGGGCACGACATCCGGCAGATCTGCTACGACATCAAGAACCTCATCGAGTACGCGCGCACGCACCGCAACCGCGCGCCGTCCCTGCCTCGCCTGCGCTAGCCCTTCGCGCGGCGGTGTGGCTGGAAAGTTGGAGGGTGATGGGCGCGTGTTAGCATCCGAGCCCACTGTCAACGTGAAGGGGAGTGGTCGATGAAGGCCTCAGCGGTGTGGCTGCTCGGTGTGGTGCTCGTGCCTTGCATGGCGCTCGCGCAGGCTCCGGCGGCGAACCTGAACACCATCACCAGCGTGCAGGTGAATGGCGGGACGGTGACCATCTCCGGCTCGAAGAAGGCGAACTTCACCACCTTCACGATGACCGACCCGCCCCGGCTCGTCATCGACATCGCGGAGGCCGTCTTCAACGGCGTCCCCGAGGAGACGCAGGTGGGCAATGGCACGGTGACGGGCATCCGCACCGCCAGCTACGGCTCGGATGACTCCGCCATCGCCCGCGTGCTCATCGGCTTCGAGCGCGAGGTGGAGACCGACATCCAGGCCACCGACAGCCAGCTCGTCATCAAGGTCGTCGGAGGCGCGGGTCAGGCCGTGGCCCAGGCCGCGCCCACCCAGCCCGCCACGGATGGCTCCGCCGCCGAGGCCGCCGCTCGCGCCGAGGCCGAGCGCCAGGCCCAGGAGAAGGCCGCCGCCGAGGCCTCCGCTCGCGCCGAGGCCGAGCGCCAGGCCCAGGAGAAGGCCGCCGCCGAGGCCACGGCCCGCGCCCAGCAGGACGCCGACGCCGAGCGCCAGCGCCAGCAGGAGGCCGAGGCCCGCGCCGCGGCCCAGCGCGAGGAGGAGCAGCGCGCCGCCCAGGCCGCCGCCGACGACAGGAAGCGCCAGGAGGCCGAGGCCCAGGCCTCCGCGAAGGCCGCCGCCGACGACAGGAAGCGCCAGGAGGAGGAGGCCCGTGCCGCCGCCGAGGCCGCCGCCGATGAGCGCCGCGCCACCGCCCAGGCCGCCGCCGACGAGAAGAAGCGTCAACAAGAGGACGCTCGCGCCGCAGCGAAGACGGCCGCCGAGGAGAAGCGCGCCGCCGCCCAGGCCGCCAAGGAGGAGGCCGCCGAGGCCCGCCGTCAGCGCGAGGAGGAGGCCCGCGCCGAGCGTGAGCGCCGCCAGCAGGAGCGCGTCGCCATGGCCCAGCCCCGGGAGCGCCGCGAGGTGTCGAGCGGCGGTTCGGCCGAGGTGTCCTCGCGTCGCAAGACGATGACGCTGGTGGGCTTCCAGCAGCAGGGTGGGGTGTCGCGCGTCTTCATCCGGACCAACGAGCCGGTGCGCTACAGCGTGAGCGAGACGGGCAACGCGGTGGTGCTGGAGCTGGAGAACAGCCGCATCGACCTGAGCAACAACACCCGGCCGCTGGACACGTCCTACTTCAACTCGCCCGTCACCCGGGTGGACGCGGACGCGGAAGGCCGCAACGTGCGCGTCACCGTGCAGCTGCGGCAGCAGGCCCCGGTGCAGGCTCAGCAGGACGGGAACGTCATTTCGTTGGATTTTCAGCGCACCGCTCGGTGATAAGGGCCCCCGCGCGGCCGTGGCGCGGCATACCTTGCACCCCTGAATGAGCCTCCTCGTTCCGCTCGCCGCCGCGCTGCTGGTCTCCTCGGCGCAGATTCCGCTCGCCACCCAGGTCCAGCTCCCCTCCGGCGAGACGGTGGAGCTGGCCGCCGACTTCCTCACCTACGAGGCCGACAAGCAGGTCCTCACCGCGCGCGGCCACTGCGAGCTGCGCACCGGCGAGATGCTGCTGCGCTCGGACGAGGTGACCTACGACGAGGCGAACCAGGTGGCCACCGCCACCGGCAACGTCATGTTCGTGGGCCCCGGCGGCATGGCGGCCGTCGCGGATGACGTCAGGGTGGACATCCGCTCCTTCGAGGCCACGCTCCAGGGCGGCCTCTTCATGCAGAAGAAGGGCGTCACCCAGGAGGCGATGCTCGCGGCGAAGACGCCCGAGGAGCTGCGCTCCATGGGCGAGACGCCCATCATCCTCAGCGGCACCCGCATCCGCCGTACCGGGCCCAACGCCTTCACCGTGGACGACCTGGCCTTCACCCCGTGCGAGTGCGGCCCGGGGGAGCCCACCTGGCGCATGGAGGCCCGGTCCGCCAACGTCATCCTCGGCGAGCGCGCCACCCTGTCGTGGCCCGTGGTGTACGTGGAGTCCGTCCCCATCTTCGCGCTGCCCTGGGTGTACCTGCCCCTGGCCGAGCGCCGCACGGGCTTCCTCATCCCCAACCCGAACTTCTCGGGGCAGAGCGGCTTCAGCCTCGAGCAGCCGTTCTTCCTCACGTTGGGGCGCAGCTACGACATGACCTTCACCCCGGGCTACTTCTTCGGCTCGTCGGACCAGACGGTGCTGCGGGGGCCGGAGGGCGCCAGGTTCGAAACCAAGGAGCCTCGGCTGTTTGGCGTGAAGGGCCCGCGGTTGCGCACGGAGTTCCGTTATGTGCCCAGCGAGACGGCCCGAGGCCGGGTGTCGCTCGGCGTGCTGCACGACTCCCGCCCTCTGCGAGACCCTCGGACTGGTGACTTCTACCTGTACCCAGAAGGAGCGCCCGACGCCTATACCTACGTCGACGTGCCCCGGGGCTGGCGCGGCGAGGCGTCCTGGCAGCACTTCCAGGACCTGGGCTCCGGTTGGTACGACCGGGTGGACGCGTCGTTCGTGTCGGACGGCAACTACACGCGCGACCTCACCGCCGACGTCATCCTCCAGGGCCTCGACTACCTGCGCAGCACCGCCACCGTGTTCCGCCGCCAGGAGGACTCGTACGCGGGTCTGGATGTGTCCCTGCGCCAGGACATCCGCTGGCCCTATCGCTTCTTCCAGGACAACCGCGTGCCGTCCCAGGTGGACCCGCTGCGGCCGGACCTGCCCTCGCCGGTGACCTTCCAGCGCCTGCCCGGCGTCGTCTACGCGCTGCCGGAGCGCCCCCTGTTCGGCGGCATCGTCGGAGGGCTGCGCGCCGAGTTCACCCGCCTGGCCCCCATGACGGGCGGGTTCGGGGACGAGGGCGTCGACGGCATCTTCCGCCGCGATGGCATCTACCTCCCGCTGGGCTACCACTACACGGACCCGACGTACCCGGTGGACCCGGGGCAGGGCAACGGCCTCTTCGACACACGAGACCGCGAGGCGAGAGATCGCATCGACCTCACCTCCCGGCTCGCCACGTCCATCCCCCTGGGCGACGTGGCGCGGGTGACGCCGTCGCTGGGCGTGCGCCAGGACGTCTGGGCCGGCGAGTACTCGGGCAGGACGTGGCAGCGCGGCTACCCCATCGCGGGCCTGCTCGTGGACACCCAGCTCACGCGCACGTGGGACGGGGAGAAGAACCGCTACCGGCACTCCTTCGCGCCCTCGCTGGAGCTGCGCTACGTGCCGGGCGGCTGGGGCCACGTGCCGTCCGCGGGCGCTCAGCGGGGGCCTGGGTTCGCCCAACCCTACGACGAGGTCGACGCCGCCGTGCCCCTGGACCTGGATGGCCGCACGCGGGGCTTCCTCCAGGGCGTCTTCGCCGTGGACCAGACGCTGCGCGTCAAGGTGGGCAACGCTTACCGCGAGCCGCTGCGGCTGCGCATCGGCCAGGGGTTCGACCTGACGCGTTACGCACCCGCCGCGAACAAGCTCGGAGATCCCGAGCCGATCCTCCGTGACACCTTCGCGCGCCTGACGACGAGCCTGGGAATGCTCACCGCCGGTGGGATGGTTCGCTTCGACCCCAACTCGGGGCGCGTCACCCAGATCACCGGCGACTTCAACATCGACAACGGCAAGGGCCAGGCGCTCTACGCGCGCTACGACGACATCCTCACCACCGCCCAGGCGGCCATCGACCGGGGTGAAATCCCCAACGCCCTGGGCCCGGATTCCATCCGCCGCCCCCTGGATGCCCTGGTAGGCAGCGTATCCCGAGAAACGCCCGGCCTCCCCACGGCCGAGCGGGCCCAGGCTCTCATCGCGGGTACGCGTTTGACGCTCGGATTTGGCCTCGGGGTGCGGTACGAAGCCCTGGTGCAGCCCCTCTACCAGGATCCAACAAACCAAGAGGCGTTGAAGCCCTTCGCGCAGCAGACACTGGGCGTGTCATATGGGCCAGCGTGTAATTGCTGGCGCATTGAAGGGGTGGTGACCCTCAGACGTGATATCGGACTGGAATTTTCCGGTGTGAATTTCAGCGTCACTGGGTTGGGATCGTTCGGTTCGGGCGGCTAGGAATCACCGAAGGTGAATGGTGGTTCCACAACCCCCAAGCAGCCAGGAGAAGTATTTCGTGTCGGACCTCGGAAAACGAATCGGCCAGCGCATCCGCGAGCTTCGTACGCAGAGGCCGGAGCGGTGGACGCAGGAAGAGCTCGCGGAGCGGGCTCAGATCAGCGTCTCCTTCCTTTCCATGATCGAACGCGGCGAGCGTGTCCCTCATGTGGAGACCCTCGCCGCCCTGGCCAACGCCCTTGGCGTCAGCCTGGGAGAGTTGTTCACGGGAACGGAGCAGACCCTTGCCCAGACGGAGGACCTGCTGCGTCCCCTGTCTGACTTCGCGCGCGCCCGGGGCCTCACCGCACGGGACGTGGACCGCCTGCTCGGGGTCGCCCGGGTGATGTTCAGCGGCACCATCGCCTGAATCCCACCCCTCGGGGTCCCTGGCCGGACGCAAGGGGCCCCTCGGTCCTCCTGTCCTGTCCTTGACTGGACGGTAGGTAGACCGGGAAGATGGCGGAAATGCGCTGTGCGCCGCGTGCGCACAGCGTGCTTCCTTCTTCGTCCAAGGAGTCTTCGCTGATGCGTCCGGGTCTTGCCTCGTGGATGGCCCTCACGAGCATGGTGTTGTTGGCGTGTTCCTCGCCAGCTCCCGCCACGCTTGAATTCGTGGATCAGAATCCGGCCAGGCCGCGTCTGGGTGAGATCACCACCCTGCGTTTCCGGGCGGTGGACTCGCGTGGCATGCCGCAGGCCGGCACGCAGGTGCGGTTCTCACTGCAGTCCGAGGTGCCGGGGGTCCAACTGTCGCCGGCCGAGGGGACGACCAACCCCGGGGACGGCATCGTGTCCATGCAGGTGACGGCCACGGGAGGCCGTGTCACCTCCGTGGTGGTGGTCGCCTCGGCGGGTGAGGGAGCGGAGGCCAAGTCGGTCATCTCTCCGGTCATCAGCTTCGCCGGCACCAACTCGAGCTCCCGCCAGCTCACCTTCCAGTGTGGTTCGTGGTCCGGTGAGGCCTCCGGTCTGCACCACGCCATCGGCGCGTGGGACGAGGCCCGCTCGCTCATCGCCGGCGTGAAGGTGAACTGCATCGCCCACGTGGGTGATCGCAACGGCGACGGCATCGAGGGCGCCCAGGTGTCCTTCCTGACGGAGGCCGGCACCATCGGCCCCACCGCCACCTCCCTGACGGACGTCGTGGGCAACGCGCAGGTGCTCTACAAGACCTCGCTGCCCCTGCCGCAGGACGTGGACCCGGGTGAGTTCACCTGGAACCCCACCAACGACGCCACCCACACGGGTGAGTACCTGGCGCCGCTGTGGATGCAGCCCTTCCTGTGGGAGCAGAACCCGCTGGCCGCGCACGGCACCCCGGCGCAGCCGCAGTCGAACCGGCCGGAGCCCCAGCGCGCCGACCCCATCCGCCCCAACAAGATCAACAACCCGCGCGACAACCTGGTCTCGCTCATCGCGGTCACCTCCGGTGAGGAGGCCTTCAGCGACGACAACAACAACGGCCAGTGGGACACGGGCGAGGCCTTCGTGGACCTGACCGAGCCCTTCGTCGACAACAACGACAACGGCACCTGGGACGCGGGCGAGCGCTTCGTCGACACCAACGGCAACGGCCGCTGGGATGGCAAGAACGGCGTCCACGACACCAGCACGCTCATCTGGGTGCAGGAGCGCATCCTCTGGACGGGCGTGCCGCACACGCTGGACCGCCCGGACACGGTGCGTCAGATCTCCCCGCCGCCTCCGGCCACCAACGTCGCCATCGACCACTTCGGCTCGGCCAGCGCCACGTTCCTGGTCGCGGACCCGTGGTTCAACATGATCGCCCAGAACTCGCAGGGCGACGGCTGCAACTCCGGCGCGGAGGGCCCGATTGAAATCGAGCCGGCCATCACCGGCGCCATCCCGCTGACGTACCCGTCGTACGCCGTCGTGCGCTACCTCATCAAGGACAAGCACGACGTCTCCCAGGAGCCGCCGCCGCCGCCCTTCAGCCAGCCCATCCCCTGGAAGTCGGACGCGGTCTGCACGTACACGGCCGCCCAGTTGGACGGCCACAAGGTCCAGGTCGTCGCCCCCACGGTGACGGGCACGGTGCTCTAGGACGCGGTTGACGCGGGCTCCCGGTGAAGTACCCATTGACCCCGGGAGCCCACGTCCGTAGGGTCCACCTCGGCTGATTGAAGAATCAACCGGCCGGTGGAGGACGTCGTGGGCCAGAGCAAGTCGGCGGCGGACAACGGCAACCGCGAGAGCGAACGCCGCCGGACCATCCTGCGGGCGGCCATCGATGTGTTCGCCCGCAAGGGCTATCACGGGTGCCGCATCGCGGACGTGGCCAAGGAGGCCGGCGTCGCCTACGGCCTCGTGTACCACTACTTCAAGAACAAGGATGAGCTGCTGGAGACCGTGTTCGACACGGGCTGGAGCGGCTTCGTCACGCGCGTGCGCGCGGTGGTGGAGGGCGAGGGGGCGCTGGCGCAGAAGGTGCGCGGCGTGGTGGACGTGGCCTTCGAGGCGTACCGGGTGGACCCGCGCGCGGTGAAGGTCCTCATCCTGGAGATTGCCCGCAGCCCCGCGGGCTCCCGCATCAACCGGCAGACGGCCTTCGTGGACGCCATCCGCCTGTCCTCGGAGCTGTTCACCCGGGCGAAGGAGGCGGGGGAGCTGCGCTCGGACACGGACCCGCTGCTGTCGTCCGCGCTGCTCTTCGGCGCCATCGAGATGGGGCTGACGGCCTTCGTCACGGGGCTGGCCGACGCGCGCGACACCCAGGCTTTGGAGCGCGCGAAGGCGCAGATCGCCGAAACCTTCCTTCACGGCGTCCTGGCCGACGCGTCGCCAGGCGCGGAGTCCCCTGCATGGAAGCCGGAGAAGTCGTCGGAGAAGTCCGCTACGAAGTCCAAGGTCCCCAAGCGCACCTGACCATCGACCGGCCCCGGGCGCGCAATGCCCTGTCGCCCACGGTGGTGAAGGCGCTGATGGACGGGCTGGACCGCGCGGACGCGGATCCCGCCGTGCGCGTGGTGGTGCTCACCGGCGCGGGCGAGAAGGTCTTCTGCGCGGGCGGGGATCTGGGGCAGATGGCCGGCGACGGCGGCTTCCTCGCCACGCACGATGGCCGCCGCTCCTACGGGAAGCTGCTGGCCCGGTTCCAGGAGGCGCACAAGCCCACCGTGGCGCGCGTCAACGGGCACGCGCTGGCGGGCGGGCTGGGGCTGGTGCTCGCGTGTGACCTCGCCGTGGCGGTGGAGGGCGCGGACTTCGGCACGCCCGAGATCGACGTGGGCCTGTTCCCGATGATGATGATGGCACTCCTGCAGCGTCACGTGGGCCGCAAGCGCGCGCTGGAGCTGGTGCTGACCGGGGACAAGCTGCCCGCGCGCGAGGCGCTCGCGCTGGGGCTGGTCAACCGCGTGGTGCCCGCCGCGGAGCTGGACGGGGCGGTGGCGACGCTGGCGGGGAAGCTCGCCGGTAAGAGCCAGGCGGTGCTCGCGCTGGGGCGCCGGGCCTTCTTCACCGCGGAGGACCTGCCGCTGCCGGCCGCGCTGGAGTTCCTCGCGTCCCAGCTGTCGCTCAACGTGCTCGCGGACGACGCGGGCGAGGGCGTCTCCGCCTTCCTGGAGAAGCGCCCGCCGAAGTGGAACGACCGCTAGCCGCGCGCCGTCAGGGCGTGCCCAGACGCGTCTCCCCGCTGGCGACGGCGGGGAGGGCGGGCGGGAAGAAGTCCAGGCGCAGCAGCGACTCGCCGTCCACCCAGATGCCGTCCACCTTCACGCCCCAGTGGAGGTGGGGGCCGGTGACGCGGCCGGTGCTGCCCACCAGGCCCAGCTGCTGACCCTGCTGGAGCTTGTCGCCCTGCTTCACCTGGATGCGCGACAGGTGGAAGTACGCGGTGAAGAGGTCTCCGCCGTGGTGCACCAGCACCGTCTTGCCGGCGGAGTAGTTGTCGCGCGCCATCACCACGGTGCCCTCGTTGCTGGCCAGCACGGGCGCGCCCGGGTCTCCGTCGATGTCCACGCCGAAGTGCTGGCTGGACAGCTTGCCGTTGAACGTGCGCCGGTCGCCGAAGGGCGCGGTGATGCGGTCCTGCCGGGGCCAGGCGAAGTTCTGGGCGAAGTGGGGCGCGCTGAACGGCTGCGAGAAGGCGGCGGCGAAGGCGCGTCGGTCCGCGGCCATGCGCGCCTTCACGGAGGCCGGCGGCGCCACGTACTTGCCCGACACCTTCAGCTCGCGCGAGGGGTAGCCCGGCTCGACGATGTCCAGCGTGCCCGTGAGCTCCAGCGGCGCGCCCTCGGCCGAGCCGGGGCCCACGACGAGCACGGGAGCGGTGCCCGGCGTCAGCTCCACCGGCAGGCCCGTCACCGCGAGGAAGCCGTCTCCCCACGCGAAGAAGCGCAGCGGGCGTCCCGCGAGCGTGCCCGTGGGCATCCCCGCCATGCCCCGCACCATCACGATGACGGGGTCTCCCGGACGCGCCGAGCCGGGCTGGAGCGACAGCAGCGGCTGGACCTGGGCCGTCGTCGACGCGGAGGAGGGGAGGGCCGCGGACGTGGGCGTCGGCTCGGAGGCCTGGGCCTTCGCACCGAGGGCGAGCAGCGCGAGCAGCAGGTGGGATGGCGCGGAATGAAACCAGCGGGCGGGGTGCGGAGCCATGGGCGTTCTTTACACCACGGATGGCCGGACTCTTCCCAGGGTGAGAAATCCGCGCGTCGGATGCCTGCTTCTCTGCCCGGGAGCGCCCGTCGGGTCGCCTGCTGAACACTGCCTCGTCGGCTGCTCACCGGGCCAGCGGGACGCGCCTGGATTTGTCGGCACTTGAGCGACGCAGGGCGCGGAATCGCGGCCCGACGGGCTGGAGGGCAGGCAGCCGGCTGCACGTCGTGGCGTCAAGCCGTACCGGCGCGCCTCCAGGCTTCCTAGCTTCTGCTCGGACCCAATTACTTTTCGGAGATTCGCGGATGCCTCGTCCCTATAGCTTCGACCATTTCCAGGTTCCGAAGACGCTGCCGAAGCAGAGCCGCAGTCTGCGTCGACGGGACAAGGCGCACCTGGCGCAGTCCCGTGCGCAGCCAGAGGAACTGGCGGCGCGCGAGGGAGTGCACTACGGCAAGTCCTTCGCGGAGACGGAGGACCTCTACAACGCCCGACAGATGGAGGCGCAGCTCCAGGAGCTGGCCCGCCTGGAGCCGGACGGGAAGTTCTCCCACGGCACCTCGGCGCCCGCGCAGCGCGCGACGAAGCGCGCCTCGCGTGAGAAGGCGCAGCAGCGCAAGGCGGCGGAGGAGCCCGTCATCCGGAGCACCACGCCCATCGGCGCGCTGCCGCCCACGCGCGAGCAGCCTCCTCGTGGCCGGCTCCCGGACCTGCTCGACGAGGCGGGCCGGCAGCTCCAGACGCTCAAGGGCGGACTGGGGGACGCGGCGAAGGCCGTGGCCCGGCTGGCGGCGCTGCCGCTGGAGGTGGTGCGGCTGGCGGCGCGGCGCGTCAATCCCCTCCACGGCTGAGCCCGCGCGCGTGGAGCTGACGCTCGTCTCGTACAACATCCACAGCGGCATCGGGACGGACGGCCGGTTCGACCTGGGCCGCGTGGGTGAGGTGCTGCGCGAGGTGGGCGCGGACATCGTCGCCCTGCAGGAGGTGGGCGACTTCCGCGGCCGCACTTCGCGCGATGACCAGCCCGAGCACCTGGCGGACATGCTCGGCATGCACATGGCCTTCGGCCCCAACGTCGTGCGCAACGGCCGCCGCTACGGCAACGCCATCCTCACCCGGCTGCCCATCCTCCACTCGAAGAACTACGACTTGAGCGTGAGGCGGCGCGAGCCCCGGGGCGCGCTGCGGTGCGACCTGGACATCGGCGCGGGTCAGCAGCTCCACGTGTTCTCGCTCCATCTGGGCCTGCGGGTGTCGGAGCGGCGACGGCAGGAGGCGCTGCTGCTCGGCTCGGACATCCTGAGGGATGCCGTGCGCAAGGACCCGGCCGTGGTGTGCGGGGACTTCAACTACTGGGGCAACGGCGCGGTGCCCTCGCTGGTGCGCAAGGCCATCCACGACGCCGCGCTGGAGCTGGGCACGCCCGCGCGCACCTATCCCACGCGGTGGCCCATGCTGAGGCTGGACCGCATCTACGTGGACGCGGGCGTCCGGCCGCTTCGGATCTTTCCGCACCGCACCGAACTCAGCCGGGTGGCCTCGGACCACCTTCCCCTCGTCTTGCGCTTCCAGGCGCCCATTCTCTCGACGCGCACGTCCGACTCTCATCCGGTGCAGCTCATCGGTTAGCGTGCGGGAGCCGGCGTCACGTTGAGTGGCTGACGCTTGTGAACGCCGGACAGAAACGCCTCGGGGAGGTTGTCCCAAAGGGCAGGGGTGCCTAGGTTGGCGCCACTTCTGTGAGGACGCGAGCGCCGGCCGGAGAGTGAATGCACGTGGGGAGCGAACAGACGGAGCGTGGGCTCACCGCGCTCGTCGGCCGCATGGCGGACAGCTTCAGTCGGCTGGTGACCCAGCACCTGCAGCTGGCGCGCCTGGAGCTCGAGGAGGACCTGAAGTCCGCGAGCATGAACGTGGCGATGATCGCCGCCTTCGTGCCCTTCATCCTGGTGGGCTATGCCTTCGCGTGCGCGGCGCTCGCGGCGGTGCTGGTCCCCTGGCTGGGGTGGGCGGGAGCGTTCGGCGTGGTGGCGCTGCTCAACCTGGTGGCGGGTGGTGGCGGCGTGGCCTGGGCGCTGCACAAGCTGAAGACACGACGGATGATGGACGACACCACGGACGAGCTGTCGCGCAGCATGGCGGCGCTCACCGCGCCGGCCCCCGTGGCCCTGGGCAACGCGCTCCAGGGCGGGGACGGTCAACTCTTCAAGGAGCCCCCGCATGGGCGCTAGCAATGGACATCCCAAGCCGATGGGGCCTCGCACGAGCGCGATGCTCCGTCAGGACATCGAGCGGACGCGCGCGGAGCTGGCCACGTCGGTGAGCGCGCTGCGCCAGGAGGTGGCGGTCGCCGCCGACTGGCGCGAGTGGGTGCGCCGTCATCCCTACGCGTGCGTGGGGGCGGCGTTCGCGGTGGGGATGTTGCTGGGCTCGCGTCGCTGAAGGCGCGCGTGGGCCCCCAGGACTTTCGCAGTTCCACTTTTCGAATCGAGGAGAGCACGTTCATGGACATGAATCCGCAGCAGGTGGCCGACCGGGCCCGGCAGCTCCAGGACCAGGTGTTGCCGCAGCTCGACGAGGCCCGGCAGAACCTGGTGGACATGAACCACCGCGTGGTGAGCTTCATCCGCGCCAACCCCGGCACGTGTCTGTTGGGCGCGGTGGCCGTGGGCTTCCTGGTCGGCCGCATCGCTTCCCGCCGCTGAAGCCGTCCTGGGACGGCAGACGAGAGAGGACACTCATGACGAACTATCCAGGGGCTTCAGGCAATGGCAACCCTTCGTCGCGGCCCTCGGGCACGGACGCGGGGTTCGGCCAGCGGGTGGACCAGATTGGCTCGGAGGCGCAGCAGCTCTGGAGTGATGCCAGGGGCGCTGTCGATGACCTGGGCCAGTCGCTGGACCTGCGCGGGCGCGTGGAGCGCAACCCGTACGGGATGATCGCCGCCGCGCTGGGCGTGGGCTACGTGCTGGGCGGGGGTCTGTTCACGCCGCTGACGGCGCGCATGCTCCGGTTGGGCGTGCGGCTGGCGGCGCTGCCCTTCGTGAAGGACGAGCTCTTGGGCATGGCCGAGACGGCGTTCCAGGGCTACCAGGCGGGTCGCGGCGCGGTGAGCTCCGCCGTGTCGCGGGAGCCCGGCGCTGCGTCCGCGGATGCGTCGGTTGCGGGCACGCCCCGTCCTCCGTCCTACTAGGGTTGTCTTCGTTCCCCGCCGTTTCACCTTCCATTGGAGTCGCGCATGAACCTGAACGCCCTGAAGAAGATGGACAAGGACGACCTGCTCAACCTCATCGGCCTGGAGAGCCGTCGCAGCGCGGCGGAGGACGTGCTGCCGGTGATCGGCGCCTTCGCGGCCGGCCTGCTGGTGGGCGCGGGCCTGGGGCTGCTGCTGGCCCCCAAGCCGGGCACCCAGCTGCGGGACGACCTGCGCCAGAAGCTGCAGACCGGCCAGGAGTACCTGACCAACCAGCTGAACCGCGGCGAGGGCGCTCCGGCGCAGGGCACCCAGTCGTCCGTGTCTCGCACGGCGTGAGCCCGTGTCCCGTGGCTTCGCGCCACGTGGACGGTGTGCTCGACGAGAGGGCCCTCATCCGCGAAGGCGGGTGGGGGCCCTCGTCGTTGCAGGGCGGCGGCCGAGCGACGGAGGGGCGGGCGTGAAGCGGGTGTAGACTCCGCCCTCGTGAGTGACCTGGCAAAGGGTGACGGGGCGGTGGGACCGGAGGCGGCGCTGGCGCGGCTGCGCGCGTTGGAGACGCTCGAGTCCGGATACGAAGCGTGGTTGGAGCTGAAGCTGGAGCACGCCGCGTCCATCGCGCGGTTCCGCGAGGAGCGCGAGCGGCTGACGCAACAAGGCTCGTTCCTCCTGGGCGCGGTGCGCGCCGCGGGGCTCGAACCCTCGGCCTCGTCGGAGCCGGGACTCGCGCCCGCGTCCGCGGGGGACTTCCTGCGCGACGCGGAGGAGAAGCTCGCGAGGACGCGCGAGGCCCTGTCCGCACGCGAGGCAGAGACGGAGGCGGGCTATGCGTCCGCCTTCGCGGAGATCCGCGCGACGCTGAAGGACCGGGCCTTGCGTCACCTGTCGGTCCATCGCCCGCGGCTGACGTTGCTCCTGCGTCGCGTGGGCGCGGAGCGCTCCATCCTCCACCTGGAGCGCGTGTCCGGCGACACACCCGTGCTGCTGTGCATGCTCTTCACCGGCCGGATTCCGTCGCGGTACGGCTTCCTGCTCGACGACTCGACGGAGGACGTGGCGCTGCCGCCCGCGCCGCTCTATCCCGAGGAGGGCGTGGCCCCGGGCGACGTGCGGCCCGACGCGGCGGCCCTGGTGTCACGGGTCCGCGCGGGCGAGGAGGTCCTCCCGCTCAAGGGGATGCTGCCGCTGTCCATCCCCCGACCCGGTGGCGACGAGGACTTCTTCCGGCTCCTCCAGCGGGGCGCGGTGCTGGAGGTCGAGGTGGCGGACGGCGCGAGCTTCCGCAACGTGCTCTCGCGAGAGGAGTCGGAGCGCTTCGCCGGCCACCTGCTGCGCCTCAAGCTGTCGGGGCGCATCGAGCTGGACATCGAAGCGGGCTGAAGCGCGTTCAGTTCGTCCGGATGACGCCCACGTCGGCGGTGCCCGCGAGCAGGGCGCTGCCGATGAACAGGTTGTCGGACTCGGCGCCGCCCAGGCGCACGGCCTGGAAGATGACCAGGTACGTCTTGTTGGACTGCGGGAAGGCCGAGCCCGGAATCGTCACCTGGGCCTCGCGGTACGAGCCCGGCACCGCGACCAGCTGGAGGAACTCCACTGGCGTGGTGGGCACGTTGGAGTACGTGGGCTCGCCCTTGGAGCCGTCCGAGCCCAGGGGCACCACGGTGACGAAGCCCAGCGTGCGCTCCTTGCCGCCCGAGACGGCGGCGCGCTCGAAGCTGAGCGCCGTGCCGGACGTGTGGCGCACGAAGCCCTCGGGCGGATGGAACCGGGTGATGGCCTCCTGCACGGGCGCGTCGTCCACCTGGCCCACGTAGCGCGTGCCGTTGCGCGCGGCGATGAACTGGTAGGTGGCGCCGGAGGCGTACGTCAGCCCCGAGTCACTCCCGCCCACGTTGGTGCGGCTGTAGCTGCCCGAGCCGTCCTCGTTCAGCACCGTCGCCTGCCCACCCTGGGGCTGGAGCGTCGCGGTGGCGCCCGTCACGCCCGAGGGCTGCGAGTTCTCTCCGGAGCGCGTGCCGAAGAACACGAGCGCGGCCGTCTGGGCCGGAATCACGATGTTGTCGCCCCCATCCGGGACGAAGACCCCTCCGTCGACGCCGGCGAGCGCCAGGGCCGAGACCTCCACCTCGGGCGTGGCCAGCAGGGTGCCCACCATGACGTGCTCGGCGGTGAGCTGGGCCCCCGTCTTCTCCAGGTCGCACGCCAGGGGAGCGAGGAAGAGGGCGGTGACGGCGGCGGACATGAGGATGCGTTTCATCAAGAGTCTTCCTGGGGTGTGTGACGGGGGCGGCGAGCATAGCAGGGGCTCGTGACAGACCCCGCGCGCTGGGGAATCTCGGGGTATCCTCCCGCGCACCCGTGCAAGCACACCGCGTACACTTCGCGAGCTGGCGTTTCTTCAAGCGGCTCGGCTTCTCACTGGCGATGGCCGTCTTCTTCGGCTGCGTGCTGGGCATCCTCGTGTACCTGCGGGCGCCCCAGCCGGCGGCGCCGCGCGAGGACTCGCCCACGTGGGTTCCCTCGGGCGCGGTGGAGGCGGCGCAGGGCTGGCTGGAGGGGCTGGAGCGCCGCACCTACGACTGGCGCGTGCTGGAGCTCGGCGCGCGCTCGGAGCGGCCGGACGAGGCCGTGGTGGTGGCCATCGACGACGAGACGCTCGCCGAGGCCCGTCAGGACGACCGTCCCGGTGTCGCCACGCAGCCCTGGCCCCGGCAGCTCGTCGGCGCCATGGCCCACCGGCTGGTGGAGGAGGGGGCCCTGCTGGTGCTGTTGGACCTGCCCTTCCCGGAGCTGAGTCCCAACGCCTGCGTCAACCCGAAGCTGTCGCTCGGCGCCACGTCGAGCGATGACGCGTCCTTCCGCGAGTTCCTCGAGCGCGACCCGGGCAAGGCGCTGCTGTCGTTCTCCTGGGAGAGCCAGGGCGCGCGCGTGCTGCCGCCGGCCAGCCGCCTGTGGCCGTACCGGGTGAAGGTGGGCACGTTCCCCGGCATCAGTGAGGCCCGCGAGCGGACGCAGACGGTGCTCGCGGTGCAGCGGCCCGCCTTCGTCATCCCCGCGGGCAACCAGGTGGAGGTCTGGGGCGGCGCCACGGACGAGGCGGACGCGAAGTCGCTGGGCTCGCGGCTGGGCGCTCCCGGGGCCGTCATCGCCGAGCGGCGCGCGTCGGACGACACGTTCCGCGTGGGCCCCACGGACCTGTTCGTCTCGTTGGCGGAGGTCCAGGTCGACGGGCTGGACACGTCGAAGCTCCTGGAGGTGCGCCAGCTCCAGCACCCGGTGGCGCCACTGTTGGGTGGAGGTGCGGGGTACGGCGCCGTCACGCTGACGGCGGACCCGGATGGAGTGGTGCGCGGCATCCCGCACCTGGTGGTCTACACGGCGAGGGATGGTCGCCACGTGCTGCCATCGCTGCCGCTCGCCGCCGCGATGCGCCTGGCCAACACGCGCACGCTCCGCTACGCGAACGGGCGGCTGCACGTGGGGGACGAGTACTCGGTGCCCATGGATGACTCGGGTTTCAGCCTGATGCGCTGGGATGCGCCGACGGCGGGGCGGGGCTCACGCGGCTCGTTGTCCCGCTCCATCCGCGCGTGGAACGTGCTGCTCAACGTGTTCGACGTCGCGGACGAGCGCCCCGCGCGGTTCGACAACGATTTGGAGGGGCGCACCGTCGTCCTCACGCGGACGGCGGGCGAGTCCGGGCACATGCGGGCCACGCCCATCGGTCCGGAGACGCCGGGCGGCGCCATCCTGGGACAGGCGCTGGCGAACATCCTTCGCTCCGAGGGCATCTCCCGCGCCCCGGCGGACCACGACCTGGCGCTCACCATGGGGCTGGCCTTCCTGGGGGCCTTCCTCGCGCTGTCGCTGAGCTTCCTGCTGCGCTCGCTGCGGGGCGCGTTGCTCTACGTGAGCGGACTGGGGCTCGCGGGGGCGGGCTACACGGCGGCGGCCTGCTACGTGTTCATCGAGCAGCGGCTGTGGGTGGCCATGGCGGGGCCGCTGCTGGCCATGGTGGGCGCGTTCGCCGTCACCACCGTCTACGCCTTCCGCAACGAGCAGCAGATCCGCGACTTCGTGCAGGCGGCGCTCGGCCGGTACGTGAGCCCGGAGGTGGCGCGGCTGGTGACGCGTGACCTGAGCCTGATGCGCCCGGAGCGCCGGCGGATGTCGGTGTACATCTGCGACATCGAGGGCTTCACGCGGCTGTCGGAGGGCATGACGCCCGAGCAGCTGGTGGGGCTCTTCAACGAGTACCTGCTGGAGATGGCGGCGGTGGTGCGCTCCACGGCGGGGCAGATGGACAAGTACATCGGCGACTCGGTGATGGCGTTCTGGGGCGCGCCGGTGCGCACCGAGCGCCATGCGCACCTCGCCTGTGAGGCCGCGCTCAAGATGCGCGAGGTGCTCGCGGCGCGGCAGGACGCCTGGGAGAAGAAGTACGGGCGCCGCCTGAGCTTCCGCGCCGGCGTGGACACGGGCGAAGTCGTGGTGGGAGACATGGGCAGCGAGCTGAAGTCCAACTACACCGTGCTGGGTGACGCGGTGGGCCTGGCCGCGCGGCTGGAGTCGCTCAACAAGGTGTACGGCACCTACGTGCTCGTGGGCGACGGCACGGTGACGCTCGCGGGGGACAACTACGTGTTCCGCGTGGTGGACCGGGTGCGCCTCAAGGGCCGCGCGGAGCCGCTGCGCGTGCACGAGCTGGTGGGGCGCAAGGGTGAAATCACCACGCCCCAGCAGGAGCAGCTCGCCGTCTACGAGCGCGCGCTGACGGCGTACCACCAGCGCCGCTTCCCGGAGGCGCATGCGCTGTTCGAGCGCTCCGCCACCGACTTCAAGGACTCCGTCTCCGCCGTGTACGCGGCCCGCTGCGCGCGCTTCCTCGTCACGCCGCCGCCCGCGGAGTGGGACGGCGTGCACGGCCTGGAGGAAGGGGACGCGCCGGCCATCGCCGCCTGAGCCCGCGCGGGCCGCTCAGCCGTCGTCTGGCGCCGGCGTGTCCGGTTGCCCGAACAGCTCCACGACGGGCGCGTCCTTCGCGATGTGCTCGCTCACCACGCGGCGCATCTTCTCGGGCGTCATCTCGGAGTAGTACACCTCTCCGTCCCACCCCATGAGCTGGTAGTCCTCGGGAGACAGCGGGTCCCTGCGTCGGCCGGTGTCCTCGCGGACCACCACGTTGGGCCCCATGTGGCAGAAGCCGTAGCAGCCGCCCCGGTACAGCTCGCAGCGTGGCACCAGTCCCTGGGCGCCCAGCTCCGCGCGGGCCGTCGCGTACACGTCATCCGCGCCGCCGGCCTTGCAGGTCGACCCCTTGCACACCGACAAGCGGTAGCGCTTCATCGCCAAGACAGCACCCACCCTACGCAGGCCCCACGTCGGGCGATAGCCACCAGCCCCCGCCTCTGTGCGCCTGAACGCACTCCACGCCGCCCCACGGGACGGCCGCCCGGACGCCAGACGCCAGGTCCACTGAAGAGCTGCAACGTCATCACCCGCGCCCCAAAATGACACCGGCCCGCCTGCCGCTCGAGGAGCGGGAGGCGGGCCGTGCTTGCTACCAGTCCCTACGCGCGGGACGTCTGGATGGATCTACTTCAGGAACTTCGTCACCTGGATGGGACCCTGCTGCGTCACCACCGTCTGCCCGTGCGCCACCGCGCCCTTGCCGTGCGGCGCGTGGTGGTCATGCCCCGCGCCCAGGTGGTGCGGCGTCTTGAGCTGCACCAGGCCCTCGCCGATGCGCGTGTGGGCCTCCTTGTGCACGTGGTGCGGCTCCTCGGAGCCGTCGCGCTTGTTCCACGGGTCCGAGGGGTGCGACACCGCCGGGCCCTTCAAGAGCTTCGGGATGTCGTAGACGAAGTTCTGCCGCGTGTACTCGGAGGGCGTGTGCATGTACGTGTCCATGCGGATGGCGTCCTTCGGGCACGCGTCCACGCACAGGCCACACACGATGCAGCGCAGCTCGTCGATGACGAACTGGGTCGGGTACTTCTCGATGACGCGCGACTCGCCGTCCGCGTCCGACTCCTCGTACTCGCCCGCCTCGATGTAGATGCACTGCGCCGGGCAGATGGTCGCGCACATGTAGCAGGCCACGCAGCGCGGCTTGCCGTCCTCGCGCGGAACCAGCCGGTGCAGACCGCGGTAGCCCTCCGGGTAGATGGGCTTCTCCTCGGGGTACTCGACCGTCGTCATCAGGCTGGTGCCCGTGCGGTCCTGCACCTGCGTGTTCGTGTCACGCGTGCCGAAGAGGTTGCGGAAGAAGTGCTTCGTGGTGATGGCCAACCCGTGCAGCAGCCCCGGGATGTACATCCGCTCGCGGATGTCCGTCCGGGGGTCCTGGGTGACCTTCGTAACCTTGATGGCCATGATGGTGTCTACCTTGGTCGGGCCGGGAGCTAGTGCGAGGACGCCGCGCTGGCGTGGGACGGCAGCCCATGCGCGTCGTGCCCGTGGTCATGGCCGTGGGCGCCGTGCGCTCCGTGCGCACCACCCTCCGCCGCGTCTGCCTTCTTCGTCATCGTCAGCACCACGAACACGCCAATCTCCAGCATGCCGAAGATGGCCAGCGCCCGCAGGGACGGATCCCACAGCACCAGCGCGCCCGTGATGAACACGTTGGCCAGCGCCAGCGGCAGGAGGATCTTCCAGCCCAGCGTCTGGATCTGGTCGTAGCGGAAGCGGGGGAACGTCCAGCGGATGACCAGCTGGATCCAGATGAGGAAGACCACCTTCACCCAGAACACCGTGCCCAGGATGGTGCCGTACAGCCACCCGTGCTCCTGCATCAGCGGCTGGCTCGCCAGCCACTCGTTGCCGAAGGGCAGGTGGTGGCCGCCGAAGAACAGCGCCGTCGTCACGCCGGCCAGCACCACGACCTCCACGAACTCGGAGATCATGAACAGGCCGAACTTCATGCCGGAGTACTCCACGAAGTAGCCGATGATCTCCGACTCGCCTTCCGGCACGTCGAACGGGGCGCGCTTGGTCTCCGCGAAGGACGCGGCGAAGAAGCCGATGAACCCGATGGGCTGCAAGAGGAAGCCCCACGCCGGGATGCCCAGGTCGAACCCGCCCTCGGTGCGCCACAGGTACTGCGCCTGGCCCGTGGCCTGCGCGCCGTCCAGCCCCAGCGTGCCGACCAGCGTCGGCAGCTGCAGCGAGGAGAACGCCATGAACAGGCCGACCAGCGACAGGCCCAGCGCGACCTCGTAGGAGATCATCTGGGAGGAGGCGCGGACGCCGCCCAAGAGCGCGAACTTGTTGTTGGAGGCCCAGCCGGCGAGCGCCGTGCCGTAGACGGCCAGCGACGCGATGGCCAGCAGGTACAGCACGCCGAAGTCCGGCGTCGCCACCACCATGTCCACGTTGTGGCCGAACACATTGACGGAGGGGCCGGCGGGCACCACCGCGAACAGCGCGAACACCGGCGCGAACGCGAGGATGGGGCCCAGCTTGAACATGAACGTGTTCGCCGTGCCCGGGATGAAGTCCTCCTTGGTCAGCATCTTCAGCACGTCCGTGAGGATGTGCGGGAGACCGGCCAGGGAGCGGTTGCGGATGCCGGGCAGGTTGATGCGCGCGCGGTTGGGGCCCACGCGGTCCTGCATGAGCGCGCTCCACTTGCGCTCGGCGATGGTGAGCAGCGTCGCGATGATCATCACGAAGACGAGCATCAGGAACAGGATGTTCGACAGGCGGCTGGCGCCCGCGAACCAATACTTCTCGGCCAGGCCTCCGACCGCATAGGCCGCCGCCGAGACTCCCGCGAGCGTCGCGACGATGAAGCCCATCGCGAAGAGGACAGTCAGAACGCGCTTCATCGCTAGATACCCCTCACCCGGGGAGCACCGAACTCACGGTAGCCCGGAGGACGCCCGTCGGCGCCCGTCGGCAGCGGATTGATACCCGGCTTCTCCCGGTCCGGCGGAGACGCCTTGTCCCAGTTGAACTCCGCGAACTCGGCCACCTTGCCGGACAGCTCGCGCCACACGTCCCGCGCGCTGCTCCAGGTCGGCGCCTCGCCGCCCAGCTCGCGCGTCAGCTCCGCGGCCCACTTCCAGCCGGGGATGACGTCGCCCTTGGGCGGGTACGCCTTGCGGAAGCGCTGGGTCATCCCGTCCATCTGCGTGAACGAGCCCTCGTCCTCCACGTGGATGGACGCGGGCAGGAGCACCGTGGCCTGCGCCGTGATGGGCGACTCGTTCTTCTCCTGGACCACGAAGACGTCCAGTGAGGCCACCGCGCTGGCGAAGGCCTCCACGTCACCCGGCACCTCGGTGCCGATGGCGTACAGCCCCTTCACCTGGCCCTTGGAGAGCGCCTGGGTGAGCGACTCGTAGGTCTCCACCTTCAGGCCCAGGCCCTTGGCGATCCACTCCAGGCCCTTGCGGTTGGGGTTCTTGTCCGCCGTCTTCAGGAAGTGGTCCGCCTTGCCCGCCGGACGACCGCCCACGTAGACGGTGGTGAGGCCCAAGGTCGCCTTGGCGAACGTGAGGCCCGCCAGGAGCTCCTCGTTGGAGGACACCGGCGAGGCGAGCACCGCGAGCTTGCCCGAGCCCACCAGCGGCTTGAGCGCCTTGGCGGCGGCCTGCGCGGCCTCCTTGCGCGTCACCACCGGCACGGCCTCGGAGCCGGACTGGCCCGTCGCGCGGCCCACCCTCGCCTGGAGCACGCGGCCCAGGTTGAAGGACTTGTACATGAGCCGGCCCTGGTCACACATCCAGCTCTTGTTGATCTCCTCGTTCTCGCGAGGACGGATGCGGTAGGTGTCCTGCGACATCCAGTCCACGTACGTGTTGCAGCCCTTCGCGCAGCCGGTGCAGATGGACGGCGTGGCGGACAGGAACCACGCGCGCGCCTTGAAGCGGAAGTCGCGGCTGAGCAGCGCGCCCACCGGGCAGACGTCCACGGTGTTCATCGAGTAGTCGCTGTCCAGCTCGTTGCCCGGGAACACGTCGATGCGCTCGTGGCTGCCGCGGCCGAACACGCCCAGCTGCGGCTCCTTGGCGATCTCGTTCATCACGCGCACGCAGCGGGTGCACATGATGCAGCGCTCCTGGTCCAGCACCACGCGGGGCCCCAGGACCTTGCGCTTGTTCTTCAGCGTCTTGCCGCCCTCGAGCCGCGAGGGGCGGTAGTCGTACTTCATGTAGTAGTCCTGCAGCTTGCACTCACCGGCCTGGTCGCAGATGGAGCAGTCGACCGGGTGGTTGAGCAGCAGGAACTCCATCACCGCGCGCTGCTGCTCCTTCACCTTGGGCGTCGTCGTCTTGACGGCCACGCCCTCGGCCAGCGGCGTCTGGCACGCGGGCACCAGCTTCGGCGCGTTGGACGCCTCGATGAGGCAGATGCGGCAGTTGGCCGCGATGGAGAGGCGCGGGTGGTAGCAGTAGTAGGGGATGTCCGAGCCGACCGTCTTGGCCGCCTCGATCATGTTCGTCCCCGGCTTCACCACGACTTCCTTGCCGTCGATGGTGCAGGTGACGAAGCCCGGGTTCTTCGGCGCGGGCTTGGGCGGCGGGCCCGCGGGCGCCGCGGCCTTGGGGGGCGGCGTGACGCTGCTGGCCGCCGCGGGGGGCGTGTCCATCTTCGGACCGGCCGGAGGGTTGGAGGGCTCGGGACCGATCTTCGCCGCGGGGGTGTCCGTGGGCGCGCCCTTGGGGGGCGGCTGCGCGTCACCGGTCGGCTTCTTCGTGTCGTTGTCGCTCACTGCTCGACCTCGCCGCCAATCATGTTGATGGTGTCAAACGTGGGGATGAGGTCCGCCAGCATCTTCCCCTCGATGATGTGGGGCACCGCCGCGAGCACCGGGAAGCCCGGCGCGCGCACGTGCACCTTGTACGGGCGACCGCGCCCGTCGCTCACCAGGTACCAGCCCAGCTCGCCGTTCGAGGCCTCCGTCGCGTCATAGGCCTCGCCGGGGGGCACCTGGATGCCCTCCATGACGAGCTTGAAGTGCGCCATCACGCCCTCGATGGTTCCGTACACCTCGGGCTTGGGCGGCAGCGCGATGCGCCAGTCATCCACGATGATGGGACCCGCCGGGATGGTGTCGAGCGCCTGGCGCAGGATGCGGATGGACTGACGCATCTCCTCCATGCGGACGAGGTAGCGGTCGTAGTTGTCGCCGTGCTCGCCCACCGGGATGTCGAAGTCGAAGCGGTCGTAGACCCAGTACGGCTTCGCCTTGCGCAGGTCGTGGTCCACGCCGCAGGCGCGCAGGGCGGGGCCCGTCCAGCCGTAGTCGATGGCGTCGTCGGCGCTGATGATGCCGGTGCCCTTGGTGCGGTCGACGAAGATGCGGTTGCGCGTGAGCAACCCGTCCATCTCCACCAGCAGCTCCTCCGTGCGGGTGAGCGTCTTGCGGACCTTGTCCGCCCAGCCGTCCGGCAGGTCGCGGTTGATGCCACCCACGCGGCCGAAGCTGGTGGTGAGGCGCGCGCCGGTCAGCTCCGTGACGCGGTCCTGGATGAGCTCGCGGGCCTCCATGCCGTAGAGGAACGGCGCGAAGCCGCCCATCTCCAGGCCGGTGGCGCCCACGCACGTCAGGTGGTCCGTCAGCCGGTGCAGCTCGCTGCCGATGACGCGGATGTACTGGGCGCGCTCCGGAATCTCCAGGCCGATGAGCTTCTCGACGGCGTTGAGGAACCCGAAGTTGTTCATCATCGCGGACAGGTAGTTGAGCCGGTCCGTGTACGGCAGGCACTGCGTCCAGGTGACGTTCTCGCAGCTCTTCTGGAAGCCGCGGTGGAGGAAGCCGATCTCCGGGTCGATCTTGACGATGGTCTCGCCGTCCAGCTCCACCTTCAGCCGCACGGTGCCGTGCGTGGCGGGGTGGGACGGGCCCATGTTGATGACCATGTGCTTGGCCTGGAGGTGCGCCTCCAGCTCCGAGCCCTCGGGCGGCAGCGAGCCGTCCGTGTCCGGATTGTGGCCCTTCACTTCAACGTTGTGGCTGTCGGCCATGGTGTCGTCCTCAGGAGTGCCCGCTGGTGCCGGGACCGCGGAAGATGTCCTTGATGGGGCGCTCCGGGATGAGCGGCTGGCGGTCCCTCAGCGCGTAGTCCTTGCGCAGCGGGTGGCCCTGGAACTCCTCGTACAGGAGGATGCGGCGCAGGTCCGGGTGCCCGTCGAAGCGGATGCCGTAGAAGTCCCAGACCAGGCGCTCCCACCAGTTGGCGCCGCGGTAGAGCGGGACCAGCGAGGGCAGCACGGCCTGGTGCTCGCTCACGCGCACCTTGAGCCGCACGTGCTCGTGACGCTTGAGGGAGTAGAGGAAGTAGACGACCTCGAAGCGCGGGTCGTTCTCCGCCAGGTGCAACCGGTCCACGGCGTCGACGGAGCCGAACAGCTTGAACTGCAGCTCCTCGTCGTTCTTCAGGAACGCGGCGACCTTCGGCAGTGAGTCGGCATGGATCACGGCCCAGGCGCCACCGGCCCGGTCCACGTAGCGCTCCACCACCGCCTCGGGGAAGTGGGCGGAGACCCTGTCCAACGCGAAAGTGCTCAAGGGGGACCCAATGACTGAGGGAGAAGAATCCGCGGCTTTATAAGGAGCCCAGAAGGGGGGCGTCAACGTAAACCCTCAACCATGTAGGCCACTTAGGAAGCCCAGAAGCCAGCGTTGCGCACGCGGCGTCCGGGGAGGCTCACGGATCGTCCGCCGGGGCGGAAATCAGGCCGCCGAGCCCGGTCCCCGGGCCAGCGAGGGGCCCGCCGCCAGGGGGACGAAGGTGGCCACCGGCTGGCTCTTGCCGGCCACCAGGGCCTGTCCCACCGGCTCCCAGCCGAACCGGGCTCCCGCCTGCTCCCGGGTCGCCTGGGACACGAGGACGGGCACCCCGGCCTTCTTGGTGAGCCCCTCGATGCGGCTGGCCAGGTTCACCGTGTCGCCGATGGCGGTGTAGTCCAGGCGCCGGGCCGTGGAGCCGATGTTCCCCAGCACCACGGGGCCCGTGTGGATGCCCACCCCCATGCGCAGGGCCGGGACGCCCTGGAGGGCCCGCTCCGCGTTGAACCCCTCCAGCTCGCTCACCATGTCCAGCGCGCACCGCACCGCCCGGGAGGCGTGCTCCGCGTCGGCCAGGGGCGCGCCGAAGTACACCATGAGTGCGTCCCCGATGAACTTGTCCAGCGTTCCGCCGTGGCGGAACACCACCTCCACCATGCGGCCGTAGTAGGCGTTGAGGAGCTTCACCACTTCGCCCGGGGGCAGGTGCTCGCTCATGGCGGTGAAGTCGCGGATGTCGGCGAAGAGGACGGTGACCTCGCGCAGCTCGGGCTCGGGGGAGGCGAGGCGCTGGAGGCGCTCGGCGACGGCGGGGGCGAAGTAGCGGCCCAGGCGGGCGCGCTTGAGCTCCTCCTCGGAGACTGCGGCGGACAGGGCGCGGATGCGGTTGAGCAGGTGGCGGGCGCCGGCGGCGGCCACGGAGAGCATGACGACGGCGGCCAGCTGCGCGCCCACGCCGATGCCGGCCTGGTGCTGGAGGGCCGCCTCGGCGACGGCGGCGAAGGCGGTGACGACGAGCGTCACCGTATTGCGCAGGGACAGGGCGGCCAGCAGCACCAGCACCGCGTAGATGCCGAGCGTGAAGCCGGCGACGCCCCCGGGGGAGGGGGACACGGGGATGGCGTGGCTCTGGAGCCAGTACACCGCGGGCACGTCGATGAAGGCCACGGACAGGCCCGCCCAGCGCACGGCCCGGGGCGAGCGGGCCACCGCGACGAGCACGCCCGCGGTGCACAGCCAGTACACGCTCAGGGGGGCCAGGTACTCGGCCCAGTCGGCCTTGCCCACGAAGAGGCCCAGGGTGGCGGAGATGCCGAACATCACCGTGATGGCGACGAAGCGGATCCACGCGAGCTGGCGCGCGTTGCGGTGGCGCTCGCCGTCGAGGGCGCGGTTCACCGAGTCCTCGATGCCTTCTGGCGCGTTGGGCCGCAGGGCTCCCCCCATCCGCGAGCGCTGCGCCTACCGGGCCGGAAAGGGCCATGGCTCGCGGGCCTCTCTCATTGCGGTATACACGCCCTGCATGGTCGAGTCCTCTTCCTCGCACCCCCTCCGCCCGCTCGTCTGGCGCCTCGCCCTGGGCCTGGGGCTGGGACTCGCGCTGTTCGCCGGGGAGACCTGGTGGCTTCTGCGCTCCGGCCTCGTGGGCGTGGACATCCCGGTGGACGGTCCCTATGCGGCGCTGTCGGCGGCGGTGCGACCCGTGCTCCCGGGGCTCTTGGCGCGAGTGGCGGCCGTCTACGTCGTGGCGGGCATGGGCCTCGCTGCCGTGTCCTGGGGGCTCGCGCGCGTCTGGGGCCGGGGTGGCGTCCTGGCCACGCTGGCGGGGTGGCTCGGGCTCGCGCTGCTGCTGGTGTGGGACCGCGCCATCGCCCGGCCCGCGTTGTTCGATGACCTGCCGGCGGTGAGGCCGGTGCTGGCGTGGCTGGTGGACCACGGCGAGCCCTGGCACCCGAGGCTCGCGGCGGGGCTGCTCGCGCTGCTGCACGTCGGGGTGTGGCTCCACCGGCAGGACACGTGGAGGCGGAGGGCGCGGCTGGGCGGCGCGGTGCTGGCGGGTGGGCTGGCGCTGTTCGTCGCGACGCGCGCGAGCGGCTGGGTGGGCGGTGGCAGGCATCCGTTGGTGGTGCTCATCGGCATCGACGCGTTCCGGCCGGACCGGCTCGCGAGCCTCGGCGGGACGCGGGCGGTGGCGCCGCATGTGGACCGCTTCGTGGCGGAGTCCACGTTGTTCACGAAGGCGTACACGCCGGTGGCGCAGACGGAGCCCGCGTGGCGCTCGCTGCTCACCGCGCGCTGGCCGCACGAGACGGGGGTCCGCTACGCGCTGACGGCGGAATCCCGGATGCAACTGCAGCCCACCTTCGCGGAGACCTTCGCGCGCGCGGGCTGGCGCACGGTGTTCGCCACCGACTGCTCGCGCTTCCACGCCGAGGGGCCGTCGTCCGGTTTCGCCACCCGGTTGCAGCCGCCACGCGGGGCGGTGAACTTCCTCCTCGAGAAGCTGCGCTACCGGGCGCTGGGCGTGTTCGCGGACCACGCGCTGGGCGCCGCGTGGGTGCCGGAGTTCATCGACAACCGCGCGCTGGCGGGCATCCACGACCCCATGGGCTACGCGGAGCGGCTGACGTCGCGGCTGCTCGAGGAGGCGGGGCAGGGGCCCACGCTGTTCGCCTTCCACGCCACCGCGGCGCACTTCCCCGGGGACCCGGTGCACCCGTTCTATCGGCGCTTCGTGTCCGCGTCCGAGCCGCTGGAGCGGCGGCTGCGCATGCACTTCGCGCCGGTGTCGCCCGGGGCCAAGGGCGGCTGGAGCCGGGAGGGCGCGGAGGCGCTCTACGACGAGCTGATCGCCCAGGCGGACGCGCAGGTGGGGCTGATGCTGGAGGCGCTGCGCCGCTCGGGCCGCTACGACGACGCGCTCATCGTCCTGGTGTCGGACCATGGCGAGAGCTTCCACGAGGACCGGCCGGACCTCGCCGGCGCCACGCCCGTGCACGGGGCCCGGCTGTCGGAGCTGGAGAACCGCATCCTGCTCGCGGTGAAGCCCGCGGGAGGTCGAGGCGCGACGCCGGCCACGCTCGATTCGCTGGTGCGTCTGGTCGACGTGGGGCCGACGCTGCTGGAGCTGTCGGGCCTGCCCGCGCTGCGCGGCGCGGATGGCGTGTCGCTCGGGCCGTTGCTCCGTGGCGAGACGGCGGCGCCGCTCGCGCTGTACGCGGAGACGGGCTTCACGCACGTATCGCCGGAGGTCTTCGACGAGGGGCACTGGCCCGGGGCGCCGCGCGCGTTCGACGCGTACCGCATCCGTCCGGATGGCGTGGTGGAGCTGAGCGACACGGCGCACACGGCGGTGGTGCTGGAGAAGGACCGGGGCGCGTACGACGGGCAGCGCTGGTGGGTGGACCGTCCTCGGGCGGATGGCTCCGTGCTGCGCGTGTGCACGGGGGACTGTGAGAGCCTGGACGCGCTGGCGTTGGAGGCATGGCTGGACGCGGTGCAGGGACGGACGGGGGCGGGGGACTCGCGTAAGGTGGCGGGCCATGTCGACGACCCCAGACACCCCGTCCCTTCAGGAACAGTACGCCCCTCACAACAGCTGCTTCGGCTGCGGCCCGGCCAACACCCAGGGCCTGCGCATCCGCAGCCGCGCGGAGGGTGAGCTCGTCGTCGCCGAGTGGACGCCCTCCGAGCATCACCAGGCCTTCCCCGGCGTGCTCAACGGCGGAATCATCGGCGCGCTGCTGGACTGTCACTGCAACTGGACGGCGGCGTACCACCTGATGAAGGCGCAGGGCGCGGCGTCTCCGCCGTGCACCGTCACCGCCGACTACACCATCACCCTCAAGCGCCCCACGCCCATGTCGGGGCCGGTGCGGCTGGAGGCGAAGCCCGTCGAGATCAAGGGCGACCGCGCGGTCATCGAAGGCACCCTCACCGCGGGGGGCAAGGTGACGGCGCTGTGCCGGGGCACCTTCGTCGCGGTGAAGGAGGGCCACCCCGCGTACCACCGCTGGTGAGCGCAAAAACCAGGGGCCCCGACGCCGCCCTTCGAGAGGGTGGCACGCGGGGCCCCAGGGGGACTTCGTGGGCTTCGGGTGGACTACTTGCCCATGGAGATGAGCAGGTCGTGCCGGGCCGCGGTGGGGTTGGGCTGCTCGCGGTCGGCGATGCGGTGGACCTGGTTGGCGATCTTGTCCTGGAGCAGCATGAGACCGTCCAGCACCTGCTCCGGGCGGGGCGGGCAGCCGGGGATGTAGACGTCCACCGGGAGGATGCGGTCGATGCCCTGGAGCACCGCGTAGTTGTCGTAGAAGCCGCCCGAGGACGCGCACACGCCGAACGACACGACCCACTTGGGCTCGGTCATCTGCTCGTAGACGCGCTTGAGGATGGGCGCCTGCTTCAGGTTGATGGTGCCCACCACCATCAGGAGGTCCGCCTGCCGGGGCGAGAAGCGCGGGAACTCCGCGCCGAACCGCGCGATGTCGTGACGGCTGGCCGCCACGGACATGTACTCCATGCCGCAGCAGGCGGTGGCGTACGGGTAGGTGAACAGCGAGTACTTGCGGGCCCAACCCAGGCCCTTGGAGACCATCCGCTGGAAGAAGCCCATGGCCTCGTCGCGGCGGGTCGTCAGCACTGGAGCGATGTCTGCATCAGCCATGATGGTTCAGCTCTCCCAATCCAGGGCGCCCTTCTTCCACACGTAGATGAGCCCCACCACGAGGGTCACCGCGAAGACGAGCATCTCCATGTACCCGAACCAACCGAGCGCCTGGAAGTTCACCGCCCAGGGGTACATGAACACCGCTTCGACGTCGAACACGATGAACAACAGCGCGACGACGTAGAACTTCACCGCGAACCGCTGACGTGCCGGGCCGCTCGACTCGGAGCCGGCCTCGAAGGCGGTCGACTTGATGGCGCTCGGGCGCTTGGGGCCCAGCAGCGAGGTGATGAAAGGAATCGCGACGCCCATGATGCCGGCCAGCAGCAGCACCACCGCCAGGGGCAGATAGGGCGAGAGGGGAGAGGGAGTCATCGCGCGCGGAACCTAATGACACCCGCTCACGCATGTCAAAGGGAAAGTCCCCTGCTGGGCGCCGCAACCCCTTGAGATGACGACGAAAAGCGCGGCTTGTCCCCGCCGGGGCGGGCAGGGGGCTGGCGGATGTCCCCTCGGGTGGCCCTGGCGGGAGGCGCGTTTGACGCTCCCGGGGACGGACGCCTACCGTCGTGCGGCCCGCGCAGGCGGGCGATCAGCGCTGCACTTGGGGAGAGGAAGAGGGCATGTGGGGCCGGCTCGGCTTGCGGATGCAGGTGGCCATCGCGGTGCTGGTGCCTTGCCTCACGGTGATGGGCCTGTGCATCTGGAACTTCTCCGCCCGACAGCGCGAGGTGTCGCTGGAGTTGCTCCAGAAGCGCGCCCGGGTGCTGGGCTCCCTGGTGGCGCAGCATCCGGCGGTGCTCCAGTGGGACGGCTCGCGGGAGGCGCAGGCGCGGCTGGAGACGGTGCTCGCGCGGGTGGAGGCGCGTGACGCGGACGGCGACGCGGGCTTCACGGTGAGCTACCAGGGACTGCTCGGTCCGGACGGTCGCCCCGTGTACGCGTCGCTGGCGCGGCTGCCGGAGCACGCGCGGGGGCCGACGCTCCGGGTGCTCGAGGGCTGCGTCACGTCGCTCATCGGCCTGCGCGAGGTGTCGCTGCGGTGCGCGAGCGGCGAGCGGACCTATGTCGTGGGCCTGGGGCTGGACGAGGCGGCGGCGTCCGTCACGGAGCTCAAGGGCTCCGTGGTGGTGGGGCTGGTGGGCGCGCTGGGCCTGGGGCTCCTGTTGGCAGTGCTCATCGGCAGGACCATCGTCGACCCCGTGTCGCAGGTGACGGAGGTGGTGCGGGACGTGGCACGGGGCGATGTGTCGCGCATGGAGCTGGACGTGCCCGCGACGGGCGAGGTCCGGCTGATGGCGGAGTCCTTCAACAAGATGCTCGGCACGCTGCGAATCACGGTGCTGGAGCTGGTGTCGCGCACCGAGCAGCTCTCCGGTGCGTCGCGGGGACTGTTGGGCGCATCCGCGGACCAGGAGCACGTCATCAGCCAGCAGGCGGCCTACGCGCAGCAGATCGCCGCGACGTTCGAGGAGCTGAGCCGCACGGCCGAGCAGATCTCCTCCTCCACGGAGGTGGTGGAGTCGAGCGCCCGGCGCACGCACGAGGCGGTGGCCGAGGCGATGGCCGTGGTCGCGCAGGTGGTGGCGGGCATCAACGACATCCGCACCGAGTCCAAGGGCGTGGCGGACGCCATCGTCGGCCTCAACCAGGACCTGCAGCAGGTGTCGAAGATCGCCCACGTCATCAACCAGGTGGCGGAGCGCTCGGACCTGCTCGCGCTCAACGCGGCGCTGGAGGGCACCAAGGCGGGCGAGGTGGGGCGGGGCTTCTCGCTGGTGGCCGCGGAGATGCGCAAGCTGGCGGAGAACGTGTCCGCGTCCGCGCGCGACATCGGCCGCATCGTCGAGAAGGTGCAGGACTCCGGCGAGGAGGCCGCGTCGAAGGCCCGCGTGGGCATGGCGACGAGTGATCGCGGCGTCGAGGTCGCGGAGCAGGCGTCCTCGGTGTTCCAGCGCATCGTGGAGCTGGCGCGTGGGACGAGCGAGGCGGCGCGCCAGATCACGATCGCGACGCGGCAGCAGCGTCAGTCCAGCGAGCAGGCCGTGCAGGGGGCTCGCAACGTGGCGGAGCTGGTGAAGCAGGGCGTGGACGCCACCGGGCGCACCACCCGCATCGCCCAGGACCTGCAGGCGGTGGCGGAGGGGCTCACCACCGTCACCACCCGCTTCAAGACGACGCGCGGCTAGGTGTTGTAGGTCCTTCTGTTCGGTTCCAGACGGATTTTTCTCTGATGGGCTGCAAGGCCTAACCCGTGGGAACTACACCAGTTGCGCTCTGTTCATCCCTCTTGCACTTTGCGTGTCAGGTCGAAAAGGCCTGTTCGTCCGTCGTGTGTTTCTCAAAGGAGACCTAACGGTATGGCTAGCTTTGTCTATGTGGATAATTCGAACGTTTTCATTGAGGGCAAGTTTGTCAGTGCGGTTGAGAAGGGGCTTGCCCTGAATATTTGGGACGCTCACAAGGCACTCATCCAGGACTACGGCTACGCACTCGATTTCGGGCGCTTGTATGATTTTTCAGGCGCGACGAGAGACGGCTGCGCGAATCTTTACGGGTCAAGGCCGCCGCCGAATGACTCGTTGTGGAAGATCGCGGAAAAGGCGGGGTTCAAGACGGTCGTTTATGACCGGAGTGTCTACACGAACACCGAAAAGAAGGTCGATACGTCGATCGTGAAGGACATGATCCGTGACGCTTACACGAAGATCGACAAGTTGAAGGATGAGATTGTGCTCATCGCAGGGGATTCCGACTTTGCGCCGGCGGTCGAGGACCTCGTGAAGGATGGGTTCAAGGTGTACGTGGTGTTCTGGGCACACGCGGCTACCGATCTCAAGAAAGTCTGCACCAAGTTCACCTCGCTCGATCCTCACCTTCGCCACCTCGCATATTAGGGGCAGGGCAGCTGCCGTGCTCCGTTGGTGCGAGATCGTCCATCACGCGAGCCAATGCCCAGAGCCGCCATCGGTGCTGTGGCGGCTGAGGGCTACTCGCGCTTCCAGCGGACCTGGAGCTCCAGCTCGTCCACGGCGCCCTCTCGCTCGTGCTCGACGCTGAAGTACGCGTCGGCGGGCACGTGCAGCCGCTCGCCGGCCACCTGGATGCTGAACGCCTTGCCCTTCTCCATCGCGTCCGCCAGCCGGCGCAGCTTTGCGACGAACTGCGCGCGCGGGTACGTCTTCTCGATGTCTCGCTCGGGTCGTTTGGCCATCGCCCCATCCTGCCAGCGAGGTCCCGCACCGTCGAACTCCGGGCCTGTCGGAAAACGGGCCCGCGACACGGGAGGGCCCGTGAAGCACGGTGGCTTCACGGGCCCTCATGGCAAGCGTCCGCTCAGGCGTGGCTCTGCTGGAAGCGGTGCAGCGCCTGCTCCACCTCGTTGGCCAGCGACATCACCTGGTCGCCGACCTCGGTGCGGTCGTCGCGCTGGGCCTCCTTGATCTTCTCCTTCACCCGCTCCTTCAAGTTGCCGACGCTGAGGCTGCCTGGGGCCTGGCTCGGGATGTAGTCGATGAGGCTCTCCGCGAACCGCTTCACCAGCACCTGCGCCGGGACGAAGAGGAACATCCGCTCGCCGTACCACTGCGTGTACAAGCCGGAGAAGAGCCCCTCCTCGAACGGGTCCGAGCGCAGGTTGACGAGGTAGGGCCACGCCGGATTGAAGCGCTTGCCGCTGAACCACATGTCCGGGCCCCGGCCGTCCTGGTAGCTGAAGATGACCTTCCAGTCGTCGTAGCGCACCGCCGCGAGGTTGCCGCTGTCGAGCACGTAGATGAACTCGTGCCGCCGCCCCGGCTCCTTGCCCGCGAGCAGGCCGCGCTGGTCATACCCGTCCAGGTGGACGCGGAACTTCTTCTTCCCCACCGTGTGACCCGCCTTGCACTTCTCCACCAGGTCCTCGGGGCCGCCCGCCGCCGCGACGAAGGTGGGCATCCAGTCCTCGTGGGCGAAGATGTCGTTGATGACGGTGCCCGGCTCGATGACGCCCGGCCAGCGGACCACGCAGGGCACGCGCACGCCGCCCTCCCACGTGGAGCCCTTCTCGCCCCGGAAGGGCGCGTTGCCACCGTCCGGCCAGCCCATCTTCTCCACGCCGTTGTCGGTGGAGAACACGACGATGGTGTTGTCCGCGATGCCCAGCTCATCCAGCTTCGCGAGCAGCACGCCCACGTGGTCGTCCAGCTCCGTCATCGCGTCCGCGTAGAGCCCCTTGCCCGTCTTGTTGCGGTACTTCTCCTGGAGGAACGTCCACACGTGGGTGCGCGTGGTGTTGTGCCAGATGAAGAACGGCTTGTCGTCCTTCGCCGCGCGCTCCATGAAGGACAGCGAGGACTTGAGGAACTCCTCGTCCACTGTCTCCATGCGCTTCTTGGTGAGCGGGCCCGTGTCCTCGATCTTCTGGCGGCCCACGCGGCCCCAGCGAGGGTCCTCCGTCGGGTCATCGCGGTCCGTGGCCCAGCAGTGCAGCACGCCGCGCGGACCGAAGCGCTCCTTGAACGCCGGATCCTTCGGGTAGTCGGGGCACTCGGGCTCGTTCTCCGCGTTGAGGTGGTAGAGGTTGCCGTGGAACTCGTCGAAGCCGTGCACCGTGGGCAGGTAGCGGTTCGAGTCCCCCAGGTGGTTCTTGCCGAACTGGCCACACACGTAGCCTTGCGGCTTGAGCATCTCCGCGATGGTCGGGTCGGAGTCCTGGAGGCCGTAGTCCGCGCCCGGCATGCCGATGGTGGTCAGGCCCGTGCGCAGCGGGTTCATGCCGGTGATGAAGGCGGCCCGGCCCGCGGTGCAGCTCTGCTGCCCGTAGCAGTCCGTCATCAGCGCGCCCTCACGGGCGATGCGGTCGATGTTGGGCGTGCGGTAGCCCATCATCCCCTGGTTGTAGGCGCTGATGTTCCACAGGCCGATGTCATCGCCCCAGATGACCAGGATGTTGGGCTTGCGCGCCGGCTGCTTGCCGTGCCCGTTGCCGTTGCCATTGCCGTTGCTCTTGGATTTCCCGCTGGATGCCATGTGCCTGCTCCCCATCGCCCGCCGTCGGTGGACTCCGTCCGGCCCGTGGCAAAGGTGAGGAGGAGGGTGGAGGCCGACGTCGTCCGCGGGGCTGGCCCAGGCGCGCGAGCGAGCGGCGCTTCAGCCCGAGGGCTCAGGCCGTGGCGCGCGAGCGCAGCTTCGCGAACAGCTCCGGCGGCATGGCGGCGCTGCCCAGCTTGTGGTCGGCCGACACCGCCTCGCCGTGGAAGTCGCTGCCCGACGTCGGCACCAGGTCGTGCTCCTTCGCCAGCGCCAGGTACTTCTGCTTCAGCGCGGGGTTGTGGTCCGCGTGCAGCACCTCCAGCCCCGCGAGGCCCGCCTTCACCAGCTCGCGCAGCTCCATGCGCTCCACCTTCGACGAGCCCGGATGCGCCAGCGTCGCCGTCCCGCCCGCCTTGCGGATGAGACGGATGGCGTCCGCGCCGTCCAGCTTGAAGCGCTCCACCCACGCCATGCCCCGCGTCCCCAGGAACCGGTCGAACGCGGCCTTCATGTCCACCGCCCAACCCTGGTCCACCAACACGCGCGCCAGGTGCGGCCGCCCCAGCTGCGCGTCACCGGCGATGGCGCGCACGTGCTCCATGCGGACGGGGAAGCCCAGCTGCTGCATCCTCGCGACCATCGCCTCCATCCGCTGCTCGCGCTCACCACGCAGCCGCTGCGCGAAGCGCGCGAGGTCCTCGTCCTCCGGCCTCACGAAGTGCCCGAGGATGTGCACCTCGCGGCCCAGCACGAAGGCGGAGATCTCGATGCCGGGCACCAGCTCCACGCCGTTCGCGAGCGCGGCGGCCTTCGCCTCGGCGAGCCCCGCGACCGTGTCGTGGTCCGTCACCGACAACACCGTCACGCCCGCGGCCCGGGCGCGCTCGAGCAACTGCGTGGGCGTGTACTGCCCGTCGCTGGCGGTGGTGTGGGAGTGCAGGTCGATCACATCGGTCTCCAGGGGCGAGCGGTTGAAAGCCGCACTGTCGCGACCTAGGCTCTTCTTCAAACCACGAGCCACGTCAAGGGCGATGCCGCAGCACCCACTCCAGATCTCCCGGAAGATTGAATACGGACTGAGGGCCATGACCTTCCTGGCCTCTCAGCCGCTGGAGCGCATGGTCCCCTTCCGGGAGATTGCCCGGCGCATGGACGTGCCCGAGGACTTCCTCGCCAAGATCCTCAAGGTCCTCCTCTCGCGCAAGCTCGTGCGCTCCACCCGCGGCGCCCACGGTGGCTACGCCCTGGCGCGCCCCGCACGGGAGGTGACCTTCCTGGACGTCATCGAGGCGGTGGAAGGCCCCGTCAACGTCAACGTCTGCCAGGACACACAGCATGACGGCTGCCGGGCCACCGGGAGCTGCACCATGTACGGCGTGTGGAAGCTGGGCCAGCAGCGGATGTTGGAGGTGTACCGCTCCACCACGCTGGACCGTCTGGCGATGACAGAGCTGAAGGGCTCGCCGCCCGCCGACTCGCTGTCCCTGGCCGCGCGGGCCTAGACTGCCCGGCCCATGGCCAAGAAATCCGAGTCGAGCATCGAGAACCGGGTGTACCTCTTCGAGTCGCTCGCCAGCAGCTACGTGGCCGCGGCCTCGGACGCGCTGGGCTCCAAGGACTCCGCCGAGCGCGAGCGCGCCCGCCGGGCCCTCGCGGAGCTGGCGTACGTCTCCTGTGTGGTGGCGGACACCGGGGACCTGTCCCCGGAGGCCGTGCGGGAGCGGCTGCTGAGCGCGCCCGCCCCCGAGCGGAAGTCCGCGCGCCGCGGCAAGCGGAACAAGTAGGCGCGCCCCCTCGCGCCGTGGATGATGAAGCTGCTGGAGCGCCCCGTGAGTGGAGCGCCCCCGAAGTCACCCGGCCCGAGGAGAGACCGACATGAGCCAGCAACAGCCCCCCGCCACCGGCGTGGTGATGACCCTGGTCAGCCACCCCCAGTTCAAGACGAAGCTCACCCACGGCCCGTCCACCACGGAGCTGCAGACGGAGGCCCCCCGGGACAACGGCGGCACCGGCGGCAGCTTCTCCCCCACGGACCTGGTGGGCGCCGCGCTGCTGGCCTGCGCGGTGACGACGATGCACCTGTTCGCCTCGCGAGAGGGCATCTCCCTGGGCGAGATTCGCGGCCGCGTGGAGAAGCGCATGACGCCGCCGCCGCGTCGCATCGGTGAGCTCGTCGTGGACCTGCAGATGCCCGCGGGCCTGTCCGCCGAGCACCGCGCCCGGCTGGAGCAGGTGGGCCGCGAGTGTCCGGTGGCGCGCAGCCTCCACCCCGAGCTGAAGCTGCCGATGACGTTCAGCTACCCGGACTGAAGAGCGCCCGCCCGCTCGGTGTGCACGGGAGCCTCCTGGCCTTCGCTGCCAGGGGGCTTCGTCGTGAAGAGTCTTCACGACGGCACTCCCAACCCGGAGAGGGGCATGGACGCGAAGCGCCTGGGCATCTACCTCAACGACCACCACGCGGGCTCCGTGGCCGGCATCGAGCTGGCCCGGCGCACCGAGTCGGAGAACCACAGCAACCTCGTGGGCCACTTCCTGGCCACCCTCGTCCCGGAGCTGCGCGAGGACCAGCGCATGCTCGAGGCGGTGATGGGCGCGCTGGAGCTGCGAAGAGATCCACTCAAGTCCCGCGTCGCGTGGGTGGTGGAGAAGGCCGCCCGGCTGAAGCTCAACGGCTCCTGGGTGCGCTACTCGCCGTTGAGTCGGCTGGTGGAGCTGGAGGGGCTGTGCACCGCCACCGAGGGGCGGCTGTCCCTGTGGACCACGCTGGCGCGACTCCAGCGGAAGGACACGCGGCTCGCGCCGTTCGACTTCGAGTCGCTCATCGCCCGAGGCGAGCTGCAGAAGGCCGCGCTCCAGCGCCTGAGGGCCCGCGCCTCGGACGTGGCCTTCGCCGACGAGCCCATGGCGTTCGGCTCGGGCGAGACGCCCATCGCCAGCTACTGAGGGCCGCGGACACCACGCCCCCCGGCGCTTTCGCGGCGGAGGGCGTGGGGGCTTCAGTCACCTGTCACGGCAGGGGCGTCAGGTGCCCGAGGGCGACACCGGAGGCCGGGTGGCGTCCGGCTGCGGCACCAGGCGCAGCTGGCTGGCGCTGCCCGCGAAGCTCGCGTCCACGCCGCGCTCCAGGTACGTGTAACCGGACAGGCCGTCCTCGTACATGCGCAGCAGGGTGCGCGACTCGTCCAGGGAGATGCGGCCCTGGCGCAGGGCCATCTCCGTGAACTTGCGCAGCCGGGCGACCAGGTCGTCCTTGTTGTAGCTGACGTAGTTGAGCACCTCCGTCACCGTGTCGCCCGCGACGACGTGGTCGATGAGGTAGCCCCCGTTGGGCGCCAGCGACACCTGCACGGTGTGCGTGTCACCGAAGAGGTTGTGCAAGTCGCCGAGGATCTCCTGGTACGCGCCCACCAGGAAGATGCCCAGGTAGTAGTCGTCGTCGTTGAGCGCGTGCAGCTCCAGCGCGTCCTTCACCTCGCGCTTGTCGATGAAGTGCTCGATCTTCCCGTCGGAGTCGCAGGTGATGTCCGCCAGCGTCGCGCGGCGCGTCGGCTTCTCCGCCAGACGGTGGATGGGCATCATCGGGAACAGCTGGTCGATGGCCCACGAGTCCGGCAGCGACTGGAACACGGAGAAGTTGCAGAAGTACGTGTCGCTCAGCGCCTTCTCCAGCGACTCGAGCTCCTCCGGGATCTCGCCCGCCTCCTTCGCGATGCGCATGATCTTGTGGCAGGTGGCCCAGTAGATGTTCTCGGCCGCCACGCGCTGCTCGAGCGACAGGTGGCCCAGCGAGAAGAGGGTGAGGCTCTCCTCCTTGGCGTCCTGCGCGTCGTGCCACGCCTCCAGCAGGTTCTTGTTCGTCACCTCGCGGAAGGTGGACAGGAGGTTGCGCACCACGGAGGGCGCCTTGTCGTCCACCTTGTCCGGCAGCTGCGCCGGGTCGAACTCGCTGGTGCCCAGCACGTCCACCACCAGCACCGCGTGGTGCGCGACGACGGCGCGCCCCGACTCGGAGACGAGCGTCGGGTGCGGCACGCCGGCCCGGTCACACGCCTCCATCACGCCGAACACCACGTCGTTGGCGTACTCCTCCGTCGTGTAGTTCATGGAGGAGGCGAAGTTCGTCTGGGAGCCGTCGTAGTCCACGCCCAGGCCGCCGCCCACGTCCAGGTACTTCAGCGGCGCGCCCTGCCGCGCCACCTCCACGTAGAAGCAGCCCACCTCGCGCAGCGCGTTCTTCACGTTGCGGATGTTGGAGATCTGGCTTCCCAGGTGGAAGTGCAAGAGCTCGAACGCGGGCAACAGGCCCGTGTCCTTCATGAAGGCGATGCAGCTCATCAGCTCGGAGGAGGACAGGCCGAACTTGGAGCGATCTCCGCCGCTGGCCTCCCACTTGCCGGCGCCGCGCGTGGACAGCTTCACGCGCATGCCCAGCCGCGGGGTGATGCCCGTGCGACGCGCCACCTCGGCGATGAGGGGCAGCTCGCTGGGCTTCTCCACCACGAGGATGACGTTGCGGCCCAGGCGCGAATAGAACAGCGCCGTCTCGATGTACTCCTCGTCCTTGTAGCCGTTGCAGATGACGAGCGCGTCCTCGTTCTCCAACAGCGCCATCACCGCCATCAGCTCGGGCTTGCTGCCGGCCTCCAGGCCGTAGTTGTAGCCCTTGCCCGCCTCGATGATGGTCTCCACCACGTAGCGGTGCTGGTTCACCTTGATGGGGTAGACGCCCCGGTAGCCGCCCTTGAAGCCCTGGTCGGCCATGGCCTTGCGGAAGGCCTCGTTGAGGTGGACGACGCGGTGGCGCAGCACGTCCGTGAAGCGCAGCAGCAGCGGCAGACCGATGCCGCGGCGGCGCACTTCGTCCACCAGGTCCTTTAGGTCCATGCTGGGGGCCTGGGGCCCGTCCGGGTGGACGCAGACGTGACCCTTGTCGTTGATGCCGAAGTAGGGCGAGCCCCAGTTCCGGATTCCATAGAGCTCGTGCGCGTCAGCGAGGGTCCAGCGGTGCGGAGGGGCGTTTGCGGGCATCGGCGGTTCGAGGCTCCCTGGGAAGAGAGAGGGTGGACTCCAGTCAACAGTGGAGGGGCGCGGGAACTATAGGAAAGCCCCCCGGCATTCAACAGCCGCCTGAAAGTGGAGCGAGCGGCCAGGCAGACGTCCCGCTGGGGCCCCTGTCCTGGCGGGCGGACCTTCCATCCGATTCCTACCCTTTGTCCGGAGTGTCGGGAGGACGCGTGGATAGAAGGGAAGGGTACATGGAGTCGTCCGCACGTAGGGAAGAAGCGCCGCTGACCCCTCGGGAGATCTACGAGCGACTGGACCGGTACGTCATCGGCCAGGACGCCGCCAAGCGCGCGGTGGCCATCGCCGCCCACAACCACCTCAAGCGGGTGCAGGCCCGACGCCTGCGCCGTCAGTCCCTCATCAAGAAATCCAACATCCTGCTCATCGGCCCCACGGGGAGCGGGAAGACCCACATCGCCCGCAACCTGGCGGAAATCCTCCACGTTCCGTTCACCACGGTGGACGCCACCGAGTACACGGAGGCCGGCTACTACGGGAAGGACGTGGAGGTGATGATCTCCGACCTGCTGCTCAAGGCGAACCACTCCGTCGAGGACACGCAGCGGGGCATCATCTTCGTGGACGAGGTGGACAAGATCGCCCGGCGCTCGCAGGGGGCTCGCAACGGCGCGGGCAGCCGCGACATCGGCGGCGAGGGCGTCCAGCAGGGCCTGCTCAAGCTCCTGGAGGGGCGCGAGGTCTATGTCCCCCTGAACGTCACGCAGGCGTGGAACAAGAGTGACTTCGTCCAGGTGGACACCCGGGACATCCTCTTCATCTGCGCGGGCACGTTCAGTGACTTGCATGACTACGGGGACGAGCCCGGCGGGGGACGGCCCCTGGGCTTCGGCGCGGACGAGAGCTTCCGGCGCGCGAAGAAGCGCATCGGCACCAAGCAGCTGGTGGAGTTCGGCATGCTGGCGGAGTTCCTCGGGCGCCTGCCGGTGGTGGTGCAGCTGGATTTGTTGGGCGAGGCGGACCTCATCCGCGTGCTCACCGAGCCGCCGGACTCCATCATCCGCGAGTTCCGCGAGCTGCTCGCCATGGACGAGCTGGAGCTGGACTTCGACGACGGGGCGCTGCGCGAGGTGGTGCACTACTCGGTGGCGCGCGGGCTGGGGGCGCGCGGGTTGCGCTCCATCCTGGAGCACGTGATGGCGGACATCATGTTCGAGGCCCCCGAGCGGCGGCGTCGGCAGGTGAAGGTGGACGCGGACTACGTGCGCCCGAGGCTGGCGACGCTGGACGCCGTGGAGCTCAACGTGTGACGTCCGCGTCACGCTCCGAGGCCTGGGCGGCGGCGCCCAGCCTCGCGGCGATGTCCGGGTCCTGGATGAGCTGGAGGACCAGGTCGTTGCGCAGCAGCGCGGCGGTGTCACCCCGGGCCAGCGCCTGCTTCACCTGGTCATCCTGGAGCAGGCGCTGGAAGCGCGGGTCCTTGCGCAGGGCCTTGTAGGCCGGGTCGTTCTTGAGCTTCTGGGCGCGCTCGGGGTCCGTGCTGGCGCGGGCCACCGCCACCATGTCCTCCATGGGGGCGAACTGGCTCATCTCGAAGAGGTTGTAGCGGCGCGCGGCGGACACGGCGAGCGAGTCCTTGGGGGACACGCCCACGCGCTTGCCGGCGATGACCACGTGCTGCTCGAAGAAGGACATGGCGCTGAGGACGAACCACGCGAAGGCGGCCGTCTTCGCCGCGCCCAGGATGAAGCCCAGGAGGCGGTCGATGCTCCGGTCCTCGTTGTCCTTTCCGGTGGCGAGGAAGCGCGCGAGCAGCGCGCCCAGGGCGTAGCGCACCGTGAGCCAGACGCAGACGAACAGGAGCGCGGTGCCCAGCACGAGGCCCACGACGAGCGGGCCGTCCACGGCCTCGGCGAACCGGGGGGCGAGCAGCGGCCCCAGCTTGCGCGACGCGAAGTAGCCCAGCGCCAGCCCCACCCAGTTGGCGACCTGACGGGAGGCGCCGGTGAAGGCGCCGATCATGCCGAAGAACAGCACCAGGCCCAGGATGACGAGGTCGATGACCATGGCGAGTCGGGGCGCGGGGCGTCAGCGGATCTTGAACGAGTCGCCCTTGCCCTTGGCTTCTTCCTGGAGGCGCTTCTGGGCCTCCGCGAGGTTCTCCTTGTAGCGCGCGTTGGAGGGCTCGTAGGTGAGGGCCATCTTGAGGTTGCGCTCGGCGGCGGACCAGTTGCCCGCGTCGATGTCCTTCTGCGCCTGCTGGTAGAACTGGCGGCCCTTGGGGTGGGTGCCGATCTGTTCTTCCTGCTCCTTCTTGGCGGCGGCCTTGGTCTCCGCCTCGGAGGCCTCGGTGAAGCGCAGCTTCTGGGCGCGCTCGGGGCCCGTCACGTCGGTGACGTACTTCTTGCGCTTCGTGTCGTCGCGCAGGACGTAGTAGGCCTCGGTGACGCGCTTGTAGAGCTCGTGGACCTGCTCCTTGAGCTGCTTGTCCGTGATGTGGAAGAAGCGGTCCGGGTGGTAGGTGCGGCTCTCCCGGTAGAACGCCTTCTTGATGTCCGCGGGCGTGGCCGTGCGCTCCAGCAGGAGCACCTCGAAGTAGTCGAGCTGCTCCAGCTTCGCGCAGCGCGACGCGAGGTCCGCGAGCTGGTGCTCGTCGAGACCCGGGCCCTTGGCGGCGCTCGGCGGAGGAGGCGGTGACAGCGCGCCCGGTGGCGGGGGCGGCGGCGTCATCGGCGCCACGGACGGGACCAGAGGGCTGACGGCGGGCACGCGGGGCGCGGTGACCGGCGGGATGCCTGGGACGGGAGGCCGCGGCGAGAGGTCCGACGGCGCGATGGCCGGCAGCGACATGGTGGGCCGGGCGCCGGGGCGATTCGCGGGGACCGAGGGTGGAGGCGGCGGTGGGGCGACCTGCCCGACGGCGAGCGTCGGAGGCGGGCGCGGCGTCAGGGCCGGACCGCGCGGCGCGGCCGGGGCGCCCGTGGCCGGAGCGATGGAGGGCACCGCCGGCGCGATGGGCGGAACGACCGGGGAGATGGCGGGAACGGCTCCCGAGGGAGGACGGTTCGCGGGCGCCGCGCGAGGTGCGCCCGCGACGGGAGCTGGCGTCGGCGGCGTCGGTCCGACCGGAGTTCCCCTCGGAGCGGGGCCCGAGCCGGGGGGCATCGGCGGCGTCAGTCCGACGGGAGTCCCTCGCGGCGCGGAGCCAGAATCGGGGGGCGGCGGAGGCGTCAGCCCGACAGGGGTTCCCCTCGGAGCGGGGCCCGAGCCTGGAGGAGGCGGCGGCGTCAGTCCGACCGGAGTGGCCCTCGGCGCGGGGCCTGAGCCCGGCGGCGGCGGAGGCATTCCGGCTGCGACGGGCGGAGGCGGCGGAACGATGGCTCCGGGAGACGAGGCAACAGCCTGGACGGGCGGAGGAGGAGGGATCAATGCCGCGACGGGCGCGGGCGTCGGTGGAGTGCCGACCGGAGCACGAGGCACTCCCGCGGGCGCCACCGTCGGCACGGCACCGGCCGTGATGCCAGGCGCGCGAGGAGGAACGATGGGCGCGGGCGTCGGCGGTGTGCCGACCGCGGCACGGGGCACTCCCGCGGGCGCCACCGTCGGCACGGCACCCGTCCCGACGCCGGGCGCGCGAGGAGGAGCCACGGGCGCGGGGGGCTGCGGAGTGCCTGTCGGAGCACGGGGCACGCCAGCGGGCGCCACCGTCGGCACGGCAGACGTGCCGAGGCCGGGCACGCCAGCGGGCGCCACCGTCGGCACGGCACCCGAGGCAGGGCCGGCTCCCGGCGCGCGAGGTGGCGCCACGGGCGCCGGTGTCATGGGCGCGACACCCGGGACGCGGGGCGCCGGTGGAGGGACGCCGGGGGCAGGGGGCGTGGCCGGGCGCGCGGGCTGCGCACCGATGGCGGGGATCGCGGCCACGGTGGGCCGGGCACCCGCGGACGTCGTGGACGCGGGCGCGCCCACCGCGGGAATCCCCGTGGCGCTCATCCGCTGGGGCACCGGCGCGGTGACGGCGGGGATGGACACGGTGGGCCGCTGGGCCTGGGGCACGGCCGGCGCCGCGACGCCCGGAGGCTTCGCACCCGGGGGCACCGGCGCGCCAGGCGCCGCCGGAGGCTTCGCCACGGGGGCGGGCGTGGGCGGTACCGGCGAGGCCGCCGTCATCCGTGGAATGGCCGGTCGCGAGGGAGCCGCCGGTGTCCCGGGCGGGCTTCCCGGCGGCTTGCCGGAGCTGGGATCGGTAGGCTCGGACATCGCGCTCGTCTACTGGGCCACGGCGGGCAGGTCGGAGTTGTTGTGCCCAGCCAGCCGCGTGCTCCGGTTCGCCTGGATGGACTTCTGGATGTCCGCCTCGGACATGCCCGAGGACAGCGTGATCGTCGTCGACGTCTTCTGACCCGTCTCCGTGTCGCACGCGGACACGTTCACCAGGCCGTCGGTGTTGATCTCGAAGGTGACCTCGATCTTCACCTCACCGCGATACCCGATGCGGAAGCCCGCGAACTCGAACTCGCCGAGCATCTCGCACTCGTCGGCTCGGTTGGACTCGCCCTGGTACACGCGGATCTTCACCTTCTCCTGCCCGTCACGGCTGGTGGTGAACGCCTTCGAGCGGTCGATGGGGACCGGCGTGTTCTTGTCGATGATCTTCTCGGTGTACCCACCCACCGTGCCGATGCGCAGCGTCAGCGGCGTGACGTCCACCAGGAACGTCTCCGTCTTGCTGTCGAGCAGCGCGTGCGACTGGAGCGCGGCCCCCATCGCCACGACCTGGTCCGGGTTGATTCCCTCCAGCGGCGCCTTCTGGAAGTAGTGCTTCACCGAGTTGCGGATGATGGGCAGCCGCGTGGGCCCGCCCACCAGGATGACCGCGTCGATGTCCGCCGCGGTCAGCCGCGCGCTCTGCAGCGCCTCGTCGCAGACCTTGAACGTGCGCTGCACCAGGTCCATCACCATCTTGTTGAACTGGTCCTGGTTGAGCGTGTTGCGCAGGTCCATCACGTTGCCCTGCGCGTCCTGGCAGATGCCCTGGCAGAGGATGTCCGCCGAGCCCGTCTGCCCCACGTCGATCTTCGCCTTCTCCGCGGCCTCCTTGAGCATCTGCAGGCAGAACTTGTTCTGCCTCAGGTCCAGCCGCGTCTTGTTCAGGAAGTCGTCCGCCAGGTACGTCATGATGCGGTCGTCGAAGTCGTCGCCGCCCAGGTACGTGTCACCCGCCGTCGCCAGCACCTCGAAGACGTCCTTGCCGATCTCCAGGATGGACACGTCGAACGTGCCGCCGCCCAGGTCGTAGACGACGACGCGCTGGTTGACGTCCCGGCCGAAGCCGTACGCGAGCGCCGCCGCGGTGGGCTCGTTGAGGATGCGCAGCACCTCCAGCCCCGCGATGCGGCCCGCGTCCTTGGTCGCCTGGCGCTGGTTGTCGTTGAAGTACGCGGGGACCGTGACGACGGCCTTCGTCACCTCGCGGCCCAGGTACGTCTCCGCGACGGCCTTCATCTCCTTGAGCACCAGCGCGGAGATCTCCGGCAGCGAGTACGCGCGCTCGCGCACCCCGATGCGCACCGAGTTGTTCTCGCCCTCGACGATCCGGTACGGCATCACCGCCTGGGCCTTCTTCACCTCATCGGAGAAGTAGTACCGGCCGATGAGCCGCTTCGCCGAGTACACCGTCGTCTCGGGGCTGGTGATGATGTTCTTCTTGGCGGCGTTGCCCACCAGCACCGAGCCGTCCTCGAGGAAGGACACGCAGGAGGCATGCGTCGTCTCACCCCACTCGTTGGGGATGACGATGGGCTGCCCGTCCTGGACCACCGACACGCACGAGTACGACGTGCCGAGGTCGATGCCGATTGCGATGTCGTCCGACATTCCATCTCCGGTGAAGGTCTCGAAGCCCGAGGCCGTCGGTGAAGCGCCCGGAGGTTAGGAGCCTCCCAACGACGTGTCAATGTTCGTTCAATGTAAACCCCAGCCATTTCAGGCACTTAGCGGGCTGTTAAGGGGACGGGCTCGCTGGCTTGAGGGGGGGAGGGGACGTCATTATCTATGAAGCAAAGGAGTTCTCCCTCATGTCCGTCGTCCTCGCCGCCCTCACGTCCGACCCGAACCTGCTGAGGTGCGAGCTCTCCCGGCTCGCCGGGCAGGTGCTCGTCCAGACGGAGCCTCGAGCGAACGCGATGGGGGTGGGCGCGTATGCCCAGGACGAGGTCCTGCTGCGGCGGCTCGCCGACATGGAGGAGGTTCCCTCGCTGGAGTCGCTCGCCCCACCCACCGAGTCCGAAGCGCTCCTGTTCCACGCGGGCCGGCTGCCCCTGGGCGCGTCGCTCGAGGAGAACACCCAACCCTTCCGCTCGCGCCGGTGGCTGTTCGCCCATCAGGGCGCCATCAGCGGGTTCGAGCAGCTCCGTGGGCCGTTGATGGCCTCGCTCCCCGAGCACCTCCAGCGTCAGGTGCGCGGCGGCACCGACAGCGAGGTCCTCTTCGCGCTCTTCCTGCGTCAGCTGCGCGACGTCGGCCGCACGGATGATCCGCGCCTGGAGCCCCAGGTCGCCGGACGCCTCCTGGCGGACACCGCGCGCGAGGTCGTCAAGCGCTCCATGGAGCTGGGCATCCCCCGCGCCTCCACGCTCAACCTGGTGGCCACCAACGGGCTCCTGCTCGTGGCGAGCCGCTGCGGCGAGGAGCCGCTCTACTACTCGCGGCTGGAGGGCGGAGCGGAGTGCGAGCCCTGCGGCGTGACGGCGAGCACCCCGGAGAGCCAGCCCGCTGTCGGCGCGCACCGCCGTCGTCGCACCGTCGTCGTGGCGAGCCACCTCCAGCGCCCCGGCAGCTGGGTGGAGCTGCCTCGCGGCACCACGCTCGCCGTGGGCCTGGACCTGCAGGTCCACCTGCTCCAGGGCCACTGAGCCCGGAGTCGCCCTCTCGCTCGCAGTCCCGCTCGGGGCGCGTGGGTCCTCCGCGCCCCGTCGCGATGGGGCCGAGCGGGGAAATCCCAGCGCTTCCTGGCCGAAGCCGGTGAAGCCCGGAAGCGAAAAAGCAAAAACCCTGGATTCTAGACACCTCTTCCAGAGAACGGAAGCCCAATCCATGGGTGGATTGTGAACCGCTTTACAAGGCTTCGGGATTCGTTGCCTCATACCCGCGTAATCCCAAGGGATTTACTCCGGGAACGAGCCCTTTGCCGTCGCCTCTGCCTGCCTCCGCCTCGCTGGACCCGCACCTGTCGGTGACCGTCCGACATCCCGTGGACGCGGTGGTGGCGGCCTCTTTGAGCCGGCGCTTCGCGCGCGAGTCGGGGCTGTCGGCGGCGTCCAGCGCGGAGGTGGCGGTGGTGGTGAGCGAGTTGGCCACCAACCTGGTGCGCCACACGCGGGTGGGCGGCACGGTGGAGCTGTGGCGCGAGGACTGCTGGCTGTGCATCCGCGCGCGCGACAGGGGCCCGGGCATGGCGGAGCCGGAGCGGCTCTTCCTGGGGCGCGCGGGCCGGCCCGGGCCGCTGCCCGGAGAGAGCCTGGGCGAGGGCGGCGCGGCGGTGCGGCGACTGACGGACGAGGTCCGCGTGTCCAACCGCGAGGGCGGGGGCCTGGAAGTGTTCGCACGCAAGCGCATGAAGCTGGAGGCAAGCAAGCCGTGGTGAGTCGTGGTGGGACCAGTTCGCAGCTGCTCGGTGTCCTCCAGCACTTCATGTCGGAGACCGCCGCGAGGCTCGTGCTCAGGGGGACGCTGGAGCCGCTGCGGTTGAGCGCGGACACGCTGGGCACGGCGGAGCTGCCCCGGGTCATCGAGGCGCTGGAGCCGGCCACGCGGCACTTCGTGGACCCGTCGAGGCGGCCGGACCTGTCCGCGCGGCTCAAGGCGCTGCTGGCGACGGCCGCCGTGCCCAGCGGCCTGGGGCTGCGCCAGCCCTCGGCGACGTCCAGCGCTCCGGTGGAGGCGCGGCCCACGACGTATCAGGTTCGCACGGAGGCGGACGCCAGCCAGGCGCGGCTCGCGGCGCGCGCCCTGTGCGAGGCCATGGGCGGCCGCGGCTACGAGTGCCAGAAGGTCGCGACGGCGGTGAGCGAGCTGGCGCGCAACCAGGTGTCCTATGCCGGCGGCGGCACCATCCAGCTCATCCCGGTGCAGGCGCCGCGCAAGCTGCTGCGCGTGCGCGCCGAGGACCAGGGCAAGGGCATCCCCGAGCTGGAGCGCGTGCTGTCCGGCACCTACCGGAGCAAGACGGGCATGGGCCTGGGCATCCTGGGCGTCAAGCGGCTGGCGGACAGGTTCGAGGTGAAGACCGGCCCCGCTGGCACCCAGGTGGAGTTCGAGGTGTGGCTGTGAGGCTCGCCGTCGCCCACCTGACGCGGCCCAAGCCGGGCGAGGTGGAGAACGGCGACGGCGTGGTGGTGCGCTCCGGGTCGGGCGTCACGCTGCTCGCGGTGGTGGACTCGCTGGGCCACGGGCCCGCCGCGGCCCTGGCGACGGCGGCCGCCACGCAGTGCCTGACGCGGATGCCGCTGACGTCCTCGGTGGAGGAGCTGGTGGCCGCGCTGCACGTGGCGCTCAAGCACGGCCGGGGCTCCGCGGTGATGCTGGCCCTGTTCGACGGGAGCGTCCTGCACGCCGCCGGCGTGGGCAACGTGGAGCTGCGCACGCTGGGCACGCGGGTGCCGGTGCTCCCCACGCCGGGCATCCTGGGCCAGTCGTTCCGGACGCTGCGCACCGTGTCCACGCCGCTGTTGCCCAAGGACCGGCTGGTCCTCTTCTCAGACGGGCTGAGCTTCCGCCTGGACCTGGAGCAGGTCCGCGACCAGCCCCCCGACGCGGCCTGCGCGGTGCTCCTGGAGCGCTTCGGCCGCGCCACCGATGACGCCACCGTCCTGGTGGCGGACGTGGAGCCTTCATGAGCCACCCCGAATCCCCCCTGTCCTCGCGTGACCTGTCGCGCATCCCCATCATCCCCCTGTGGGGACAGCTCATCGTCCCCCTGCAGGGCGACATCACCGACGCGCAGGCCGCGCAGCTCTGCTCGGACGTGCTGCGCGACATCCAGCGCACCGGCGCCAGGGGGATGGTGGTGGACATCTCCGGCCTGTGGCTGGTGGACAGCCACCTGTGCGCGGTGCTGGCGCGGCTGGCGGGCTCGGCCCGGCTGATGGGCACGCGCACCGTGCTGTGCGGCATGGGCGCGGACGTGGCGCTCACGCTGCAGAGCATGGGCATCCAGCTGGACGGCGTGGAGACGGCGCTGGGGCTGGAGGAGGGCCTGGCGCTGCTCGGCGTCCGCGCGGTGGGCGCGCGCACGGAGGAGTCCGAGCGGGAGCAGGCGCAGCGGCTGGCCGACGAGATGCTCGGCCTTGTCGCCCCGGCGTCCCCGCGCACCGTCGTCTGACCGTCGTCCGAAGGAGGCGCCATGAGCCACACCCCGTCCGCTCCGCTGTCCATCGCCCCCGAGCGCATCGGCCGCATCATCGACGTGCTGTCGCTCATCTCGGTGGGGGAGTTCTCCTCCGCGCGCACCACCATCGACATCCGCGAGCAGGACGAGCTGGCGGCGCTGGAGGAGACGCTCAACATCTTCGTGCGCGAGCTGGCCTCCACCCGCCGCGAGCACGAGGAGGCGCTCACGCGCCTGGCGGCGAGCCACCGCGAGCTGGAGGAGAAGCTGTCCACCATCGACCGGCAGCGCGACGCCATCCGGGACTTGTCCACGCCCATCATCGAGCTGTGGGACGACATCCTCACGCTGCCCATCGTCGGCGTGGTGGACACCCAGCGCGCCATGGAGATGACCGAGCGGCTCCTGCACCGCGTGGTCCAGGGCAAGGCCCGCTGCGTCATCATCGACATCACCGGCGTGGAGGTGGTGGACACGATGACGGCCAACCACTTCATCAAGATGGTGGGCTCGGCGCGGCTGCTCGGCGCCTACTGCGTGGTGACGGGCATCCGCCCGGCGATTGCGCAGACGCTGGTCCAGATTGGCGTGGACCTGCGGGAGGTGAAGACGCTCGGCAGCCTCAAGGAAGGCCTGCGCGACTGTTTCCTGCACCTGAATGGCCGCCGCGGCGCGGGCCCCCACCGCTGAAGCCCTCGCGGCCGCTGGAGGAGACACGACATGGTTCGCATGTGGACGTTCGGTGACAGCAAGGTGTGGCTCGAGTCGCCGGACATCGTGCGGCTCGTCAACGTGGGCCCGTTCGACGTCAAGCTCATCCATGACCTGGCCGGCGTGGCCGAGGAGCTGCGCGGGACGCACCCCACGCTCTATCTCATCAATGACTCGCGGCGGACCTCGAGCATCACCTCCGAGGCGCGCCGCATCTTGAGCGAGACGCCGGAGGTGATGCCCTTCGCCGGCACCGTCATCTTCGGCGCCAGCTTCTCGCTGCGCACCATGGCGAACATGATGGGCCGCGCCTCCCTGCTGCTGGGGCGGACGCGGAGCGCGCCGTTCGGCATGGTGGACACGGAGGACCAGGCCCGCGCCTGGGTGGCGGACCTCCGCGCGCGGGCGCAGGCGGTCTCCCGCGCCTCCTGAGCGGGGCAGGGGGGTGGAAGAAAATCGTCACGCCCCGATGCAAAGAAAATCCCCGGGTGCCGACCTCCAGGTGAACGAGGGGGGAGCGGCGCGAAGGCGCCGAACCTGTCCCGCGTCCTGGCGCGACAGGCGCGCCAGCGTCAGCCCGGAGATGAACCCCATGAAGCTGTTGCGTACGGCCCTTGCCTCGCTGTGCCTCACCTCCCTGCTCACCGCGTGCGGAGAGCCCCCGCCGGAGGATGCGCCCGGTTCGCTCGACACGAGCGTGCAGGAGCTCCCGCCCCTCCCGGACCCCGGAGAGGAGGATCCGGGGGGAGGTGGCTGCGGTGGCTGCGGCGGAGGCTCCACGCCCGTCACCATCAGCACGGTGCAGAACACCACGCCGCCCGTCTACATCAACGCCAACATCCCCCTGTACCCGCTGGCCTACGGGCGCCCCAGGGACTGGTGCCGGCAGTCGAGCTACGTGTCGATGAGCTACACCAGCCCGCTGAGCCCGGGCGGCTCGCTCACCTTCAGCGGCGTCGTCGCGCCGAGCACCAAGGTGAACTTCTACATCTACGACACGTTAGGCAACCTGGTGAAGACGCACCAGACGCACCACTCGCACGACAACTGCGTCATCGCGCATGAGCAGGAGGTCACCCACACGTACGGCCTGTCGGCGGGCACCTACCTGGTCTACGCGTCGTACTGGTTCATCGGCATCTACCTGAACGACGGCTGGTACATGAACGGCGGCCAGGGCCCGCTGGGGTACACGAACGACTACGTGGGCTCGTTCGTCATCCAGTGACGTGAAGCGCTCGCCCCTGTGCGTTGGGGCGAGCGCCTCGTCCATCGCGCGTCCGTTCAGCGCCGGCGGCGGAACATCGCCACCAGGCCCGGCGCCGCGACGCACAACAGCCACCCGAACACCTCCAGGGGACTGCCGCCCGTCGACGCGCAGCCCACGCCGCCGCCCTCCACCAGACTGGGGCGGATGGTGTGCCAGGCGCGATGGGCGGGCGCCACCTCCACGTTGCCCGCGAAGTCCGTCGCCCAGACGTCCAGCGTGTGGTCTCCCTCCGCCAGGTTGCGCAGCGTGAGCTCCTTCGCGCAGGGCTCCGGGTCCTTGCCATCCACCGAGCACCGGAAGCTGGCGACCTCCTCGGACGTGTCCAGGATGAAGGTGACGTTGGCGAGCGTGCTGGTGCCCGTGGGGCCGCCGGTCAACGTCGTCACGGGGGGGATGAAGTCCAACCGGAACAGGCGCGGGTCGGAGCGGGTGCCCGTGTTGCCCGCGGCATCCACCGAGTACACGCGCAGGGCCTGGTCTCCGTGCACCGTGGCCTTGTCCACGACGAGCGTCCACTCGCCTCTATCATTGGCCATGGCGGTGCCCACCACCAGGCCGTTGAGCTCCGCGGTGAGCGTCGTGCCCGCCTCGGCCGTGCCGGTGACGGTATCGAAGCTCCGGCCGAGGATGCTGCCCTCCGTCGGCGTGATGATGAGCGGCGCTCCCGGCGCGGTGGCGTCCACCGTGAAGGTGCGCGCCTCGGCCTTCTCTCCGCGCCGGTCGAACGCATCCAGGCAGTCCGCCGTGACGGTGTACGCGCCCTCGGTCAGGTCGGCGGTGGGCGTGAACGACCACTCACCCGCGCCGTTGACGGTGATGGTGGGCGTCTGGGGTTGGTCGTTCAGGTGGACGGTGAGCCGGCACTGGGGCTGGGCGGTGCCTCGAATCGAGGGCCGGCGGGAGCGCAGCAGCGCGCCCGGCGCCGGCGACAGCAGCACGGGGGGCGTGGGGTCCTCCAGGTCCAGGGTGAACCTGCGCACGGCCATCCGCGCCGTGTTGCCCGCCGCGTCCCGCGCCTCCACGGAGAACTCGTGGACGCCGTTGGCCAGGGGCTCCAGGGGCTCGTAGCTCCAGTTGTTCGCGGCGTCCGCGGTGACGCTCGGCAGCGGCTTGCCGTCCAGGGTGATGGTGATGATGCTGTTCGGCTCCGAGGTCCCCATGAAGCGCGGCCTGGCCAGGGTGAGGACATCCCCCTCCTTGGGCGACGCGACGACCAGCGGAGGGTTGAAGCCGGAGTCCACCGTGAAGCGGACCGGGAGGGACGGCTCGCTCAGGTTCGCCGCCGTGTCCCGCGCCCTTGCCGTGAGGTCGTGGGGGCCCTGCGACAGCGAGGGCGAGGTGAAGGACCAGGTCCCGCCCTCTCCCACCGTCGTGGTCAGCGTGCTGCCGCGCTCGTCACCGTCGATGGCGAGGATGATGGTGGTTCCCACGTCCCCCGTGCCGGTGATGGTGGGGCGCGCGGAGGTGATGGCCGTCCCGTCCACGGGATAGGTGATGGTGGGGCGGTTGGGGGGCGTGACGTCGACCTCCAGGTCGATGCCATTGGACGCGGCGCTGATGTTGCCCGCGGCATCCGTCGACTTGGCCGTCACCGTGTGCTCGCCCCCGGGGATGGTGGTGACCCTGGTCATGATCCACGTCCCATTGGAGCCCGCCACCACCCGCGCGTTGACGCGGAGGTTGCCCTCGATGAAGAGCTCCACGGTGCTTCCCGCCTCGGCCGTCCCCGAGAAGTCCACGCCCGCGCTGCCCACCAGGATGCCGGAGTTCGGCAGCAGGATGACGGGCGGGTTCGGCGGGGTGACGTCCACCCGGAACGTGTCGACGGTGGCGTCGCTCTTGTTCCCCGTGGCGTCGGTGGCGGTGACGCTCAGGTTGTAGATGCCGCTGGTGGTGAAGACCTGCGTGGGCAGGGTCCAGATGCGGCTGGCGCCGGCCTGGACGGCGGGGGACGCGACACCGTTGATGGTGACGACCACCGTGCTTCCGGCCTCCGCCTCTCCCTCGATGATCGTGCCCGCGGTCCCCACGACGGTGTCGGCCCTGGGGGTGGTGATGATGGGCTTCGCCGGAGGCGTGGTGTCGACGGAGAAGATGCGCGTCGCCGGGTCGCTCTTGTTGTTGAGCGCGTCGGTGGCGGTGACCACCGCGGTGTGCTCGCCGTCCGGGATGTTGGTCTTCGTCGGGATCGTCCACTGCCCGTCGGCGGCGGTCGTGGCCGTCCACGACAGCGTGCCCACGACGACGTCCACCCGGCTCGCCGGCTCGGCGGTGCCGCTGAAGGCCGTGCCGGTGACGCCCACCCGGGCCGCGTTGGCGGGCGTCACGATGACGGGCACGTCGGGCTTCGTCGTGTCCACGTTGAACGTGACCTGGGCGGCGCTGCTGACGTTGCCGGTGGCGTCGGTGGCGGTGACGGACGCGGTGCGGCTGCCATCCGGGATGTTCGTCTGCACGGAGACGGTCCACCGGGTGTCAGGGCCCGCGGTGGTGCTCCAGTTGAGCGCGCCCACGACGACCTTCACCGTGCTGCCGGCCTCGGCCGTGCCGGAGAAGCCCGTGCCCGCGACGCCAATCTGGGCGCCTCCGATGGGCGTCTCGATGACGGGGATGGCGGGCGGCGTGGTGTCGACGGTGAAGGAGCGCGTCACGGCGGCGCTGACGTTGCCCGCAGCGTCGGTGGCGGTGACGGACGCGGTGCGGTTTCCATCCGCGAGGGTCGTCACCGGCGAGATGGTCCATTCGCCATCCGAGCTGGTCGTGGTGCTCCAGTTGAGCGCGCCCACGACGACCTTCACCGTGCTGCCGGCCTCGGCGGTGCCGGAGAAGCCCGTGCCAGCCGTGCCCACCCGGGCGCCCGCGGCGGGCGTCACGATGACCGGCTCGCTCGGCGCCGTCTTGTCGATGGTGAAGTGGACCTCACGCGCGTCGCTGACGTTGCCGGTGGCATCGGTGGCGGTGACGGACGCGGTGCGAGCGCCCTCGGGGATGTCCGTCCTCGTCGGGATGGACCAGCGGCCGTTGGCGGCCGCGGTGGTCGTCCACTCGAGCGCGCCCACGACAACCTTCACCGTGCTGTTCGCCTCGGCGGTGCCGGAGAAGCCCGTCCCCGCGGGGCCCACGTGGGCCCCCTCGGCGGGGACCTCCACCAGGGGCAGCGCCGGCCTCTGGGTGTCGACGTTGAAGAGGACCTCCGTCGCTCCGCTGACGTTGCCGGTCTCGTCGGTGGCGGTGACGGAGGCCGTCTGCGCGCCATCCGGGATGGCCGTCGTCGTCGCGACGCTCCAGCGGCCATCCGCGCCCGTCGTGGCCGTCCAGGCGAGCGCGCCGACGTTGACCGTCACCAAGGTGCCCAGCTCGGCGGTGCCGGAGAAGCCCGTGCCCGCCGGACCCACCCGGGCGCCCGCGGCGGGCGTCTCGATGGTCGGCGCGGCCGGAGGCACCGTGTCGACGATGAACGTCACCGTCGTGGCCGCGCTGGTGTTGCCCGCGGGGTCCGTGGCGGTGACGGAGGCGGTGCGGCTGCCATCGGGGAGGCTCGTCTGCGCGGCGATGGACCAGCGGCCGTTGGCGGCCGTGGTGGTCGTCCACGAGGCGCTGCCGACGGAGACCCTCACGAGGGTGCCCGCGACCGCGGTGCCGGAGAAGCCCGTGCCGGCCGTGCCCACCCGGGCGCCCGTGGCGGGCGTCTCGATGACTGGCGCGGGCGGAGGCGTCAGGTCGACGGTGAAGTTCGACGTGGTGGTGGAGCTGCTGTTGCCCAGCTCGTTGGTGGCGACGGCGGTGACCTTGTGCGTTCCCTCCGTGAGGGTTCCGCTGAAGCTCACCGTCCACTGCCCGTTGGCCGCCGCGGTGACGGTGCCGAGCAGCACATCATCCAGGTGGACCGTCACCTGATTGCCCAGCGTGGCCATTCCCGTGAACGCGGTGCCGGCCGGGCCCACCACGGCGTTGTTGGCGGGGGCGGTGATGGTGGGCGCGACGGCGGGCGTCTTGTTGACGGTGAAGGTGACCGTCCTCGCGGCGCTGACGTTGCCCAGGCTGTCGGAGGCGGTGACGGAGGCGCTCTGCGCGCCCTCGGGGATGTTCGTCTTCACCGGGACGGACCAGGTGCCACCGGCGCTGGTCGTGGCCGTCCACGTCTGGGCGCCCACCGTGACGCTCACGGTGCTGTTGGCGTCCGCGGTGCCGGAGAAGCCCGTGCCGGCGGTGCCCACCACGGCGCCCTCCGCGGGCGTCGTGACGACGGGCACTCCGGGAGGCGTGGTGTCGATGATGAAGTTGACCGTCGTCGCCTCGCTGACGTTGCCGGCGGTGTCCGTGGCGGTGATGGAGGCGGTGTGGCTGCCATCCGCGATGGTCGTCTGCGCGGGGACGGACCAGGCGCCGTTGGCGGCGGCCGTGGCCGTCCACGACGCGCTGCCGACGGTGACCCGCACCTGGCTGCCCACCTCCGCGGTGCCGGAGAAGCTGATTCCGCTCCGGCCCACGCGGGTCCCCGGCGCGGGCGTCGTGACGACGGGCACGGCGGGAGCCGTCGCGTCGACGGTGAAGGTGCGCGAGGTGGTGGAGCTGGTGTTGCCAATCCCATCGGTGGAGAGGGCGGTGACGGTGTGCTGGCCCTCGCTGAGGGTGCTGCTGACCGTCACGCTCCACAGCCCGTTGGCCGCGGCGGTGACGGTGTCGACCAGGTTGCCGTCCAGGTTCACCGTCACGCGGTTGGTGGCGGTGGCCGTCCCCGAGATGGTCAGCCCCACCGGACCCACGGGCGTCGCGGTGGTGGGCGTGGTGATGGTGGGCGCGCTGGCGGGCGTCTTGTTGACGGTGAAGTTGACCGTCCTCGCGGCGCTGACGTTGCCCGCGGCGTCGGTGGCGGTGACGGACGCGACGCGGGACCCCGCGGGGATGTCCGTCTGGACGGGGACGGACCAGGCGCCCCCCACGGCGGCCGTGGCCGTCCACGTCTGGGCGCCCACCGTGACCGTCACCGTGCTGCCCGCCTCGGCGGTGCCGGAGAAGCCCGTGCCGGCCATGCCCACGGTGGAGCCCTCCACGGGCGTCGTGACGACGGGCCTCGCCGGCGCCGTGAGGTCGACGGTGAAGGCGACCGTCGTCGCCACGCTGACGTTGCCGAACGTGTCCGTGGCCGTGACGGAGGCGGTGCGGCTGCCCTCCGCGATGGTCGTCTTCGTCGGAACGGACCAGGCGCCGTTGGCCGCGGCCGTGGCCGTCCACGAGGTGCCGTTGACCGTGACGGTCACCGTGCTGCCTGCCTCGGCGGTGCCGGAGAAGCCCGTGCCGGCCGTGCCCACCACCTGACCCGCGGTGGGCGTGGTGACGACGGGCGCCGCCGGAGGCGTCGCATCGACGGTGAAGTTGCGCGTGGTGGTGGCGCTGGTGTTGCCGATGTTGTTGGTGGCGGTGGCGGTGACGACGTGGCTTCCGTTGGCGGGCGTGCTGTTGGCCGGCACGCTCCAGCGCCCGTTGGCGGGCACGGTGACGGTGTCGACCGCGTTTCCATCCAGGCTCACCCGCACCTGATGGGTGGCGGTGGCCGTTCCCGAGAAGGTCAGCCCCGTCGGACCGACCACGGCGTCCTCGGCGGGCGCGCTGATGACCGGCGCGGCGGGGGGCGTCTTGTCGACGGTGAAGGTGACCGTCCTCGCGGTGCTGTCGTTGCCCGCGGCGTCGGTGGCGGTGACGGAGGCGGTCTGGCTGCCCGCCGGAAGGGTCGTCTGCGTGGGGATGGACCAGGCGCCACCGGCCGTGGTGGTGGCCGTCCACGACTCTCCGCTGACGGTGACCGTCACGGTGCTGCCCGCCTCGGCGGTGCCGGAGAAGCCCGTGCCGGCCGTGCCCACGGTGGAGCCCGCGGCGGGCGTCGTGACGACGGGCCTGTCCGGAGCCGTGGTGTCGACGGTGAAGCTGACGGACGCCGCGGTGCTGGTGTTGCCCGCCGCGTCCCTGGCGGTGACGGAGGCGGTGCGGCTGCCCTCCGCGATGGTCGTCTTCGTCGGAACGGACCAGGTGCCGCCCGCGGTCGTCGTGGCGGTCCACGAGGTGCCATTGACCGTGACCGTCACGGTGCTGTTCGGCTCGGCGGTGCCGGAGAAGCCCGTGCCCGCGGTGCCCACCTGGGTGTTCGCGAGCGGCGTGGAGATGACGGGCGCGCCTGGCGGCGTCCGGTCGACGGTGAAGGTGACGGACGCCGCGGTGCTGGTGTTGCCGGTGGCGTCGGTGGCGGTGACGGAGGCGGTGCGGCTGCCCTCCGCGATGGTCGTCTGGGCGGCGATGGACCAGGCCCCACCCACGGCCGTCGTGGTGGTCCACGTGATGCCATTGACCGTGACCTTCACCGTGCTGCCCGCCTCGGCGGTGCCGGAGAAGCCCGTGCCGGCGGTGCCCACCTGGGCGTTCGCGGCCGGGGTGGAGATGACGGGCACGCCCGGCGGCGTCGTGTCGACGGTGAAGGTGACGGTCGCGGCCGGCCCCGTCTCGTTGTCCTCGTTCGTGGCGGTGACGGAGGCGGTGTGCGTTCCGTCATCGAGGTCCGTCGTCGTCGGCACCGACCACCGGCCATCCGCGCCCGTGAGGGCCTGCCACTCGAGCGTGCCGATCGTGACGGTCACCGTGCTGTCCGTCTCCGCGGTGCCGGAGAAGCCCGTGCCGGCCACGCCCACCTTCGCGTTCGCCAGGGGCACCTCGATGACGGGCGCCGCGGGGGCGAGCAGCGCCTCCACGGAGAAGTAGACCGGGTCGCTCGTGGGGCTCGCGAGCCCCTCCAGCTCCGTGTGCGCCGTGACGGCGTACAGGCCATCCTCCAGGCGGCCGGGCACCTCGATGGAGAACGCGCCGGACTCGCTGACCACCGAGGCGGGCAGCTCGCGCTCGGGCGTGGTGGGCTGGTCGGTGTTGCCCAGCTTCACGTGCACGGTGGCGCCCGGGTCCGCGATGCCCGTGACGCGCGGGGACTGGGCCTTCACGTTGGCGCCGTCTCCCGGCGCGGTGATGACCGGACGCGCGGGGATGACGAGCCCGTGCTCCAGAAGCGTCGCGCCACCTTCCTCCCCGGCGCGCGCCGCCGAGGCCTTGGCGCCCGAGACCTCCGACGCCACGAACACCGGGCAGCCCCGGAGGTTCGCGGCCTGCAGCAGCACGCTGCCCGCGCTCCTCGCCAGCAGCGCCTCACAGTCCGCGCTCTCCACCAGCCGCGCGGAGATGCTGCCGCCCGCGCCGCCCTGGGTGAGCCCCTCCAGCTCCCACGGCCAGGCCCGCGCGTCGGCCTCGATGCGCCCCGCGCCCGTGAGCTTGCGCGCGCGGAAGAAGACCACGCCGCCGCCGCTCGTCGAGCCGCTCTGCGGGCCCGCGCCGCTCGCGGTGATGACGCCGTTGTTGTGCAGCGTGTCCGCGACGAGGAAGGCCACCACGCCGCCGGACGAACCATTCCAGGCGCGCGCCCTCACTTCGCCCGTGGGGTGGATGGTGACGGCCTGGAACTCCGGCACGCGGATGACCTGCGTGCCCGGGAAGGCGAAGTCATTGAGCACCGGACGCGCGAGCAGCAGCACGCCGTCCTTCGCGCGCGACACCCGCGCCAGCTCCCACTGGCCCAGCGGGCTCTCCTCGCGCGGACCGTACGTGAAGGTGGAGAGCGACAGGGCGGCCACGGGACCCGCGTCCGCGCTCTGCAACACCATCACCAGGTCGCCCGCGGCGAAGCCCTCGAGCGTCTCCACGCGCAGCTGGCGGTCGCCCTTGCGCACCGGGCCCGTCACCGCCGCGTAGTGATTGACGACCTGACTCGAGTTGGCGGGGACCGTGAGCGACTCGTCCCGCGCCTCGCCCAGGCCGAAGACATCCGCTTCGGCGAACGCGGAGTGCGCGCCCAACGCCACGACGCAGGTCAGAAGGTGCAACCATCTCAGTGATTTCATGGCGTGGCTTCCAGGTTCGTCGGCAGCATGAGGAGGAGCTCGACCCGGCGGTTCTTCTCGCGCCCCTCGACGGTTCCGTTGCTCTGTGCGGGATGCTCCGGGCCGTAGCTGCGCAATCGCAGCTTCTGGGGAGAGACACCACGCTCCACCAGGTAGCGCCACACGGCCTCCGCGCGGGCGCGACCCAGCCGTGGGTTGAAGGTCTCCGTGGCCGAGTCGTCCGTGTGTCCATCCACCGTCATCAGCTTCACCGACGGGTTGGTCAGCATCAGCTCCACGGCGCGCTCCAGGTCCGGCGAGGACTCGGGCAGCTCCGCGCTCCCGACGCGGAAGTACACGCGGCCGTCGAGCACGAACTTGTCCCGGGACACGTTCGCGACGGGCGAGGCCTCGCCGGGGTTGGGAATCATCGAGCCCTGCATGTCCGACACGCGCCGGTTCGGCGCGGGCGTGGGCAGCGGCACGGACTCGTGCACGATGCTCGTGTCACTGTCGGGCCGCGTGTCCTCGCCCAGCAGCGAGTTGAACGCCACGCCGGCGACCAGGCGGAACAGCGGGATGCCCGGCTCCGAGCCGAAGCCCAGGCCCCCCAGCGCGAACAGCTCCACGCCCTCGCGCGGCGCATAGCGCGCGCCGCCCAGCACCTCCACCGCGCCCCGCGCCTGCTTCCAGGAGAGCGCCGCGTTGATCGCCACCTCCGCGCGCAGCGGCGCCCCCGTGGTCATCAGGCCCGCGCCCAGGCGCAGCTCGCTGCCCAGCTCGCGCGCCTCCAGCGTGGGGACCTCGATGGTGACTCCGCGCCGCACCAGCACGCCCAGCTCGAACGACGGCGCCAGGATGGAGCCCAGCATGCCGCCCACCATGACGCGCGCCAGGATGCTCGTGTCGGCGCCCCGCGCGAACGCGCCCTGCGTCCCGAACGGCAGATAGACGCTCACCTCCGAGGCGAGGTCCACCGCGTCGTCCTCCTCCGTGCGCAACAGGCCCACCCGCGCGCCCACGCGCGGAGAGCCCACGCCGTGCCGCGTGGGCCCCAGCAGCCCCTGCGAGGCCAGGTCGTCTCCCTCACGCTGGGTCAGCACCGGGATTCGCGCGTCGATCTGCAGCCGCGAGCTCAAGCCGAGCGCCACCGCGAGCACGCCCGTCGTGCGGCTCGTCAGGATGGGCATCGTCTCGCCCTTCGCGTTGAGGGTCATGGGCTCGTGCTGGTAGTGCCCCAGGATGAGCACCCGGAGCTCGGCCGCGCGCAGCACGGTGCCACCGCCCGTCGCGAGGGGGCCGGGACCTGGGTTGATCTCCAGCCGCTCCATCAAGAAGGCGGGCAGCGCCGCCGGCTCCTGGGCGAACGCGCCGGGCGCCAGCAGCAGCAGCGCCAGCGTCCCCATCCGTTGCCACGTGAGGCACCACCCACTCATCCGCGTCCCATGGCGCATGACCGACATTGGTGCTCATGCGGGAGACAGCCCGCGGACACGCGCCGGCTCGGCCTGAGAGCAAGGCACGTACCAAGGAGGCGCGCGGGAGGGGGCGTGTCGCGAGCACCCCGGGGGAGGGTCCGGGCTGCGTACCGGCGGAACGCGGCTGCGTCCGGGAGGACCGCAGGAGCGGCGGGCAGGCGGGGTCCTCCCCAGGGGAAGCGCTGGCACGGAAAGGGCAAGCGCAGGCCGGCGCATGGCCTTCCAGGAACGACTCGCGCTGTCCCTCACCCTGACCCTGGGCGGGCAGTCCTTCGTCATCCCGGGGGGGCAGGTGGAGGCCTTCTCCGTGGACCTCCAGCCCCATGGGTTCACCGCGGAGGTGAGCTTCTGGACCGGTCTGGAGAAGGACGACGGGCCGCTCTTCACGGCCTTCGCCACCCCGGACCTCCTGGACGTGAAGCTGTCCATTTCCGGCGGCTACCCCGTCCCCCAGCCCCCACCCAAGCCGCTCATCCTCCATGGCCTGGCCCGGGAGCGCTCGCTGGAGGCCCGGACCCATGGCCCGGTGGGCGGCGCGCCGGTGCGCTTCCGGCGCTACACCGTGGTGTTCGAGGACGCCGCGCGCGTGCTCTGGCGCCAGCACCGCCCCACGGAGCTGCGCACGGACTTCGCGCTGAAGACGCTGTTGACGGAGCACACCGCGGGGGCGTTCACCTTCGACTTCGACTGGGACGTGCTCGACGAGAAGCGGCCCCTGGTGTGCCTGGCGCTGGGCGAGGACGCGCCGGGCGTGGGCCTGTACGACTTCGTCGCGTGGCTCGCGGACACGCGGGGTGGTGTGTGGGCCTATGACTGCGTGAAGGACCAGTACGGGCTGTGGGGACGCAAGCCTCCGGTGAGCGGCGCGAAGCCGCTGTCGCGCACGAAGGTGGCGCGGCTGGACGTGGTCCTCCCCGCCATCCCTCGCAACGCGGCGCGGGTGCTCAACGCCTCCACGCTCAAGGCCTCCACGCTGGAGGTCCCCGCGAGCAGGGGCGCGGGCGTCGCGGGCATCCATCAGGACCACCTGGTGCGCACGCCCATCGTGTCCGTGGTGGAGCAGCGCCAGGCGCTCGAGGTCAACCGGCTGCGCGTCCCGCAGCGCAGGTACCGGATGACGTTCGGCCACTTTCCCACCGTGCCGGTGAGCCCGTGGGCCGGGCTGCGGTTGGAGGGGCCGCTGTGGGGCGCCTCGGTGGTGGGGAGCGGCGAGGACCTCCGCGTGGTGGAGCTCTCCTTGTCGGCGCGGACGCTCGATGAGGGGCCACACGCGGGGCTGCAGCTGAAGGACACGGGGTTCGAGGTGGAGATGTCGCTGTTGGCGGAGCGCGCTTCGGACACGACGGTGTCGCTGCCCGCGCACCACGCGCCTCGCTATCCCATCCACGTCGAGGGCAAGGTGCTCAGCCCCGGAGGCGGGGAGAAGGACCGCATCTACCTGCTGTCCGAGGACAAGAAGACGTCGGTGCTCACGTGGCGCGTGACGGTGCCGCTGTGGAACAAGGACGTGAGCGTGCCGGCGGAGCCGGGCTTCTTCCCGGGCCACTTCTACTTCCCGCCGTACAAGAACGCGCGCGTGCTGGTGGCGCTGCACTTCGACCGGGCGGAGCTCCACCGTCACCTGGACTGGGCGGACGCGGCGCGACTGCCGCAGGACGGACAGGGGGACGGCATCCTCCTGGGGAAGAACGACACCAGCCAGACGTCCATCGTCCACGACTTCCAGGACATGAAGCCCGTGTGGCACCTGGAGCGCACCTCGGGGCCGGACACCGAGACGGTGCGCATGGCCGAGGGCACGATGATGTTCCGGACGAAGGAGCTGCCCGGCGCCGCGTCCGTCACGCCCACGTTCGATGTCTCGCCGCAGGTGGAGACCGCGCGCGCGGACCTCTCGGCGGGGGTCGGCGGCGCGATGGGGGAGACAACCGCCGCGTACCGGGTGGCCTCGGGCAGCTCGCAGGCGAAGCTGGACGGGGCGTCGTCCGAGACGCAGGCGGCGCTCGAGTCCGCGCAGGCCGAGGTCTCCGCGAAGGTCTCCGAGGCGAAGGCCGAGCTCAAGGGCGCGCTCTCCGGGCTGGAGGGTCGCACGTCCTCGCTCACCCGCGCGGCCTCCGAGGCCCGCGCGGCGCTGGAGCAGCTCAAGTGACGACACTCGCGCGATGGGGTGATTCTCCGGGAATGGAGGTCGAGTCGTGAAGGCACTGCTGGGCACGCTGGCGGAGCTGCGGGGAGACCTGGAGACGACGGGCTCGGGGGGCGTGGCCCGCATCGGTGACGCACGCTCGGCCATCGAGTCCATGGCGGAGGGCGTCACCGCGCTCATCGCCTCGATTCGTCCGGAGCTGGAGCCTCCGCTGACGGGGCTGCTCGCGCGCATCGACGCGCTCGACGCGAAGCTCGCGGCGACGAAGCAGCCGGAGGCGGAGCGGATGCGCGAGCAACTGGCGCCGCTGCGCTCCCGGGTGGATGGCACGTCCCAGTCGATGGCGTCGAGCCTCGCGAGCCTGGAGGGTGGGGCGGGGGGCTCGCTGACGTCCGCGAAGGACGGCGCGGCGACGTCACTGGGAGCGCTCGAGGCGACGTTGTCCACGCAGGTGCAGTCGCTGACGGGGCAGGTGGAGGCGGTGGAGAAGGCCATCGTCCCCGCGCAGGCGCAGGTGGACTCGCTCATCAAGCAGGCCAACGAGGCGCTGGAGACGCTGGTCGCGGGCGCGCTGGCCTCGGTCGCCGCCATCCGCGAGCCGCTGAAGATGGCGGTGGACACGGCGATGGCGACGCTGGACGCCGTCGTGGAGAAGCTCGCCGCGCTCAAGGAGCAGGTGCTGGCCCTCTTCACGCCGCTGCCCGCGGTGCTGGAGCAACTCCAGACGCTGTACCAGACGCTCGTTGGTTCGCTGGAGGCGCTGCTCACCAAGGTGAACACGCTCCTGGATGCCATTCCCGCGGCGAACCTGCCCAAGCCCCTGGTGACGCCCGCGGTGCAGGCCATCCAGCAGGTGGTGACGCAGATCACCACGCAGCTGGGCACGTTCTCCACGCAGATGACGACGCAGATGGGCACGCTCCAGGACCAGGTGCTCACCCAGGTGGACCAGGTGCGCACGCAGGCGCTCGCGCAGGTGGAGACGGTGCAGAAGCAGCTGGTCCAGCAGGTGGACACGGTCAAGCAGACCGTCCTCCAGCAGGTCGAGCCCGTCAGCGCGCAGATGGACCAGGCCGTCGCGGCCGCCGTCACCCAGGTGGGCACGGCGAAGGACCAGGCCATCGCCCAGGTGACGACGGTGCAGGACCAGATGGCCGCGCGCGTGGACGCGGTGAAGACGCAGGTGAAGTCCCAACTGCCCACGCTGCAGGAGCAGGTGGACGCGGGCGCGCAGGCCGCGCAGGCGCAGGTGGAGACCGCGCGAGCCTCGGCCGAGGACCAGGTCATCTCGACGCGCGCGACGTTGAAGTCCCAGGTCGACGCGACGACGAGCAGCGTGAACGCGGAGCTGGATGCGCTGGAGGCGCGGCCGATTCCGACGGCGTCCTCGGTGGAGCAGAAGCTGGCCGCGGGCGAGGCGGCCGCGCGGGCCCAGGTCGAGTCCGCGAAGGCGCAGGCGGAGTCCGCGAAGGCGCAGGCGGAGTCCGCGAAGGCGCAGGCGGAGTCCGCCCAGGCGGAGGCGGAGGCCAAGGCCCAGGTCGAGTCCACCCAGGCGAAGGCCGAAGCGGAGGCCCAGGCCCGGGCTCCTACGTCCGAGGCCGCGCTGAAGTCCGAGGCCGAGGGCCGCGCGGAGGCGGAGCTCGGCGCGAGGACGGCCACCGCGCCGGGCCTCAAGCGCCCGTCGAAGGCCTGAGCCCCCGAGCCCCGCTGGCGCGGCACACCGGGGGCTCGGGCGGACCTCAGGGGCCGAACAGGGCGGCGAGCGGGCTCTCGACGGTGACCTGGGGCGGCATGGGGCGGGCGCGGTAGATCTTCAGATTGCCCGCCGACGCGAAGTAGGTGAGGGGGTTGAGCGGCACTCCACCCACCACGGGGTTGGGGACGCTGTGGACAGCGAAGCTCCCCAGGCCCTCCAGCGCCGCCGTGGTGCTCGTGCCCGCGTCCCATCGCTTCAGCTCGATGGCGGGGGGCGTGCTCCCGGGAGTCCTCAGCCCGTCGACGTTGAAGACATAGCCCGTGTCCGTCACGGCGACGGCGTTGTCCTTGATGTCCATGCCCGCGGAGGGGATGAGCTGGATCATCGGCTCGAGCTCTCCGATGGTCTCGGCCTCGTCCGTGTTCTTCATCCGGGCCGACAGGTGGTCCAGGCACACCTCCACGCCGAAGCTCACCTCGTTGATGGCCTCTCCACGGGCGCCCAGACGGAAGTTGCATCCGCCCTGCAACGGGTTGGTGGACCACTCACTGCGGTTCACGCTCCGGGTGGCCACCTGGGACATGGGATCATGCGAGCCCCGCGTCGGAATCGTGGGGCGGTACCTGTTCTTGTTGCCCAGGAGGATACGGCCCCGGTTGTCGCCGCGGCCCAGCACGTTCCCCGGTCCGTCAACCTGCATCCAGCTGTCGTTGATGTAGTCGATGCCGGAGACCTGCTCCTTGTAGACGAGCCGATCATGCTTGCCGTCGGAGTTCAGGTATCCGCCTTGCTGGATGAGGGCGATGTTGAAGACCTCCACGCCGGTCTTCCGATTCGTGACGACGGCGTCGTACTCGTCCAGGTACCCGATGATGGTCCCCAGCACGAACACCCAGCCGCGGAAGCGATCATTGCGCGCGTTGAAGGTCCACCGACGGAAGTCCGAGAGCACCTGGCTGATGAGGTCGAACTGGTAGCCGCCCTTCGCGCCCCGGAAGAAGAACTCCGGCATCAAGAACACCTTGAGCGTGGAGTCCCTGTCGTCGAGATGCGGGCTGTTGGAGGCCCTCATGATGGCCGACTTGACGAAGGAGCAGCGGTGCGTCAGGTCCGTGCGGTCGTTGGGGTGTCCCTTGTAGGACTGCGTCCCCTTGCCCTGCCAGAGGGTGAAGACGGGGCCCCCTCCGGGGAGCAGGTGATACGCCCCTCCCCAGATGCGGTGGGGGCCGCCTCCGTTCTTCGCGTCATAGCCAAGCTGGTGGTGGTAGCCGATGAACTGCACGTCAGTGTAGGGCATGGACTCCGCTCCTGGAGGGGACTGCGTGCGACACACGTCTCCCGGCAGCGAGAGCCATGGCTCTCGCCGGAGGGAAGCGGGTGGTTCGTGGGCGCGGCCCGGCTACTTCCCGGCGGAGGGGGCCTCGACCTTCGGACCCTCGACCTTGGGGGGCTCGACCTTCGGCGGCTCGAACTTGGGTGGCTCCTCCTTCTTGGGCTCACCCTTGGGCTTCTTGCGCTTCGACGGCGCATCCGTGCGGATGCGGCTCTCCTCCAGCTCGATGTCCACGCGCCCCGGGATGGGCGAGTCGAGCAACACCTGCCACGCGCCGTCCGGCGTGGTGAACAGGAAGGAGATGGCCAGCGGAGACTCCTCCGGAATCTTCACCCGCGTCTGGGTCTTCTCGCCCGGGTAGATGACGAGCGTCTGCACCACCGAGTCATCGGGGTGCACCACGCGCTCGGCCACGTCGGCGTAGAACTCCGTCATGTACCGCTGCGAGTCCACCGCGCGCACCACCATGTGCAGCGGCCGCCCCTGGTTCGTCCCCTGGGGCGAGTTCACGTGGATGGACAGGTGCGTGGGCGCGCACGCCACCGTCCCCAGGGCCAGCGCCAGCATCAACAGCCAGGGGAACCTCATCGCGTCACCTCCTGGAACAGCGTCCAGGGGCCGCCACGCATGCCGAAGCGCAATCGAATCTCCGAGTGTTGTGAGCCATCCGGGCCCGGCAGCGGCCAGATGGCGTTCTGCTCGGCGTCGAACGTGGCGGCATCCAGGATGCGGAAGCAGTTCCACGACGAGCGCGACAGCTCCGTGGAGCGGTAGCGCTTGGCCTCGCGGCCCGGCACGCGCAGCTCGACGCCGACGGAGGCCGAGCGCGGCTCCCACCACGCCAGCGCGAAGTCCTGCCACGCGGGCGTCTGGTTGAAGCCGAACGCCGCCGCCTCGCCGCACTTCAGGAAGGACATGGTGACGAAGCCGTTCTCACCCGACGGCGGCAGCGGCAGCGGGCGCACCTGCAACTGCAGCGGCTGCGGCTTGCCCTCCTCGGTCCACAAGAGCTTCGCCAGCTTCGACAGCCGGCCGAGCATCACCAGCATGCGCGGCGGGACGGCGAGCTGCTGACGCAGCGGCCGGCGCAGCATCCACTCCGTGCCGCGCTCCTCCACCACCGGCGAGAGCACCTGCGCCACGAACTGCCAGAAGGCGCCGTCCTTGCGCTTGAGCACCTCCAGCTCCGTCGGGTCCAGCTCCTGGCTCGCCTCCACCGCGAACGGGTAGCGACGCAAGAGCGGCGTCAGCAGCGTGCGGAAGCGCCACTCCCACTGCTCCTCCAGCACGCGCTCCAACTCGGCCCGGCCCAGCTCCCGCGTCATCAGGAAGGGCTCGCGGAACGGCCGGCGCAGCTCGCCGAGGATGCCCTGCTTGTCCAGCCACTCGTCCACGCGGCGCAGGTACGAGCCCTCCTCGTCGAGCAGCATGGACAGGCCCACGCGGCCCAGCGGGGAGAGCAGGTCTGTCAGCTGGCGTCCGCCGTCCTCGTTCGATGCGGGCGTCTCCTCCGCGCTCGAGCGCAGGGACGCGGGGACGATGGCGCGCGCGGCCCCGGCCGCCGGCGGCGCGCTGAACCCCGACACCTCCGTGTGCAGCTGCGACACCAGCAGCAGGTACGCCGCCAGCTGCGCCGTCTGTCCGTCCTTGTCCGGCGTCATGAGCTGCACGATGGGCCGGAACAGCGACAGCTCCTGGCGCAGCGGCTCGTAGTAGGGCCCCTCCATGGGGCCGATTCCCGCCCCCGTGGCCACCTCGCGCAGCATCGCCACCAGCTCGGAGGTCGGCTGCGTCACCGAGGACAGCTCCGAGGCCAGCGTCGTCGTCAGCGCCGTGAAGCGGTAGTCGCGGTACTTCACCAGCAGGTCCTGCCGGTAGCGCTGCCCGAAGTTGGCCACCTTCTTGAGCACGTAGCCCTGGCGCTGCGCGGCCTCCGCGCGCGACAGCTTCGAGTCCGCCATGCGCAGGGTGAACTCGTCCACCAGCGGCTTGATGTCCGTCTCGAACGTCAGCCACTCCACGCCGCGGCGCGAGGGCAGGGCGTCCACCGCGCCCACATCCAGCGCGTCCTCCATCGACAGTCCCAGCCCGGCCTCGGCCGCGGACGCCACCGCGCCCGGCGGCAGCCCCATCGAGGTCCGGCTGAAGGGCCGCTGGCCCTGCTCAATCTGCCGCAGCAGCTTGTCCAGCAGGGAGCGCGACAGCTCCTTCGGACGGAACTCGAAGGACTGCTGCATCACCCGGACCTCCAGGCGCGCGTCGCCGTTGGCGGGCACGAAGAGGCCACCGGTGCGCGTGAGCAGCTCCGCGGTGGACATCTCCGCCGCGGCCTTCAGGCCCGCGTCGATTTCATCCTCCATGCGCAGCACCGCGGACAGCATCGGCTCGTGCTCGCGCAGCCAGTCGAGCGCGACGAGCGTGTTGTCCACGCCCTTGAGGGTCGCCTGGCTCTCCGGCGCGCCGGACGCGTCCAGCAGCGCCAGCACCTTGTGCGCGGACGTGTACGCCATGCTCTGCGCCAAGGTCAGCTTCAGCCGCTGCCGCTCGCTCGCCAGCGAGCGCCACCGCTCCAGGTCCATCTCCCGCGCGCTCAGCACCAGCTGCAGCTTGATGAGATGGTCTCTCCACGGGCCCAGGTAGCTCTCCTCGGACAGCCACTCGTAGGGCCAGCGCATCCACGGCACCTGGCCTTGCGTCTGCAGGCCCGTGCGCCACGCCTGGTCGCTGGAGATGATGTAGTCGCCCACCACCTCCTCGCGCAGCCCCGTGGCCTCCATCCAGTCGCCGCCCTTCTCCGTGGCGCGGGTCCCCAGCAGGCTCAGCGCGTCCGCCGCCCAGTTCCAGCGCTTGCGGTACTGGCCATCCAGGTACGACAGGATGAAGCGCCCCATGTCGTCGGTGCGCGAGGCGCGCGCCACCGCCATCAGGTGCAGCATCTGCTCGGGACGGCAGAGCGTCTCGCGCTCGCAGCGCTCCTCCGCGTGCGACGCCGCCCACAGCGAGCGGCTGCCCACCAGCTCCGTCGAGGCGCAGCCCGGGATGAGCGGGCCACAGCGCTGGCACTGCTCCTGGCAGGACTCGAGCAGCGGCTTGAGATAGGACAGGCGCACCGTGTTGGACAGCTGCGCGCGCAGCACCTCCTGCTCGTCCTGGAAGCTGTTGCTCAGGAGCGGGAAGTAGCGCGCCGCGGAGAGCAGGGCGTCCATGGCCTGCATCGCGCCCTGGCCCTTGTCCACCACCACCTCGCCGGACGCCGTCAGGTGCTGCTGCCCCAGCCGCTGCACCGTGGACTCGAAGTCCTCCATGTGCCGCTGGGCCTCGGCCAGGCGGTTGTAGAAGTTCCCGTACGCCGCCACCACCGGGAGCACGCCCAGCGCGAGCAGCGCCGCGCACCTGCGCAGGTGCTTGCCGCGGTAGCGCGCGCGCAGCTCCACGTTGCGCTTCTCCGCGGCGATGGCGAACACCCCCGCGGAGCGCGCGTCCGCCGCCGGCGACGACACGTACACCCGCGTCAGCTCCGGGCGGTAGGACAGCGTGCCGCCCTCCACCAGCCCCGTCACGAACCTGGCGAGCGCCGCGAAGGACTCGCCGCCGCGCGCGTAGAACTCCTCCAGCCGCCCGAAGGCGTCCACCGACAACGAGACCAGGCCCAGCGCGAAGTACTGCTCCAGGGGCTGCAGCCCCGCGGCCAGCCGGCCCTCCTCACCCGACGGCGGCACGTCCCAGTGCAGGGGGATGCCATGGCTGCGCAAGAGCTGGGCGAAGTCCGAGAAGCCCACCAGCGAGTCCATGTGCGTCAGGCACAGGCGCGTCTCCACCGAGCCCCGGCTCGCCTCGGACAGCAGGTTGATCTTCCCGCGCACCAGCTGGATGACCCGGCGCACCTCGTCCGGCGGCGTCTCCGCCAGCCACCGCGCGTCCAGCGCCACCACGACGCGCCCCTTCTGCCGACGGAAGCTCGACTTCCACAGCCGGCTGAGCGCGCGGCGCGCCTCCTGCGAGTCGTCCTCCAGCAGCGACGCCGACACCTCGTGGACCACCTTGTCCGGCCCCAGGAACATCTGGAGCAGCGGGTCCGAGGTGTGGCTGGGCATGAACTGCCGCTCCTGCCGCCGCCAGTCCACCTCCAGGTCGATGAGCGTCGTCTTGCCCGCGCCCGCCGGCCCGAGCACCACCACCGTGGGGAAGTCCAGCACCGCCACGCGGTAGCGCAGCGGCAGCGCGTTCAGGAACTGCTTGCGGATGCGCACCAGCGCGCCGGTGTCCAGCCGCTTGCGCGTCTCCACCTTCGGCGCCACCCGCCGGCGCTTCCTCCACCACCACACCAGCCCGACGACGAGCGCCAAGGCGAGCAGCACCCCGAGCCCTATCAATATCCACGTCAGATAGGGTCGCGCCGCGTCCGCTGTCGTCGTCGCCGCGCTCGCGGCCGCGGCAACGGGGTTCTTCTCGCCCGCCATGGCTCTAGTCCCTCTTCCCGCCCGCTTGCGCGCGGACCGCGAGCTGGAGGCCTTCCATCACGTCCTCCAGTCGCTCCAGTGTGGCCTCCAGTTGCACACCCCATGCCTCCCGCTCCTTGGGTGACAACCGCTTGCCTCCGGGGCCGGGTTCCAGGGCCTTCGCCCCCTCGCGGAGCACGTCCACGAGGGGCACCGTCCCCTCGGCCAGGCTCCCCAGCGACGAGGTCAGGGCCTTCTGGAGCCGCTCCACCAGCTCGGCCACGTTCTGACGGGACGCACTCGCGTCCTTCCGGACGCCGGGGGGAGTCGTCACGCGGGCCTCAGTTGGACAGGTGCCAGAGCACCACCGGCACCGCGATGATGATGGACACCGTCACGGCGTAGTAGCGCCAGGGGAAGTCGTACAGGGTGGGAGGCGGGGGCGCGGCCTCCGTGTGCGCCTCGCCCACCTGCGTCTCCGGCCGGGGGATGCGGGCCGCCAGCTGCTCGCGGTAGTCGCGCAGCCGCGCCGGGTGGCCCACGTGCCGGCCGATGAAGCCCGCGGTGAGGCAGAAGTGCAGCATCTCGAAGAGCAGCGGCGCCGTGTCCGGGCGCCTCAGCGCGGTGTCCGCCAGCTCGAAGAACAGGTCGCCGCCCGCGTCCACGCCGAACGCACGCAGCTGCAAGAGCGGCCAGTGCTGCGCGTCCTCGTTCGACAGGCGGGCGAGCACCTTCTCGTCCACCAGGAAGGCGAAGGGCTGGAGCACCTTCTCCACGTCGTCGTGGCGCAGGTCGGTCTCCAGCGCCGCGCGCAGGGCGTCCACCTCGGCCATCAGCGTGCGGGACATCGCGTCCAGGGCGCCCTCGGACAGGTGCTCGCGCAGGGCGGGGTCCAGATTCACCGTGCCCAGCTCCCGCTCGAGCAGCTCCTCCACGTGGCGGTAGGCCAGGAGGATGGCTTTCCAGTGCGTCATCTTCATCAGGAGGCTCCAGGGATGGCGAGGGGACCTTGGCCGGCGATGGTCGCCTTCAGCTCCACCGTCGCCTCGTGGTTCCACGCATCCAGCAAATCTCGGACCCGCGTCAGGAACGTCACCACCAGCGGCTCGAAGCCCTCCTCGAAGGGCTCCAGCACCACCTCGTACACGTTCCTCAGCCCGGAGCCCTTCATGGCGCTGTCGGGCACCCGCGACACGCTCATCTCCCGCAACAGCGGCAGACACCGGCGGAAGGGGCCCTCGGAGGGCGTGCCCAGGTGCTGGAGCACCGAGCGCAGCTCGTCCAGTCCCAGCGTGGCCTGGGCCTTCCAGGCGAGCAGCTGGGTGAGCGCCGTCAGGTCATCCCTCAGGGGGCTCTCCCGGTCCGGCTGGAGCTGGCCGACCAGCCGCCACTCCAGGCCCTCGATGTGGCGCGCCGGCACGCTCACCGTCATCCGCCCCGACGCTTCGGAGGCGAAGCGCGGCTGGTGCCACAGCGCCTCCACCACCAGCTTGCGCGGCGTGGTGAAGGCCTCCGGCATGCGCAGCACCAGGTGCGGGGAGGGGCCGTTCTCCGACGGCACCTCCTCCACCTCGTAGCCGGGGCCGCTGCCGGGCAGGTGCGCGGGCCTGAGCGGGGCGAGCCCCGTCTTGGTCATCTCGAACACGCCCGTCACCGAGTGCAGCGCCAGCTCCCGCCCCGCGCTCATGTTGCGGATGGGGTGCTCGGAGCGGGTGCCGTCCGTGGTGATGACCTGTGCGGGCTCCGCGCGCAGGTTCTCCACCGGCACCGCGAAGGGCACCAGGAAGTCCGGCCGGTGGGAGCGCCCCACCGTCCACGCCTGCGCCAGGTCGAAGCACAGGCTGAAGCGCCGCCACCCGCCGCGCGACGGCGGCACCGCGACGTGGAGGAAGAGCTCCGTCTCCGGGAAGAGGAAGAACGAGCGCAGCCGCTGCAGCGGGTGGGTGAAGGTCTCCGAGTCGTCCGGCGCCGGCGGCTCCCGGTCGAACGACACCTCGCACCGCTCGCCCGTGACGTGCTCGTCCGCGGGCGGCCCGTACACCACGCTGACCTCGCGCAGGTGCTGGCGCAGCGCGTGGAACACCGCCAGGGACGGCAGGTACTCGTCCAGGTGGCGCACGTGCAGGCTCATCGTGCCGATGGCGTCCGCGCGCTCGTGCCGCGACTCGAAGTGGAGCATCAGCCGGTGGCCACCCCGCACCAGCGGGCGCACCTCGGTGGACTCCAGGGTGATGGGCAGCACGCGCAGGTCGCGCTGGAGGCGGAAGGTGCCGGGCTCACCCTCGGCCGGCGACAGCCGCAGCTCGGTGCCGCGCGGCAGGAGCACCGCCTCGCCCATCTTCCCCATGGGCTGCGCCTGCACCACCGCGCGCGTGGGCAGGGGCTCCAGGAGGAAGTCGAAGAAGCCGGCGAACAGCCGGCGCCACGTGGAGCGCAGGTTGTGCAGCGTCGCGTGGCGCGTCTGCACGGAGAAGAACGCCATCGCCTCGATGAGGCGGCGCACGTCCGGGTCCTCCCGCTCCAGGGGGGCGGCGGGGTAGCGCTCGTGGAAGCGTTGGCGGAAGCGCTCGAGGGAGGCCATCTCCTCGAGGAAGTCCTGGTGCAGCCGGTCCTTCGGGCGGGTCATCTTGAATGACTCCTTACCCCAACTTCACGAGCGCGCCCGAGACGCTGGTGATACCGGATGCCTTGAGGTTGGCCATTCCCTGGGCTTCCAGGTCCAGCGCGGCTTGCCCCGCCACCTTGACATTGAGCCCCGTCACCTGCGTGTCCGTCTTGCCCGCGGCCTTCAGCGTCAGGCCTTCAATCTTGGCCTCGCCGCCGGTGGCCTCCATGGAAGCCGTCAGGCCCTTGAGCGCCAGCGCCTGGGTGGCCTCCACGTTGACCTTCGCCGAGGAGCTGATGCTCGCGTCCTGGGTGGCCGTCTGGGTGAGCTTCGCCTGGGTGGTGAGGCTCATGTCCTTCGTGCTCGTCACCTTCAGCGTGTCCTGGCTCGTCCACTCCGAGGTGCCCTTGGACAGGAGCGTTATCGTCTGGGCGTCGACCTTGAAGTCCTTGACGGTGACGACGATGCTGTCGGCCTTCTGCACGACGGTGCTGGTGTCGCTCTGCCCGGCGACCTTCAGGGTGATGGCGGTGCCGTCCATCGTCACGGTCTGGACGATGTTCGCGTCGGCATTGTCCACCGTGACGGTGATGCCCTTCACTTTGTCCAGCTCGATGGTGCAGACCAGCGTTCCCATGGCTCCTTCACGCCTCCAGCCGCCTTAAGCGGGCTCTTCCTTCACGCGGATGACCAGCGTCCCCTCCTTGATTTCGATGCGGGCCGTGTCCTTGGCGTTCGTCCTCTGCAAGAGGAAGACCGGCTTGCCATCCACGTAGGAGTGCTTCATGGACGTGCCGTTCTCCGGCGTCTTGCCCACCAAGAGATGCGTCCCCTGGCCGTCGGCCGGCATGCGCGCCGTGTCACGCCAGTCCAGGAAGCGCTTGAGCCAGGCCTTCTGGAAGTCCAGCCCCACCAGCACGCGCTCCCCCTTGTAGGCCGGGAAGTAGAAGTGGCCGGGCAGCAGGTTCGGGTTGAAGGGCAGGGTGACGATTTGATTCGCCCAGAGGGGAATCTTCACCTTGTACCCGTCCTGCGACGTCTTGGAGTCGGTGTAGGCCTGCCACGTCTCGTGGGGCTCGTCCCCCATCTCGCTGACGATGAGGCCCTCCACGTACCGGGGCCAGGTGGGCGGCAGGTAGGGCGGCAGGTCCACCCACTTCTCCGCCTGGGGCTCCAGGAGCGTGGCCATCTGGAACTCGAAGCCCCCGTTCTTCGACAGGTGCTCCGCGTCCGGGGTGGACGCGAGCGCGTCCCCTCGCAACGCCAGGGTGCGCACCCGGAACGTCTCGCCGCCGGCCAGCCCCGCCGCGGCCCACGCCTCCGTGGTGGGCAGCTTGACGAGCGAGCCGGGCACCAGGGCGGTGGCGGGGAAGCGCTTCCAGCCGAGCTCCACCTCCTTGCCCCGGACCTTGAGGCGGGCGGTCTCCAGCGTCACCCGCGCGTCCACCTCGTTGGTGATGGGCGTGCGCAGCAGCACGTCGTGCCGGATGCCGGTGACGGCGCTCTGCTGGTTGATGGGCCGGGTGGCGGGGCCCTCGGCCACCGCGTTGAGCACCGTCACCTCGTGGCGGGGGACCTCCGGGAAGCGCACGGTGACCTGGTCCACGTCCGGGCCCCACAGCTTCACGGGCGTGCCCTCCGCGGCCTTCGCGGCGGACAGCTTGTACTTCGCCGCCGTGTAGTCGTACGCGAGCACGCCGTCGCGCGTGTCCACGTACCAGAGGAGGAAGTCGTAGAAGCTGGCGCCGTGCTCGGGCGTCAGGCCCAGGAACAGCTGCGGGCAGGTGGCGTCCAGCCCCGCGCTCCAGTCGTAGACGAGCGGGATGTGCGTGCCCTTGTGCGCGTCCAGCACGTCCTTCATCGTCTTCTGCGTGTAGAGCACGCAGGGGAAGTGCTGGCTCCACAGCAGCGCCGCCGCGTCCTGGAACGTCACCTCGTAGCGCCGGTGCAGCAGCGGGGCACCGGGACGGGGCGCGGCGGGCACCTCCACCAGCGAGCGCTCCGACACCAGGCCCTTCACCTTCAGCGACGTGAGCGCGGGCTGGGGCGCGGCGTCGGTGTGCACCGCCGTCAGCTCCAGCTGGACCTCCATCAGGTCCTGCTCCAGGAACGCCGCCTTCAGCGGGTCCTTCTCCAGGCCGCCCGCGGACGTGTTGTCCGCGACGTCGAAGGCCACGCGGCCCTCGAAGCCGAACGAGCGCAAGGTCAGCGCGAAGGACTTCACGTCCCCCGGAGGGATGACGTGCGGGGTGCCGCCGGCGGTGAGCGTGACGGCGACCTGGAGGCGGTCCGCGAAGCTGTCGGCCTTCATGGCTCCTCCTCCACGCGGACGTTGCCGCTGAGGGTGTCGAAGCGCAGGCGCAGCTTGCGGCGCTCCTGGCCCACCGTGCCGACGAGGCCGAAGTGCAGCCACAGCCCCGCGTCGCGCCCGCGCATCGTCAACTCCACGTCCGACAGGCGCGGCTCGTGGCGGGAGATCTCCTCGGTCAGCTCGCGGGTGAGCGTCTCCACCAGCTCCCGCGTGCCGTACTTCTCCGTGTACTCACCCAGGCCGAAGTCGCGGCGGAAGAAGCCGTAGCCCTCCTTGGTGTTGAGCACGGCCTCCAGGTTGCGCACCACGTGCTCCAGCTCGCTGTGGCCCTTCTTGCCGGACGCGCGAGCGGAGTCGGCGCGGGTGGCGAACTTGTCGAGGAAGGAGGCTCGGCCCATGTCACGCCCTGCGCCAGAAGAGGGACACCTGGGCTCCCTGCAACGCCGGGGTGGCGTAGAAGGCCAGGCCATTCTCGCGCAGCGCGAACTGCCACTCCTCGCCCTGCACGAGCTGGTACCAGTCTATCTCGGGTCCCAGCGCATGCGGGAACGAGGGGTGCGGGACGTGGTGGAACGGGATGCCCTTGAGGGCCATGCGCCGCACCGTGGCCAGACGCGAGGGCCCCGCCAGCTTCACGCCGTCCACGATCAGGGGCTCTCCGGCCCGCTTGCGCTGCACCAGCATGTACAGCTCGCCGCTCTCCAGCACCTCGGGCGGCAGCGGCGAGAAGACGAACTGCCCGTCGCGCGCGGTGAACGAGCGATGGGTGGCGCGCGTGGACTCCGGCTGGAGCGCGCGCGTGAGCAGCTCCACCCAGCGGATGAGGCCCTTGCCCGGGCTGTCGTGCTGATACGTGGGCAGGTCCGCGTCCGGCATCATCTCCAGGTAGCAGCAGGACTCGAAGTACAGGTCCCTGAGCGCGTCGAAGAAGACGTACGGGTGGGGTGAGATGTGGCGGGTCATGTCGCCGCGCAGCGCCTGCAGCCGCTGCACCTCGCACAGCGCGCGGCGGGCGTTGGTGAGCCGGTCCGAGCGCAGGTAGCTGTCGGACAGGCGCGCGATGAGCTGCAGCCGCGCCTGCTCCAGCAGGTCATCGAGTCTGACGAGCAGGGCCGAGAGGAACGGGTGGGGACCGACGAGCAGCAGCGGAGGCACCAGGTCCTCCGTCAGTCCCCACACGCCCTCGGTGTCCCGCCGGAACACGGCCAGCGGCAGCGTGTCGATGGCCCCATCCAGCACGGGCTCCGCGGACAGGCGCAGCCGACGCATGACCCGCTCCAACACCGGCGAGTCCTCCGCGTACAGCCGCACCCCCGCCGCGCCCTGGCTGCCCCCCAGCACGTGCAGGTAGACGGTGGCCTCGGCGCGGCCGGTCCCCTCGAGCGAGAAGGGCGGCAGCACCGCGTTGCCCGGCACATCCACCACGAAGCCGGCGGGGGTCACCGCCGTCAACGTGGCAATGGACAGGCTTCCACCCGCCAGCAGTGGCTCGCTCCAGGCCATGGCCGCCACGCCGTGACTCGGCGTACCGGATAGCGAGGCCTGGAGGCGGACCTGGGCCTCCAGTGATTCTTCCTGGGCCTCGAAGTGCTCCGGCAGCAGCGTCTGACCGACGTGCCACCGGACCCGGGCGAGCTTGAAGGGGGGCATGGTGCTCTCTTACCGCAGGACGACTAGGCCGTCTCCGTGACGCCCCACTTCTTCACGATGTTCTTCGAGGACGCCGCCGCGACGTTGATGGACTGCTCCACCGTCTTGGGCTTCACGCCGATCTGGAACGTGAAGTTCTTGGGCGACTGCACCTCACGCGACGCGTTCTCCGCCACCGCGATGTTCAGCGCGTCGCCGTTCTTCTCCAGCAGGCCGTTGAGGTCCGCGTCCACGAAGTTGGACTTGAAGTACTTCTTCGCGAGCGGGTCGTACTCGTAGATGACGTACTTCACGACCACTTCGATGTTGGAGAAGCTGCCCAGCAGCATCTCGGAGATCTTCTGCTTGTTGGCGGTGGAGATCTGCCCGGAGAAGTACAGCGCGTCGGTGACGCCCGTCTCCCACAGGTAGTTGTTGAGCACCGCGACGGCCTTGGAGGCCAGGTCCTTGTCCGGCTGCTCCGGGTCCTTGATGGTCTCCTGGTCCGCCACCAGCGCTTCTCCGCCGATGCTGATGGACAGGATGTAGCCGACGGGAGACTGCTTGTCCTTCTTGAAGTTGTAGCCCTGGTAGATGTCCAGGTCTCTGGCGAATTGAGGCATGACTCACTCCTGCATTGGGTGGGACTGCTTGGTGGGGTTGCAGCGGGGGACTTCAGCCGAGCCGGGACTCCAGCATGAGCTCCACGTTGAGGCCCTCGAACTGGATGTGCGGCAGCACGGCGACCTTGCAGTCGTACCAGCCGATCTCTCCGGTGCGCTGCTCCACCTTCACGTTGGTGGCCTTGAACGGGAAGCGGCGCACCGTCATGTCGTCGGGGCTGGCCACCGTGGTGACGTAGCCGGCGAGCCACGCGTCGATCTGCCGCTGGATGTAGGGCGCATCCGCCGTGGAGCCGATGTTGTCGCGCATGATGCACTTCACGTAGTGCGCCAGGCGGGTGATGGAGAACGTGTACGCCATGTTCGTGACGAGCTGCGAGTTCTCCGAGTCCTTCGGGTCCTTGAACCGCTTGGAGACCTTGGCGGACTGGGTGCTGAAGAACGTCGCCTCGCTGGTGCCCTTGCGGTACACCAGCGGCATGAAGCCGCACCGCGCGAACTCGAACTCGCGGTAGTCCGGGATGGCGATCTCCACCGGGGCCTTGAGCTCCTCCTGGCCGCGCAGGAAGAACGTGTCCACGGGCAGGCCGGTGATGAGGCCGCCGCCCTTGGGGCCGCGGATGGACTGGCACCAGCCGGAGTTCTCGAACGCCTTCACCATGTTTCGGGCGAAGAGCACGGACGAGTTGCCCCACAGGTACTTGCTGGAGTCTCCCTGCGCGTTCTCCGTGAAGTGCAGGTCGTCGCAGGGGTTCTTGTCCGGGTGCCAGGGCAGGCGCAGCACGTAGCGCGGGAAGGTCAGGCCCAGGTACGCGGCCTCCTCGCTGTCGCGCAGCTCGTTCCACTTGCCGTAGCGCGGGTGGGCGAGCGCGCCCTCCAGGTCCTTGATGGCCTCCATCTCCTCGACCTTCTCGCAGCCGAAGAACTTGGGGCTCACGGCGGCGACGAAGGGGCAGTGCGCGGCGTTGGCCACCTTGCCCATCGCGCGCAGCCACTTGATGTCGCCGGGCGAGGAGGAGAACTCGTACAGGCCAATCATCGCGCCGAAGGGACGGCCGCCGTACTGGTCGTACTCCTGGATGTAGACCTTGTCGAACAGCGCCCCGGCGAACACGTCCGCGGAGTTGTTCTCGAAGTCCTGACCCAGTTCGTCGCGCGCGGCGTCCAGGAGGTCGATGGCGATGTTCGCCTTGAAGTTGGTGTTGGCGACCAGGTCGTCCAGACCGCGCCACGCCGACTCCATCTGCTGGAAGCGCTCGTGGTGGAGGATCTCGTTCATCTGGTCGTCGATCATCGAGTCGATGCGGCTGACGACGTCGAGCACCTTGCCCTTGTCGAAGCGCAGCGCGTCGCCCGAGTCGGTCTCCGCGGGCGTGACGTTCTGCACCAGGGCGGCGAGCGCGGACATGAAGCGCGCCTCGATGGTGACTTCCTTCTCGTCCAGCGTGGGGACGAACTTCTCGGAGATCATCGGCTTGGCGTCCGTGGGACGCTCCAGCCGCACGCTCTTGAACAACCCAGGCAGATATGAGGTTTCAGCCATGACGGTTACCTTGAGATGGAAAAGGGTGGGTTGAGGAAGCGGGCCCTTACGCCTTCACGGTGGCGGGCTCGGAGACGGTGGCCGGCTGGGTGGCGGCGGCGGGCGTCGCGTCGGAGGAGAGCGCGGGCTTGCCCGGCAGACGCAGCGACTCGTAGTCCTTGAGCTCGGCGAGCACGGCCTTGAGCGCGTCCTTGTTGGAGAACAGCTCGTAGACCATGCTGCGCAGCGCCTTCTGGTTGTCGATGCTCGACTGCATCTCCAGCAAGAGCTTCTTGAGCAGCCGCAGCGCCTTGAGCTTCGGCACGTGGTTGACGATCTCGTCCGGGTGGAAGGACTTCATCCGGTCGATGGGCAGCTCGACGTTCAGGTCCGCCTCCACATCCGGGTTGATGCGGTTGGGCACCTGGAAGCTGACGGACATCTTCATGTCCTTCATCAGCTCGTCGAGGTTCTTGCCATTGACGGAGCGCAGCTTGCGCGCCTCGAGGTCCACCTTGCGGTCCTCGGAGGAGCCGAGCGAGAAGTCACCCAGCATCAGCAGACGCAGGGGCAGGTTCACCGTCTCCTGCTCGCCGTTGATGGTGGTGCGGTACGTGAGCGTGATTCGTGACTTGGGCAACTGATCCTGGATTGACATGGCTACGTTACTCCCTCGGTTTGAAGGCCTTTCTTGCCCGGCGACGTGCCGGGGTGCTGCACGTCACTGCGGGGGTGAAGCTCTGGGGGCGGTGTCGCCGGAGAACAGGACGACCTGCCGGTCCTCCTCGGGGCCGCCGATGATGGGCTCGTAGCCGAGGTGACTGGTGTCCTCGACGCGGGCGTGGCCGTGCTGATCCCTGATGACCAGCGCGACGGTGAGGAACACGGGCGTGTCCACCAGGTGCGGCAGCACGCGCGAGCGCAGGCGGCGGCGCGCCTCCACGGCCCAGGCGGCGCCGGTGCCACAGAAGGACTCGTTGACGTGGAGCCACGCCTCCAGGCCGCCGGTGGGCACGGTGGCGAAGCCGCCCATCGCGGTGCCGTCGCCCAGGGCCGCGCCGCCCAGGCGGATGCCGCGCGTGTCGATGCGCTGGCGGCGGGTGGCGCGGCGCACGCGGACCTCCGCCTCCGGATATGCCTGGGAGAACAGCCAGTGCAGCGTGGAGGGACAGCCGGGGCGCAAGAGGCGCAGGCGGTGCGCGGCGGCGGACTCCCAGCCGGGGAGCAGCGCCCCGTCGCGCTCGGGGAACAGGCCGGCGAAGCGCGCCTTGAGCAGCAGGTGGTCGAAGTAGCCCAGGAAGCTCTCCATGGCGTCGTGCTCCAGCGACTCCATGGCCTTCAGGAAGAAGGAGGGCAGGGGCGACTGGACGCTGAGCAGTCCCAGGTGGACGGTGATGATGGCGCGGCGCGGGTTGCGCGCGAAGTCGACGGACTGGATGAGCCGGGGCGCGTGCACGGTGCCGCGGTGGCTCTTGAGCTCCACGTCGTCCGGGCCGTAGCCCTCTTTCGAGAGCAGCTCCAGCAGGGCCGGCATGTCGAACGCGCCGGCGTGCTCGCGGATGCGCTCCTCGACGGGGGCGAGGCGGACGGGGGGCTGGGGTGGGTGCTGCTGCATGACGTCAGTCCTCCTCTCCGCCGCCGGGCGGCTGCTGCGCGATGAACGCGTCCAGGTCGACGCGGTAGAGCTGCTCGAGCGCTCGCATCGACAGCGAGTCGGCCTCTTGCAGGAAGGGTTCCAGCTGGTGCGCGTGGCTGCTGAGGCCCGCGAAGAAGCGGGTGAAGAGCGACGGCAGGAACACGCGCGGGTCGAACCGCTCCACCGTGGCCATGACGTCCGAGGCCACCACGCCCGCCTTGGGCAGCTCGCCCTTCTCGAGCAGGAGGGTGAAGGCCTCCAGCTTGCGGATGAGCAGCGCGAGCTGCGGAGAGATGGGCACGCCGGGCGGCGGCGCGACGACGGGCTGCGCGGCGACGGCGACGGGCGCGGGCTGCGTGGGGGCCACCGGCGGCGCGACGGCCACGGGCTGCGCGGCGACGGCCACGGGCTCCGGAGCGGGCGGGGGCACGAGCGTGACGGGCGCGGGCGGGGGCAGGGCCTCCATGTGGCGGCGCAGCCAGTGCGTCAGGTTGCGGAAGGGCTCCTCGCAGCCGTTCTTGGGCAGCGTGGCGGGGATGGCGGTGAGGATGGCGTCGCCCAGCGCGAGCGCCTCCTCGAGCGGCGCGCGGATGTCGGCCTCGCACCAGCGCCGCCACGTGGCGTCCTGCTTCTTCTCGTGGTGGGCCAGGTGCTTGTTGATGGAGCGCAACAGCCAGCGCAGGCCGCTCTCCAGGAAGATGTCGCGCTTGGACTCCGGGCCGAACGCGGGGAGGCTGTCGGTGAGCAGGTGGTGGATGGAGTGGAACATCCCCGGCATCGCCAGGAGGCCGCGCTCCTGGAACCCGCCGAAGAGGTAGATGCCGACGAGCCGCGTGTCGCGCTGGCCCTCGCGCAGCAGCGCCTCCGCGCCGCGGGCGGCCTGGGCGTATTCGCCGCTGGCGACCGCCTCCGTGACGGCCTCGACGCGGGCGTCGGGCTCGCCGTCCGGCGCGGGCGCGGGAGGAGCGCCCTCGAGGAGCTTCTCGAGGAGGGTGCCGTCGAAGGGCGCCAGGGTGAGGGCCGCGTCAGCCATCGATGACCTTCACCTGTCCGGGGGAGACGATCTGGATGACGCCGCCGTACGAGCACATCAGCTTCGAGTTGCTCTCCAGCGCCGGGGCGCTGCCGAGCAGCAGCTTGGGGCAGCCGGGCACCCACGGCGCCGCGGTGGCGGGGATGCAGGGCATGGGGGTGAGCACGCCCAGGGCCGCCGCCGTCGCCGCCGCCACCGTGGGGTTGGCCAGCGACTGGCACATCCCGAAGGGCAGGATGTTCACCAGGGGTTTGCTGTCGAGGATGTTGGCCGCGGGCGTCGGGCCCACCACCTTGTTGGCGGGCAGCACCACCAGCGACGAGGGGGCGACGCCGAAGCTGCATTGCAGCATCGCTCCCATGACGACCTGGGCACCCATGGTCCACCTCGCGCGCGTCCCGGGCTCCGGGATGGAGCGCCTGACGCGGAGCCACCCCATTGCGCGAGTCGTGCCAGCCAGTGGACAGCCGCGCTTCCCTCTGGGGACCCCCGTCGGGGGCTGCGGCGCGTTGGCGGTGCGCGTTGTCGACGAACGCGGGCGCGTCCGGCGCGTACGCGTAGATTACCGCGAGCCTGTACGCTCGTCCTCGCCCGGGGCCCGGACGCTCTCCCGCAGGCGGCCGCGCAGCGCGGTGAGGGCCTGGAACATCGGATCCGTGGACTTCTGATGGAGGGCGCCGATCAGGTACTGGGCGCGGCACCAGGCCTCGTCGATGCGCCCCTCCTTCGTCCGGTGGGGGAGCAGGGGGAAGAGCTCGACGCGGTCCGGCAGGTGCTCGGCGCCCAGGCGCAGCTCCAGCCTGCGTCTCACTTCGACGCGGCGCGCGTCCTGCTCCTTCGCGAAGGCTTCCGCGTCCTCCGCCCCGGTGAAGAGGATCAAGACGTGGGGTGCGTGGCGCGAGGTGCCCGCGGAGGCGGCGGGGGTGACGGACGCGCCGTGGCAGAAGGGCAGGTCGGCGAGCGCCTCGATGACCTCGGCGGCGGGGTAGACGCGGCCCTCGCGGCGCGTGTCGCGGGTGCCGGAGAACAGGTACTGCTCGCGCTGGCGGGTGAGCAGGACGAAGGGCGGGGGGCGGCCCTTGTCGGGCAGCGGCGTGAAGAGGCCCACGTCCCCGGCGGCCTCCTGGCCGCTCAGGTTGAGGTCCTTGAAGGCCCAGGCGCGGCCCGGCGAGGGGGCCAGGGCCGTGTGCAGCTCCCCGGTGTGCCGGCGGGACGCGAGCACCGCGCCGCCCTCGGCCGCGTCGATGAGCACGTGGGTGTGGGGCACGTTGGCCACGTCGCACTGGCGCATCCAGTCGCGCCACGACTCCCAGTCGAGCGCGTCATCGGCGGAGCGGAACCAGTGGGCCACGCCGCGCAACGCGCCCTTGTTGGCGCGGACCAGCGCCTCGCGCAGCGCGGGGGAGACGCCGAGCGAGCGCAGGGGCAGCTCCGTGAGCCGCGCGGGCGCGCGCTCCACCTCCGCGGGCTCCAGGTGGACGTAGGTGGCGCCGCGCAAGAGCGTGGCGAAGAGGAGCGCGGGCTGGTGCTGGAGGAAGTGGAAGCCGGGCGCGGCGAAGGCGTCCCCGGCGCCCAGGCCGAAGGTGAGCAGCCCGTCGACCAGGGCGCCGTTCCACGCCCGCTCGGCCGTGAGGGGGACGGGCGTGTCCGGCGGGTCGACGAGCGGGGAGAACAGCAGGGCCACGGTGTCGCCGGGCTTGTACGTGTGGGACGTGAAGCCGGGCGCGGCGTCGCCCCTGGAGCGCAGGAGGAGCGCCTCATGGCCCTTGATGAGCGGGGCCTGGTGGGCCTCCGCGGAGATGTGGGCGGGCTCCAGGCGCGCGAGCCTACGGGCCAGGAAGTGGGTGCCGGTGGGGGGCAGCACGCTGACGCACGCGCCCAGCTTCAGTGAGGCCAGCAGGGACACGAGCAGCTCCGGCCCCAGTGGATGCACCAGCGCGACCCTGGCGCCCGCCTTGACGCCCTGGGCGGCCCACTCGGCGGCGCGGCGCGAGGCCCGGTCCGCCAGCTCGCGGTAGCCGAGCAGCTGCCACCGGGCGCCGTCCCAGGTGCGCAGCGCGGGCGCGGTGGAGTCCGCGTGACGGACGACCAGGTCGTGGAAGAAGTCGTGGTGCTGGCCCGGGCGGCTCTTGGGCGCGGGTCCACCCCGGCTGGCGTGGTGGGCGGCGAGCGTGGCGATGAAGCCAGGCGCGTCGCTCCAGCTGTCGCGCAGCCAGGCCGGAAGGGCTCCGTCGCTGGTCGTGGCTTCCGTCTGGCGGAGGATTTCCCGGAGGTCGAAGGGCATGGTGGCGTTCTCGGAGGGAGTCTACGCGACGCGGCGGACGCGTGGGGCCACCCGCAGGCAAGACTCGGGCCGTCGGTGAAATGCGCGGCCGCTCCGACGGAGCGGGTGGACGCGGGGTGGGGTGGGGCTCGGGGGTATCCACTAGGGTGGGGGCAATGGCTTGCATTGCCAACAGTCGTGACGCGGCCGAGCTTGACTGGAATTGCCAACAAGCCTGCGTGGCTGGGATTGAATCGGGTGGAGCGGATCGGCTTTGCTGACCCGCATGATCATCGCCATCCCCCGTGAAACGGTGCCGGGTGAAAGGCGGGTCGCGCTCGTGGCGGAGAGCGTGAAACGCCTCGTCGGCAGGAAGCACGAAGTGGTGGTCGAGAGCGGTGCGGGCCTGGGCGCGGAGTGCTCCGACGAGGAGCTCCACGCGGCGGGCGCGCGCATCGAGCCGAGCACCGACGCGCTGTATGCGAAAGCGGAGGTGCTGCTCAAGATCCAGCCGCCGGATGACGCGGAGGTGGAGCGGCTGCGGCCGGACTCGGTGCTGGTGAGCCTGGCCTATCCGCTGGCGAATCCGGCGCTGGCCAGGGCGCTGGCGAAGCGGCGGGTGATGCTGCTGGCGGCGGACATGGTGCCGCGCACGACGCTGGCGCAGATGATGGATGTGCTCAGCTCGCAGGCGACCATCGCGGGGTACCGCGCGGTGGTGCTCGCGGCGGAGGCGCTGCCCCGGCTGTTCCCCATGTTGATGACCGCCGCGGGCACCATTCCTCCCGCGAAGGTGCTGGTGCTGGGGGCGGGCGTCGCCGGCTTGCAGGCCATCGCCACGGCGCGCCGGCTGGGCGCGGTGGTGGAGGCGTACGACGTGCGCAAGGTGGTGAAGGAGCAGGTGGAGAGCCTGGGCGCGCGCTTCGTGAACATCGACATCGAGGACGCGGCGGGCTCGGGCGGCTACGCGAAGGAGTTGGGCGAGGAGGCCCAACGCAAGCAGGCGGAGGTGCTCGCCCAGCACGTGGCGAAGTCGGACGCGGTCATCACCACGGCGCAGATTCCCGGACGACGCGCGCCGGTGCTGCTGCCCGCGGACATGGTGCGGCGGATGAAGAGCGGCTCGGTGGTGGTGGACATCGCCGCGGAGCAGGGCGGCAACTGCGAGCTGACGCGGGTGGGGGAGCGCTACCGCACGGACTTCGGCGTCACCATCGTCGGTGAGCGGAACCTGCCCAGCCAGCTCTCCGTGCATGCCAGCGCCATGTACTCGCGCAACATGGAGAAGCTGCTCGCGCACGTCACCGACAAGGACAACGTGCTGAAGCTGGATGTCTCGGATGAAATCGTGAAGGGCATGCTCATCACCCGCGGCGGCGAGGTGGTCCACCCCGCAGTGGCGGATGTGGCGATGAGGGAGGGCTGACATGTCATTGACGCTGATCTTCGGCCTGTATGTCTTCTTCCTGGCGGCCTTCACCGGCTACCAGGTCATCTCCAAGGTCCCGCACCTGCTGCACACGCCGCTGATGGCCTTCACCAACGCCATCTCCGGCATCTCCCTGGTGGGCTCGTTGCTGGCGGCCGGCGGGCACTACGGCACGGTGTCCACGGTGCTCGGCGCGGTGGCGGTGCTGGCGGCGACCATCAACGTGGTGGGCGGCTTCCTCATCACCGACCGCATGCTGCGCATGTTCAAGAAGAAGGGCGGCGCGCGATGACCCTCTCGCTCACCGAGACGTTCGTCCAGTTGCTGTACCTGCTCGCCTCCATCCTCTTCGTGATGGGCCTGAAGGATTTGGGCGACGCGCAGACGGCCCGGCGGGGCGTGTTCCTGGCGGAAGTGGGCATGGTGGCCGCGGTGGCCGGCACGCTGCTGTACGGCGTGGGCGTGACGCACGTCATCGTGCGCTGGGAGTGGATTGTCGCGGCGCTGCTCATCGGCTCGGCGGTGGGCACGGGCATGGGCCTGTGGATTCCCATGACGAAGATGCCGGAGCGCATCGCGCTCTCGCATGCCTTCGGCGGGCTCGCGGTGGGACTGGTGGGCGTCGTCGAGTACCTCCAGCACGGCGGCCCCCAGATGACCACGCTCCAGATCTCGGCCACGGGGCTGGAGGTGGCGCTCGGCGCGTTGACCTTCACCGGGAGCTTGATGGCGTTCGGCAAGCTGCAGGGCTTCATCACCGGGCGGCCCGTCACCTATCCGGGGCAGAACCTCTCCAACCTGCTGATGATTCTGGGCACGCTGGGGCTGATTGGCCTGCTCGTGTATTCACCGGGCTCGGCGTGGGCCTTCTACCTGGTGGCCGCCCTGGGGGTACTGCTGGGCGTGCTGCTGGTGCTGCCCATCGGCGGCGCGGACATGCCGGTGGTCATCTGCTTGCTCAACTCGTACGCGGGCCTCGCGGCGGCGGCCACGGGCTTCGCGCTGGGCAACAACGTGCTCATCATCTGCGGCGCGCTGGACGGCTTCTCCGGCTTCCTCCTGGGCATGATGATGTCCAAGGCGATGAACCGCTCGTTCTCCAACGTGCTCTTCGGCGCGTTCGGCGCGGTGCCGGAGGCGAAGGCCGTCACGGAAGGGGCGCAGCCCTCGGGCCCCGCGCCCAACGTGGGCAGCGTGGAGGAGGCCGCCGAGGTGCTGCGCGCCGCGCGCTCCGTCATCGTCGTGCCGGGCTACGGCATGGCCGTGTCGCAGGCGCAGCACGCGGTGCGGGACCTGGCCAACGTCCTCCAGGCCAACGGCTGTGACGTGCGCTACGCCATCCACCCGGTGGCGGGCCGCATGCCGGGCCACATGAACGTGCTGCTGGCGGAAGCCAACGTGCCGTACGACCACCTGTTCGACCTGGACGTCATCAACGACGACTTCACCGCCACGGACGTCGCGCTGGTGGTGGGCGCCAACGACGTCGTCAACCCGGCCGCGCGCAGCAACCAGAGCAGCCCCATCTACGGCATGCCCATCCTCTCCGCGGACCTGGCCAAGACGTGTGTCGTGCTCAAGCGCTCGCTCAACGCGGGCTTCGCCGGCATCGAGAACGAGCTCTTCGTCCGCTCCAACACGATGATGGTGCTGGGGGACGCGAAGAAGACGCTGATGCAGTTCACCTCCGCGCTCAAGGAGTAGCTAGAAAGGGCGCATGCCCCTTCCGCGCGAAGCGACCTCGGACGACGCCGCGCTCCTCGCCCGCCTGCTGCGCGAGTCGTTCGAGGAGTACCGGGGGCGGCTGGAGCCACCCTCCAGCGCTCACGGCAAGACGGAGGCCGCGGTCCGCCGAGAGCTGGAGGACCACCACGTCTGGTATGGCCGGCTGGGCTACCAGCTCCTCTCCCAAGGCACCCACCCGGGCTTCCCCGCGCCTACCTTCCTCGTCCTGGAGAAGCACCTCTGTGTCGAGTGAGACTGGAGGTCTTCTGCCTCATGCGTGGGGAGATGTGCGGTGGTGTGTCTCGTGATTCGGCGTGAGAATGGAGATTTCCGCCCCCTCTCCTTCTTGAGTGTGGACCCTGGCCACCTTCGCGCAGAGACTCCCCGTTGACGAAATCGCGCGTCGGCATTCCATTGTTGGGGTTCTGATGGCGTCGGGGCGTGGTGGAAGCAAGGAGCTGGCGAATGATCGGCGATTCACGGGACGGTAAGTCCCAGCCGGATGAAGCAACCGCGGGCCCCCACGAGCCAGACGGCGGAGGCACCCCTGTGTTCGGTGGGGTGTCCGAGGCGGAGCTCGACGTCTTCGTCAGCAAGCTGCGCACGGACAAGAACCCCCGCGTGGCGGCGGCCAACGCGCGAGCCCGCAACGACGTGAACGAGGAGCGGCTGCACAAGGGTGTGCGTCGCTCGCTCGTGTCCTCCGTGCTGGTGGAGGAGGACCCCACGCCCACGCCGCCCATCGCGGCGAACCATGCCTGGTTCCTCGCCCTGGGCGCCCAGCCCTCGGGCCCCTTCGACGCGGAGGCCCTCAAGGAGCCCTGGGCGCGCGGCGAGCTGCGGCCGGAGACGCTGTGCTGGCGCGCGGGCTTCCAGGCCTGGGTGCCGGTGAGCCAGGTGCCGGAGCTGGTCGAGGCGCTGATGCCGGCGGCGCAGGAGCTCAGCGCGGCCCTGGACGCCGCCCTGACGGAGCTGCCGGGCGCGCCTGGGCTCGCGGTCGTGAGCGAGGCGGATGTCTCGGGCATTCCCGCGTGGGCCGTGGTGGCGTCACCCGCCGCGCCGGGTGCTCCCGCTCCCGCCGCTTCGGTGCCGGTGGACCCGGTGGGCGCCCACGCGGTGCTGGCCGAGGTGACGGCCGCCACCGAGCAGGTCGAGGCGAAGTGGAGGCTGGGTGGCTGGTGGTTCACGCTGGCCGGCGGCGTCGCCGGAGGCGTCACCGTGGCCATCGTCATGGGCCTGTTCGGCTCGGGTGCCGGGGCCTCGCAGCTGTTGTCCCGCTTCAACCTGCCCGCGTTCATGAAGTCCGAGCCGCCCGCGGCGCCCGCTCCGGCCCCGGTGGCTCCGGCCGTGCCCGCCGTGGCGCCGGCTCCGATGGCACAGGTGCCGGCCGAGCTGTCCGTGGCGCCCGTGCTCGTCGAGACGCCTCGCGAAGTCGCGGCGAAGCCTCCCGCGCCCGCCGTGGCGGACGCGCTCGCGCGCTCGGCCGTGGGGGCGCCCGGCGGTGGCGCCGTGATTCCAGCCGGAGGCGCCGTCGCGACGTCGAGCGCGCCCTCGCGTCCCTCGCTCACGGGGGTCGTCACCGTGGAGCGGGGTGGCTCGGTGCCGGTGGTGCCCGCGTCGGGTGGCGGGCTCGCGGCCGAGGTGAGCGGCATCTCTCGTACGTCGCGCCAGGAGCGGGACGTGGAGGCCGCGCCGCCCGTGTCGCCGAGCTCCCGCGCCGCCGACGTGAAGCTGTCCTCCCGGTCCACCGCGCCCGCGCCCACGCCCGCCGAGGCGCCCGCGGCGGCGGAGGATGACTTCGGGGACCTGGAGAGCGACCTGGGCCCGGACGCGGCCTATGCGCGCGAGCTGTCGGGCCCGGCGTCGGGGCCGCGCAAGCGTGAGCCGCCTCCGTCCGTCTACATCCCGCCGGTGGCGCCCATCCAGAACCCGCGCCTGTCGCTCACCCAGTCGGACGTCTTCGAGGTCGTGCTCGCCAAGAAGGGCGAGGTCACCGCGTGCGCGAACGTGAAGCCGCGCCCGGTGGACGAGGGCACGCGCGTCGTCGTGCGCTGGTCCATCCTCCCCAGTGGCGAGGTGTCGGAGGTCGTCACCGAGACGGCGTCACTGCGGGGCACGTCGTTCGCTCGCTGCATCGAGGCCAAGGTCCGTGCGTGGGACTTCCCCAAGCACCAGGAGCAGGGGGGGCCCGTGCGGTTCCCGTTCGTGTTCTGAAAGCCCACCGACAGGAGAGCGCCCATGCCTGCCTACGTCGTCGTCGAAATCGCGGTGCATGACGTGCAGACGTATGAGCGCTACCGGCAGCTGGCGCCGCCCTCCATCGCGCGGTACGGCGGGCGCTACCTGGTCCGGGGTGGGGCGACGGAGGCGCTCGAGGGGACGTGGCAGCCGCCGCGCTTCGTCATCCTCGAGTTCCCCAACGTCGAGCAGGCCCGCTCCTGGTGGTCCTCGCCCGAGTACGCCGCCGCGAAGGCGCTGCGCCACGCGAGCGCCCACACGATGATGTTGTTGATGGACGGCCTGCCGCGCGACGAGGGCCTCCCGGTGGTCGCCGGCGTCTCCACGCTGGCGCCCTGAGCGGGCCCTTGCGCCGAATCGGAGTAGCCTCCACGCCCGAGCCCGTCCCGCGCGTCGTCCCGGCGCGAGCGGAGCGGTGCGAACTGGAGCGTCATGTCCGCCGAGCCTGTCCTGCGTCGTGGGCTTCTTGCCCTCGCTCTCGCCGCCTGTCTGTCTTGGGCTTGTGATGACGGAGACCCCGTCGTCGAGGAGGACATCCTCGCGCGCCTGTCCGCCATCCCCGGCCTGACGGTGCGCGAGGAGGCCCTGGACGCGCAGTTCCCCGCGTCGGCCCGCTTCTTCGTCATGGAGTTCGAGCAGCCCGCGGACCACACCCGCCCGGACGGCCCGCGCTTCCGCCAGCGCATGACGCTGCTGCATGTCTCCAGCGACCGCCCCATGGTGCTCTACGCCGGCGGCTACTTCGTCTCGCTCCAGGCCTCGCGGCGCGAGCCCACGCAGCTGCTCGACGCCAACCAGCTCTCGCTGGAGCACCGCTTCTTCGGCCCCAGCCGCCCGTCGCCCGCGGACTGGAGCCTGCTCACCATCAAGCAGTCCGCGGATGACTTCCACCGCGTCGTCCAGGCCTTCAAGCCGCTGTATCCCCGGAAGTGGATCTCCACCGGCGCCAGCAAGGGCGGCGAGACGATGGTGTTCTTCCGGCGCTTCTACCCGGACGACGTGGACGGGACGGTGGCGTACGTGGCGCCGCTCGCCCGCTACGACGACGCGCGCTTCGTCGCCTTCCAGGAGTCCGTCGGCACCGCGGAGTGCCGTGAGCGATTGAAGGCCTTCCAGCGCGCGGCCCTCGGCCGGCGCGAGGCGATGCTGGCACTGATGGAGACGCGCGCCCGTGAGCAGGCGCTCTCCTTCACGCACCTGGGCCTGGAGCGCGCCTTCGAGCACGCCCTCATCGAGCACTTCTTCTATTTCTGGCAGTACGACAGCCTCTCGCGCTGCGACACCGTGCCCCCCGCCACGGCGAGCGACGCCGCGCTCATGGACGAGCTGGACGGGCGCGTGGGGCTCGCCTTCTTCGCGGACGCGGACGTGGACGCCTACGGGCCCTACTACTACCAGGCCGCCGCGGAGCTGGGCTTCCCCCGGCCGTTCGAGTCCCACCTGGCGGACCTGCTGCGCTTCCCGGGCACCGACGTGCCGGCGACGTACCTGCCCCAGGGCGTGACGGCCACCTTCGTGGAGAACGCCATGCCGGACATCCAGGACTGGGTCTCGCGCGAGGGCGAGCGCTTGATGTTCGTCTACGGCGGGCAGGACCCGTGGACGGCGGCGGCCGTGGAGCTGGGAGGCGCGCGTGAGTCCGTGCTGTACACCGTGCCCGCGGGCAACCACGGCGCGCGCATCTCCCAACTGCCCGTCGCCGAACGCAACGAGGCCCAGGCACTCCTTCGCCAGTGGGCTGGCGCGGAGTCCCGGGCCTCGGGACTGCAATCACAATCCTGGCGACTGGAGCCGGAGGGCGAGGAGTTCGGCCCCCGTCCTCCCGGCTCACGTCAGCGCTAGTTCACGCCGACGGCGGTCCAGCTCTCCTTGACCTTCGCCACCTCGGTCGAGTCCGCGCCGTACAGGTCCGTGGCCGCCTGGACGGTGGCGGCGCGGGCCTGGGCGAACGTGGTGTTCGGCGTCATGTAGTGGGCCAGGGCGCGGTAGTAGATCTTCAGGCCCTTGTCCATGCCGATGCCGTCCTTGACCTCGATCTGCGACGTGCGGTTCGTGCCGCCGTTGGCCAGCAGGTAGAACGCGTTGTTCGCGATGCCGCTGGAGCCGTGGACCTCCGTCTGCTTCGGGTAGTCCTTGTAGTTGTCGATGGAGTAGTTGTCCCGCTTCGGGTCGTCCATGTAGCGCAGGCCGTCCTCGGAGTCGCCGTTCGTCGGCGTCCAGGCCGTCTCGCCCACCGTCCAGTTGAACTTCACGGCCGGGTTCTTCGTGGACGCGTACCACTCCACGCCCGCGCCCATGATGTCGCTGAACGCCTCGTTCAGACCACCGGACTCGTTGCGGTAGATGAGGCCGGCGGTGCGCTCCGTCAGGCCGTGGGCGATCTCGTGGCCGGCGATGTCCAGCGCGGTGAGCGGGCCGGACGTCTTGCCGTCGCCGTCGCCGTAGCTCATCTTCGTGCCGTCCCAGAACGCGTTCACGTAGTTGGTGCGCACGTGGACGAAGGAGTTGAGCGCCTCGCCCGCGCCGTCGATGGAGTCACGGCCGAGGACCTCCTTGAGGAAGTCGTACGTCATCGCCGCGCCGTAGTGCGCGTCCACGCCCGCCTTGGTGCGCTGGCCGTCGGTGGTCTCGCCCCAGACGTCGTTGTCGTCCGTCAGCTGCGTCTTGCCCGACGCCGTCGACTTGTTCATCGCGTCGTAGGTGTTCACGCCCTTGCCGCGCGTGCTGTCCTCGAGCGTGTACGTGCCGTCCGGCTGCTGCTTGGTGTCCAGCGCCACCTTGCCGCTGTACAGCGACGTGTCGTCCGCCTTGCTGCCGGGCTCGGGGGGCACTTCCTTCGGGGTGATGCTGATGCCCCAGCCGTTGAGCGTGCCCGTGTCGCGCTTGGCCTTGTCCTCGACCGTCAGCGTCCACTCGCCCTTGGCCGACTCACCGGCGAAGTCGCTCAGGTCGAACGTGCCCTTCACGTCGTCCGCGCTGCCACCGGCGCGGTTGTGCACCACCGCGCTCTTGCCCGAGGGGCTGGTCAGCGTGACCTTCAGGTCGCCCTTGAACGTGTGGGCGATGTCCAGGTCCAGCTTCAGGCTCTCGATGGTGCCGTCCTGGTCCACCTTGACCTTGGACGTCACGGTGCTGTTGTCGGCGATCTCCGCCTTGGTGGTGTTCGTCGCGGAGATCTGCCCGGCCGACACGCCCGCCTTCGGCAGGCCCTTGTTGGAGCCGTAGAAGCCGCCGATCTCGTTGTACGACTCGAAGATCTTCCCGGTGTTCGCATCCACCAGGTAGTTCATCTTGCGGGGGCGGTCCTGGCCCTCGATCTGCGACATCTGCACGCGGTAGGCGGAGTGATACTCACCGGCCTTGTCCTGGTAGATGACGCGCTCGGCGTGCGGCTGCTTGTCCGGCTTGCCGCCGAACTCCTTGCGCGCGATGTCGATGGCGGACTGGGTGTTCAGCTTGGGCAGCTCCTTGCCCAGGCCCTCGGGGACCACGGACTGCTCGCCGGTGACGCTCGTCACCTTGCCGTCCTTGTCCAGGTGCGTGATGACCTGCTCGCCGAAGACCTTCACGCCCTCGTGAACGCGGTCCAGACGCACGTGCGTCATGCCCAGCGCGTCCTTCTCCACGTTGGCGGCCGCGAACGCGGGCTGCTGCGCCATCAGCGTCTGCGCGCCCTTGAGCGGGTTGAGGTGGCTGAGCGAGGTCTGCACGGCCTTCTGCGCCTCGGGGCTCTGCAGCGCCAGGCGGCCCGGGCCGGCGGGGACCTGCGTCAGCGTCTTCTCCGCGCGCGCCAGGTCCGTCGTGCGCGCCGCGGGGCCGAAGCCGTCCTTGGTCTGCAGCGGGGTGCTGGCCGCCTTCGCGGTGTTCTTGGGCTGGGTCTCGGTGGTCGCGGGGCGAACGCTGACGGGCTTGGTGTCGACTCGGCGGATGGTCATTTCAAAGCTCATTCACAGCGGGGGATGCGAGAATTGTCGCACCCACGTCACATGGAGTTGCCGCCCACCCTGCTGCGACGCGCCATTTCGGGTTTGTCGGCTTGTTTCAGCCCGTGTTTCAGTGTTTTCAAGCGGTTTTGAGGACACGGAGTGTTGGCCGTCACTCTGGGGGTATGAGCCCACCCGGGCGGGTTTCCGGACCGCGAAGCCGAATTAACCGTGAATTATCCCAGGATTTTTCCAGCCTCACCGGCATGGAAAGGCGCTCTTCCGGGGCTTCGGGGTGGATCAGGGCCCGCCGAAGAAGGACGCCTCGAGCACGCGCACGAAGAGGTTGCAGGCGGCGTGGAAGAGGGCGGCGCCGACGACGGTGCCGGTGCGCTCGCGCATCCAGCCGAACAGCAGGGCGGGGAAGAAGACCGACATCCGCCAGGTCTGGAAGATGGCCAGGTGGCCCAGGGCGAAGAGCAGGGCGGTCACCCAGAAGGCGGGCCCCAGCCGGGCGCCGAGGAACTTGCGGCCCTGGGGCCAGGCGTCGCGCAGGCGCGCCTGCAGATACCCCCGGTAGAAGAACTCCTCGGGCAGGGCCACGACGAAGAGCTGATCCACCACCCACTCGCCGAAGCGCGGCGGCAGCCGGAGGCGGAAGTGGACCTCGCCGCCCAGGGGCGTGAGGTGTCGCGCGAGTGACTCGGGCAGGTGGGGCAGCAGCTCCACGAAGCCGGCGAACGCGAGGAAGAACAGCGGGCCCACCAGCGCGGAGACCTTGAGGAACAACACCAGGTCTTCGCGCCACGCGCGGGCGGACAGGCCGTAGTCGCGGTAGTCCTCGTCCCGCCAGCGCATGGGGATGAGGGGCAGGTAGAGGAAGCCCACCGTGGCCACCAGCTTGGGGATGCTGGTGCCGCCGAAGGCGAGGAACGAGGCGATGATGCCCGCGAAGCCCAGGGCCCACAGGCCCACGGCTTCCTGCACGGCGCTGGGGCGCCAGGGAGTCGCCACCGACTGCTGGGTCATGGTCCGTCCGCGGAGGCGAGCGTCACCTTCACCTCGCCCATGGGCAGCACCCTGCAGCCGCGCCGGGTGCGCTGCACCACCACCGCCACCAGCCTGCCGTCCCCGTCGAACACGGGGCTGCCGGGAGGAAGGGCGAGGGGCACGTCATAGAAGGGCGCCGTCGCGCGGGAGACCTGGGCCGCCGTCGGCTTCGCGGGACGGCCCCGGGTGCCGGGCACCACGCCCACCACCCAGCGTCCCTCCAGGCTGTCGCCGTCCTTGAGAAGCCGCACCGCCACCGCGGGGTACGCGCCATCCGGCGCCGCGACGACGGCGACCTTCAGCGCGCCGTTGGCGAGCAGGACGCGCGCCGGCAGGGCCTGGCCCGCGTGCTCCACGGTGGCGACCTGGAGGCCGACATACTCCTCGCCCACGGGCTCCACGGAGGTGAGCACCTGTCCGGCGGCACCCACGATGACGCCGTGGCCGGTGCGCTGGGGGCCGGTGACCTTCACCACGGAGCGGGTGTGCTGCTCCAGCACGCGCTGGAGGTCCGCGCGCGAGGGGCGCGCCTTGTCCGCCGCGACGGCGGGCAGGGCGAGGAGACACAGTGAGAGGACGAGCGGGGACAGGCGGGACATCGGCGCGCCAGGCAGCCTATCACCGCCCGGCGCGCAGCGCGGTGAGGAAGCGCTCGGCGCTCTGGGTGTTGAGCACGTCCTGCTTGCGGGCCCAGCCCCGCCGGGCGGTGGCGACCCCGAAGGCCAGGTTGGCCAGGTCCTCGCGGCGGTGTGCGTCGCAGCTCACCACCAGCTTCACGCCCAACTGCACCGCCTTGCGGACATACTCGGCCTTGATGTCCAGCCGCGCGGGCTTGCCGTTGATCTCCACCGCGACGCCGCGCCGGGCGGCGTGCTCGAGCACCTCGTCCATGCGCAGGGGATAGGGCTCGCGGCTCTGGAGCAGCCGGCCGGTGGGGTGCCCGAGGATGTGCAGGTGCGGGTTGTCCAGCGCGGTGAGGACCCGCTTCGTCATCTGGTCCTCGTCCATGGAGTGGCGCACGTGGATGGAGGCGATGACCACCTCCAGCTTCTCGAGTACCTTGTCGTCGTAGTCGAGCGCGCCGGACTCGAGGATGTCCACCTCGATGCCCTTGAGCAGGCGCATGCCGGGGACGGCGGCGTTGACGCGGTCGATCTCCTCCCACTGGCGCTCGAGCGCCTCCACCTTGAGGCCGCCCGCGTAGATGGCCGCCTCGCTGTGCTCGGTGATCGTGAGGTACTTCAGCCCCAGGGCCTTGGCGGCGAGCGCCATCTCCTCGAGCGTGTTGCGGCCGTCGGACCAGGTGGAGTGGGCGTGCACGGCGCCCTGCAGGTCCTCCATCGTCACCAGGTCGGTGGGCAGCTTGCCCGCGCGCGCGGCCTCCACCTCGCCGTTGTCCTCGCGCAGCTCCGGCGGGACGAACTGCATGTCGAGCAGCGCGTAGAGCGCGGCCTCGTCCGCGACGGGCAGCTTGGTGCCGTCGTCGCGGTGCACGCCCCACTCGGAGATCTTCATGCCGCGCTCGTGGCCCAGGTTGCGCAGGCGGATGTGGTGGGCCTTGGAGCCGGTGAAGTGGTGCAGGGCGGTGGCGAAGTCCTCGTCGGGGAGCACGCGCAGGTCCACCTGGAGGTCGCCGGCCTCCATGCGAACGGAGCACTTGCTGTCGCCCTTGCCAATCACGGTGGCCACGCCGGGGGAGGTGGCGAGCGCGTCCAGCACGGGGCCGGGGTCCGCGGCGGAGGCGATGATGTCCACGTCCGCCACCGTCTCGGCGCGGCGGCGCACGCTGCCGCCCAGGCTGGCGCGGATGACCCCGGGGGAGGCGCGTACGCGCTCCAGCAGGCCCTCGGCGATGGGGAGCACGTCGCCCAGCAGCTTCCGCTCGCCGCGGGCGCGGCGATACAGGGTGATGCCCTCGAGGATCTTCGCCTGGCTCTTCTCGCCGAAGCCCTTGAGCTGCTTCACGCGCCCCTCGCGGCAGGCCTGCTCCAGCGCCTCGACGCCGCCGATGCCCAGCTCCTTCCAGAGGGTGGCGACCTTGCGCGGGCCGATGTCCGGCAGCTTCATCAGCTCCAGGAGTCCCGGAGGGAACTTCGCCCGCAGCTCCTCGAAGTAGGTCATCCGTCCGGTGGTCACCAGCTCGGTGATCTTCTCGGCGAGCGCGGGGCCGATGCCCGGCAGGCTCTCCAGGCGGCCCTCGGCGACGAGGGGGCCCAGCTCCTGGGTGAGGCCGAGGATGCGGTCGGCCCCCATGTCGTAGGCACGGGAGCGGAAGCCGTTCTCGCCCTGGAGCTGGAGCAGCAGGGAGATGTCCCGGAGGACCTGGGCAACGGTGGCTTTGTCGACGATGGGCGGGGTCACGTCAGAGGTCACCTGGAAGAAGGTAATGCCCGGGGAACGGGGGTGCAGCTTGCTTCTCGTTGTGGGAAAAGGGCGGCGATGACGAAGATCAAGCTCGGACCGGCGGACTTCGCCGAGAGGGAAATGCGCGGCTACGAAGTCGGCAAGCGCAATGTCTGCATCGCGAAGATTCACGGCCGTTACAAGGGCCTTGATGACTGGTGCAACCACGCGGGCTGTCTGCTGTCGGGCGGACGCATCGAGGACAACATGGTCGTCTGCCCGTGCCATGAGGTCGGCTTCGACATGGACACGGGGCGGAACGAGACCTCGCCCGGGGTGTGTGACGACCAGCCGACAGTGAGCGTCGAGGTCCAGGACGGCGCCCTCGTCGTCGAGCTTCCCGACAACACCTGACGTGCCTCCGGCACCGGAGTCTCCTCCTCATGGCACACGACGACCATGACCACGGTGGCGCGCCGCCCTCGCATCGGCACGAGCACCACCACGAACATCCCCACACCCATGAGGATGGCGTGGTGCATTCCCACGAACACGCGCATGAGCACGAGCACGCGCATGAGCACGAGCACGCGCATGACCACCGACACGGTCATGACGCCGCGCACGCGCATGACCACGGGCACTCGCATGAGCACGGCCACGGTCATGACCACGAACACCGCCACGGCCACGAGCATGAGCACGCTCATGACCACGGCCACGAGCATGGGCACGCTCATGCCCACGGCCACGGCCACGGCCACGGCCACGGTCATGACCACGAACACCGCCACGGCCACGAGCATGAGCACGCTCATGACCACGGCCACGGCCACGAGCATGGCCACGGCCACGGCCACGGCCACGAGCACGGCCACGGCCACGGCCACGAGGATGGGCACGCTCATGCCCACGGCCACGGACACGAGCACGGTGCGGCAAGCGTCTCGCACGAGCACAAGTCGCGTGCGCCGGTGCACGTCAGCACCTTCGTGGTGACGTGCTCCGACAGCCGCGATGCCTCACGTGACGCGAGCGGCAGGGTGCTGCGCGAGGGCCTCGAGTCCGCGGGCCACGGCGTCGCCGGCTACGTCGTCGTGAAGGACGACCCGGAGGCCATCCGGCAGGCGGTGGCGGAGGCCCAGTCGGTGGGCGCCCGGGCCATCCTCTTCACCGGGGGCACCGGCATCGGTCGGCGCGACACCACGGTGGAGACGCTGCGAGGTCTGTTCGAGAAGGAGCTCCCCGGCTTCGGTGAGCTGTTCCGCATGCTCTCGTACAAGCAGATTGGCAGCCCGGCCATGATGTCGCGCGCGACCGCCGGCACGTATCAGGGAATGATGATCTTCGCCCTGCCGGGCTCGCCGCAGGCCGTACGGCTCGCGCTGGAGGCGCTCATCCTCCCCGAACTGGGCCACGCCGTTCGGGAGCTGACCCGGTAACGAACGCGCGGTTTTTTCATCGCGCGAGAGTTATTGCGGCTTTCCCTTATTGCCAGGGGCTTGAGGATTGACCCACGGGAAATGTTTACGCAGAGTATACGGAATTCGCTGCTCTGTCGCGAATAGGTCCCGTTGGTCGTCCCTTCAAAGTTGACCCTCCCGGAGAGGAGGAGCCCCATGCATATGAAACGACTGGGTTCGTTGGCGTTGATGCTTGGCTGTGTCTCGGCGTACGCGAAGGCGCCGGAGCGCGAGGTGTGGATCACCCTCGGCGCGGATGCCGTCACGGAGGTGAACGCCGCGTTCATCGTGGCCGGAGAGCGGGTTCCGGCGCTCGCGGGGCGCCAGGGCGACGTCGTCGCGATGAAGCTGCCCGAGTCGCGCATCGACCTCGTCTCCGAGGTGATGCACGAGAAGCTCAAGCGCTGTGGCGGCTTCCTCTACCACGAGACGGAAGCGGACGCGCTCGCGGAGCTGGCCATCGAAGGTGCGCCCGCGCTGGCCCCCTCGCTGGCGGTGACGTACTCGCTGGACAAGGCCCCGGTGGTCAACACGCTCATCGGCGGCATGGCCGCGACGAACATCCACGCCAACATCGAGCACCTCTCGACGCAGTTCCCCACGCGTTACTACACGTCCACCCATGGCGTGGCCGCCGCCACGTGGGTGCGGGACCTGTGGGCGGGCTATGCCGGAGCGCGCGCGCAGACCGGCGGCGACGTCACCGTGGAGCTCTTCACCCACGCGTTGTGGGCTCAGCCGTCCGTCATCCTGACCATCCAGGGCACGCAGCAGGTGCCGGCGGGAGACGAGGAGATCGTCGTCCTGGGTGGCCACCTGGACTCCACCAACCTGTCGGGCTCCGCGGCTCCCGGCGCGGATGACAACGCGTCCGGCATCTCGACGTTGTCCGAGGTCATCCGCGTGGCCATGGCCTCCAACTACCAGCCGCTGCGCACGGTGAAGTTCATGGCCTACGCCGCCGAGGAGGTGGGCCTGCGCGGCTCCAAGGAGATCGCCGACAAGGCCAAGAACGAGGGCGACAAGGTCGTCGGCGTCCTCCAGCTCGACATGACGAACTACAAGGGCTCCGTGGCCGACGTCGTGCTGATGACGGACTTCACCAACGCGGCGCAGAACGCGTTCATCGGCAGCCTGATCTCCACCTATGTCGCCGGCGTGCAGCAGGCCACCTCGGCGTGTGGCTACGGCTGCTCGGACCACGCGTCCTGGAACGCGGCGGGCTTCGCGGCCTCCATCCCGTTCGAGGCGATGATGGGGCAGCACAACAGCACCATCCACACCGCGAACGACACCCTCGCGGTGAGCGGCAACAACGCGAACCACGCGCTCAAGTTCGCCAAGGTCGCCGGCGCGTACATGGTCGAGCTCGCCAAGGGCACCGCCACGCTGTCCGACCCCGTGGCGCCCACCGTGTCGCTCACCGCTCCGTCGGCGGGCACCACCGTGTCCGGCACCGTCACCGCCAGCGCCAACGCGCAGGACAACCAGGGCATCAGCCGCGTGGAGTTCCTGGTGGACGGCGCCGTCGTCGGCACTGCGACCACGTCCCCGTACTCCATCGCGTGGAACACCGCCGTCATCGCCAATGGCAGCCACGCCGTCGTCGCCCGGGCCTATGACCTCATCGGCAACACCACCGACAGCGCCCCCGTCACGGTGACCACCAGCAACTCCTCCGGCAACGCCATCTACGACCCGGTGCTGCGCGTCCCGCGCTGCGCCAACGTGTCCAACGTGTGTGACTCCACGACGCTGCTCGTCGGCCGCGCGAGCCTGGGGCCCGAGGCGAACGGCCCCAACACCGTCAACAACTCGTGCGCCGACGGCATCAACGGCACCTTCCACTTTGATGAGTCGAACGACCGCATCAAGGTGTCCACCGTGAGCGGCAACCCCTTCGCCGCCGGTGAGACGGTGCTCATCGAGGCCACCGTGTGGGCCCTGGCCGCGCGCCCGGACAAGCTGGACCTGTACCACGCGCCCGACGCCAGCAACCCGGTGTGGACGAAGATCACCACGCTGGCGCCTCCGGCGGGCGGTCAGCACACGCTGTCGGCCACCTTCACGCTGCCGGCCGGCGCCAACCAGGTCGTGCGCGCGCGCTTCCGCAAGCAGGGCAGCGCCACGCCGTGCTATGCGGGCGCCTACGACGACCACGACGACATCGTGTTCGCCGTCAGCCCGTAGCCGTGTCGTAGGATGCCCTCCCGTGCCTCCTCCTGATTCGCTGGAGGAGGCGCGGGACTCCCGGGCCCCATGTGGGCTCGGGAAGCGTGGGCGGCGGGCCGCCGTTCCAGGAACATTTGGGAGCCCCGACGTGACACGCCGCTCGAAGACGCACCCTGGCCTGAGCCCTCGGGCAGTGCAGCACCTGCGCCCCCGGCTCGACGCCGTGCTGGCTTCCACGGATGCCCGCGCCCGCATCGGGTTCGACCCGGTGGAGTTCCCCCACCGCTACCAGGACGCCCGCGACATCGAGGTCTCCGCGCTGCTCGCCGCCTGTCTGGCCTACGGGCGCGCGGACCTGTTCCGTCCCAAGGTGGACTCGCTCCTGAAGCGGATGGGCCCGTCGCCCGCGGACTTCGTGCGGAAGCTGGACGTCGCTGGCGCCAAGGCCCTGCTGACGGGCTTCGTGTACCGCTTCAACGTGGGCACTGATTTGGCGGTGCTGCTGCTCGGCATGGGCCAGGCGCTGCGGGAGCACGGCAGCCTGGAGTCGCTGTTCGTGAGGGGACTTGCGGCCGAGGGCTCGCTGCACGGCGGCTTGAGCGCCTTCACCACCGCGCTGCGCCGCCTCCCCATGGAGCCCCTGCGCGAGGCGATGGGACCCGAGCGGGGGCTTCACCACCTGTTGCCCTCGCCGCTGGGGCCGGGCGCGGCCAAGCGGTTGAACCTGTTCCTGCGGTGGATGGTGCGCGGACCGGACACGGTGGACTTCGGCATCTGGAAGCGTGTGCCCGCTTCGGCGCTGCTGATTCCGTTGGACACGCACATCGGCCGCATCGCCGGACACCTGGGCCTGACGCGTCGCACGGACCTGACGTGGCGGACGGCGGAGGAGGTGACGGCGTCGCTGCGGGCGTTGGATGCGGCCGACCCCGTCCGCTACGACTTCGCGCTCTGCCACTATGGAATGAGTGGCGCGTGTCCGGCCCGGCCGCTCCCGGAGAACTGCGAGCGGTGCCCGCTGCTGCCTGCCTGCCATGTCGGGCCGGACGTGGTGGCGGGGGCGACCCGACGGGTCCCCAGTGCCTCGCGGCTCAAGGGCCGCGCAATGTCCGGAAGGGAACGTCGTTGATTCCTGCATGAGGGAACGCTGCAATCCGGCCGGGTGTCTGCGTGTGAATTCCACGGGGACATCAGGGCCTGCCCGGGCCGAGGAGCGTGATGCGGTGCTCGCGACACTGGTGTCGGTGCCTGCGGCGGTGGTGGAAGCGGTGGAGCGCGGCCTGCGCGCGTCGGGGGCGAGCCCGTCCTGCCATGTGTTGAGCGTGACGGGGGCCGATGTCATCGCCGCTCCGGTGGAGGAGGGGCTGCTGGTGGCGTGGGATGCGGGAGGGCCGCTGGACGCCCTGCTCGAGGACGTGCGCCGCCTGCATGCGCTGCGCGTGGTGGCCCGCACGCACCTGGTGGTGCTCACCTCGCGGGACGATGCGCAGACCGAGGCGCTGGCGGAGGCGGGCGCTGACGAGTGCGTGGCCTCGGGGGGCTCGGGCTGGGGCGCGCGGGTGGTGGCGCTGCGTCGACGGCTGGCCTCGGACACGGAGGCGCATGATGTCCGGGCCCTGCGCCGCGCCAACACGTTCCTGCGCAGCGCGCTGGACGCGGTGCCGGAGCCGCTCTTCGTCAAGGACCGGCAGCACCGCTGGGTGGCGGTCAACCAGGCCTTCTGCCGCGTCATGGGACATCCGGCGGAGGCGCTGCTGGGGCGCTCCGACCACGAGTTCGTCGCCGCGCACGAGGCCGACAGCTTCTGGCGCAACGACGAGCGGGTCTTCCTCACGGGGGGCCCCGACGAGAGCGAGGAGACGCTCACCGACAGGACGGGGCTGGCCCGCGTCCTGGTGACGAAGAAGGCCGGGTTCGACGGCGCCGGGGAGGCCTTCCTCGTCTGCATCATCCGGGACATCACGGACCAGAAGCGCCTGGAGTCGCAGCTGCTGCTCGCCGAGCGGATGGCGTCGGTGGGCACGCTGGCCGCGGGCGTGGCGCACGAAATCAACAACCCGCTGGCCTATGTCAGCTCCAATCTCGCGTACGTGAGGGATCTGCTCGCGCTGCCGGAGCTGTCCGCCGAGCAGCTGCCGGAGCTGCGAGAGGTGGTGGCGGAGGCGCTCGACGGCGCGGGCCGCGTCTGCGCCATCGTCCGGGACCTGCGCACCTTCGCCCGAGGCGACGAGGAGCGACACGGACCGGTGGACGTGGTGCGGGCGGTGGAGGGCGCGCTGCGGCTGGTGCGCAACGAGCTGACGCACCGCGCGCGCATGGTGTGCACCCTGGAGCGCGTGCCGCCCGTGCACGGCAACGAGGTGCGGTTGGGGCAGGTGGTGCTCAACCTGCTGGTCAACGCGCTCCAGTCGTTGCCCGAGCGGCCGGCCGAGGAGAACCGCGTGCGCGTCAGCCTGCGCACCGGGCGCGCGGGCCAGGTGGAGCTGGAGGTCAGCGACAACGGGCACGGCATGGCGCCGGAGGTGCAACGCCGCATCTTCGACCCGTTCTTCACCACGAGGCCGGTGGGGGAGGGCACGGGGCTGGGGTTGTCCATCTGCCTCACGCTGGTGCAGGCGATGGGCGGGCGCATCGAGGTGAGCAGCGCGCAGGGGTGGGGGAGCACCTTCCGCGTGGTGCTGCCCGCGCTCGCGGTGGGCACCGTCGCCGCGCCGGAGTCCCCGGTGCTGGGCAACGTGGTGCCGCTGGCCATGCGCAAGAGGCTGCTGCTCATCGACGACGAGCCGTCCGTGGGCAACTCGGTGAGCCGGCTGGTGCGGGACGTGTACGAGGTGCACGCGGTGCAGGACGCGCGCGAGGCGCTGAGACGGTTGTCCACCGGCGAGCGATTCGATGCCATCCTGTGTGACCTGATGATGCCGGGCATGAGCGGAATGGACTTCGTGGTGGAGCTGGAGCGGCTGGCGCCGGAGCTGGTGCTGCGCACCGGGCTGATGACGGGTGGGGCCTTCACCGCGCAGGCGCGGGAGTTCGTGGGGCGCCACTCGCGAGGGCTCTTGGAGAAGCCCTTCGAGCGCGAGCGCCTGTGCACCTTCGTGGAGCACCTGTTCCCATGAAGCGCAAGACCTGGCGGTGGGTGGGCATCGGCCTGGTGGCGATGCTCGGGGCCCTGGTGTTCGTGGGCGCCGACTGGCTTCGTGGGTTGTCCTTCGTGGTGCGCGCCGCCGGGATGCAGGGCGCCGTGCCGGAGGCGGTGGCGGGGTTTCGCAACGCTCCGTTCGAGAAGAGCGAGCTGCGGGTCCCCACCCGGCATGGCGAGGTCCGCGCGCGGCTGTATCGACCGCGCGAGGTGCGAGGGCGCACGGTGGTGCTGACCTCGGGTGTGCACGCGGATGGCATCGACGAGCCGCGCCTGGTGAAGCTGGCGGAGGACCTGGCCCGGGGTGGGCAGGTGGTGCTCTCGCCCGAGCCGCCGGACCTGCTGCGCTACGAAATCACTCCGCGCCTTCCGGACACCATCGAGGACGCGGCCCTGTGGGTGAGCGGCCGCGAGGACCTGGCGCCGGGCGGGAAGGTGGACCTGTTCGGCATCAGCTTCTCGGGCGGGCTCTCCGTGGTCGCAGCGGGACGGCCCGCGCTCCGGGACAAGGTGGCCTCCACGCTCTCGTTCGGAGGCCATGGTGACCTGCCCCGGGTGCTGACCTTCCTGTGCAGCGGTCAGCTCCCCGATGGCTCGCACCTGACGCCGCATGACTATGGCGTGGTCATCATCCTCCTCAACGTGGCGGACCGGTTGGTGCCTCCCGAGCAGGTGGAGCCGCTGCGCGAGGGTATCCGCACGTTCCTGCGGGCCTCGCACCAGACGCAGACGGACCGCAAGCTGGCGGAGGAGACGTTCGCGCACGCACGGGTGCTGGAGACACGGATGCCCGAGCCGGCGTCGAAGCTGATGGGCTATGTGAATCTTCGGAACGTGGCGGCGCTGGGGCCGTTGTTGCTGCCGCTGGTGCGCGAGTTCGCCGCGGACCCGTCGATGTCTCCGGCACGCTCACCCGCGCCGGCCTCGCCCGTCTATCTGCTGCATGGCGCGGGCGACACGGTGATTCCGTCCATGGAGTCGGTGCTGCTGGCCCAGGCGCTGCGGCCGTATACGGAGGTCCATCAGCTCTCCACGCCGCTCATCAGCCACGCGGAGGTGGACAAGAAGGCGGGCGCGGCGGACATGGTGCGGATGGTTGGCTTCTGGGCGAGCCTGCTGGACGAGTGAGGGGGGCGGCTCAGCTCTCGCTCGCGACGCTCGCCGCCGTGCGCACGCCGCCCACCGCCGTGGCCAGGGTGCTCTGTCCGGGGAACGCCGAGTCGCCCACCAGCCAGAGGCCCTCCATGACACGCAGCGGGCCCAGCTGTCGGTAGTGGCTCAGGCCCGCGCGACGGGGGACGCCGCCCACCGCACCGGACTCCCGCTGGGTGAAGCGTTGGAAGGTGCGCGGGGAGGCCGGGAGGACCTTGGTGACGTGGGGCATCCACTCGGGCGCGAGTTGCTCCAGCGACTCGCGCATGCGTGTCTGGATGTCCGCGATGTAGCGCCCCTGCTCCTCGGTGGACATCGCCCCCAGCTTGCGCAGGGGCACATGCGTGGACGTCGTCACCGTGCGATGTCCCTCGGGTGCACGGCCCGTGTCCTCCTCGCCGCTGATGGACATGAAGACGTGGTTGCCCTCGATGAACGGAGCCTGCTCGTCACGCACGAGCTCCAGGTGGCTCGCCTCGCGTGACACCGCGTCGGGCGCCTTGATGACGAGATAGAGCATCGCCGCGCCCCAGCCCTCGGCGACACGCTCCGACAACACACGCATCGAGCCGACGCGCTCGGGTGACAGGCCCGCGAGGCGCATCAGTCCTCCCGGCAGCAGATTGGCCACCACGTGTCGGGCCCGGAGCACGCCTCGACGGGTATCGACCTGCCAGTGTCCTGGCTGACGGGACAGGCCTTTCACGCGGTTCGCCAGCATCAGCGTTCCACCGCGGGCCTCCATCGCTCGGGCCAGGGCCCACGCGAGCTGTCCGATGCCGCCCCGGACGTGGCCCGTGCCTCGCCAGTAGTAGTCCATCGCCGCGAGCGCGAACGGTGTCTCCGCTTCCGCGGCCGAGCACTGCACGGTGATCTGACAGAGGGCATCCAGGTAGGTCCGCAGCGGAGTGAAGCGCGAGAGGCCGAGGTGCTCCAGCACCGCTCCGAGCGGACGCCCGAGCCACCGCGCCAGCGGGGCATAACGATGGAGCCGCGCGGCGTGACGGAAGAGCGCGCGAAGGTCGAAGGGTGGCAGCAGGTCCGGGTCATCGAACATGGCCCAGAGCGCGCCGGCCACCTGGGACTGGAGGTCGAACAGGCGACGAATCGCGGGTGCGGGCGCTTCCGGCAGGGCGCACAGGGACTCGATGAAGCGGGCCCGGTCTCGTGTCACCGGCAACCGCAGCCCGGGCGTGCGCAGCTCCACCACGGGGTCCAGCCAGTCCACCGTCACGTCAAGCGCGTGCTCGCGAATCCAGCGACCGAAGAGCTGATGGGGTTCGAAGCCAGAGAACAACGTCGCGCCCGACTCGAACGCGAAGCCACCGCGGCGAAACGTGCTGGCGCAGCCGCCGGGATAGCTGAGCGATTCGCACAGGGCCACGCGAGCACCTCGCCGGGTCAGCTCCAGCGCCGTGGCCAGCCCTCCGAAACCCGCGCCCACCACCACCACGTCGTAATCCAAGTCCGACATCTCCAGGTCGAGTCCAGGGGCGGACCTCCTAACGGGTCCACGCCAGGGGGGCGACTCTTTCGTCACAAGGGTGGAGCTCCCGACAATGGTGTGCGCCTCGACTCGCCCGGGCCGGGTCGTGGAATTCGTGCGGAGAAATCGTTTCGATTCGAGGCCGGAGCCAGGAGGCTGGAGCGGGGAGGGCGTAGACTGTTGTCGACTGCTCACTGAAAGGGCTCCCGTGCACCGCCTCCTCGCCGTCCTCTGCCTCGTGCTCGTGGCCGGTTGCGCCTCCGCCCCCATGAGCAACCCGGAGCCCAAGGCCGCCGCCGCACCGGAGCCCTCGAAGCGGCCTCCGTTCCTCAATCCCGCCGAAATCATCAAGCGCATCGAGGACTCGCCGGTGACGTATCGCATCGACGGGAAGGACTCGCCGCCGGGTGGCTGGGCGGACCAGCTGTGGCCGCAGCGCGTGCAGGCGCTCGAGGCGCCGCGCGTGGTGGAGCAGGGCGGCGAGCGCGTCATCGTCGAGTGGCCCGAGAGCCCCGAGGCGCGAGCGCTGCTCGACGAGGCCGAGCCGCACTTCCAGGCCAAGCGCTACGAGGAGGCGGGGAAGCTGTACGAGAAGGCCACGAGCGTGTGCCCGCAGTGCTATTTCGCGTGGAACTTCCGCGGCGACGCGGCGTACTTCGCGGGCGACTCGGCCACGGCGCTGGGGCACTACCAGCAGGCCACGCGCCTCAACCCGAATGACCACCGCTCGTGGTTCTTCCTGGGCAACGCGCTCGCGCGGCTCGGACGCTTCGAGGAGGCCCTGGAGTCGTGGGCGTGGTGCCTGGTGCTCAACCCTCGCTACCCTGTCATCCGCCAGTTCTTCCGCGCCAACGCGGGCCTGGGGCTGGTGGTGCGCGAGGACGTCATCGTCCCTCGTGGCTACGCGGAGCGGGACGGCGAGGAGATCTCCATCCAGTTCGACCCCGACCACGACCCGGCGTGGTTCGCCTTCGCCAACTGCAAGGCGCTGTGGCTGGGAGAGCCGTCACACCGCCAGGAGATGACGGGCACCACGAAGGAGCACTTCACGTCGCTCGAGGAGATGGAGTGCCTGGGCTCGGCGCTGCTCGTCCACGAGAACCAGAAGAAGAAGGGCGAGACGGAACGCTCGGACCCCACGCTGGAGCGGCTGTCCCGCATCACCGAGGAGGGCCTGTTGATGCAGGCCGTGCTCTTCGAGGTGGGGGCCCGGGTGCACCCCCAGGTCGTGCTCACCCTCGATGACGACATGCGCCAGCGCCTCAAGACCTACGTGCTCAAGCACGTGCTGGTGCCGGCGTCATCGGTGGGCAACTACGACCTGTGAGGCCCCGTCGCGTGACTAGCGCGGCAGCTTGAAGCGGAGCGTGAACACGTAGGAGACGCTCACGGCCTTGCCCTGGAACTTCACGGGGCTGTAGCGCCGGGTGTGCAGCGCCTCCGTGACGTGCTCATCCATGTGCGCCATGCCCTTGATGATGCGGCAGTCGCGCACGTCGCCCTCGCGGGTGATGACGCACTTGGCGATGACCGTGCCTTCCACGCGCGCCATGCGGGCCTGCTCCGTGTAGTCGAGCGGCTGGCCACCCATGAGCACCGGCGGCGTCATGCCTCCGCCGAACGGGATGACGTCCTCACCGGTGCCCTCGCCGACTCCGCCCGGAGGCAAGCCGGGGACGAAGGGCAACCCGATGACCGTGCTGTTCGGGTCTCCCTCCGGATGACCGCCCGGGACGCCCGTGGGCTCGGTGTCACCCGTGTCCGGCGCGTTCGCCACCGGCTCCGGCTCCACGTCGACGGGCTTGGGGTCCACCGGCATCGGGTTGATCTGCGTGGGGAAGGTGTCGCGCTTGGGCTTGCGCGTCTTGGGCGGCGGGGCCTGCGTCTTGGGCTGCGCCGGCGCCGCGTAGCCCTTGGCCACCTGCGGACGCGCCATGAACTTCATGACGAGATCCGGATCCGGCTCGGGCGGCACTTCGGCGGGCCGCGCGGAGATGACCAGGACCGCGCCGAAGAGCGCCGCGTGCACGGCGACGGACCACCCCATCCCAGCACCCAGACGTCCAGCTCGCTGCCGCTCGATGACCGACTTGAACATGGAAGGCCTCCTCCCCGATGGGCGCTCCCGGAGGTCCACCACGCCATGCGGCGTCTCTCCGGCGTGGGCGTCTTGGCTTCGGAGCGCCCCGTCCACGCAGGATTCAAACTACGAAGTCCCGGGTGGGCGATGGCGAAGGGCCGTCCATCTGTTGGTCATGGTTGCGTCATGGTGACGAGACCTCCATCCGGTACCCCACACCGCGCAGCGTGTGGATGCTGAAACCGGAGGCGCTCGTCCACCCGAGCTTCTTCTTCAGACTGGAGACGAAGTTGTCCACCGTGCGCGGGTCCACCACCACGTCACGGCCCCACACCGCGTCCAGGATTTCTCCCCGGGGCAGCGCGCGCTCGCGGTGGCGCAGGAGGTAGGCGAGCAGGTCGAACTCCGTGCGCGTCAGCTCCACGCCCGTGCCATCCGGCTTCGTCACCGTGCGGCGTCCCAGGTCCAGCGAGTACCCGCCGAACGTCGTCACCTGCGCCGGGGCCGTGCCCGCACGGCGCACCAGCGCGCCCACCCGCGCGAGCAGCTCCCTCAACCGGTAGGGCTTGGTGAGGTAGTCCTGTGCCCCCGCCTCGAACCCGCGGACGATGTCGTCCTCGAGCGAGCGCGCGGTGAGCATCATCACCAGGCTCTTCACCCCTTGCGCCCGCAGGCGCCGGCAGAAGCTGTAGCCGTCCTCGCCCGGGAGCATGACGTCCAGGATGAGCAGGTCGAACTCGCGCTCGCGCAGGAGCGGCTCCGCGTCTCGCGCGCTCGGGGCCTCGGAGACGACGTAGCCCTCGTCCAGCAGGTTGTCCCGCAGGCCCACGCGCAGGTGGGCGTCGTCCTCGACGATGAGGATGGTGGGACGGGTGGTGGAGGGTGTGGAGGTGGTGGTCATCGACGCGGCTCGTGAAAGGTCAGCGCGAACGTGGTGCCCTCGGGCGTGGACGAGGCCACCTGGATGTCGCCGTGGTGCAGCTTCATGATTTTGCGGCAGAGCGCCAGTCCCAGGCCGCTACCGTGGACATCCTGTCCGGGAGGCGTCAACCGATAGAAGTCCTGGAAGACGTTCTCCCATTCATAATCCGGGATGCCCACGCCGTTGTCGCGGAAGAGCACCGTGCAGCCGTGGCCTTCAATCACCCGGGCGCTCACCGACAGGCGCACCGGCGTGCGTTGGTTGTACGCACACGCGTTGCGGCCCAGGTTGGAGAAGAGCAGTCGCAGGAGCGTGGGGTCCGCCTCCAGCTCCGCGTCGTTCAGGTCCGTGGTCAGCTCCACCGGTGTGGAGGTGGCCGCGGCCAGGTCATCGCGCAGCGGGTTGACCAGCTCCTCCAGTCGCACCCGCGAGGGGCGCAGCGTCCAGCGCCCCTTGTCGATGCGGTTGAACGACAGGATGTTCTCCACCAGGAAGTGCAACCCGTCCGCGGCCTGGACGATGCGCGTCGGGTAGTCGCGCACCTCGGGCGCGTGCGCCAGCCTGCGCTCCAGCGTCTCACCCATCAGCCGGATGGAGGCCAGGGGCGTGCGCAGCTCGTGCGACACGGTGGCGACGAAGTCGCTCTTGAGCTCGAGGAAGCGGTACTTGCGCTGCTGAGACACGACGGCGAGCGCGACGATGGCCGCGGCCAGCACGCCGCACACCGCCACCAGCAGCGTCTTCAGGCCGTAGCGGGCCTCGATGTCCACCTCCGCGCGGGACCACTCGGGCAGGTCCACGCGCACGGGCAGCTCGCGAACCGGAATCGCCGGGCGGTCGCCCACCAGCCGCACCTGACCGCCGTTGCCGAACAGGCCGCGCGCCCGCATGTCCTCGGCGATGGGGACCAACTGCGCGGCGATGTCCACCGCGATGCCGTAGACGACCTCGCCCCGGGGCTCCACGTACCACTGCTGGCCCAGCAGCGTGGGCTCCACCAACTGCTCGGGCATCACCAGCGCGCCCGCGCCCGTCTCTCTCGAGCGCTCAAGGAAGTCCCCCATGGGCTCGCCCAGGGCGCTGCTCAACAGGAGGATGCGCGCCTGCAGGAAGTCGAAGTCCGCCTGCGTGAAGCGCGAGCGCTCGCGCAGCAGGTCCCGCTGCAGCCCCGCGCCTCGGCCGATGCCGCCGAACTCCTCCGGCAGCCCCTCGCGAAGCAGCGAGCGCACCAGCGGCGTGGAGCGGGCCCCCTGCTGCAGGTGCTCCACCGCCAGCAGCAGGAACGGCAGCTCCTGGTCCGCGGGCAGCGCGTGGTTGGCGTGGTAGCGCAAGAGCTCCTCCACCATCGCCGTGGCTCGCGCGGGGCTGCCCTCCCGGAGCGCGGACTCGGCCGCGCGCAGCCGGGCCAGGCGCGCCTCCCACGGGCCGGGCGTGGCGCCGTCCCGCAGCTGGTCCGCGAGCGTCTCGTACAGCGCGCGCGCGGGCATGTCGTGGCCGGGCAGGGGACGGGTGAGGCGGGGGAGGAACTGGTGGCCGCGGAACTGGAGGTAGAAGCCCTCGCCCGGCGCGAGCGGGTTGTCCACGGCGGCGTGGATGGCGGAGACCTGCTCCTCCAACTGCCGCGCGAGCACCTGGCGCAGCGACTCCGTGGCGGCGTGCGCCAGCGCGTCCCGGCGCGAGCGCACCTGCGCGTGCGCGTCCTCACGCTCGCGCGTGAAGATGCGCTGGAGGCTCACCAGCCCCCAACCGAGGGCGAGGAGCCCACAGCCCAGGGCCACGAGGGTGGGGAGGAGCCGGCGCAGCATGTGTTTTCGCTGCGGGCCACTATCGCACAGCCCCTGGCTTCCGGAGCGCTTTCACATCACCCCTGGGGACAGGGCCAGTGTCCCTGGCGGGCGGACGGCCGGGCTCGCGGTCCACGGGATGACAGCCGCGAGGGGAGGGGACTGGCCGACAATGCAAGAGGGTGCCGAGCTTGCGTCGTGGGCCCGAGGAGTCCACGCGGGGCCCTCACTCAATGGAGGGAGGTCCGCCCATGCACTTTCCCCTGTCACGGCTGTCCCCCGAAGGGCCGGTGGTGCTGTGGGGGGGAGAGCTTCCCTCCGGTGGTCTGAAGTACCTCACCTTCTCCCGCTACCTGGAGACGGTGCCGGAGGGTGCGTGTGGACTCGTGGAGCTGTCCGGCTCCTCGTCCTCGCTCGCGCTCGACGCGCTGGGCCGCGAGCGGGGGCTGCCCGTGCTCGCGCTCACCGACACGGCCGGCGCCGCGTACCTGAGGGACCAGGGCTTCGGCGGCGAGGTGCGCACCGTGCGCCGGCTGTCCGAGGCCTGGGAGGTGGCCCTGGGCTACGAGCGTCAGGGGTGGTGCTGGCCCCGGCAGCTCTCCAATGGCGCCCTCGTGGGGTGCGTGGAGGGCTGGGCGGGCGAGCTGCGCGACTTCGTCCGGGACGCCTTCCCCTCCGTGCGGCGGGTGGTGTGCGGCTTCGGCACCGGCGCCACGCTGGTGGGCCTGCACCGCGCCTTCACACCCCAGGGCTATGAGGTGGTGGGCCTCCAGCCCGCGAAGGGCTCGTCGCTGCCGGGCTGGCGCCGGTGGCAGGAGCAGAACCTGGGCAAGGAGGACCTGTTCCATCCCCACCGCGAGGAGGTGGTGCTGGAGACGGCCGCCCCCAAGCACTCCGATAGCCTCGCCGCGCTTCTGACGTATGCTCGCGCGGAGACGCACCCGGAGGAGATGCTCGTCATCGGCCACAACGCCCGGCCACCGTTCGGGTGACGCCGCGCGCCCGGATTCGCGTCTGGGAATAATCCTAGACGTGAATTCCTGGCATTGGCCGTCAGGCTTAGCGTCTATCCTGGGTTTGCTGGCACCCTGAGGGAGTGAGTTCAGGGGGGCCTATTGTGTTCATAACAAAATAGTAAATAACCTCTGGACGCCCCAGCCGAGCAGGCGTCCGACGGCGAGGGGCCCTCCTCCTCAAACCCCCGAAAGAGGTTGTCGTTCATGAAGCGTCTCTGGATGGGCACAGTGAGCGCCGTGCTCGCCGTGCTGATGTGGTCCCCGTCGGTCTCCGCGCGAGGGGCCTCGGTCGATGCCTTCCTCCGCTCCCCGGCGGATCGCTCCCTGCCTTCGTCCGCGGCGAACGCACCCCAGCGCGGGCTGCGCATCAACAGCGTGGAAGGCCGCCTGGGCGTCCCGACGTTCGTCTTCAGCGAGCGCGCCCTGAACGCGACGTCGGCCCCGAAGGCCGCGCGTCCCCTGACCAAGGCGAGCGTGAACGCCTCGGCGCGCGAGCACCTGCGCGGCGTGGCGGACCTGTACCGCCTGGGCTCCGCGGATGTGGATGGCGCGGAGCTGCGCCAGGTGCACCTGCCCAAGGACAACGACGGCGCGGTCATCGCGACCTACGGTCGTCGGGTCAACGGCATCGAGGTGTTCCGCAACGAGGTCAAGGTGGTGATGGACCCGAGCCAGCAGCTCGTGGCCATCTCCGGCTACCTCCAGCCGCGCAACAAGGATGACGAGAAGAACGCCCAGGCCTCGGCCTTCCGCGTCTCCGCGCCGCAGGCGATTGCGCGCGCGTTCCAGGACGTGACGGGCGCGTCGCTGGATGCCCGGGCGCTGGCGCCTGCGGGCTCGCAGGGCGACTACAGCCACTATTCGGTGGACCGCAACCTGCTCTCCACGCACGGCTTTGGCGATGCGCCGCGCGCGAAGAAGGTCCTCTTCCCGCTGCCGGACGGCCTGGTCCCCGCGTACTACGTGGAGATCAACGCGGGCCTGGCGAGCAACCCGGACGCGAACTACGTCGCCTTCGTGGTCAACGCGCAGGACGGCTCGGTCCTCTTCAAGCACGACCTGACGAAGTCGGAGGCCTTCACCTACCGCGTGTGGGCGGACCCGGCGACCAAGCTGCCCTACGACGGTCCCCAGGGCAGCGGCGCCACGCCGCACCCCACGGGCGAGCCCGACGGATACCAGGAGCCGCTGGACAACCCGGCCAACCTGGTCACCCTGCAGAACTTCCCGTTCAGCAAGAACGACCCGTGGCTGCCGGCCAACGCGCAGGTGACGACGGGCAACAACGTCGACGCGTACGCGGACCTGGGCGGCACTGACGGCTACCAGGAGGGCATCGACCTGCGGGCGCCCCTGAGCAACGCGGGCTCGCGGACGTTCGACTACACGTTCGACGTCACGAAGTCCCCGGCGTCCAGCGTCGAGCAGCGGCAGGCGGCGGTGGTGAACCTGTTCTACGTCACCAACTTCCTGCACGACTGGTTCTATGACGCGGGCTTCGACGAGGCCTCTGGCAACGCCCAGATGAGCAACTACGGGCGCGGCGGTCTGGAGGGCGACAGCCTCCGCGTCGAGGCGCAGGACTTCGGCGGCCGCAACAACGCCAACATGGCCACCCCGGCCGACGGCGCACGTCCCCGCATGCAGCAGTACATCTTCGATGGCGTCGCGGAGCTCGTCGTCTCCGAGCCGTCGCCCATCGCCCGGGGCTACCTGACGTACAACGCGTCGTTCGGCACGCGGGTGTACGACGTCTCCGCGGACTTCGTCGTGCCTCCGTCTCACGAGGATCCGGCGATTGCCTTGGGCTACCGCCGGGGCTGCGCGGACGGGACCGGCGCGGACCCGTACGGCGGTCAGAAGCTCTTCACGGGCAAGGTCGCCCTCATCGAGCGCGGTGACTGCAGCTTCGCGTTCAAGGTCCTCAACGCCCAGAACGCGGGCGCCGTGGCCGTCATCATCACCAACAGCGCCACGGCCGCGCTGGGCACGATGGGCGCCAGCGGCGTCCCGGCGGTCGACAATGCCATCACCATCCCCTCGCTGCTGGTGTCCAAGCCGGACGGCGATGCCTGGCGTACGGCGCTGGAGTCGGCGGCCGTCAAGGGCCGCCTGCGCCGCAACGCGGACCTGGATCGCGACGGTACGCTCGACAACGAGATCATCGCGCACGAGTGGGGGCACTACATCTCCAACCGCCTCGTGGGGAACGGCTCTGGCTTGACGAACAACCAGGGCGGGTCCATGGGCGAGGGCTGGGGCGACTTCCACGCGATGATGCTGTCCGTCCGCGAGGAGGACCGTGACCGCAATGGCAACAACAACTGGCAGGGCACGTACGGCATGGCGGGCTACACCCAGGCCGGTGGCCGTAACGACGGCTATTACTGGGGCATCCGCCGCGTCCCGTACAGCACGAACCTGGCGAAGAACGGCCTGACGCTGCGCCACATGGCGGACGGCACGGCGATTCCGGCCGACGTCAAGTCGAACCCCGACTACGCGGGCTCCAACAACGCCGAGGTGCACAACGCCGGCGAGGTCTGGGCCACGATGCTGTGGGAGTGCTACGCCAGCCTGCTCAACGCGCACCCGTTCGGCGAGGCGCAGGACCGCATGAAGCGCTACCTGGTGGCGTCGTACAAGGCCACCCCGTCGTCGCCGACCTTCCTCGAGGGTCGTGACGCGCTGCTGTCCGTCGTCGCCGCGGCCGACCCCGCCGACTACCAGCGCTTCGTGGCGGCGTTCGCCAAGCGCGGCGCCGGCTTCGGCGCCCGGGTGGCGGACCGCGACAGCGCGGACCACATCGGCGTGGTGGAGAGCTACCAGACCGGCAACGCGCTCGAGGTCGTGAGCGTCACGCTGGATGACTCCTCCGTGGGCTGCGACAAGGACGGCATCCTGGATGCCGGTGAGACGGGCATCCTGCGCGTCACGCTGCGCAACGTGGGCGCTGAGAGCGTCTCGGGCGTGACGGCCACGGCGGCCTTCAACGAGTCGAGCGAGGGTGTCGCGGCGACGTTCGGTGGCGGCAACACGCTGACGTTCGGCAACATCGCGCGTGGCAGCACCGCGGTGGCCTCCATTCCCGTCTCCCTGACGGCGGCGCCGACGCAGGCGAACGGCTTGCTCGCGGTCCTGGGCGTGGACGTGACGTTCCCTATCACCCTGTTGAACGGGGCGACGGTCCACGAGTTCCGCCCCAACGTGAACTACGACGAGGTCGCCAACTCCTCGGACACGGACTACGTCGAGACGCAGAACACGAGCTGGACGAACTCCACGTTCAACTCCCGTCCGCTGTGGCAGAACGGTCATGCGACCACGGGCTACTGGCACGCGGCGAACGAGTCGGAGTCGCGTGACATCCGCCTGACGTCGCCGCTGTTCGACGTCGCCCAGGGCCAGAACTTCGTGCTGTCCTTCTTCCACCGCCACTCGTTCGAGTCCGCCGTCATTCAGGGCCAGTGGGTGCACTTCGACGCGGGCGTCATCGAGGTCTCCGTCGATGAGGGGCCGTGGGAGAACTGGTACCTCTACCTGACGGCGGCCGAGCGGGCGCGGCTCACGAACCAGGGCATCATCGACGCGGGCAACCCGTACATCGGTGACTGGCCGGGTTACGTGCGCATGAGCTCGGACTACCCCAGCTTCATCCCGGCGCAGACCAACTTCGGTCGCATCTTCGGCGGGCACCAGGTGCGGCTGCGCTTCCGCCTGGGCACGGATGGCTTCGTGGGCGCGTATGGCTGGGACGTGGCGAACATCCGCGTCACGGGCATCACCAACACGACGCCGTTCTACTCGCGCGTCGCGGAGGCGGGCTCCGGGACGTGCAACGTGGCGCCCATCGCCGAGCCGGGCATCTCCCAGACGGTGACGGAGTACGTCGTCAACCCGAATGGGACGCGCACGCTGCGCGTCATCACGCTCAACGGCTCCGCGAGCTTCGATCCGGATGCGGAAGCGGGCGACACGCTGACGTACGCGTGGACCCAGATTGGCGGCCCCACTGTGACGCTCACGGGCGCTGACACGGCGACCCCGAGCTTCACGGCGGAGGTTCCCGCGGCCACCATCTTCACGTTCCAGCTCGTGGTGAGCGATGGCACGGACTCCAGCCACCCGCGCGTGGTGCAGGTCCTGGTCAACAACGTGAACGCGGCGCCCATCGCGGTGGCCCGCGTGAAGGACAACGGCCCCACGACGGTGGACGAGCGCTCGGGCAGCGTCACGCTCGACGCGACGGGTTCGACGGACGCCGACGGCGAGCCGCTCGACTTCGCCTGGACGCAGACGGCGGGCCCGGCGGTGGAGCTGGATGACGACACCAGCGCCACGCCGACCTTCACGCCTCCCGAGGTGACGGCGGACACGGCCTTCACCTTCCGCCTGGTTGCCAGCGACGGCATCGCCTCGAGCGCTCCGGCGACCCTCACCATCACCGTGCGCAACGTGGACCGTGCTCCCGTGGCGAACGCGGGTGAGAACCAGACGGTCAACCAGGGCAGCCAGGTGACGCTGAACGGCAGCGCCACCGACGAGGATGGCGACACCATCACCTACGCGTGGACCCAGACGGCGGGTCCGTCCGTGACGCTCACGGGGGCCGACGCGGCCACCGCGACCTTCACGGCGCCGAGCGTGACGGGCAACTCCGTCGACCTGACGTTCAGCCTGGTGGCCACGGCCGCGGGGCAGGCCAGCGCTGCGAGCACGGTGACGGTCACCGTGACGCGCACCAACACCAAGCCGGTGGTGAGCGCGACGTCCAGCTACACGGTGCACGAGGGCTCGGGCGTGAAGCTCACGGCCACGGGCACGGACGCCGATGGTGACGAGCTGACGTACCGCTGGGTGCAGGTCGCCGGTCCCACGGTGAAGCTGGACGACGCGGACAAGGCCCAGGCCTACTTCGTGGCGCCCCAGGTCTCCGAGACGACCATCTTCCTGTTCCGCGTCCGGGCGAACGACGGCGTGGCCAACAGCGACACGGTGGACGTGGCGGTGACGGTGCGCAACCTGACGGACAGCGGCGGCTGCACGGCGGCGGGTGGTAGCGCCACCAGCGCGCTGCTGCCGGCCCTGGCCATGTTGGGCCTCGCGCTGCGCCGTCGTCGCAAGTAACGAAATGAGCCCGCCGGCCCGCGTGTGAGGTCGGCGAGCGAAGTGTGAGGGGCGGTCCCGGGAGGTGTTCCGGGGCCGCCCTTTGTTTTTCAACGGGCCCGCGCGCGAGGTGCTCGGGTAGGAAGTGAGGATGCGGATGACCAGGACGTGGAATCAGGCCCTGCGGTGGACTTGCTGTGCTGCGATGGTGTGGGCGTTCGGGTGCAAAGGGGGCGGGGAGGAGCAGCGACGTGACGCCGCCTCGGCGCCCGCTACAGAGGCCCCCGCGTCGGCGGAGGTGCCGAAGTCGGAGGAGCGCCCCCGGGTGGCGGAGCCCGAGGTGGACGCGGGGCCTACGGTCTGTCCGGAAGGTCAGTACCCGTGCTGCGACGGGAGCTGCGGCGACAGCAAGGGTTGTCCTGGCATTGCCTGCGACCCGCGCCGGATGCCGCCGACCATGACGAAGTAGCGGCCTCGGCGCGCAAGCTCGTGCGCGCTCAACGACTTGCATGGCGCGGAGGGGCGGGCGACGGCGCTCCTACTCGGGAGTGCTCTGCTCCCAGGGATTGACACACCGGGTTCTCCGCCTGTTCGCGGGAGCGTCGGCTGCGTCAATCGTGCTGGGGAGATCCTTCCCGTAGTAGGTGAATCGCAGCTCAACGAGTTTCTTCGCGCCATGGGCACGGACCACGAGTGGCGTGCCCGCGAGGATGCCTCCACCGGGAGGGCCCGGGCAGGTCATTCCCTGGCGATGTCCATCGCTCAGCTCGATGTCTTCGTCGAGGACGACGAACTGGGCGGGGCCGTACCACCAGTCCAGAATGAAATCCCGAGCAATGAAGCTCGAGAGAATCCCCAGGAGAAAGCTGCCGAGGATGGCAATGGCGGTCCTGGTCCGTGACATTGAATGGCGCTCGCGCACACGTTTCGCGGAGGTCTGCCTTTGTCAGCACAGACCTCCGTGTGAGTCATTGCGTCACTGGTCGCCGAAGCGCCCCTCGCGAGGTCCACGGGGGCGGGAGTTCATCTGCTCCTCGCGCCGCATGACCTGGTACTTGGACAGCTGGTCCGCGTCGAGCATCCCCTTCATGACCTGGTCGGTCTCCTCGCGCTGGGTGCGCAGGGCCTGGCGGATGTCACGCGCGGACTTCGTCCCAGCGCGGACCTCGTCGAACAGGGTGTTGCGGGACGTCTCCTCCTGCTCCAGCCGGCGCGTCAGCTCCTGCTCCTGCGAGTAGTTCAGCTTCGCCTCGGACACGAGCCGCTTCACCCGTTCCTGGCGCTGCTCCTGCCCGCGCGCCTGCGCCTGCATCCACTCCTCCTGGCGCCGGTTGAGCTGCTCGGTGCGCATCTCCTGCTGCACCGAGCGCATCGCGTCCTTCAGCGCCTCACGCCCACCCTCCGTCGTCAACGTCTCACCCGCCATCAGCCCGCGCACCTCGTTGCGCAGCTGCTCCAGCTCGCCCGCCGCCACCGCGGTGCCTCCACCCGTGGGCACAGCCCCCGTGCCGGGCTGCTTCTCCAGCTCCATCAGTCGCCGGGACAGGCTCAGCGTGGTGTCCTCGAGCGCCTGGATGCGCCGCTCCAGGGCCTCCTGGTTGGCGGGCCGCTCGGCGACGGGCTCGGGCGTCTGGGACGGGGAGGGCGCCTCGACACGCCCGGGGGCCCAGAGGGCCACCGCGAGCGCGGCCGAGGCGAGGACGAAGGAGGCGGGACCCAGTAGCTTGTTCATGGCTTCTCCGACGGGGACGGCAGCGACGTATTCCATACCCCGTCGCGCCCACCTCGCTCCACCCCGTCGTCGCCACCCTCGTGGTCAGGCCCTCGCGCGGCTCCTCGCCCGAGGGCCCGCGGCTTCAGCTCCGGGGCTGCTCGGCCTTCGCCGGGTCGTCCATGTCGATGGGGCCCTGACCCGGACCCAGCGGCAGAGCGCACTCGTCGCACATCCAGAAGCGGACGATCATCCCGTTGTCACCCGTGGAGACATAGGTGGAGCCGACCACCTCGCCGCCCTCGGTCTTCTTGCAGGAAATGCAGGTCTGCGTCTGCTTGCTCTGCGTCATCTGGGAGTCCTCGGGGTGTGGAAACGCGGACGGACCGACACCCTCACCGGAGTGCCGGTCCGCTCGAAGCCTACTTCACTCCATCCAAAGTCGGGTCATCTCACCCGATGGACATCTGGTAGCCGCCGTTGGGGTTGGAGTTCAGGAAGTGCCGCATCTGCTCGGGCGTAATCGTCTTCACGTTCGCGTCCGCGGGGTCGCGCACGATGAAGTTGCCCTTCGCATCCATGCCCGCCACGGTGACGTAGTGGCCGGACGTACGGCCCTCGTTCTGGTGCGGCGGCATCGCGTGGTAGTCGCCGTTGGCCACCACCAGCTTGCCCTGCTTGAGCTGGTCGGCGATCCACTCCACGTTGGCGCCCGGGCCCTTCGTCACGGCGTCCTTGCCCATCGCCTTGGCCATCTTCGCGATGCCGTTGACGTCCGTGCCGTTACCCGACGTGCCGCCAATCCGGCCCAGGTGGTTGATGAGCTGGGCATCCGTCATGTCCTTGCCGTATCCAAAGGCACGCGCGATCTGCGCCATGGACGTGGGGCCGCAGTTGGCCGGGCCATTCGTATACGAGCCGTTCTTGCCCGCCGGGTTGTACTGGCTGATCTGCGGGACCTTGCTCGGGTCCACGCGGCCGTCACCCGTCACCGGCGCGGCGCCGTCCGTGGCCTGCGGGCCCGTGGGCTTGGGGTTCAAGTCCACCGGACCCGGCTTGTTCGTGCCCGGCGTGAAGGTGCTCTGGTCCTTGCCCGCGATACCCGGCAGCTTCAGCGTGTCACCGGCGAGGATGAGATTGGGGTCGGTGATCTTCGGGTTGAGCTGGCGGATCTGGTTGATGACATCCCAGTGCGAGCCCTCCATGCCCTTGGCCTTGAGCTCGGAGGCGATGCCCCACAGCGTGTCGCCCTTCTTGATCTCCCGGTCCGAGCCCGCCACGGGCGTGCGCGAGTCGTCCGTCTTGCCAGGCGTCAGCCCCGGCTTGTTGCCCGGCTTCGACGTGTCCGTGCCACCCACCGTGGTGTCGGGCACGTTCGCCGTCGTCCCGCTCGGCGTCTTGCCGCCCGGGAACAGGCTGTTCATGTGGTTCTGGATCTTGTTCTGGTAGTCGTAGCCCCGCGCGTCGTTCATGTTGCCCGCGCCCCGGTGCCACTCGCGCGCGGCGGCCATGCCGCTGCCGTGCTTCTTGGTGAGCTCACCAATCGTCTTCGCCAGGAACTCCATCTGCTTCTCGGGCGGAATCGTCTTGGCGTTCGCCCCGCGGCCCACCTGCATGCCGGACCACTTCTCGAACGAGGGCAGCAGGCCGTTGTCGTCCAGGCCGATGAGCCCGTGGCCCGTGCCGTCCGCGTGCACGCCGTGGTTCTTGAACGAGGACTCCTGCGCGACGATGCCCGCGAGCACCTTCGGGTCCGCGCCGTACTTCTGCGCGTACTTCTCGATGTACGGCCACAGCTGCTGGAGGTTGAGCTGAGCGTCGCGGCCCTGCGGCAGGCCCTCGGCCTGGACGGAGGTGGGCGAGTTCGTCTGCTGACGGCGCTCGATGCGAGGAGACATGGGGTCACTCCACGAGTGGAGACACAGGGGTGTGGAAACGACTGATGACCGATTGTCGGCGGCTGAGAAAAAGAGTTGCGGCGACCCAGGTCGGTTTGGCCTGACTTCCGGGTTCGTAGAGCGATAGGAGTCGCCCCTGTCTGGGTGAATCCACACAAGGAGTCGCGAATGAATGCACTGCGTTACGGGCTCGTGACTGGCGCGGCATTGTGTCTGTGGGCGGGCCTCGCGGCCGCGCAGCAACAGCCACTCACGGGTGTCTATGCCAAGCAGGGCGGCACCCTCGTGGTGCTCGAGGGCGATGGGCAGACACTCGTTCAGTACGAGTCAACTTTTCCGCAGGGCCAGAGCATGGGGGCCTGTGAGTGCACCTTCGCTGTCCAGAAGAAGACATCCCCGAAGTCGTGGGCCCTGACGACCTTCCAGTCCCAGGGGAAATGGACGCTGGATCTGGAGCCGAACAAGCTGGTGTTGAAGGGGCCTGGGACGGACTGCTGCGGTGCGGGGTGGTCCGGACAGGACAGCTTCTCGCGGCCATTCACCCGGGCGCTGTCGGCGTGCACGGTGAAGGCGAAGGAGGCGCGCCTGCAGCCGCTGGATGGGACGCGGCAGGGGCCCACGGTGGTGGGCGGGGACAGGGTGGAGGCGCACGCCGCGTCACCGTTGCCGGACGTGGTTCCCGTGCGCGTGGTGAAGGGGGCGCAGGCCGTCACGGGCCTGTTGCCGGGCGGCGAGCTGGAGTGCGGGACGCAGGCGGCCGGTGTGGATGCCGCGTCCTCCGGGGCGCTCAAGGCCCTGGCCGGCAAGTGGCTCCAGGTGAGCCGCAAGGGCAAGGGCTACCTCATCGAGGAGTGGTGCGGGGCGAACACGCCCTCGGTGACGGTGGACGCGGCGGGGTCCATCCTCATCGACTTCGGCCAGGATGACCTGACGGGCCAGGTGAAGTCCGTGAAGTCCGAGGCTCGCGGCGGCTCGACGCTGCAGGTGGCCTATCCGAGCGGTGCCAGCGAGACGCTGACGTGGACCGTCACCGACGCGAAGCGCAACGTGATGCGCGTGCAGGGCGGGAAGGACTACTTCCGCGCGGGATACTTCTATGTGCGCGACGACGCGCGCAAGGGCATCCCGGTGAAGGCGGAGGTCTGCGAAGAGGAGGAGTAGTCGCCCCTGTTCGCGAGGGACGGGAGGCGAGAGTGCCTCCCGTCCGTGTACCGCATCGCGCTTCAGCCGAGCTTGAACGGCTCCAGCTCCGGCACCTTCTCCAGCAGCAGCGGCGGCGAGTGCAGGTAGGCCGTGCTGCGGCGCTTCTGGTCGATGTCGTCGTAGACGCGCTGCACCTGGGTGGGCGTCAGGCCCATCACCTGCGCGGCCTCGTCCGTGGGCACGTCGTGGTTCTTGGCCCACATGAGCAGGTCCAGCTGCGAGTAGTGCACGGAGAAATAGAAGTCCTCCTGCGACTGGGGGAGGCTGAACGTGTCCGTGGTCGGCTCGCCGCTGGTGATCTCCTCGATGACGCCCAGGTGTCTGGCCAATTGATATGTCTGGGTTTTGTAGAGGCCGGCGATGGGCTTCACGTCCGCGGCGCCGTCGCCCAGCTTCACGAAGAAGCCCTGGTCATACTCCAGACGGTTGGGCGTGCCCGCCACCGCGAAGTTCAGGCGGTCCGCGTGGAAGTAATCCATCATCTTCCGCGTGCGCTGCTTGAAGTTCGTCGCGGCGACAATCTGGGTATAGGCCTGGGGCGGCAGCCGGAAGCGGCGCTCCTCGCCATTCACTTGCACCACGACGTAGAAGAAGTTCACTGCGTCCGTGTTGAGCCGGTCGCCGTGCATGACGATCTTCCACTTCATGTCCGGGGTGAACTCCGGGAAGACGGAGCGCACGGCCTCGTCGCGCTGGCGATAGCAGCCCGCGGCCTCGAGGATGGGGGCGATGTCGTGGAGCTGGTATTTGATTCCCAGCTTCTCGCAGAGCTTGCGGCCCAGCTGCGAGCTCCAGCCGCTGGAGTCGCGCTCGGGCAGGAGGATGCCGAAGACGCGCTCGGGGCCCAGGGCCCGCACGGCCAGCGCCGCGACACACGCGGAGTCGATGCCGCCGGAGATGGCCACGACGAGGCCGCGCTTGCGCAGCTTCTTGAGCACCGTCTCGCGCAGCCCCTCGGACAGCTCGGCCGCCTTCGCCTCCCAGTCCAGCTCCAGCACCTGCTTGGAAAACTTCATTGTGTGACCCCTCTCGAACCCTTCACGACGAACCGATGGATGAATATTGGGTGCGCAGCTCCGCCTTGAGCACCTTCCCACTGGGCCCTCGCGGCAGCGCGTCCGTGAACACCACGTGCCGGGGCACCTTGTGCGCCGGCAGCGATTCCCTGCAGAAGCGCCGCAGCGTGTCCTCCTCGACTGCGGCTCCTTCCTGGAGCACGACCACGGCGCAGGCCGCCTCGCCGCCCAGCGGGTCCGGGACTCCCACGACGGCCACCTCGCGCACCGATGGGTGCCTCGCGAGCTGATGCTCCAGCTCCGCCGGGCTCACCCGGTGGCCGCCGACCTTGAGGATCTCCTTCGCGCGTCCCACCAGGAAGATGAAGCCCTCCGCGTCGCGCCAGGCCAGGTCTCCGGTCCACAGCCAGCCATCGCGCAGGATGGCCGCGGTCTCCTCGGGGGCGCCCAGGTAGCCCGGCGTCACGTTGGCGCCGCGTGCCACCAGGTGGCCTGTCTCGCCCGTGGGGAGCGCCTTGCCGTCCTCGCCGACCACGCGCAGCTCGACACCGGGAATCGCCACGCCGATGGAGCCCGCCTTCTCCGCGGCCCGCGTCGGGGGCAGGTAGCTCAGTCGCGCCGTGGCCTCGGTCTGGCCGTACATGACGTACAGCTCGGCGGGGTAGAGGGCTTCGCGCGTCCACTGGATGGTGTCTGGAGACATGCCACCGCCGGCCTGGGTGGCGTAGCGCAGACGGAGCTTGGAGAGGGCCTCCGCGCCGGCTTGTCGCCTGAGCAGCTCGAAGGTGAGCGGCACGCCCGCGAAGCCGGTGCTGCGCTCCTCGGCCATCGCCTCCAGCACGACCTGTGGGTACATGAAGCGTGGGTCCAGGAAGACGGAGCCGCCCACGAGCAGGTGTGTCTGGAGGACGCTCTTGCCGTAGCAGTAGTGCAGCGGGAGGACCAGGTGCGCCCTGTCTCGTGAGGACAGGCCCAGGTACTCGACGATGGAGCGCGTGTTGGCGGCGATGTTGCCGAAGGTCTGGATGACGCCTCGGGGCGTGCCGGTGCTGCCGGAGGTGTAGACGATGGACGCGTGGGCGTCGGAGGGCGTGGAGGGCAGGGCGGCCAGCGGTGGAGCCTTTGCCTCGGGGTCCACTGCGCCGTCCTCTTGCACCCACGTGCAGGTCGCGGGGGCGAGCGCCTGGAGCATCCGCTCCGGTGGGCGCGTGGCGTGAATCACATACACGTGTGTCAGGCCCGGCTTTCCGGTCCACTTGCGCGCGTCCTGTCCGAAGACGAAGGCCTGTCGCGCGCCCGTCTGCGCGAGGATGGCGTCCACGGATGTCGCGCCCGTCTCACGGTCGAGCTCCACCGCGCATGCTCCCAGGGCCTGCACCGCGAGCCCTGCCACCGCGCCCGCCGAGCCGAGGGGCAGGGCGATGAGCACCTTGTCTCCGGCGGAGACGCCCGAGGCACGCAGGTGCCCCGCGAGCGCGGTCATCCGCTCCGCGAGCTGCGAGTACGTGAGCCGGGTCCACGGCGAGTCCACCGCCGAGGCCGTGGGGGTGCGCTGCGCGTGGGCCATGACCCACGCTGGTGCGGAGTCCGTCGCGCTCACGCGACCTCCTGAAGCACGGCTGGTTTAATCGCGGCGAAGATGTGCGCGGGGAGGTCGCGAGTAATCACGCGACCTTCCGATGCGGGACATCTGTGGTTGCGGCGAGGCGCGAGACCGTCGCGAGGGTTCACGCGACCTCCCGATGCAGGACATGTGCGGACGCACCAGCGCTCCGCACGTGAGCATCACTGCCGCTCATGCCGCCTCCAGCACCACGGCGTCGAGGTCCGCCTGCGGCGGTGCGCGCGGCGTGAGGAAGTGGTGCGCGAGCAACTGCGTCGACGCGATGGCAAACAGCGCCATGGTGTCCGCCTCGCTCTCCGCCGCGTTGGGAGCGCGCAGCTTGGCCACGAGCCGCTCCGCCTTGCGTGCATCGAACACCCCCACCTTCGCCACGGCCTCGGGCGCGAGCAGCTCCCTCGCCCACGCGGGCGCCTCCGGTCCCACCAGCGCTCCGGCAATGGGCGCACGGTACGGGAACTTGCTGCGCTCCAGGATGGACGCCGGAACACGGCCCTTCGCGTAGCGCTTGAGCACGTGCTTCTCGTCCAGCCCCTTGAGCCGCATGCGCTCGGGGATGCGTGCCGCCAGCTCCATCACCGACGTGTCGAGGAATGGGAAGCGCCCCTCCACCGCGTTGCCCAGCAGCATCCGGTCTCCCTGCGCCGACAGCAGGTATCCCGACAGCAGCGTCTTCGCCTCCAGGTACTGCGCGCGCGCCAGCGGCCGCCAGCGGGCCACGTGTGCGGGCACCGTCGAGAGCACCGACGCCGTCGGCTCCTCGTCCGCCACGCTCGCCGCGAAGTCCGGCGCCAGGAAGCGCGAGATCCGCCCGCTGTTCGCCCACCGCACCAGGTGCGAGAAGCCCAGGCTGCCCGGGTCCTCCAACCCCATGCCGAAGAACTCGCGCAGCAGCTCCACGTTCTGCTGGCTCACCGACAGGGTGGGGTAGAGCCGACGAAGCAGCAGCGGCCGCCACTTCGACGCTGGCTGCCGCGCCCAGAACTGCCGGACCTTCGTCTCCTTGAACAGGTCGTAGCCCAGGAACATCTCGTCCGAGCCCTCCCCCGTGAGCACCACCCGGATGCCGTTCTGCCGCACCCACTCGCTCAGCCGCAGGAACGGCGCGGGCGCCGAGCGCATCATCGCCTGCTCCGCGTGGAAGATGACGCCGGGCACCAGCGTGCCGATGTCCCCGTCGCGCATCTCCACCACGCGGTGCTCCGTGCGAAGCTCCCCGGCCACCGCGGCCTGGTGCTCGCGCTCGTCGAACCGCGCGTGCGCGAAGCCCACCGAGAACGTCCGCAGCGTCCCACCCAACTGCCCCTGCGCCAGCGCGCACAAGAGGCTCGAGTCCAACCCGCCCGACAGGTACGCCGCCACCGGCACATCCGCGCGCAGCCGCAGCCGCACCGCCCGCTCCAACGCCTCGCCCAGCTCCTCCTGGATGCGCGCGTCGCTGGCCGTGCTCGGCTCCACGCCGAAATCCAGGTCCCAGTACCTGAACGTCTCCAGCACCCCCGCGCGGAACCGGGCCGAGTGCGCGGGCGGCAGCAGCCGCACCCCCTCGAACGACGTGCGCGGCGCCACCGGCGACCACAGCTGGAACGTCTGCTTCAGCCCCCGCGCGTCCAGCGCGGGCGTCACCAGCCCGCTGGCGAACAGCGCCTTGGCCTCCGAGCCGAACGCGAGCTGTCCACCCGGCAGCTCCGCGTAATACAGCGGGCAGATGCCCACCCTGTCGCGAGACATCCACAGCGTGGCATCCCGCGGGTCCCACAGCGCGAAGGCCCACTGCCCCTCGAACCGGCGCACACAGTCGATGCCCCACGTGAGGAACGCCGCGAGGATGACCTCCGTGTCCGAGCGCGTGCGGAACGCATACCGCCCGGCGAGCTGCTCGCGCAGCTCCACGTGGTTGAAGATCTCCCCGTTGAAGACGACGGTGAGCCCCGTCGCCGCGTCACGCATCGGCTGGTGGCCCCCCTCCAGGTCCACGATGGACAGCCGCGTGTGGCCCAGGGCCACCCCGTTCAACACCAACGCCCGCTGCGCGTCCGGGCCCCGGTGACGGATGCTCGCCGTCATCCGGACCAGCCGCTCGCCCGCCTCGGCCCCGGCGCCCCCTCCCGCCGGGTAGGTGAATCCCGCGATGCCACACATGGCGCGCTCTTTTCAGCCCGCTTGCGGCAGGCGCTGGTTCTGCTTGCGCTCGACGAACGCCACCACGCGCGTCAGCGAGTCCAGGTTCTCCGGAACCAGCTCCTTGTCCTCCAGCTTGATGCCGAAGTCCGACTCCAGGAACGCCACCAGCTCCATCATCCCCGTGGAGTCGATGAGCCCCTTGCGCAGGAAGGAGTCGTCATCGCCGAAGTCGTCCACGAAGAACGTGTCGACGATGAAGGTACGGATGCGTTCACGAATGCTCACGGTAGGACGTCCTGTCTGGAAGTGCGGTGGTGAAGTGATGGAACAAGCCGGGCGCGAAGCAAGACGCGCCCGGGACGAAGACTTGAGGTGCTCAGCTGCCCGTGTCGCGGGAAACCAGCTCCAGGCTCATGTTGCGCGCGGGGTTGCCCATGGCCAGCGTGTCGGGCGGCACGTCCTGGGTGACGATGCTCCCGGCGGCGACCACCGAGCGCGCTCCCACGCGCACGCCGGGCATGATGATGGCGCCGTGCGCCACCCAGACATCGTCCTCGATGATGATGGGCGCGGTGTGGAGCCCATCCCGGTCTCCCACGCGCACGAACGACGCGAACATGCACCGGGCCCCCACGCTCACCGAGCGCCAGGCCTCCAGGCACACCCCGTAGTTGAACTGCGTCTCGTTCCCGATGGTGAGCTGGCCACCCGGGTGGCACACGAGCGAGCTGGGCAGCATCCCGCCGGAGAACGTCAGCCGATCCCCGAGGACCATCTCCCCTTCGTTGTGCACGCTCACCGGCCCATAGGCCGCCACGTTGCGCCCCAGCGACTGGACGGCGCGGAACTGCCAGCGCGCGCGCACCATCGCCACCGCGCGCTCCGCGCGAGGCCGGGCCGCCCGGCCCATCTCCTCCAGCTGGGCGACCACTTCGGGAATCCGGACGAATGGGCTACGCGACGTCATCCCATCACCTCCCTGCGCAGCACCCTCGCGGGCGCTCCCCCCACCGTCACCCCCGCCGGAATCCGACGCGAGATGACGGTGCCGGGCGCCACGGTGCAGCCCTTCTGCAGCTGCGCGCCCGGCAACAGGATGGCACGACTGCCCACCGTCACGCCCTCCTCGATGACCAGGGGCACCGACGGAGGCCGCTCATGGCGGTTTCCCCTCAGCGGGTGGTGTTGGTTGTCCATCACCTTGCTGAACGGCCCCAGCCGGGCGCCCCGGCCCACCGAAATCGAGCTGAGCGCCTCCAGCGACGCGCCTCCCTCGATGTGGGCCTCGTCCCCCAGGATGATGACGCTCTGGGGCGACATGGCATGCAGCTCGATGGGCGCCAGCCGGCCATCCAGCACCACGCGGTGTCCCACGAGCACCCGGCCCGCGCCGTGGATCCACACGCGGCCCAGCACCGTGGGCGAGTCCCCTATCTCCTGACAGCGCCTCAACTTCAGGCGCGCCATGAGCTTCCCCCACTCGCGCGACAGTGATTGATGTAACGGCCTCATGTCACGGCGTGGCCTGGACCGCGGGGATGGGAGGCTGCACCACGGGCGCGGGCAGGCCGGCCAGGAAGTTGAGCAGCTCGGTGGCCAGGCGCTTCTGGGCCGCCGCGTTCAGGTGGCCGCCGTCATCCGAGTAGCCCGGCACCATGGCCGGCCACGTCTGGCCATTGAGCTCGTACGTCTCCCGCGAGCCGTCGGGCGCGGTGGACTCCAGGCGCGCCAGGTCGAACAGGGGCTCCTTGTCCGCGTACGTCTTGCGCATCAGCTCGTTGAACGTCTCGCGCTGCACGTTCTCCGCCACGCCCCAGACGGGCCGGCCGAGCAGCTCCTTCAGCCACGCCTTCGCGCCGCGCTGCACCGTGGTGAGCGGCGCCGTCACGTGCACGAAGGTGGTGCCGGGGTGGCGCGCCTTCAGGCCCTCCATGGCCACGCGGTACTTCTCGAACAGCGCGCGCGTGTCCGTGGCCCCGTTGATGTCGATGTAGCAGAACTTGAAGAAGGCCACGTCCGTCGACTTCGCGAGCCCCGCGTCCATCAGCCGCTCGAAGTCGGCGATCTTCGACTCGGGCTTCTCGTTCTGTCCCACCATGGCGTGCGCCAGGGTGCCGGGGGCCAGCGACTCCGTGGGGCTCTGCACCTCCACCACGCGCGGCACCACGCCCTGGGCCGAGTTGGGCAGCGCCTTGACGCCGTCCAGGATGTTGCCGCCCACCGATTGGTGGCCGAAGAAGATGCGACGACCCGACAGCTTCTCCAGCGGAGCGCTCGGCGCGGAGGCCTGCGCCACCGTGCCGTGCAACGCCATCAGCAGCATGGCGGGCAAAGCCAGCACGCTCACGCGAACCAGAAACGTCCAGTCGAAGTGCATGCGGACTCTTAAACCCTTCCGTCGGCAAGCGTCAAAGGGCAGCCGAGCAGGACGTCCGCTGGTGCCCGTAAACGCGTGGAACGCAGGGGCTGGGGCGAAGTCACCCCATGCCTGCCCGCCGAGCTGGCGCGGGCCCGTGGCGGGGCCTCGACGCTGCCCGGGCGCGGCGTTCCGCCAGGGGCGGACGCTACTCCGCGCGCAGTGACACGGACGGTGACACCCGACTGGCGCGCAGCGCGGGAATCCACGTGGCCAGGAGCGACACCAACCCCAGCGCCGCCGCGACTCCCAGGAACACGCCCGGCTCGTGGGCCTTCACGCCGTAGAGGAGCGCCGCGAGCAGTCGCATGCAGCCGAAGGCGGCCAGCAGGCCCACCCCCACGCCCAGCAGCGTGAGCATGAGGCCCTGGCGCATCACCAACCCGAGCACCTGTCTGGGGTGGGCGCCCAATGCCAGGCGGATTCCCAGCTCCCGGGTGCGCTGGCCCACCGCGTAGGCCATGACGCCATAGACGCCCACGCCCGCGAGCACCACGGCGAGCGCCGCGAAGGCCGCGAGCAGCCGCGCCGTCGCCAGGGGCCGGGATACCTGCCGGTCCATCCGGTCGACGAAGGGGGCCACGTCGTACGCGGGCTGCTCCGCGTCCACGGCCTTGAGCTCCTGTCGCACGGCGGCCACCAGGGTGGAGGGCTCGCGCGAGGTGCGCAGCAGGATGGACATGGTGCGCACCGGGTACTGCTCGTACGGCAGGTAGGTCTCCGGCTGGGCGGGCTCCGTCAGGCGGTTGTGACGCACGTCCGCCACCACGCCGACGATGTCGCGGAAGGGCTCGTTGTCGCTCCAGCCCAGGCGAACCCTGCGGCCCAGCGCCTCGCCGCCGCCGAGGAACTTGCGCACGAAGGCCTCGTTGACGATGACGCTGGGGGCGCCCTTCTCCGAGTCGCGGCCGTCGAAGTCGCGTCCCTCGCGCAGCGCGACGCGCAGGGCCCGGAAGTAGCCCGGCGAGGCCACCCGGTACTCGGTGACGTAGCGCAGCCCCGAGTCCCGCGGCGCCCCCTCCAGCGTGAAGTCACCGTTGGAGTTGGTGCCCCCCAGCGGCGCGTCGTTGACCATGCCCACGCTCTCCACGTCCGGCAGCGCGCGCAGGCGCTCGAGGTAGTCGGCGAAGAAGCCGCGCTGCTGGTCGGGGCCGCCATACTTGAGGTCCGGCAGCGCCAGCCGCGCATGCAGCACCCGCTCCGCGTCGAAGCCGGGGTCCACCGCCTGCAGGTTGCGCAGCGTCTGCACCATCAGCACCGTGCCCACCAGCAGCACCAGCGCCAGCGCCAGCTGCACGGCCACCAGCCCGTTGCGCAGCGGGTGATTGGCGCGCGCGCCCGCCGCGCTCCCGGACTGCTTGAGCAGCGGCAGGACGTCCGCACCGGAGGTGTGCAGCGCGGGCGCCAGGCCGAAGAGCAACCCGGCGCCGAGCGACAGCGCCACGCTGAACAGCAGCGCGGGCACGCTCAGCTCCACCGGCGTCATGCGCAGCATCGAGGCTGGCAGGAGCGCGCGCACCAGCTCCATGCCCCACATGACGAGCAGGAGGCCCACCAGCCCGCCGACGAGGCCCAGGAGCACGCTCTCCGCCAGCGCCTGCTGGATGCGCCGACCCCGACTGGCCCCGAGCGCCGCGCGGATGGCGCCGTCCCGCTGCCGCGCCAGCGCCCGCACCAACAGGAGGTTGGCCACGTTGGCGCAGGCGATGAGCAGCACGAAGCCCACCGCGGCCCAGAGCGCCCACAGCACCGGTCGCGAGCTGGACGTGAGGTAGCGCTGCCACAGGTCCGTCGTCACGCCGTGGGCCTTCTCGCCCGGCGCGCCCGGCCGGGCGATGAGCTGGGCCACCCGCGCCAGGTCCGCCGTCGCCGCCTCCAGCGTGACGCCCGGGGCCATCCGCCCGATGACGCTCATGTAGTGGTTGCCGTGCTGCTCCGGGTTGAGCCAGTTGGGCAGCCACACGTCGACGTCCTCGGAGAACTCCGGGAAGGTGAAGCCCTCCGGCAGCACGCCCGCGACGGTGTACGTGCGCCCGTCCAACCGCACCGTCCCGCCCACCGCGTCGGAGGCTCCGCCCAGCGCCTTCTTCCAGAAGGCATGGCTCACCACCACGCTGCCCGGGGGATTGCCCGGCTGCGCGTCCTCGTCCCGGAAGTCGCGCCCCTGCGTGGGTGTCACGCCGAGCGTCTGGAAGAAGTTGGGGGTGACGCGGGCCGCGCGGACGCGCTCGGCGGAGTCCGCGCCCGTGCGGCTCATGTCCCGACGGGCGAAGCCGGCCAGCTGCGCGAACGAATGGCCATGCTCCCGCCAGCCGAGCAGCTCCGGCGGGGACACGGACGCCTGAGGGAAGTCCAGCTGCTGGCACCACAGCCGCACGAGCGCCTCCGGCGCCTGGAAGGGCAGGGGCTTGAGCAGCATCGCGTGGATGGCGCTGAAGAGGACGGTGTTCGCGCCGATGGCCAGCGCGAGCGTCACCACGGCGGCCAGGGTGAAGCCCGGCGTGTGCCTCAGCGTGCGCAGCGCGTAGCGGAAGTCCTGACGAAGCGAGTCCATGGCGGGCCCCCGAAGCGAAGGCCATGCCAGCCCTCCTGGAGCGAGGCAACCCCCCAGGCTCCCTGGAGGGAGGCCCGCCGCGGGCTCCGCGCCGTTCGCGGATGCGGGAAGCCCGTGTCCCGGAAGCGGACACGGGCCCCGCGGGCCGTCAGTGGAAGTTCCAGCGGCCGGCGATCTCCTCGCAGGCGAGCACGACGTCCTGGAGCCGGCGCTGGCGGGCCTTCGGCGCGACGAACAGGCGGCCGGCGAACACGTCGAAGACGCCCACCAGGCGCGGGTCCACGGGCCCCTGCTGCTCCAGCCGCTCCTCGGCGAAGAGCTGGAGCACGGTGGCGATGTACTGGCCGGCGCGCTCGTCGAGCGGCGTGTGCTTGGAGAAGTAGAGCTTCAGCACGCCCGAGCGCATCTGCCCGCGCGCGTCCACGCCCCGGAGGAGGACCTCGGGGCGCACCTTCACGGCGACGCCGGCGAGCTCCAGGGGCGCGAGCTCCGGGTCCGCGGGGCTGGCCACGGCGCGGGTGGCCAGGTCCTCCGTGGCGACGAGGCAGCGCTGGAGCGCCTCCGCGCACAGGGCGAGCCGGTGCGCGTCGAAGTCCGAGTCCGCCTGGGCGTTGAGCATCCGGCGCTGGTGGTAGCGCAGGATGACCTCGTCCCGGCCCTCGCAGAGGAACTCGGTGATGGCCTGGGCCGCCGCGGGGTAGCGCAGGTACTGCGGATCCACCGGGTTCTTCTGTCCCTGGATGATGCGCTTTCGCAGCGACGGCGTTCCGGTGAGGTACTGGCCGAGCTGGTTGACCGAGACACACGGGTTCTCACGAGGGGTGGTCATGTCGACGACTTCCTTTCCGGTAGCGGGAATGAAGAGAGACTACCGGAAGGGTCTGACATTCCCTCGGAGACGGGGCGGCCTGGAGGCCCCCAGAAACGCACCCCCTGGCAGGTAGGGTGGGCGGGCACGACCAGGGCGGGGAAGGGGCTTCGGGAGGCCCGGTGCGGGCTACTCGTGGTGGGAGCCGTGCAGGCCGAAGATCTGGCGCAGGCGGCCGAGGATGCGGCCCACCTCGGCGGGGATGGGGTCCCCGGTGGCGCCGCTGGCCTGGGCCACGGCGCGCAGCTGGGTGCGCCGCTGCGCGAGGATGGAGGACAGCTGCCGGGCCAGGTTGGGGTGCTCGCCGAACAGCCGCGCGAAGGTGGGCCGGTCCACCTCGAGCAGCAGCGAGTCCTCCAGGGCCACCACGGTGGCGGCGCGCTTCTCGCCGGTGAGCAGCGACATCTCGCCGAAGTAGCCGCCCTGGCCCAGCCGCGTCACCTCGGACTGGGACTTGCCGGCGCGCACGCTGACCTCGCCGGAGGCGAGCACGTAGAACGTCCGACCATCATCGCCCTCCTGGATGATGTGCTCGTCGCGGCCAAAGCGGCGCACGTGGACCTCCTGGCCCAGCCGCTCGAGGTCCGCGTCCTTCAGGGGCTCGAACAGGTCCACCGCGCGCAACAGGCGCAGCACGGTGTGCGCGGGCAGCTCCGGCCGGGCCGCGTCCTCGCGCATGCGCACCACGCGGTGGGGCACGGGCGGCTCGATTCCGTCGCGCCGCATCCGGTACCACAGGCGCGTGTGCACCTCCGCGATGGTCGCGTCCGCGAGCGAGAAGTCGTTCACGAAGAAGCGCAGCATGTAGCGCACCGACTGCTCGTCGAACGCGAGCGTGCGGGCGATGGGCGGCGGGTCCACCAGCACCTGCGGAATCTCCCGCGCCACGTCCAGCAGGGCCGCCTTCATCACGTTGGGCGGCGTTTCGTACGTGGCGCGCACCTGCATGTCCACGCCCACCGGCTCGCGGTCCTGGTTGAACGTCTTGAGCTGCTCCTTGGCCACCATGGAGTTGGGCAGCGTCACCAGCTCACGGCGGAACGTCATGATGCGGATGGAGCGCCAGTTGACCTGCGCCACGCGCCCCACGTGCTCGCCGATGCGCACGAAGTCGCCGACCTCGAAGGGCTTGTCCAACTGCAGGGACAGGCCCGCGAAGAGGTTGCCCAGCGTCTCCTGGAGCGCCAGACCGATGACCACCGACAGCACCGCGGACGTGGCGACCAGGCCCGTCAGGTCCAGGTCCAGCTGCGTCTGGACGATGGGCACCGCGGCGAGCGTGTAGAGCAGGAAGTCGATGACGTTGCGGAGGATCTTCGGCGTCCCCACCGACGTCGAGCGCAGCCGGGCCAGCTTCAGGCCGAAGCCCACGCCCGCGCGGATGACGCCGAAGGCGAACGTCAGCATCCAGGCGACCTGCAGCGCCTTCATCGGCCCGGGCGGCGTGGTGGCGGGCAGCGCCCAGGCGCCCACGCGCAGGATGAGGAACATCACCATCAGCCGCAGGGCCCCGGTGAGGTCCCGCTTCAGGTCCGCGTCCTGGCTGGAGGCCCGGGTTCCCAGCAGCACCAGCGCCAGTATCGCGCCGACGGCCAGGGACAGATTGCTCTGGAGGAAAGGCAGCAAGGCCCCCTGACTCTCTCCCGCGCGTACATGGGGGGTCAAGGCAGCGGTTGACGCGTGGCGCGCAAGCGGGGATACACGCGCCATGACCCTCGCATCGGTGCTGGGACAGCCCCGCGCGATTGATTCACTTCAGGCGGCACTTCGCTCCGGCGCGGTGCACCACGCGTATCTCTTCGCGGGGCCGGAGGGCGTGGGCAAGGAGCGAGCGGCCGTGGGCCTGGCCCAGGCGCTCACCTGCCCCGAGCAGCCGGACGTGGGCTGCGGCACCTGCGCCAGCTGCACGCGCGTCTCGCGCGGCCTCCACCCGGACGTCACCTGGGTGATGCCGGACGACGAGCGCGTGTCGCGGGGCCTCGCGGGGCGCTCGGACTTCACGGGCACGCCGAGCCGGGACCTGCGCGTGGAGCAGATCCGCCAGCTGCAGGAGCGGCTGGCCCTGCGCGGCCTGGAGTCGCGCCGCAAGGTGGCCATCCTCGTCTCCGCGCAGGCGATGAACGTGCAGGCGCAGAACGCGTTCCTCAAGACGCTGGAGGAGCCGCCCGCGGACACCACGCTGGTGCTGGTGGCCAGCGCCATGGACAAGCTCTTGCCCACCATCCGCAGCCGGTGCAGCAAGGTGCACTTCGGCCCGCTGCCGGTGGAGCTGGTCGCCGAGCGCGTGCGCACCGAGCGCAAGCTGGACGCGGACACCGCGCAGCTGGCGGCCATCATGGCCGGAGGCAGCCTGGGCCGCGCGCTGTCTCTGGACGTGGAGGCGCTGGCCCGCCGCAAGGACGTGGTGACGGCCTTCGAGAACCTGCGCGGCGACAACGCGGTGGGGCTGTTGCGCTTCGCGGACGAGCACGGCGGCTCGCGCGAGGACGCGGAGGCGACGCTGGAGCTGTTGACGCTCTGGACGCGCGACGTGGCCCTGGCCAAGGTGGGACGCGAGGACGCGCTGGCGAACCGCGACCTGCGCCAGCTGGCGGTGGAGGTGGGCGCGCGCCTGTCCGATGCGTGGCTGCACCGTCGCCACGCGCTGCTCGACGGCGCGCGCGCGGCGGTGGCCCGCAACGGCGCGCCCCGGCTGCAGCTGGAGCGGATGCTCATCGACCTGTTCACGGAGACGTCCCGATGAGCTCGGAGCTGGATGACGTGCTGGCGGGAGTGAAGGCCGGGAAGCTTTCGCCCCTGTACCTGCTGTGGGGCGAGGAGTTCCTGGTCCGAAAGGGCGCCGACGAGCTGGTCAAGGTGCTGGTGCCCGACGCGGCGGTGGGGCTCAACCTGGTCACGCTGGACGCGGGCAGCCCGCGCGAGGTGGCGCAGGAGCTGGCCACGATGCCGCTGTTCCCCGGCCGCAAGGTCGTGGTGGTGAGGGACCCGGAGTTCCTCGCGCCGAAGAAGGGGCGGGGAGACCCGCTCGCCAAGGCGCGCGAGGCGTGGAAGGCGGGCAAGCGCAAGGAGGGCGCGCGGCGGCTGCTGGCGCTGGCGGCGCGCGCGGGCTGGGGCGTGGACCAGCTGGACCCATCCGCGTCCAGGGCGCCGTCGGTGGAGCAGTGGAAGGAGGAGCTGAACGTCGACCTCGCCGAGGCGGACGTGGCGTTCCTGAAGGAGGCCGCGGCCTTCTGCAAGGAGGAGCGCATCAGCGCCCCGGAGGGTGACGCCACCGCGCTCATCGAGCTCATCCAGAAGGGCGCGCCTGCGGGACACGCGCTGGTGATGGCGGCCACGGAGGTGGACGCGAAGAACCCGCTGGTGAAGCTGGCGCAGGACAAGGGCCACGTCGTCGAGCGCAAGGTGGCCGCGCGCCACAAGGACCTGGACCTCTCCGACATCGCCAAGGAGTTCCTGGCGCCCTTCAAGAAGAAGCTGGGGCCCGGCGCGCTGGAGGAGCTCAAGGAGCGCGTGGGCGGCAACATCCGCCTGTTGCAGTCGGAGCTGGAGAAGCTCGCCACGTACTCGGAGGGCCCCGCAATCGAACGCTCCGACGTGGTGATGCTGGTGCACCACGCGCGCGAGGAGGAGTTCTTCGAGCTGTCGGAGGCGCTCCAGAAGCGCGACTTCCGCGGCGCGCTGTCCTACGCGGAGGACGCGATGGGGCAGGGCACGCACGCGCTGCAGCTGTTGGGCGCGGTGGCCTCCATCGTCCGCACGCTGCTGGAGAGCCACGAGTGGCTGACGCGCTACGCGGGAGGCACGCCGCCGCGCACCGCGAAGGACGTGGAGGCCCGGGTGTTCCCCAAGCTGGAGGCGGAGCTGAAGGGCACCCGGCGCAAGATGCCCAACGCGTGGGCGCTCACCTTCAGCATGAAGGCGGCCGCGGGCTACGAGCGCAAGGAGCTGCTGGGCGCGCTGGTGGCGTGCGCGGAGGCGGACCTGTCCTTGAAGTCCTCGGGCAACGGGCGGCTGGTCATCGAGCGGCTCCTGGCCACGGTGTGCCTCGGCGCCTGAGGGAGCGGGCGGGCACACTGGGACGTGCACTCGGAGTCCGGCTCGGGTAGAGGAGGCCGCGTATGGCGGACAAGCGTCGCTTCGACCTCTTCGCGGACTTCATCGTGTCGCGCTTCATGGCCCCTCGCGTCTTCGACGTGGCGGGAGGGCAGGGGCGCCTCAACGAGGCCTTGACGCGGCGGGGCCGCGCCGTCACCACCTTCGACCTGCGGCACAAGCACCTGCCGGTGACGTATGCCCAGCGCATCTTCACGCTGGACGAGCCGTGCGAGGCGGAGCTGGTGGTGGGAATGCACCCGGACGGCGCCACGCGCGTCATCATCGAATACGCGGCGAGACATCGGCTGCCGTTCGCCGTGGTGCCGTGCTGCTCGGACAACGGGATGCCCTACAACCCGTGGATGCGTCACCTGGCGGAGCTGGCGCGAGAGTCCGGCTTCGGCACTGTCGAGGAGGTGAAGCTCTCCATGGACGGCCGGGCACGCGTCCTCGTGGGCGAGCCCGCGCCCGCCGGTCCGGCCTGAGGCGAGTGCCGGCCCGACGACACGGCCTGTGTCCCGGGGGCTGGCTGCGCCGAACCCACATCGGCGTCTAGCTTCCCGTACATCGACGCGGGGAGCGGGAGATGGTGACGGAGTGGGACGGGCATGCGACGGCGCAGGTCTGGCGACCCGGCACATACCCGGGACTGGTGCTGTATCGGGTGAGTGGCCGCGCCACCACGCAGGCCCTGCATGTCCATGACGAGCTCCAGCTCACGCTGGACGCGGGGCATGTCCAGCAGGTGTGCTGCGGAGGTGTCCGGCTGATGGCGCCGCCCGGAAGCCTCGTCGTGATTCCTCCAGGTGAAGTCCACGCGCTGCACGCCGAGAGCGGTCGCCCCGGGGTGCTGTGCGGGATGCTCGTGCCGGTGGCCCTGCTCAGGCCGCCGTCGCGCCGTGGATGGGAAGACGAGGACGTGGCGCTCGTCGACGACCTCTTTCCCGGAGGGGGCGCCGTGCTCGACGACCCGGACGTGGCGCGGGACTTCGTGGCGCTGCATCGCGCGCTGCGCGGGCTCGGCGCCGAGCAGGGCGCGCACCCGTGGCCCCTGCTCTCACGGTTGCTGGCGCGCCTGGGCGAGGGGCGCCGCGGGCTCAGCGCGTCGTGGGAGGGGGGACATCGAGCATCCCCGTGATGTCCTCCCAGGAGCCCTCGCACGGCGCGGACTGCGACACCAGGTAATGCCCCACGCGTCCCGGAGCCAGGGCGACGATGGAGGACCAGCGCGTGCCATAGGCGGGCGTATGGATGCAGAGCGCCTGCAGGCGACGCAGGAAGTCGGGGGGCAGCGACTCCCCGGGCGCGGGGCGCGGCGTCCCGCTCTCCGGGGGCAGCAGGTCGTCCCCGAGCAGGGCCTTGAGCCCGGATTCGAACCGGGGCCAGGGCTCGTGCGGCAGCTCGGCGGCGAGCATCCGGGCTCGCGCCACCTTGGGGAGCTCCGGACTGTCGAGCACGTCATTGGGGAGCACGTGGATGCCTGGGGGGACGTCCTCGCGCCGCAGCTCGGCCTGGCCCGTCCTGGCGTAGGCGACCCGCAGCGTCCGGGCATCGCCGTAGAGGAGGTTGAAGGGGAGGAAGTCCTCGCCGGACAGCGTGTCCAGGTAGCGCTCGATGCCCTCCACGCTGGCGGCCCGCAGGGCCTGGAGGACCACCTCTCCCCTCGAGCGGGGGGCCGGGCCCTTCCCCTGTCCTCCGCGCTGGTTCGTCAGGCCCACGAAGAGGCCCTCGTTAGTCACTCCCATCCACGTCCCGCCGCGCTCCACGTCCCGTCCGCCGACGGCGCGAGGGGACTCGAGCAGGACCTGGGGGCCCGTCGTGGGACGTGCGTAGAACTCGTCCCGGTTGGCCGCGAGCACCAGCGGCCATTCGGGGTGGACCTGACGAAGGATGACGATGGTGCACATTCGTATCCGGTCGATAACATCCCCGGCTCCGTCGTGCATTCGTGCGCGCGGCCCCACGCCGTCGATGACCTCGGCCCCCCGAGCGGCTAATGTCCGCCGCCCCCAGGAGAGTCCATGGCGGAGAGAATCCTCGTCACCAGTGCGCTTCCGTACGCGAACGGCCCCATCCATCTCGGGCACGCCGTCGAGTACATCCAGACCGATATCTACGTGCGCTTCCTCCGCTCATGCGGCAAGGACGTCGTCTACTTCTGCGCGGACGACACGCACGGCACGCCCATCGAGCTCAACGCGGCGAAGCACGGGCTCAAGCCCGAGGAGTTCATCGCCCGCTTCCAGGACGAGCACCAGAAGGACTTCCACGACCTGGACGTGCGCTTCGACTCCTTCCACTCCACCAACTCGCCGGAGAACCGCCACTACGCGGAGCTCATCTACGGGCGGCTGAAGGAGAAGGGCGACATCGAGCGCAAGGACGTCGAACAGGCGTACTGCGAGAAGGACCGCCGGTTCCTGCCGGACCGCTTCATCAAGGGCACCTGTCCCAACTGCAAGTCGCCGGACCAGTACGGTGACGTCTGTGAGAAGTGTGGCAAGGCGTACAGCCCCACGGACCTCATCGAGCCGCGCTGTGCGCTCTGCGGGACGCCTCCGGTGCGCAAGTCTTCGGCGCACCTGTTCTTCAAGCTCTCGAAGCACGCGGACTTCCTCCAGGCGCTGCTGCGCAAGCCGGGCTTCCTCCACCCGGGGCTCGCGACGCAGCTGCAGGGCTTCTTCGAGAAGGGGCTCGCGGACTGGGACATCAGCCGTGACGGGCCCTACTTCGGGTTCGCCATCCCCGGTGAGACGGACAAGTACTTCTACGTCTGGCTGGACGCGCCCATCGGCTACATCGCCACGACGGAGAAGTGGGCGAAGCAGACGGGCAAGGCGAAGAGCGCGCTGGACTACTGGGAGAAGGACAGCGGCGCGCGCATCGTCCACTTCATCGGCAAGGACATCGTCTACTTCCACGCGCTGTTCTGGCCCGCGGTGCTGGACGTGGCGGGCCTGCATGTGCCGAGCGAGATCAAGGTCCACGGCCACCTCACGGTGAACGGGGAGAAGATGTCGAAGAGCCGCGGCACCATGATTCCGGTGCGCGACTACCTGAACCAGCTGGACCCCAGCTACCTGCGCTACTTCTACGCGGCCAACCTGGGCGCGGGCGTGGAGGACCTGGACCTCAACCTCAAGGACTTCCGTCTGCGGGTGAACGGGGAGCTGGTCAACAACGTGGGCAACCTGGCCAACCGCGCGCTGTCGCTCCTGGCCGGGCCGCTGGGCGGGAAGCTGGCGCCGGGTCGGGCCGAGGGGCCTGGACGCGCGCTGGTGGAGTCGGTGCTGGCCCGGGTCGGCGAGGTGCGCGAGGCGTTCGAGAAGCTCGAGTACCGCAACGCCATCCGCGTCATCACGGACATCGCGTCGGCTGCGAATGCCTTCGTCCAGGCGCAGGCGCCGTGGGCGCTGGTGAAGAAGGACGCGGAGGCGGCGCGCGCGGACCTCTCCGACGCGGCGGACGTCGTGTACCTGCTGGGCGCGTTGCTGGGCCCGGTGACGCCGAGGTTGTCCGAGAAGCTGTTCGCGCAGCTGGGCGCGCCGCCGCTCACGTTCCAGGCGCTGGAGGGCGCGAAGTATCCGCTGCTGGACCGCAGCCGTCCCATCGGCACGCCGGAGCCGCTGTTGCCCCGGCTGGAGGAGGAGCGCGTCAACGCCATCCTCTCGCTGCCCGCGGGCGGCGCGCCGGCTCCGGCCGCCGAGGTGAAGAAGGCCGAAGGTGGCAAGGAGAAGAAGGTGGAGAAGAAGCCGGCCGAGGCCGCGCCCGTCACGCAGGCGACGGAGGGCGCAGGGGAGGCGTCCGCTGAGATCGAGTACGCGGACTTCGCCAAGGTGGTGCTCAAGTCGGGCAAGGTGCTCGCGGCGGAGAAGGTCCCCAAGGCGGACAAGCTGCTGAAGCTCACGGTGGACGTGGGCGAGGCGACGGGGCCGCGCACCATCGTCTCGGGCATCGCCGAGGCGTTCGCGCCGGAGTCGCTGGTGGGGCGCAACGTCGTGGTGGTGGCGAACCTGAAGCCCCGCAGCCTCAAGGGCATCTCGTCGCGCGGCATGCTCTTGACGGCGGGGCCGGGCGGCAAGGACCTGTCCTTGTTGGATCCGGGCAACGTGCCGCCGGGCAGCGACGTGAAGTAGTCGGCGCGGACGGGGCAGGGTGGCAACCCCCTGCCCCTGTTCGCTCGAGGTGCTCGAAGCGGACGCTGTCGGGCAAGCGAGGTGATGGGACGTGACGGATTGGCGTGCGGAGCGGGACCGGGCCTTGCTGGCGCTGGAGAACGAGAAGCGCCCCGCGTTTCGCGCGGAGGCGGCCGAGCAACTCCATCACCTCGCGGCGGAGGTGCCCTCGCGCGCGCCCGAGTTCACGGAGGTCGTGCCGCGGATGCTGTCGGACGCGCAGCCCGAGGTGAAGCGCTCGGGCATCGCGCTGGCCACCGTGGTGCTGCCTCAAGAAGAGGCGATCGCGCTGCTCATCTCGCGGCTTCGCGATGAGGAGTCGCTGGTGCGCCTGGAGGCCACGGGCCGACTGGCGGACATGGCCCGTCCCGAGCTGCGCGGTGCGCTCGCGGGCATGCTGGAGGACTCCGTCCCCGAGGTGCGCTTCGAGGCCGCGCGAGGCATCGCCGCCCTCAAGCACCCCGCGGGGCTCGAGGTGCTCATCGACGCGCTGGACGCGGACCTGCTCCGCTTCCGCGCCCTGGGTGCACTGGCGGAGCTCGAGGACGCTCGCGCGCTGCCCGCGGTGAAGAAGCTGTTCGGCCGCTGGCTGCTCCCCGCCTTCGACAAGACGCAGGCCGCGGGAGTCCTCGCCCGGCTGGGTGACGCCGACGGCGCGGCGCACCTGCTCCAGCGCTCGCGCAAGAAGTGGAGCCAGGACCGCGCGCTCGCGGTGGAGCTGCTCGGCGAGGTGAAGGCGCCCGGCGCGCTGGAGCGTTTGAAGGCCATCCTCGATGACCCGAAGGACTCCTGCCGGGGTGCCGCCGCGCGCGGCCTGGGGCGCCTGGGGGACGAGCGGGCCTTGCCCTGGCTGCTCGCGCTGCTGCGGGACGTGAGCGCCCAGGAGGAGGACCGGCTGGACGCGGCGGATGGGCTCTGGAGATTGGGCCTCCCCGAGGGCCGCGAGCACGTGCGCGCGGCGGTGAGCACCTTCACCTCACCCGAGGCACGGCAGGAACTGGACGACTTGTTTCAGGAGGGGACATGAGACTGGTGGATGCGCACTGCCACCTGGAAGTGAAGGACTTCGCGGACGCGGCCCCGGTGCTGGAGCGCGCGCGCGCCGCGGGCCTCATCCACGCCATCGTCGTGGGCCAGTTCCACGGTCCTGGCGAGTGGGGCAACGCGCTGGAGCTGGCCGCCGCGCATCCGGAGTTCCTCTCGCCCACGCTCGGCATCCATCCGCACGAGGCCGCGCGCGCCACGGAGGACGACCTGGCCATGCTGGAGCGCACCTGCGCTCGGCCCGAGGTCCGCGCCGTGGGTGAGGCCGGCCTGGACTACTACTACGACCACTCGCCCCGGGAGGCGCAGGCGCGCATCTTCCGACACCAGTGCGAGCTGGCCGTGAAGCTGGGCAAGCCGCTGGTGGTGCACGTGCGTGACGCGCACGAGGACTGCGACGCGATTCTCGGCGAGGTGGGCGTGCCCAAGGGCGTCATCCACTGCTTCACCGGAGACACCGACGCCGCGCGGCGCTACCTGGACCGGGGCTTCTACCTCTCGCTCTCCGGCGTCATCACCTACAAGAAGACGGAGGCGCTGCAGGACGCGGTGCGCTTCGCGCCGCTCGACAGGCTGATGGTGGAGACCGACAGCCCGTACCTGGCGCCCGTGCCGCACCGGGGGCGCAAGAACGAGCCCTCGCACGTGGTGGAGACCGCGCGGAAGCTGGCGGAGCTCAAGGGCGTGACGCTGGAGACGGTGACCGAGGTCACCACCGCCAACGCCGCCGCCCTCTTCAACCTCAACCTGCGCTGACGCCGCCGGCCAGGGCCTGGAGGTCCTGGTCCATCTGCGGCACGTCCAGCAGCAGCGCGTCCGGGTCGTACTGGAAGTCGGCCTGCTTGAGCTTCAAGAGCGCCTGGAGCGCGGGCTCTCCCGTGTGTCCGCCGAATGAAGCGAACACGACGCGGCCGCTCTCCAGGTGCATCGAGCCCTCCAGCGTGTGCTGACGCAGGTTGAGCTTGCCGCTCTTCCTCGCGCTGCCCAGCGTGCGCAGCAGCTCCTTTGGAGGCAGCTCGTCGAAGCTGCCACGCACCACGCGCCCCGGGCCGTTGTGCAGCACCCGGTCCTCGAGCAGCGCGCGCACCGCCTTGGCGACGAGGGACTTGTCCCCGGGAGGCAGCAGCTCCGTCGCGCCGCCCATCATCAGCCGCTCGCGCGTGGGCGCATCCGGCTCACCCACCACCGCGATGGGCAGCCCCGCCGTCTCCGGCGCGGAGCGGGCCTGCTGGAGCAGATCCAACACCTCCTGCTGACCCAGGCGCAGGCTCACCACCAGGACATCGCAGTCCTGCCGGGCGAGGCCATCCTGCGCGCCCTCTTGCGTGGACAGCGCATGGGCCACCAGCCCCTGCTTGAGCACGGCCTCCAGCAGCTCGCCGCGAGCCGTCTCGTCCGGCTCCACCACGAGCACCTGCCGGCCCTCGCTCTCCAGCCTGTGGCGGAGCAGCTCGCCGCTCTGCAACTGGATGACGATGTCCGCCACCACCGGGTCGTAGAGCACGCCCGCGTTCGTGCGCAGGTGCTCCAGGGCCTGCTCCTTGGGCAGGGCCTTGCCCAGCGCGTTGCCGGGGTTCTTGGTCAGCTCCAGGAAGCTGTCCACCGCCGCGAGGATGCGCGCGCCCAGGGTGATCTCCTCTCCCTTGGCGCCCTGGGGCGTGCCCGAGCCATCCCAGGCCTCATACAGCTGCGCCAGGATGGTGTTGACCTGCGCGGGCAGGTGCACCGTCTCGAACAGCTTCGTGGGCGCGCGGCACGCGGCGCGGGCCTGCGCCTTCCACTCCGAGTTGACGGCGTTGCTCGCCAGCGAGAAGTGCCGCTCGGACGGCTTGCCCAGGTCGTGCAGGTACGCGGCGATGGACAGCGCGGCCAGCTCCTTGTGGGGCATGCCCATGCGCTGACCGACGATGCCCGCCTGCCGCGCCAGCTGCGCGGAGTGTCCCCGGTGCCGCTGGCGGTCCTGCTCCAGCAGCCCCACGAGGATGCCCAGCGTCTCCACGTAGTCGATGTCGCTGACCAGCCCGCGCGGGCCACCCGGCTCGCGCCGCTGCGTGGACGACGGACGCCCGGCCACCTGTGTGCCGCCGCTGGGGCGCTGCACCCGCATGCGCGGGTCCGTCTCCATGCGGAAGGACAGGCTGCTGCGGTTGCTGGTGGACGTGCGGTTGTGCTCCGGCGCGCCGGAGCGCGACGTGGACTCGGCGGGGCCGGACTGCGCGCTCGCGGCCTCCAGCAGCGCGGCGAACGCGGTGGGGTCGCCGTAGTAGTGCTTGCGGATGGCCGCGGCGATGGCGCCGCGCAGGCCCACATACGCGTAGACCTCCGACATGCCCGTGACGAGGGCAATCTCGTCCATCAGCGCCTTGTTCTGCGGCTCGGCGGCGACCACGGACAACAGCTTCCGGTCCGGGTCCACCGCCAGGGGCAGCACGTTCTGCGCCTCGGCGAGTCGCACCGGGAGCCTGTCGAGCACCTCGGTGGCGATCTTCGCCTTGGCCAGCTTGTCCGCGCTCACGAAGCGCGTCTGGAACTCCGCGGCCAGGAAGCGCAGCAACGCCGCTTCCTGGAGGAGCCCCAGCTCCACCAGACAGTCCCCCAGCTTGTGGCCGGTGATCTTCTGGTGCTCCAGGGCCTGCTCCACGGCCCCGGCGTTGACGAGCCCCGCCTCGATGAGGCGCTCACCCAGCTTCTTCGCCATGACGACTCAGCTTTCCGACGAACCCTCGCCACTCTTGTCGCCCGAGAGCGTCGTCAGCGCGCTGAAGGGCTTGAAGGTCAGCTCCTTCGGCAGGCTGTTCGGATCCCTCGGCGGACGCGGCGGACGCTCCTCGCGGGGCGCGCGCTGCTCGTCCCGGGCGCGCTCCTCGCGCGGCGGACGGTCCTCGCGGGGAGGCCGGTCCTCGCGAGGCGGCCGCTCGCGGCGGGGAGGACGCTGCTGCGGCTGCTGCTCCTCACGCGCCACCACCGGCGCGCCGCCCTCCTGCGAAGGGGCCTGCTGCTGCGGAGCCTTGTCGCCCCGGTTCTTGCGCTTCTCCTCGCGCGACTTGCGGCGGCCACCGCCACCACCGCCGCCACCCTCGACGGGTCCGCGGCCGCGCACGGTGGGCAGGGGGCCCTTCCAGAGCTGCCGGTCGTAGTGGCGCAGCACGTCCGTCCACTTCTCGTTCGAGTCGCGCTGCATGGCCTCCAGCCACGAGGCGATGCGCGAGTCGAGCGAGTCGAGCGCGTGGACGATGTGCGCCTCGATGGTCATCGGCACCTTGGGGCTGCCGTACTCCAGCTGCCCGTGGTGCGAGATGGCCAGGTGCGTGAGGTGGTTCTCGAGCAGCGGCGGGAAGCCGGGGATGGACAGCGTCTTCTCGCGGATCTTCTGGGCCGTCATCACCAGGTGGCCCACGAGCTTGCCCTCGTCGGTGTAGTCGAAGCCCTTGTCCGGGGAGATCTCCGCCACCTTCATCACGTCGTGCAGGAACGCGCCCGCCAGCAGCAGGTCCCGGTCCGCCATGGGGTAGTGGTCCGCCACCCGCAGGGTCAGCCGCATCACCGACAGCAGGTGCTCGGCCAGGCCGCCGCGCCACGCGTGGTGCATGCCCTTGGCGGCCGGCGCCACCGGCAGCCCCGCGGCCACCTGCGGGTCGTCCAGGAACGCAATCAGGAGCTGCTTCACGAACGGATCGTTGATGCGCTCGTTGATGAGCTCGCGGATGAGGCCCGCGGCCCGGGCGCCACCGCCGCCGTCGTGACGGGGCTCGCTCTTCTCGCTCTTCTCACCCTTGTCGGCCTTCTCGGCGCGCGGCTCGGCGGCGGGCTTCGCCTCCGGGGCGGCCTTGGCCTCGACGGGAGGCGCCGGGGGCGGCTCGAACTCCTTGGGGTCCAGGGGCTCGGGGTCCAGGCGCTCCAGGCCCTCCACCACCACCTGCGTGCGGCCGTGGAACTGGATGACGTTGCCCTGGACGAGCACGAAGTCGCCGGACTGGAAGGACGGCTCGAGCGCGTCGACCTTGTCGAACACGCGCGCGTCCACCTCGCCGCTCTTGTCGACGAGCGTCAGGGCCAGGAACACCTTGCCGCTGCGGGCCGTCACCTTCTCCTTCTTGGTGACGCGGAAGACGGTGTGGACGCGGTCCTTCTCACGCAGGTCGGCCGCGTACACCTTGCGGACGGTCTCGACGGAATCCGCCGGGGTGGAGGTCGCGGTCTGGGGGGCGTTTTCGTTGGTCATCGCGGGCGCGGACACTAGCACTCCCCACGGCGGAGCGGTGCTTTCCCGCGTCAGCTCACCTCCAGCGCCACCGTGTCCAGGTACTCCGCGCCGGGGGAGCCCACCAGCGTCGGGTGGTCCGGAGGCAGTCCGGGCCGGGCCAGCCGGGTGGCGATTCGCGCCTCCGCCTCGCACGCGGTGGCCACCAGCTCGTCGAAGCCGCCGAACGCCAGGGGTGGGTGATAGCCGACCACCATCAGCCGGCCCCCATGCCGGGTGCGTCGCAGCGCGTACCGCAGGTGCTCCACGAACTCCTCCTCGGTCGCCACCCGGAGTGTGTCCAGCAGCACCAGGTCGAAGGTCTCCCGCACCGCGCGCAGGGCCTGCAGCGCGGTGCCCTTCTCCACCAGCACGCGCCCCAGAAGCCCGTTCGCCTCGGCGTTCTCGCGCGCCAGGTCCGCCGCGTCCGCGTCCGCGTCGAAGGCGAGGATGTGCCGCGCCCCGTGCAGGCCCGCGTGGACGAACAGCCCGCCCACGTTGCACGCGGCGTCCAGCACCCGGCCGTCCCAGGCCATGCGGCCCACCACGCGGCGCAGCTCCCGCTGGTCATAGGCGTAGCCCGTGCCCTGGCCGTACGTGAGGTCCACGGTGAACCTGGCGCCCAGCTCCAGCAGCCGGCACCAGCGGGGTGGGGTGCCGTAGAGGACATGGGGGCGCTGGGTGGACAGTCCCAGGGCCTTCCTGCGCGGGGAGTCGTTGCGCAAGAGCACCGAGCTGGCGCCCGTCACCTCCACCAGCGCGCGGGTGATGTCCTGGTGCCGGGCGTCCATGGAGCGCGTCAGCGTCTGCACCACGAAGTGGGTGTCGTACCGGTCCACGATGAGGCCGGGCAGCCCGTCCCCGTCATCGTTCACCACCCGGCAGAAGCGCGGGTCGTCCACCATGCGGCCCCGGCGCTCGAAGGCGCGGCGCAGGTGGCGCGGAATCAGCCCCTCCACCGCCTCGTCCGGCATGCCCAGCCGCCGCACCGCGAGCGAGGCCTCCAGGTCCACGTCCCCCAGCCCGAGCACCGCGCCGTCCTCGTCTCGCAGCTGCACGGGCTCGCCGGGTTGGGGCGTTCCCTCCATGGAGACGATGTCCTCCCGGCGCAACCAGGGGGCTCCATGGCGCAGTCGGCGGGCGGCATCTTTGGACAGGTAGGTGCTGAGCAAGTGCGTCCTCCCCTCTCGCGTGGCTGACTTCCAGCGGACAAGATGGGCCGTGCGCTTGCCGATGTCGGCGGGCGTCGGGCCCTCCGGCTGGAGAGCAGGGGAGGAGGCGGGCCTCAGGCCTGGGGCGGAGGCCGCTTGAAGGCCTTGAACGTCACCCGCGTGAGCAGCGAGCTGACCACCAGGGCCAGGACGATTCCCAGGATGCGCAGGTGCCAGGAGTCGCGCAGCACCAAGGACAGGGCCAGCGCGCCCACCAGCACCGCGCCCGCCACCGTGAGCCACTGGCCCCGCGCCGCCAGCCCCGAGGACGGCGACTTCGCGCGCGCGAGCACCGGCAGGCTGCCCGCCTTGCGCCACGTCTGGGAGGTCTCCTCCCGCACCTCGTCATCGGCGTCCACCAGGCCCTGGACGTAGGCGCGCTCCACGTCCAGGAGGCTGGGGTAGGTCAGCTCACCATCCGGAGTGCGCACGACGTAACGCATGGCAGGGCTCCCTCTGTTGGGGCGCGGGCGTGGCTCACGCCAGCTCGGTGGCAATCTGCTCCGCGACGCGCAATCCATCAATGGCCGACGAGACGATGCCGCCCGCATAGCCGCACCCCTCGCCCGCGGGGTACAGGCCCTTGCAGGACACCGACTGCAGGTCCTCGCCGCGGGTGATTCGCACGGGGGACGACGTGCGGCTCTCGATGCCGATGAGCTTGCCCTCGTCGCTGATGAAGCCGCGCATCTTCCGGTCGAAGGTCTTCAGCGCCTGCTTGAGGGACGTGGTGAGCCGCTCCGGGAACAGCCGGTTCAGGTCCACGTGCGCCAGGCCCGGACGGTAGCTGGTGCCGCCCGGGTCCTTCTTCACGCGCCCGGCCAGGTAGTCCGGAATCGTCTGCGCGGGGGCGAAGAACTTCCCGCCGCCCAGCTCGTACGCCTTCTGCTCCCAGTGCCGCTGGAACTGCAAACCAGCCAACGGTCCGTGGAAGCCCTCGCGCTCGAAGTCCGCCACGGAGACGGAGACGACGATGCCCGCGTTGGCGTAGCGCGCGTTGCGGCGCGAGTTGCTCATGCCATTGGTGCACTGCAGCCCGTCCTCGGTGGGCGTGGGCACCACGATTCCGCCCGGGCACATGCAGAACGAGTAGACGCCGCGCACCTCGCCGTCGACGTCCAGGTTCTCCGCGAGCTTGTAGTCGGCGGGGGGCAGCTTCGGGTTCTTCGCGGCGCTGCCGTACTGGATGCCGTTGATGAGCGTCTGCGGGTGCTCGGCGCGGAAGCCCAGCGCGAAGGGCTTGGCCTCCACGCTGACGCGGCCGTCGGCGGCGAAGCGCTCGTACAGCTCGCGCGCGGAGTTGCCGGGGGCCAGGATGACGCGGTCGCTCTCCAGCGTGCGCCCGTCCGCGAGCTTCACGCCCGCGACGCGGCCGTCCTTGTAGACGAGGTCGTCCACGCGCTGGCCGAAGTGCACCTCGCAGCCGCCAGCGATGAGCTCCTCGCGCAGCTTCGCCACCGCGCCCGGCAGCAGGTCCGAGCCGATGTGCGGCTTGCCCTCGACCAGGATGGCGTCCGGCGCGCCGTAGCGGGCGAAGGCCTCGATGACCTTGCGCACCATGGGGTGGTTGATGCGCGTGGACAGCTTGCCGTCCGTGTACGCGCCGGCGCCGCCCTCCCCGAAGTTCATGTTGCTCTCCGGGTCCAACGTGCCGTCGCGCATCAGCTTCGCCACGTCCTTGCGCCGCGCCACCACCTCGCGTCCCCGCTCGATGAGGATGCTCTTCACGCCGCGCTCGAGCAGCCCCAGCGCGGCGAACAGCCCCGCGGGACCCGTGCCGATGATGATGGGCCACTGCTCGGGCGGCTTCACCGCCGTCAGCGGCTCCGGCGGCGGCGGCGCCTCGCCCACGTCCGGCGGCAGCTGCCTGGGCTTTCGCCCCGGCGCCATCTCCACCTCCAGCGTGTAGATGTAGCGCGGGCTGCCCTTCTTGCGCGCATCCAGCACGGAGCGCACCACCCGCACGGAGGCCAGGTCGGAGCGGGTGACGCCCAGCTTCTCCGCGGCCCGCTGACCGAGCAGCTCCTCCGGCTCGTCCAGCCACAGCCCGATGTTGTTCACCCGATACGCCATTGCCGTTCGCTCCTGGTGGGGGGCGCGTTCTGCTCCACCCCGCTGAAAGATTGCAAGCACTTGAAACCACGAGGGGCTCGAGGCCGCGGAACGGGTGCGTACCTCGTGATGCACCCGGCCATCCAGTTCCCTCGGGGGTTCCCCCGGGTGCGTAGCCCCCTTCGCACCCCGATTCACCCCATGCCGACCCGTGCGGCTCTTCAACCCCTGGGAACTGCTGGTGAATCCGTTTGGAAGAGAACGACTGGCACGGGGGTTGAAGAACAAGGCTCGAGTGATTAGCCGGCGGCCCTCGTTGTTCGCGCCGCCCCCAAATTTGGAGGCATTGACTGTGAGCACCGATCAAAAGGGCACCCGGATCCTGGCGCGCACCTTCTTCAACCAGCTTCGCGCCAGCGGCTACACGCCGCACCAGGTCATCGGTATCGCCACGGAGCTGCTCGATCTGGTGACCTCGGACCTGAAGGAAGGCGACAAGGCCGTCGCCGTGCCTGCGTCCCCGGAGCAGGGCTCCGAGTGGCGTCAGCGCGCCTGAGCGTGCGAGACTCACCCCAAGCGCCCCTCGGCGGGTGAGCGAGCTCCGGACGGGTTCCGGGGCTCCCGCCCCCTGAGGTGGTGGTGGACCGGCGTCAGCCGGTTTTTTTATGTCCGGTTGACCGCCGAATCGCCCGCTGGCGCCCCTGGAGAGCTCGCTTCGCGTCGGCGGGTGTAGGCCGCCGAGCCCGCGACGAAGAGCAGCCCCGCCGTCATCGCGGTGAACACGGTGCTGGCCGTGTACTGGGCCAGGAACGCGAGCAGCACGCCGCCCGCCACGAAGGCGCCCACGTCCACGCCGACGGGCCTTCGCTGGGGCAGCACCAGCACCACCACGCACGCCGTCAAGGGCAGGCCGAGCGCCACCTGGCGGACGATGGCGTCGGTGCTCGTGCGCACCGTCTCCCAGTTGTGCACGAGGATGGCCGCGAAGATGACCACCGTGCCCAGCGCGAGCACCAGCACGCCCGCGGCGGCCGCGTCCTTGGTGAGCCGGGCCTTCTCGTCGAACTGCTGGACGGCCAGGTCCACCAGGTGTTCGAGCGCGCTGTTCAGGATTTCCGCGAAGAAGATGAGCAGCACGCAGAAGATGAGGGTGACCTTCTCGGCGAGCCCCAGGGGGATGCCGCTGCCCACCAGCCCCACCAGCACGGCGGAGATGAGGTGCAGGCGCATGTTTCGCTGGTGGACGACGGTGTGGATGAGGCCCGCCCAGGCATGGCCGAACGAGGCGAGGAACCCCGAGCCGCGACGGGGAGGGAAGGTAGGAGGTGGCCGGGCAGGTACGGTCATCGGAACCTGAAGGGACGGGCAGGCTAGCACTCACGGGTTCGATTGCCGTGGAGATGTGAATGGGTAAGGTCGGCGGCCATGAGCACCGACTTCTTCCGGGCGCGTCCAGGCGGCGTGCTGCTGGCCCTCCTGTTGACCTCCACCCTCGCCTCCGCCCAGGCCCCCGTGCACACCCACGAGGGCGAAGTGGGCGCCTGTGGCCTGGAGCCCCCGGACGCGGTGTACCTGCCGGCGCCGTCCCGCCGTGCGCACGAGTCGAGGAAGCTGAGCGCCGCCGACGCGCCCGTGGTGCGGCGCGAGCAGCGGGACGGCACGACGAAGGCCTCGCTCGCGGGGGTGCCCCAGACGCGGACGCGGGCGGGCGCGCTGTCCGGGAAGGTCATCTACCTGAGCCCCGGCCACGGCTTCTACCGGGCGCCCACGCTGTCGCGCTGGGCCACGCAGCGGCCCAACACGTGGGCGGTGGTGGAGGACCTCATCTCCGCCGAGGTGGTGAACCAGTACCTGTTGCCCATGTTGATGGGCGCGGGCGCCACGGTGGTGCCGGTGCGCGAGGCGGACCTGAACTCGCGCATGGTCATCGTGGACGACGGGGGCGCGGGCTACTCCGAGGCGGGGGACACGGGGCTGTTCCGCGCGACGGAGCAGAAGGGCTGGGCGACGCCTTCCTTCCCCATGGGCAACGCTGTCGAGCCGTTCACACAAGGCACCACGCGGGAGCTGCTCACCACGCAGGACTCCACGGCGACGGCGACCTGGGCGCCGGTGGTGCCCGCGGACGGCAACTACCATGTGTACGTCTCCTATGGCGCGGCGCCCACGCGCACCCAGAACGCGCACTACGTGGTGCGCCACGCGGGCGGCGAGAGCCACTTCCGCGTCAACCAGCGCCGCCACGGTGGGACGTGGGTGCTCCTGGGCCGCTTCTTCTTCAAGGCGAACGCGGGGCCGGAGCGCGCGGCGGTGGTGCTGATGAACGACGCGGAGGAGGGCGCCACGGTGTCGGTGGACGCGGTGCGCTTCGGCGGCGGCTCGGGCGTCATCGGCGACGCGCAGATGGCCGCGCTGCAGCGTCCCCGCTACGAGGAGGCCGCGCGCTACCACGTGCAGTTCAGCGGCGCGCCCGCGAGCGTGTACGCGCCCACCGGGGCCAACGCCATCGCCAACGAGCGCAACGCGGACGTGACGGCCCGCGCGCGCTTCGCCGCGTGGCTGCACGAGGAGGGGGAGGACGCGGTGTACGTGGCCTGGCACACCAACGCCTCCACCAGCGGCAACGTGGTGGGCACCGAGGCCTATGTCTACGGGCCGAACCCGGTGGACGGCACGCTCAACTTCACCGGCGTGCCCGGCAGCGACGTGCTGGGGCGGGCGCTGTTGGACGAGCTGGGCGCGGACCTCAAGCGCGAGGTCGACCCGACGTGGCGCGTGCGCAGCCTGCGCTCGGCGAACCTGGGCGAGGTCAACCCCACGCACAACCCGGAGATGCCGTCGGTGCTGCTGGAGATCGCCTACCACGACGCGGTGGCGGACTCGAACCGGCTGAAGGAGCCGGCGTTCCGCCGCGTCGCCGCGCGCGCCATCCTCCAGGGCCTCATCAAGTACTACGCCGCGCGGGACGGCGTGGCGGTGACGCTGCCGCCCGAGGCCCCCGACGCGGTGGTGGCGCGCAACGTCTCGGCCGGCACGGTGGAGGTGCGCTGGGCCGCGCCCCAGGCCAACCCGGACGAGGAGGGGCGCGATGCGCCCACCGCGTACCGCGTCTACCAGAGCGAGGACGGCCAGGCCTGGGACGACGGCACCGAGGTGTCCGGGACGAGCCTGAGCGTGCCGCTGGCGGCGGGCGTCTCGCGCTACTTCCGCGTCGCGGCGGTGAGCGCGGGCGGCGAGGGCTTCCCGTCCGCCATCGTCGGCGTGCGCTCGGGGGACGCGCCCCCGGCGCTGGTGGTCAACGCCTTCGAGCGGCTGGACTCCGCGCTGGCGTGCGGCGAGGCGCTGGACGCGTATGGCCTGGAGGCCCCGCTGCGGGTGCTCCTGGAGACGATGAACGACGGTACGTACGTGCGCCGCCACGGGGACGCGATGAGCCAGTCGGGCGTGGCCTTCGACAGCGCGACGAGCGGGGCGGTGGCGGCGGGGCTGGTGTCCGTCGGAGCGGGCTACCGGGTGGTGGACTGGTTCACCGGGCGGGGTGGCGCTGCGGGCGCCGGACTGACGCGCGCCGAACAGGACACGCTGCGCGCGTATGTGATGGGCGGTGGACATCTGCTGCTGTCGGGCAGCCAGGTGGCGTCCGCGCTGTCGGTGGGGGACTCGGACGACAAGGCCTTCCTCACGGACATCCTCCGGGCCTCGGTGGGGACCGGCGCGCCGCCTCGGAGCGTGGAGGGCGTGCCGGGAGACTTCCTGGCGGATTGGACGGGCGTGGCCCTGGACGACGGCACCCGGGGCGCCTATCCGGTGGGGTCCACCGATTTGCTCATCCCGGCCTCGGGCGGCTCGGCGGTGGTGCGGTACGCGGGGACGGAGCTGGGGGCGGGCGTGTTCTCCATGCCCGCGGGGCAGGTGCTGCTGTTGGGGGTCCCCTTCGAGGCGGTGGTGGACCGGGCGGCGCGGGCCCGGCTGTTGTCCGCGTTCCTGGTGCGCGCGGGCTTCCCCGCGCCGGGCTCGCCGCCCGTCGGGGATTCCGGCGAGACGGGGCCCGGCCTGTTGAGCGGGTGCGTGGCGCCGCGCGGGGTGGACCCGCATCCTCCCGAGGAGCCCGAGCCTCCCGAGCCCCCGGAGCCCATCGTCCTGGACGCGCTGCCGCAGTTCTACCATCCGCTGGGCGACTCGGGCTGCGGCTGCGGGGCCGGCGGGGGAACGGGCGCGGGGCTGTGGCTGTTGGTCGGGGTGATTGTTCAGCTTCGACGCGCGCGCCGTCGCACGAGCGACCTGAAGCGTTGACTCAGCGGGGCCGCGTGCCTACGGTCGGCGGCCCTCGTTTTCTGACGTGAAAACCGTTCGTGGGCGCGCCTTTCGCGCCCACCTCTTCTAAGGAGACACGCACATGGCCACTCGCATCGCCATCAACGGGTTTGGACGCATCGGTCGCTGCATCCTCCGCGCCGCGCTCAGCCGCAAGGAAGACCTGGAGATCGTCGCCATCAACGACCTGGACAAGCCCGCCGCCCTGGCGCACCTGTTCAAGTACGACTCCGTGCACCGCACCTGGCCGGGTGAGGTGAAGGCGACGGACAAGGGCATCGTGGTGGACGGCAAGGAGATCATCGTCACCGCGGAGAAGGACCCCACGGCGCTGCCCTGGAAGAGCCTGAACGTGGACGTGGTGCTCGAGTGCACCGGCCGCTTCACCGGCCGCGAGGGCGCCGAGAAGCACCTGAAGGCGGGCGCCAAGAAGGTCCTCATCTCCGCGCCGGCCAAGGGCCCGGACCTGACCATCGCCTACGGCATCAACCACGGCGAGTACGACGCGTCCAAGCACCACATCATCTCCAACGCCTCGTGCACCACCAACTGCCTGGCGCCCATCGCCAAGGTGCTGGTGGACAACTTCGGCATCGAGAAGGGCCTGATGACGACGGTGCACAGCTACACCAACGACCAGCGCATCCTGGACCTCACGCACGAGGACATGCGCCGCGCCCGCGCCGCCGCGCTCTCCATGATTCCCACCAGCACCGGCGCCGCGAAGGCCATCGGCGAGGTGATTCCGCAGCTCAAGGGCAAGATGCACGGCCTGGCCGTCCGCGTCCCCACGCCGAACGTGTCCCTGGTGGACCTGACGGTGAACACCGAGAAGAAGATCACCCAGGAGGCCGTGGTGGAGGCCTACCGCGCGGCCGCCGCCGGCCCGCTCAAGGGCATCCTGGAGTTCAGCGACGCGCAGACGGTGTCGGTGGACTACAACGGCAACCCGCACTCGGCCATCTTCGACTCCACCAACTGCTTCGTGATGGGCGACAACATGCTGAAGGTCATGGCCTGGTACGACAACGAGTGGGGCTTCTCCAACCGCATGGTCGACACGGCGAAGTTCCTCGTGTCGAAGGGCGTGTAGTCCGTTTCCGGTCCAGGGAGAGCCAAGATGATCCGCTACATCGACGAGCTGCAACTCACGGGCAAGCGCACCTTCATCCGCGTGGACTTCAACGTCCCGCTCGACGGCCGGAAGGTGACGGACGACACCCGCATCCGTGAGGCGCTGCCCACCATCCGCCGCGCGCTGGAATTGGGCGGCAAGGTCATCCTGGCCTCCCACCTGGGACGTCCGAAGGGACCGGACCCCAAGCTGTCGCTCGAGCCGGTCGCCGTGCGGCTGGCCGACCTGCTCGGCGGCAAGCACGAGGTCATCCTCACGGATGACTGCGTGGGCGACGGCGTGAAGAAGCAGGTGAAGGAGCTGAAGGAGGGGCAGGTGGTGGTGCTGGAGAACCTGCGCTTCCACAAGGAGGAGGAGGCCAACGACGAGGCCTTCGCGCGAGAGCTGGCCGCGCTGGCGGACGTCTACGTCAACGACGCCTTCGGCACCGCGCACCGCGCCCACGCCTCCACGGCGGGCATGGTGCCCTTCGTGAAGGAGAAGGCGGCGGGCCTCCTGATGAAGAAGGAGATCGAGTACCTGGGCCGCGTGCTGAAGACGCCGGAGAAGCCCTTCGTGGCCATCCTGGGTGGCTCGAAGGTGAGCGACAAGATCAAGGTCATCGAGAACCTGCTGCCCAAGGTGGACGCGCTCCTGGTGGGCGGGGCGATGGCGTACACGTTCCTGAAGGCGCAGGGCGTGGAGGTGGGCAAGTCCCGCGTCGAGGAGGACAAGCTGTCCTTGGCCACGCGCCTGCTCGAGGCGGCGCACCGGCTGAAGACGCCCATCGTCCTCCCGGTGGACCACATCGTCGGCACCGAGCCGACGGAGAAGAGCTCCGCGCAGGAGACGCCGGACAACGCGGTGCCCAAGGACATGATGGGCCTGGACATCGGTCCGAAGACGCGCTCGCTGTTCACGCAGCACATCCGCGACGCGCGCACGGTGGTGTGGAACGGGCCCATGGGCTTGTTCGAGGTGGCGAAGTTCGCCGAGGGCACGCGCTCGGTGGGCACGGCCATGGCGAACAACAAGCAGGCCATCACCGTGATTGGCGGCGGGGACAGCGCGGCGGCCGTGGAGCAGATGGGGCTGGCGGATCAGCTCAGCCACGTGTCCACGGGCGGCGGGGCCTCGTTGGAGTTCCTGGAAGGCCGCGAGCTTCCGGGCATCAAGGCGCTGGAGACGCGGTAGTCTCCGTCGCGCCCAAGCAGCAGCACCACCACATCCACAGCGCTGGGGGAGTGACACATGGCCGTCTCGTCTCGACGTCGGAAGATCGTCGCCGGCAACTGGAAGATGAACAAGACGGTGCCGGAGGCCCTGGCGCTGGTCCGTGAGCTGCGGGGGGCGGTGACCTCCGTGGGGGATGTGGTGGAGGTGGTGGTGGCGCCGACGTACCTGGCGCTGCAGGCGGTGCACGTCGCGCTGGAGGGCGCGCCGTTGCAGCTGGCGGCGCAGAACTGCCACTGGGAGTCGTCGGGTGCGTTCACCGGCGAGGTGTCCGCGCCGATGCTGGCGGAGCTGGGGTGTGCCTACGTCATCGTGGGGCACTCGGAGCGCCGGCAGCTGTTCGGCGAGACGGACGAGACGGTGAACAAGAAGGCCAAGGCGGTGCTGGCCGCGAAGATGACGCCGATCCTCTGCGTGGGTGAGACGCTGGCGGAGCGCGAGGCGAACCGGACGTTGGAGGTGGTGGAGCGCCAGGTCCGGGGAGGGCTGGAGGGCTTCGAGGCGAAGGACGTGGCGGGCTTCGTGCTGGCGTACGAGCCGGTGTGGGCGATCGGGACGGGGCGCAACGCGACGTCGGCGCAGGCGCAGGAGGTCCACGCGGCCATCCGGGCGCTGGTGGGCCGGCTGTACGGCGAACAGACGGCCGCCCAGGTGCGCATCCAGTACGGCGGCAGTGTGAAGCCGGATAACGCCGCGGAATTGCTGGGGCAGCCGGACGTGGACGGGGCGCTGGTGGGGGGGGCGAGCCTGAAGGTCGGCGATTTCGCGGCCATCATCCAGGCGGCCCGGTAGGGTAGGGCGCGCGATTTGGTGCTATCGGCGCACTGTTTTCTGCAATAAGGTGCGCCCTCTTTTCACGGAACGTTCGGAAAACTCCACATGCTGACCTTCGTCACGATCGTGCACGTCCTCGTGTGCGTGTTCATGATCTTCGTCATCCTGCTGCAGCCGGGTAAGGACGCTGGCATGGGCTCGGCCCTCGGCGGCGGCGCGGCCACGAGTGCCTTTGGTGGTCGTGGCGCGGTGACCTTCCTGAGCAAGCTCACCGGCGTGTGCGCGGCGATGTTCTTCTTCACGTCGCTGGGCCTGTCCTTCGTCGGCCTGAAGTCCTCGGTGGCGGCGGGTGGTTCCATCGCGGCGCCCGCTCCGGCGGCTCCCGCGGCGCCGGCTCCTGCGGCGGGTGAGACGTCGTCTCCGGCGGGTCAGCAGGCGGCCCCTGGGACGGTGGAGCAGCCGCGCGGTGAGGCGGCTCCGGCCGAGGGCCAGCAGGCCCCCGCGCCGACCCCGGCTCCCTGAGGAGCGGGTTGAAACAAATCGGAGCACGCAGCGGTTAGAAACTCGTTGCGTGATCCGAAGCGGTCCTGTAGATGGTCCGCGCAGCAACGCCCAGGTGGTGGAACTGGTAGACACACCATCTTGAGGGGGTGGCGCCGAAAGGTGTGCGGGTTCGAATCCCGCCCTGGGCAACCCGAAAGAGCCTCCAAGTCCCTAGGACTTGGGGGCTTTTTCATTTTCAGCCGATGGCGTCCTGTTCATGTGCCCCCAATGTGCCCCTCGCGGGGCTGTCGAGAGCCTTCACGGCTTCTCGTCGGGTGTCTGGACTCAGGTGGGCGTACCGCATCGTCATGTCGAGCGTGGCGTGCCCCATCAGCTCCTGGATGACCTTCATGGGGATGCCCCTCATCGCGAGGTGGCTGCCGTAGGTGTGGCGCAGGTCGTGCCAACCGATGGTGCCCTTCTCGCGAGTGACGCCCGCCCGCTTCAGCGTGGTGATGAGCAGGTGGTCCATCATCCCCGGAGTGAGGTGCTCTCCGTTCTCTTGGCAGAAGACGAAGGGGCCTCGGAGGTGTCGGTGGGACTTGAGCGCGTCCACACCGGATTGAGGCAGGTCCACCGTCCGGGAGCTGCCGCCCTTCGGAGTGCCCTCGACGCCGCGCCAGATGGTCCGCTTGACGTGGAGCTTGGCGCGGATGAGGTCGACGTCCGACCACTGGAGCCCGATGAGTTCCCCCTGCCGTAGGCCCGTCTTGAGCGCCGTCGTCAGGAGGGCCGCCTCTTGGGGCGTGGCCGCATCGAGGAGCTGATCCACCTCTTCGAAGGTGAGGAAGTCGTAGTCGGGCTTCGCGACCTTGAAGAGCTTCACGTCTGGGGTGTGGGCCAGGACGTTCTGCTCTTTGGCGAGGTTGAGGAGCTTGCTGAGGACGGCCAGGGCGTTGTTGATGGTCTTCAGGCCCAACGTCTTCGGCTTGTTGACCTTGCGCCGTCGGAGAGCTCGCTTGGATGGGGTCTCAGAGTGGCCGCTGAGCCGTCGGGGCTTCTTCTTCATGGCGGCCTTGAAGTCCTCGATTTCGGCTGGGCCGATTGCATCGAGCTTCTTCTCCCCGAAGAAAGGGAGGATGTGATCCCTGAGAATCTGCTGCTTGCTGACGACGGTGGAATGCTTGTTGTTGTTCTCGCTGTAGGTGAGGAACTGCTGGATGAACTTCGCCAGCGTGAGAGCCTCTGCCTCCTCCTTCTTTTCCTTCCCGAAGGTTCCGGCCAGGAGTGCATGACGGAGTTGGCGCTCGTACTCTTCAGCACCACGACGGGTGTTGACGGGAGACGCCTTCCGCACGCGCTCCACCGAGCCGTCGGGATGTTGGTACTTCACGTCAACCCACCACGCTTCCTGCACCTTTCCCTCCTTGGTCTTCCACTTCCGCAGTCTGACGCTCACGACTTTGCTCCGAGCGAAGGACCGCTGTTGCCCGAGAACCAAGCTAGCAGTGCGTCGCGCTGGACGCGGAGGGCTTTCCCGATGCGGACGACGCCGGGGACGCTGCCGAGCCGGATTGCCTCGTAGAGCGTCTTCCGGTTCACGCGCAGCAAGTTGGCGGCCTCGTCCACGGTGAGGAAGTCCGGGAGAGCTGGCGGGCTGTTAGGCGTGGGCGCTGACATAGCTACCTCGGGAAGACGCGGTGGGGCGCGAGGCGACCGAGGGCGTGAAGCCCGATGCCGATGGCGTCCCAGACGTTGTGATGGAGGGAGGAGGCAGTGGGCATCTCCACGCGCAGGTGCTCGGTTGCGTCGAGGCGCTGCTTGATGCGCTCGATGAACGCGTCTGCGTCAACGGTGCCCTTCCAGTCGCGCGGGTATACGCTGCGGCGGCTGGCGACGTTCGGCAGGAGACCACCGAGCATGCCGACGACGCCCGCAAGTTGGATGAGGTCGTTCTGGTCGCCCTTCTGGTCGGCGGCGCTGTAGACGCGGGGCAGCTCGATGACGAGTTGGAGGGGCGCGTCGCTCATGCGTGGACGGAGCCACTCGCGGACCGCGAGGGCCATGGATGCCCACGAGGCCAGCGACAGCTCCCCATCCTGACGCGTGGGGTTCTTCGGAAGTCCGGCGGCCAGCAGCGTTGCACGCTCGCCCATCAGCACGTCGAACACGGCAACGCCGCAGTGCCGGAGGCCCGGGTCAATGGACACGAGCTTCGCGGGGTGTTGCGCGGAGGGCGTCTCAGGAAGGAGGCAGGTGCTCACTCCTTCTTCAATGGGGACGCTTTCCGCGAATGGTTCAGGCCGCCTTCGCCGCAGGCTCCCAAACCAGCAGTGCTATCGACGTTCATGAATTCATGAGTTGCGGTCGCGCAAGATGTCTGAGACTCGATGATACGGCTCGCCTTCCAGATTCAGCTTGGCCGCTTTCGAAAGAGTTAGTTCGGAGAATGATAGTGCGCCTGAAAGGACGCTTCGGAGATCTACGCCCTCCATGAGAATGATGGATTTCGCAGGGCTCTGTTTTAAGAGAAGCGGAACGTTGTCGGACCACCCATTGATCGAAAGAAATACCCCCATGGTCTGTTTCCCAGATCTGTCCAATTGACCATGAAGGCCATCAAGCTCGCGTATGTTAGCCAGCTTCTTTCGCCAGCGACATTCTACGATGTAGTGCCACCCCTCAAGCTTAAATGCGCCGTCGATTTGCTCTCCTCCTTCATTGCGAGTGAAGCTTCTTTGTACGTCCACGCCTTCGATAGTGAGTAGTTCCGTCAGTAGGTCTTGGAGTTGGTAGCCGCGTCCTTGCTTGTCGGCGTGTCCGATGAGGTCATCGAATGCGCGAAGCAACCTGTCGAGGTCTTCGAGTGTGGATGTTTTTGCGGCGGTGGGCTTGGTGGCTTGATGGGAGGATTCTTTTGGAGTTCTCGGAATGGGAATTCCCGCCTCAGATAGAATCTCGTCGATGCGCCGACAGACTTCTGGCTTTTCGCGAGCGAGCTTTGCGCAGAAGTTGCGCAGCATTAGGGCCCGCTCGCTTGGGAGCATTTCCTGTGCTCCTAGTGTGAGGATCCAATCGAATATTCTCTGGGCGCGTACGGATGTGATTGCTGGATTCGGAAAGGAGTCACGATTGAATCTGAATAGGGCACTCCCGTATCGGTCAATCTCGTTCATGCTGGTGTCGTATTTGAGTAGGTCACCGATCTCGGTGGCGATTAGTCGTATGTTGACTGCCATTCTCCCTCCCCATGGACATGCGATCTTTGATGCTCCTCACTGTGCTTGCTGTGGTGAGCTTCCATACGATAGCGCATGTCGATGAGCCCAGCGAGAGCAAGTCCACCCCTGCTTTGCCAGAATGAAGAGGCGGGGCGGGTGGTGCGTATTGGTGTGGGATGTTTGCCTCTTCTCCGAGGCGTTGTCGCACCTTTGGGGTGTGCCTTTCGATTAGAGCGATAGCGTTAGTCGCCCTCTGTCGTCACGCATGGTGGCCGCGTCCTTCGAGAGCACGCGCGAGAGGGCCGGCTCGGCTTCGATGGCGCCCGCCAGGTCCGGTGTCACCTCCCGCATGGCCTGCCTCATGAGTTCCGCCATGCGCTCGGCGGCATCGTGAAGCCGGTTGGGGCAGTCTGCGCGCAGCTCCGCCACCAACTCGTCATGCACCATGAGGACGAGACGCGAACCCCAGAGAGGGGGTAACCGACCGACGGGCGGCGTTCGAAGGGTGCACCCTTCCGTTCGCGCCGCGTGATAGCCGCGCACCGAGTTCTTCGACGCCGAGGCCTGCGTGACTTCAGGAGGAGTCTGGCGAGGAGGCAGAGGCCGGTTGCCAGCGGTGCGGCAGCAACTCGTCCAGGCGTGACGCGGGGTGGCTGCCCAGGCGCATCAGCACGTCGGCGAGGTACGCCTCGGGGTTAACGCCGTTGGCCTCGCACGTGGCGACCAGGGAACTCAGCCCCGCCAGGTTGCGACCTGCCTCGTCATTGCCGACGAAGAGATAGTTCTTCCTGCCCAGGGCAACGCCCCGTTCATTCTGCCGTAAGCATCGCGGAAGTTGCCCAGGTCCAATACCAATGGCACCCCTTGGTGGGCC